>CANLSH010000002.1 GCA_947493705.1 uncultured Arachnia sp. | reverse complement strand
AACCACAACCATCGCCATAGCGGGATCGGGTTGAACACCCCCGCCGATGTCCACTACGGACTGGCAGCCGCGAAAACCGAGAAAAGAGCCTCCACCTTGGCCAAGGCCAGGGCCAGTAATCCTGAGCGGTTCACCACCAACCAGGATCCGAAGATCCTGAACATCCCCAATTCGGCGTGGATCAACCAACCCGCGAAACCCGACGACGAAACCGTCGCCGCTTAACTCGTACTGGCCCAACCCACCTTGACAACTTCCGGCCCAGCGATGACGTCGTGCATAAACCCGCGACAACGAGCTATCGTTGACCGGTGCCCGAGACCGTGCACTGCTGCTGGGGTTCGTTTCCACGATGCGACCCTCCGAGATCGCCGTGCTCACCCTGGACCAGATCCGACAAGACGATCGCGGCCGCGTCATTTAGCTCACCCACTCCAAAATCAACCAGATCGGACAACTCGAACACATCGTTCTGGCCGCGGCCCCCTCCAGGCCACCTGTCCCATCCGTGCCTTGGACCACTGGCTAGAACTGGGGTCTATCACTGAGGGCCTGGTGTTCCGGAAAGTCACCGGAGGCAATAACGCCACCACCACCTCCCTGAGCCCGGATGGGCTGCCCCGGACTATCACCACGGCCGTAGGAAGGGCCGGGTAAGACCGACCGGCTACTCCGGTCGCTCGCTGGGTATGGGTTCGCGACCTACGCCGTCCAACGTGGCGCCACTGCCCAACAATGAGCCCACCAAACCCGCCACAAATCCTTGGCCTCGTCGGTATCTACACCCACGTCGAAAAGCCTGGGAAGACAACGCCGCCACCAGACTCGGGATTTAGCATTCGACGTCATCCAAACGTTTGATCAGCAATGGTAGACCGCCATCATGTAATGGTGACCCTCGACGGGAATTTAGGTGCCATGAAGCAGCCACCGCGGGACCGACTAGATAAGAGGCACGCACCACCTGAGAGTCACAACGACTATTTTCTCTCGTGGACCCTCACTCGATTGCTCGAAGTGCGCAGCAACGCGTTCAACATCGGGCGCAGACGCGGAGATCCACTCTCCGTCCTCCCAGAGTACTTAGCCCAATTCAATGGGACAAGCATCGACAAGACCATGGGGTAGATCCCCAGAGTTTAATGCGCTGGATCGAACAACGTGACCATAGATGCAGTCCAACGAAATGAGTCATCATTTCGATCCGATCACCATGATCGCTGTTGTATATCACCTCAACGGCGAAAGTGCGTTGAGGTGATGTGGGACGTATGCTCAGTCCAGGCGGTCACTTCCTATGCGACGGCTCGGCTCATCCAGCGTCGCCCGGTGGCCCAACTCTGCGACCTAGCTTCGAAGGCGACCAAGCTCGTGATCGGCTACGCAGACCCTTCAGGGCACCGTAACGTTGACGGCCCGCATAAAGGTTGGGAGTGGCCGTAGCGCTGCTGCCGGATAGAGGTATCGACCCAAATGCCCTTAGCGTCCACGTCGACGGCACGCTGACACTCCCACGCGTACCGGACAGCCCTCGCACATTGTCGGCATCGCAGCGGGCGACAAGGCGGAACGCTAGTGCCACGAAACTAGCTAGTTGTACCGCAAGCAACCTGCCATATCGTATTTTGACTATCCAATAACCGGTTGCTGCTGTGGCCCGGCGACGATGAACGGATAAGTATGTCTTTCCGTTGAATCCCCGTCGATTTGGACGACCCACTCATAGATCGTGCCAGGGATTAAAGGTAGCCCGCTAGAAAAGTCTAGGACTGTGATGTTCCGCCCGCTCAATTTTCCGCGTAGCGCGGCGTTGACGGGTAGAGCAGGGATCTCAATCGTGCTTGTCTGCCCGATACGCATGGTCTGTGGGCCTGCCGGCCCGGGAACTTCCACGATTGAGCCCTCGCTGTAGAGGGTGAACTCAATAGTGCAATCAACAGGCAGCGAAACTGAAGGGGGAGCCTCAATAATCGCCACCAACGAGAATCGGGCCGTTACGCCTTGCTGCGCTTCGAAACCCAGCATCGTGACGCCCGCCCCAACGACATTGAGTTTGCCAACTTCAGTAACATTAGCGAAATCAGAAAGAAGTATAGACGTAGTGGCTTGTTCGGACAGTTCACTCATGCAGAGACCAGCTCTTGGTTAGAGCTAACTGTAACTGCACGTCTGTGACCGCTTCCTCTGGCAACCATTCCACTTGTGGTGCTTTGCTTAACTGTCCACCATGGCGCGTTGCTAGGACGGGTTACAATGAAATCACTAACTTCTACCAACTGAAATTCTTCGCCTTCGAGGAAGAAGTCCATACCTTCTGTAACAGTGCGTTTGAGTTCGGTGAGGGTGTCTGCTGCGGCGCTGAATCCAGCGATGCTTGGGGACTCCGCCCACCACGAGCCGTCCTCGATGTGATAAATAACCTTGACCTGACGCATATCCCTCACCCTTTCAAACCGAGAATACCAGCCGCCTCTTCGGGAGTAAGCCCTGCATCTCGCAGGAGGATCTTCCTCACGAGGCCCGGAGGTATGGTCGCTCCATCGTGGAACGCAAACAGCACCCGAGGACGGTTGGGACACTCAAGATGCTTGTGCGAACCTTTCTGTCGCTTGATGCTATACCCGAGACTGTAGAGCAACGACAGCATCTCTCCTGACTTCATGGAAGGATACTTCGGCACCTCGGAAGTGTCTCATGCTCAAGAACAGGTGCTTTTCGAGCACCCGTAGGAGGAGCAGGACTATATGACTTGGCCTACTTCCACGCGAGCCATCCAGCTAACTTCGCTTCTCGGCGCCCGAGCCGCAGCCAAGTTGACGGACACCGACGCTGTCCGGAGCCACGAGGAACGGCGGTAGCCCATCAGCGGGCGGTTGCTTCCTCGTCGTTGATAGGTTCAAGAAGTCGAATCTTCTGCCAGCGCTGCCGGCCATCGACTGTGAACGCGAAGCTCAAACGAAAGCCGTTCCGGTCTGCGTGATTCGGTCTCTTTGGTATTGCTGGCGTTGCTGGCGATCGCTCCCTGGGTCGGCTTCCACGGGTGGCTCGTGGTGTCGGGTGTCCTCGTGGCGGGAAGTTGTTGGGCAATCGCTCGAGGCGCCGATTGAGGCTTGGAAAAACACATGGCGCTCCTGTCGTTTTGGCTGTACGTCGTAGGCGTCGTCCTAAGATCAGGCTGTGGCCGCCGGCCCCGATGATTGCGCTGATTCTCGTGTGAGCCTCGACATGGGTGATGACGCGCGCCCGGCCAGGGCGCCCCTCATGGTTGGAGTTGGGCCGGCCATCGAAGTCTGAATGGACCTAGGTGGGTGGTGTTGAACGGGGTCTTGGGGCTCGCCGCTGTGGTCGGAGTTGGACTCAGAGGCTGCCGGGCTGGTCCGGCCTTGACCGCTTGAGGTCTCTCCTCGTGGCGGTGAGAGGCGTACGGGGACGCTCAGGGACCCAGGAGGACCGGTGATGAGTCGCTGAGGGCCCTTGCCCTGGGTTGTTAGGCGGTGGCGATCGTCCATCCTCTCGTTGTGCGGGTCAGGCGGAGTACGGCAAGGCGTGCGAGATTGGCTGCGGCGGCCAGGAGACTGAAATCGGCTGCGATTTTGGTGTTGCCTCGGACTCGGGCCCGGCGTCCGCCGTGTCGGCGGCGCATCAGGTGGCCGATCTTGCGTTCTACTTTGGGGCGGCTGGCCCGATAATCCTGGACCCAGGCGGGGTCGCGTTGACGTTCCCGGGCGGCGGCGAGTTGACGCTCGAAGGCGCCGATCTGGATGCTGCGCCCGGCAGCAGAGAGGGTGCACTGCTGCCGCAGCGGACAGCCGGCGCAGACCTGGCCGAAGCGGGCGGTGCCGCCCCCGTCGCTGTGACGGCGGATCGGTGCCTGCTGCCCGGCCGGGCAGCCCACGGTGTCCTGGTCCAGATCAATATCGAAGTGGTTCTTGGTGAACCTGCCACCTGCAGCCACCGGCTGCTGGGTCTTGCATTTGGAGGCGATCCCAGCCCGCTCGAGCCGGTCATGCATCGCCCCGGTCCCGTAGGCATTATCCCCATATACCACGGCGCCGTCACCGTCAGCGGCGTCATCGGCCACCGACCCAACCCCGGTATCCGCCGGAGTCGCATCCTCGCCGTGTTGCCCGTCGCCGTGTTGCCCGTCGCCGTGTTGCCCGTCGCTGTGTCGCCCGTCGCCCGTGTCACCCTCAGCGCCGGTGTCGGTGTCGGTGTTGATCAGGTCCACGATCAGGTCTTCAGCGACGCTGGCATCCCCGGCATTGCCTGGGGTGACGTGGGTGGCCGTGATGATCTCCGACTCCGGATCAGCACCAATATGGCCCTTGTACCCGTCGAAGCCACGCGCGGCGGTCTTGTGTCCGTGTCGGGTCTGCGGGTCGACCGTGGAGATCGCCCGGTCCTTCGCGACCCGACGCGCGATCCGAAACATCTCCGCCTCATCCTCATCAAGGTCTTGGCCCAGCACTGTGGCCAACAGCTCTGCGGCCCGGGCCACCGTCTCCAAGAGTTCGCGTCCTTCCACCACCTCCAACGCGGCCATGCCATCGCGGGCCAAAGCGTCGACCAGAGCGATCCTGGCCTCCGGGTCGTCGAAGTCACAACACGGTTTACCCGGCGCGGTGTAATCATCATCACGGGTCAACACCGCCCGCACCTCAGCTGCCAACCCGGCGTCGGCAATTTTGAGTAGGCCGCGGATTGCTGAACGGATCAGCGTGACGGTGTCCATCGTGGCGACCGCGTCATAGATCGGTGCCGAGTCCAGCACCCGTTTCCGCCCCACCAGCCCGGCAGCATCAGCCACCGCCAGGACGGTGTTGAAGATCCGATTCGGCGCTACGGAGCGGGCCAGCCTGGCGCGCATGTCCACCAATACCGTGCGCACGAACCCGGGGTAGTCAAAATCCAGCCCGCCGGCAGCGTACTTCCACCGTGCGTCGAAGCAGAACCGGTCCACCGCCTCCCTGTCGCTGCAGCCCTCGATGCGCTGCAACACCATCACCACCGCCACAATCATTGGCGGCACCGACCTGCGGCCCACGTCGGTGAACAGGTCAGAAAACATCTCATCGGGAAACAGCCGCTCGCATTCCCGATGCAGCAACCCATAAACCGAGTCCGGGGCGACCCGCGACTCGCAGTACCCAGTCGTGGACCGGAACAGATCCGCCTGCCTCGGCGTGATCCTCAACGTCACGACTCGCCCCTGGGCCGATACGTCTGCGTCATAGACCCCATTCTCCCGAAACGGCTCACCACACAGTGGGACCGCCACGCGACGAAAAACACCACCCACATAGGGAAGCACTGATCAATCATGTTTTGGCTGCGGCGCACCGGATCGGGCGATCTGGCGCCCCTACATTTGCATATGGACATCCAGTACACGCACCAGATGTCGTGACACCATCTCATCCCGCCCGCCACGTCCTCACCGAAAACAGCATTGATTAGCGCTTTTCTCAGACCCGATCAGACACGCAAATTCGTGGAACGCGCCTCCTCCGACGGCGCGGTGCACACCATTGGCACCGCCGTCACGACGATCATGCCGCCGGTCTCTCGCTTCGCACGTCATGGCGGACACGGCGAAACGAAGCAGAGGGTGCTCGGACGTCTCAGCCTATTCTTCGACCGCTTCTTCGGTCTGGGGACGCCAGGAGCTGCATCCCCCGACAACCCGTGAGACTTGTCCGGTCGTGCAGGGGCATCGCTCGGACCCCGCTCGGCCGCACCCCCTGACGCGTAGGGTGGAGGGCAACCGAGATCTAAGGAGCGCCACACCAATGAACGACCGTCTCAAGAAGCTCAGCGACGCCGGAGTGTCGATCTGGCTCGATGATTTTTCACGGGAACGCCTGACCTCGGGCAGCCTGCAGGAATTGATCGATGAGTGGCATGTGGTGGGAGTCACCACGAACCCCAGCATCTTCGCCAAAGCCATGTCCGCTGGCGACGCCTACACCGGCCAACTCCGGGAACTCAAGGCTGCCAACACCTCGCTCGCTGAGGTGGTGACAACGCTGACCACCGACGACGTCCGGGACGCCTGTGACCTCTTCACCGGCGTCTACACATCCACCGACGGCGTCGACGGCCGGGTATCCATTGAAGTAGATCCCCGCTTGGCACATGAGACCCGTCCCACCATCGATGAGGCGCAGCGCCTGAGTGACGTGGTGGACCGTCCCAATGTGCTGGTCAAGATCCCCGCCACAACGGAGGGACTGCCCGCCATCACCGCCACCATCGCCGCGGGCATCAGTGTCAATGTGACACTCATCTTCTCGGTCGCCTCGTACCGGGATGTTCTCGACGCCTGGCTGAGCGGTCTCGAGCAGGCCCACGACAAGGGGGTGGACCTCACCGAGATCCACTCCGTCGCATCAGTGTTCGTCTCGCGCACCGACGTCGAGGTGGACAAGCGTTCGACGCCATAGGGACACCGGAAGCCGAGAATCTGAAGGGCAGGGCCGCGCTGGCCGTCGCCCGCCTGTGCCATGAGGCGTACAAGGATGCCCTGTGCTCCGAGCGGTGGCGGACGTTGGCCGGCTACGGAGCCCGTCCGCAGCGACCGCTGTGGGCATCGACGGGCACGAAGGACCCGAGCTACCGCGACACTCTCTACATCGAGGAGCTCGTCACCGACGGCACGGTCAACACCATGCCGGAGAAGACGATGGAGGCGTTCGCGGACCGCGGCGAAGTGCGCGGCGACACCGTCCGGGGCACCTACGACGAATCGCGTCAGGTCCTCGAAGCCATCGAAGCGCAGGGCGTGGACTTCGACGACGTGTTCGACGTGCTGGGCCAGGAAGGCGTCACCAAGTTCATCGAGCCATGGGAAGAACTGATGTCGACGATGCAGGACCAGCTCGACAAGCTCTGAACCAGGTTCGCCGGTCCGCACCCACCCGTCCGGAACTCGACGGGTGGGTCCGGACCGGTAGGATCGCTTCTCGTGACTGACCAGACTGGGGCCCCGAGCGATTCCGAGCAGACCGCAATCCGCAAGGAGAAGCGGGAACGCATTCTTGCCTCCGGCGTCGAGGTCTATCCGGCCGACCTCACGCGCTCCCACACCCTTCGCGAGGTTCGTGCGACGTGGGGCCATCTGGAGGCGGCGGAGGAGACCGACGAGGTGGTCACCGTCGGTGGCCGCGTGGTCTTCATCCGCAACACCGGCAAGCTCTGCTTCGCCACACTGCAGGACGGCTTCACCCCCGATGACAACGGCGAGCGCCTGCAGGTGATGCTGTCACTCGCCGAAGTCGGCGACGAGGCACTGGCCAACTGGAAATCCGACGTCGACCTCGGCGATCACGTCTGGATCAAGGGTCGCGTGATCTCGTCCAAGCGCGGCGAACTCTCCGTCATGGCCTCACAGTGGCGCATGGCCAGCAAGGCACTGCGACCGCTGCCCGCGCTCCACAAAGACCTCTCCGAAGAGTCGCGGGTGCGCCGCCGCTACGTCGACCTCATAGCCCGCGACGAGGCCCGCGCCATGGTGCGCACGCGGGCCGCCATCACCCGAGCCGTCCGGGAGACGCTGTACGAGCAGGGCTACATGGAGGTGGAGACGCCCACGCTGCAGCTCATCCATGGCGGAGCCGCGGCGCGCCCGTTCAACACCCACCTCAATGCCTTCGCCCTGGACATGACCCTACGGATCGCACTCGAACTGCACCTCAAGCGCACGATGGTGGGCGGTGCGGACCGCGTCTTCGAAATGGGACGCATCTTCCGCAACGAGGGAATCGACTCCACACATTCTGCCGAATTCACCATGCTGGAGGCGTACCAGAGTTGGGGCGACCAGACAACGGTGGCCCGGCTGACGCAGGATCTCGTGGTGGCCGCCGCCGATGCGGTGGGTTCCCGCCAGATCGAGACTCCACAGGGCACGATCGACCTGGACGGAGAGTGGCCGTGGCTCTCCGTGTTCCCGAGCCTCTCGGAGAAGGTCGGCCAGGAGTTGACCGTCCACACACCCGTCGAGGTACTGCGTGGGATTGCCGACGCGTGGGAGGTGGAGTACGACCCTGCCTGGGCCGCGGACAAGATGATCATGGAGCTCTTCGGCGAATTGGTGGAACCCACTCTGCTGCAGCCAACGTTCGCCTATGACTATCCCTCCATCGCCCAGCCACTGGCTCGTCGGCACCGGACGGACGAGGACAAGGTGGAGGCGTGGGACCTGATCATCGGCGGCGTTGAGCGCGCCACCGGCTACACCGAGTTGGTTGACCCGGTCATCCAGCGGGAGGTCCTGGTTTCCCAGGCCATCCAGGCAGCCGCCGGCGATCCGGAGGCCATGCAGTTCGATCAGGACTTCCTCGAGGCCCTGGAGCACGGAGTGCCGCCGCTGGGTGGCCTGGGTCTGGGAATGGATCGCCTCGTCATGCTGCTGACAGGGGTGGGCATTCGCGAGACCATCCTCTTCCCCCTGCTCCGCCCCCAGGGCTGACGCGTTCAACGAGCTGACACCAGCGCATCGGAGCTCACCCCACGAGCAACGTCATACCCACCTGTTGAACACCGTTTGCATACCTCCCCTCCGCTGACTTATCATCCAATGAAACCGGTTACATGAGAGCGGGAGGGGGTGAGCGTGAATCGAACCATTTGGGCACTGGGTGCCCTGGTGCTGGTCACCATAGCGTGGGGATCAACGTTCTTTGTCATCAAGGATGCACTCGACGACATCGGTACCGCCGACTTCCTTGCCACCCGCTTCACCATCGCCGCCCTGCCACTGATCGCCGTCTCCTGGCGCCGTCTGATGCGTCTCTCGTGGCGGCAGTGGCGCACAGGGCTGGGTCTGGGCGTCATCTACGGTGTTGGCCAGCTGGTCCAAACAGAGGGTCTGCGCTACACCGACGCGTCCGTGTCCGGTTTCATTACGGGAACCTACGTCATCATCACACCGTTGCTCATGTGGATGATCTTCCGTCGCTCGGTATCGCCGCGCACGTGGGTCTCTGTCGGCATGGCGGCCACGGGGCTGGCAGTCCTGAGCCTCACCGGCATGGCAGCCGGCGGAATCGGCGAGTTGCTCACCCTGATGGGCGCCTCGCTGTATGCGCTTCACATCGTGTTCCTGGACCGCTCCACGGATCAGATGGACGCACTCTCGCTCACCACCCTGCAGCTGATCGGCGTGGCCGCCACGTGTAGCGTCGTATCGTTGCCCACAAGCCGCGGCGAGCTCCCGGACGCAGGAGCCTGGACAGCGATCCTGTACACAGCATTGGTCGCAGGGGCGCTCACGATGCTTCTGCAGACATGGGCGCAGGGATATCTCTCCCCCACCAGGGTTGCCGTCGTCATGACGTTGGAACCCGTCTTTGCCACCGCATTCGCCGTCGCCATGGGAGGGGAGTCCTTCACCGTGCGCCTGCTCGTCGGCGGCTCCCTGATTCTGGCCGCTACCCTGATTGGAGTTCTCGCCCGGGACAAGACACACCTGTCCACGCACCACCCCACCGACCCCGATCCACCGCCTGATCCGGGGGATCACCACAGCGCATCGTCAGCCGACTTTGCCGAAACCGCCCACACCACCTCGAATCACTGAACAATACAATCCACGTCATCAACGATGATCGACCGAAAAGAGACAGCCATGGCAACCACCATCACCCGACGCCAGTTCGGATTCCTCGCAGGGGCAGCAGTCGCCGCCTCCAGCCTGTCCGCTTGCAGCGGCAGCGGCTCCGGAGGAGGTGAGGGAAAGGTCGTGTGGTCCACATGGGGATCCCCCGAAGACCTCAAGAGCTACGACGAATTCCAAGCAGCCTTCAAGGAAGAGCATCCTGACATTGAACTGGTCTTCCAACCCACCCCCTCGTACTCCGAGTACCACTCAAAACTCCTGACGCAGTTGTCCTCCGGAACGGCACCCGATGTCTTCTACATCGGTGATGACCGCGTGGCATCCGTCATCCGCAACGACGTCCTGATGCCCATTGGCGACAAACTGTCCGACACCTCGATCAGCGAGGACGACTTTGCCGCCAACGTGCTCGACATCGGCCGCTGGGAGGGTGATCTGTACGCATTGCCCAACGACGTCAACCCAGACGCGCTGTGGTACGACAAACAAGCACTCGAGGCCGCGGGCATCACCGATGATCCGGCCGAACTGGCCGAGAACGACCAGTGGACAACGGAAGCCTTCTTCGACATGACCGGCAAACTGGCCGCCGCCGGCCTCACCGGGGCCGTCTACTGGAACTACTGGGCCACGCATGACAGCTTCATGACTGCTGCCGGCGGACAGGTGTACGACGAGGACGGCAATTATGTGGCCCACGAGGATCCTGCCAGCGTCCAGGCCATGGAGGAGTACGCGCAGCGCTTCCAGAGCGAAGAGATGAAGCTCGCGGATCTGCTGCCCGAGGGCGCCGGAAGCGAAACACTGCTGGTGACACACCAGCTCGGCTTCCTCGCAGCAGGCCGCTACACCATCGGAGCCATCCGCGGGGCAGGTGTCGATGAGAGTCTCTACGACATCGTTCGCTGGCCCACCGTCGACGGGACGGCCAAGCCCACCGGTGTTGCCGCCTCCTACCTCGCCATCAACTCCGAGGCCGCTGATCCAGATTCCGCCATGGAGTTCTTCACCTCATTCCTCAACGCCGAGGGTCAGCGACTCCGCCTGGAAGGTACCGGTAACGCCGTGCCATCCATCAAGGGTGCCGATGACATCGTGCTGGACAGCGACTACCCGGCACACGCCCAGACGATGTTGGACATGCGGGACATGGGCTACTCCAACTTCGCGACAGAGGCCGCCGTGCCGGACCTGTCCAACCAGATCTCCGTGGAGTACATGCAGCCGCTGTATGAGGGCAAGTCCGATGCACAGTCCACACTCGATGCCGTTGCGGCGCTCGTCGAGGAAAAGACGGCCTGATGTCCACCACCGCGGTTCGACGCACGGCGGAGGAGACCTCTCCTCCGCCACGCAAGACATGGCGGGCAAAGGATCGGCGCTGGGGCATGCTCTTCGTCGCACCCCAGGCAATCGGCATGCTGGTCTTCACCATCATCCCGTTCATTTTTGCTTTCATCCTGGCGTTCACGGAATGGAATGGCTTCGGGCTTCCCAACTACGTCGGACTCGAGAATTTCAAGGATCAGCTGACAAGTCCCCTGCTGGGCAAGTCCATCCTCAACACCCTGATCATCGCGGTCGTCACCGTGCCGATCGGTCTGTTCCTCTCCATTCTCGTCGCCACAGCCCTGAACAAGATCAAGGGCCGCCCCTTCTACATGGTGCTGTTCTTCGCACCGGTGGTCACCAGCCTCGTGGCCATCGCCCTGATCTGGCAGCAGATTCTGCGTCCCGACGGCGTGCTCTCAGACTTCCTGAGCCGCACCTTCGGTCTGCCCACCATTGATTGGCTGGGTGACCCCCGACTCGCCCTGGCAGCCGTGTGCATGGTCACCATCTGGTCCAGTCTCGGCCTGAACGTGGTCATTTTCATGGCCGGTTTGCAGAACGTGTCGCCCGCAGTCCTGGAAGCCGCGGAAATTGACGGGGCCGGCATCATCAGCAGGTTCTTCAAAGTCATCCTGCCGTTGCTCTCACCCATCATCTTCTACCAGTCCGTCGTGGCGTTCATCAGTTCACTGCAGACGTTCGATCTGGTGTTCATTCTCGTGAACAACGCCGGCCCGGACAACGCGACACGGACCATCGTGTACCACATCTACGATCTCGGCTTCGCGAAGTCACAGTTCGGGATCTCCAGCGCCGCCTCCATCATTTTGCTCCTGCTCACGTTGCTGATCACAGCAGCACAGTTCGCAGCGCAGAAGCGATTCGTCCACTACGAGGGATGAGCGACATGACCACCACAACAAACCCACCTCCGGTCCAGAGCGAGTCCACCGATTCCCTCCCCGCCAACAAGACCCCGGCGCGCAAAGTCCTCGGCGTTGGCGCCAAGCACTTGGTCATCCTGGCCGCCGGTCTACTCATGGTGGCACCCTTCATCTGGATGCTGCTGACGTCCTTCAAGGGGCTCCCCCAGCTGCTCCAGGATCCCCTCAGTCTGCTGCCGGATCCCTGGGTCTTCACCAACTTCGCCGACGCGTGGAACGCGCTCCCGTTCGGGCGCGCCTACTTCAACAGCATCTACATCACCGTCCTCATCGTGGCTGGCACGCTGTTCACCACCACGCTGGCCGCCTACGGATTCGCCCGCATCCCCTTCAAGGGCTCGAGGGCTCTCTTCGTGGTGTTTTTGGCCATGCAGATGGTGCCCAAACAAGTCACCCTCGTGCCGTTCTACTTCCTGATGGCACAGATCGGATGGGTCGACTCCCACCTGGCGCTCATCGTGCCCGCCATCATGGTCAATCCCTTCGGCGTGTTCCTGGCCAGGCAATTCATCATGTCGGTGCCCATCGAGCTCGAAGAAGCCGCCATGATCGACGGCGCCTCCCGGTGGCGGATCTACTGGCAGGTGATCATCCCGACCATCCGCCCGGGCCTGGGTGCGCTGGCCATCATCACGGCGCTGGATGCATGGAACAACTTCCTGTTGCCGCTGATCCTGCTGAACTCCACCGAGCTGTTCACCGTCCCGCTGTTGCTGTCGCAGTTCCAGGGCCAGTACGGCGGCATGAACTACGGGCTGGTCATGGCGGCGACCGCGCTGTCCGTGATCCCCATGCTCGTCGCCTTCCTCGTCGGCCAGCGCCAAATCATCAACTCACTGGCGACCTCCGGGCTCGGTGGTCGTTGATGCGACAACCCGGCGAAACCGAGCTTCCAGTTCTGGACCTGGATGCCGTCCCCTACACCGTGCCGTTCTCGCGCTTGTTCGTGCGGGCCGACGGCGATCACCTCACGGTGTATCGAGCCTCCTACGAGCGGGCGCTGGCCGACAGCGTGGTCGTCGGATCTCTCCAACTGCGCGCCGCGGACGGAACCCCGCTACAGGTCGTGCGCGCCACGCCGCTGGGCATTGTGCTCGACGGCGCAGTGTCCCTCGTGGTGACCCGGGACGACACAGTCCATATCGGTACGCTTCCCGCTGGGACAGTACTGGAGGCGGACCTGGCACTGCCCCCACTGGAAGCCGAACTGACACCTGCAAGACTTCTCGTGCCCGACGACGCTCGGACAGGGGTTAACAAGCACCTCACCCAGGTGGAGTTGCCGAGCGGCGGGGACATCTCCATTGCCTGTGCGGGTGGGCCCAGTGACCGAGTGGAGCACGGGGACGTCGTCTCCGTCATCAATGCCGAGGTGATGGCCTGGCTGCGACGGTGCCCGGGCGTTGTCGATGAGTGGCAGCCGCTCGTGCGGCTCTGCTGGTGGGTGCTCGGCGTCAACACTTTGGAACTTGGCGGCGCCGTCGTCGGACGCGCCGTGGTCCCATCCAAGCTCGGCTACGTGGGACTGTGGCAGTGGGATGCGTACTTCATCGCCATCGGGTTGCGGCACGGAGACCCCAAACTTGCCGCGGAACAATTGCGCATCGCCCTGTCCCACCCGCAGCCGTCGGGGCAATTGCCGGACGTCGTCCACGAGGACGGTGTCCTGGCCTCCAGTGATGACCTGCCACCCGGTGATCTCGAGACACTGAGGGCCATGGGCTCTCCCAGCCTCCGCAACACGCGTATCCCCCTGACCAAACCGCCGTTGACAGCCCTGGCGGTCCAGCTCGTTGCTGAGCAGTCAGACGAACCTCTCATCGATGAGTTCATCGACGCGATCCTGGCCTCGCAGGACTGGTGGTACAAGGAGTCCGACTCCCACGGGAGCGGCACCCCCGCATACCTCCATCCCTACTCCTCCGGGCTGGATGATTCCCCCATCTTCGATCACGATGCCATCGTCGCCTCGCCCGATCTTGCCGCCTACCTGATCCTCCAGGACCGCATCCTTGCCGGTTGGCTGCTGGAGCGTGAACGCGGAGCGGAAGCCGCCCGTTGCTCCCAACGTGCAGACGACGCACTGGTCGCCCTGGTCACGCGGTGGGAGCCCGAACGGGAGTTCTTCCCCAGCCTCGGTGACCAGGTTCAGCCACTGTCCACCGACGCCGTCGTCGGGTTGATCCCTCTGCTGGCCGCCGGACTGCCGGACGTCCTGGCTGCCGCCCTGGTGTCAGCCGCCACGGATCCCCAGCGTTACGGCACGCCCCACCGTCTCCCGACGGTGGCTGTCGACGACCCCGAGTTCGCACCGGAGCGCATGTGGCGCGGTCCTGTGTGGGTGAACATCAACTGGCTTGTGGCCCGCGGCATGCGCCAGCAGGGATTCCTTGAGGAGGCGGACGTGCTGGAGCGCGACACCCTGGAGATGGCTGCCCTCGGAGGTGGCCCTCACGAGTACTTCAACCCGCTGGATGCCAGCAAACCTCCCACGGCCACCACCTGCTTCGGATGGTCCGCCGCGTTGCTGGTGGACATGGCCGTCCGCCTGTCGGCACCCCCTGACTGACTCGTCGCGTGGCTGGCAGCGTTAACCGTTCGAAAATTGTCCATACTGGGCGGTTAAAGCGACGGTTAACGCAAACACTTTTACCGATTGACGACGCGCCCCTCCAAGTGGCAGCGTTAACCGTTCAAAAACGGTCGGTCTTGTGTTCGGAACCGAACGGTTAGCGTGAACGTCCCGGCGCTGTTCAGCCCGGGTGCCGCTTGGCGGCGCTGGCAGACGATCAGTCGTCGGTCCTGCGCTCTGCTTCATGCCCCTCGGCCCTGGCTCGTCGATTTGCGAGCATGCGGCTGACAGCCTGACCCACCGTGGCGGCGTCGTCGCCCTGCGGAAAAGCCCAGTGCCGGTGGCGCGACAGGAGTACCAGCCCCGCACCCACCAGCGTCGCGATCACGGAGCCCAGAGCTGTTTGATCCAGCTCTGCACCGACGACGGTGATGGCAGCCGCGACCATCGCCCACGTCGCGTACAGCGTGTTGCCGCCGAGGATCGCAGGAACCTGACGCAGCACCATGTCCCGCACGAAACTGCCTCCCACAGCGGTGATGGCACCCAACAGGATGGCGGGGAGCCAGCCGTAGCCCAACCCGATGGTCTTCGCAGCCCCGACGGCGGCCCAGCAGCCGACGGCGAGCGCGTCCACAGGCAAGTAGATACGATCCCACCAGCGGCCCTGGATGTGCACGATCATGACGATGAAGGCACCCGCGATGGCGGTGGTGAAATAGCGCCAGTCGACGAGTGCGATAGGTGGACCGGCCTGTAGCAGAGTGTCGCGAATCAGTCCCCCGCCCACCCCTGACATGACGGCCAGCACGCCGAAACCGATGGGATCCAGCCGGGCACTTCGGGCAATGATCGCACCCACCACGGCATTGAAGAACACCCCAATGAGATCAAGCCACTGCAGAAAGCTGGTGAGTGCGATGTCGGTCACGAGCGCTCCTTGCTGGAGTGATTCTCACACCGCATTGGTCTCTGCAGGTCGCGGACTGTTCGGTGTCTGAGTGAAGATCGGGGGGGTGTTGGCCGGGATACTGCGCATGGCGTGCGGCGATGGCGGTGTCGATGAGTGTACTGCCTGACGCTGCCACCGCAGCAGGAACCCGCGCCCCCTGCCCAAGGGTGCGCGGGTTCCTGTCTCATGACCTGATCCGGGTGTCAGTATCAGTGGTTCAACGGGATGTCGGCGGGGTCCGGCTCCTCGCCGCGGATGATCGCCTCGGCGCTGGGTTCCAGTTCGTCGGCTGCCACCTGGGGATCGGAGACCTTCAGCCGGTTGATGTAGCGCTGGTACCACCAGATGGCCAGTCCCAGGAAGATCACGACGCCGCTGACGTTGTAGACGAGCGTCAGCCACAGAGGCTGGTCGACGGGGAACGTGCCTGCGATGAACACGAACGCGAAGATGACCAGCAGGAAGGTGGCCAGTCCCAGACCGAACGTGCGGGACCCCATCTTGAAGTCGCGCTTGATGTGGTCGTACTTGCGGCGCAGCATGAAGTAGGCCAGCAGGATGAGCAGCGGTGGCAGGAGAGCCGTGGCTGCCGTCATGTTGATGACGATCTGCAGGAGATCGTCGATGTTGCCCGAGCCGAGCGCCGGAATCACAAGGATTGGCACCACAATGGCGAACTGGAGCCATGCGGCGCGGAAGGGAATGCCTTCACTGTTCAACTCGATCAGCTTGGACCCGAAGATGCCCTTGGGAATCTCGGAGAAGAAGATCTTGACCGGTGTGGAGGTCCACATCATCAGCGAGCCGAGGGTGGCAGCCAGCAGGATGAGCCCGACGGCGCGGTTGGTGAAGTCCACCGGCAGACCGAAGTGTCCGGCCACCGCACCCATCACATCGAACAGTCCGGTGGAGAAGCTGAGCGAACCCGTGGGCATGAAGACGTTCATCAGGAGCGAGGCCAACGCGTACAGCAGGCCGATCATGATGCCGGCGATGACGATGGTGCGAACGAACGCCTTGACGCCGCCCCTGAGGTCATTGAGGAACACGCCAACGGATTCGGCGCCGCCCACGCCCTGGATGATCCATGCCAACGTGCCGAGGAACGCCCATGTGGTGGCGAACGTGCTGAGGTTGGGTGACAGCGTTTCCACGTTGATGGGCGTGGCTGGCACGACCCCGCCCAGCATGGCGGCTGCAGAGAAGATGATGAACGCGAACGTCAGAGCGATCACGAGCGTCGACCCGATCGACGTGACCGAGCCGATCCACCGTGCGCCTCGGGTGGAGACCCAGGTGGCCACGGCGAAGATCAGGATGGACAGACCCGTGATCCAGGCCTGGGACAGGGTGCGCTCGGAACCGTAGAACAGGTACGACGCGAACACCAGGATGAGTGGGAGTAGCGACGCGAAGAAGAACAGGTTGACGAACCAGTAGGTGAAGGCCGTCAGGAAGGCCCACCGGCCACCCATGGATGTTTTGACCCATTGGTACACGCCGGACTCCGACGTCTTGTTCATGGCCACGAACTCTGCGATCACCAGCGTGAACGGGATGAAGTAGATGATGGTGGCGATGAAGAAGGCGGGCGCAGAGGCCAAACCGATGGCCACGTTGTTGTTGATGACGTTGCGGATGTTGAACACAGCCGCGACCGTCATGGTGAGGAGAGCAAACGCGCCGATCCGGCCACGGTTCACTGTTGCTGTTGACATGGGGTCACCTTCTTGTGGTTACTTGTTGTGGAACGTGGCGCCCTCAACCGTGACGTGCAGCTGGACAGCTGTCGTCTCGGCTTCGGGCAGGATGCGGGCAGCTTCGTCGATGTCGACGATGCAGATGGCTCCCTCGGGGACGTCGACCACTTCGCCTGAGCCGCTGAAGTGCTGCCGGTCGGTGTGGTCGTCGTAGTCGGTTGATGCGTCGAGGTTGCTCTTCAGCGCCACCTCAAGGCGCACAGTGCCGTGGGTGCTCGCCACCACCATGTGATAGCGACGCCGTCCCACGAGGTGTTCGCGCGCCAGGCTGGCAGCGTCGTCGATCACGTAGGTGAGGGAATCACCGATGGAATAGGCAACGCCTTGGTGCAGACTGGGTGCGACATCGATGGCCTCACCAGTGCGAGACCACTTCGTGGTGCCACCGAGGACGTCATCGAACGCGGTACGGGTGTCGAAAATGCGCATGTCAGTTCTCCTTCGTGGTGCTGGCAGCGGTGGCGGTGAGGGTTCCCGCAGCCAACGGCCGCAGGGAGAAGGCGAAGTCGAACGCCTCGAAACGGACTCTGTAGGCGTCCAGCACCTCGGAGCCCCAGGAGTTCGATCCCAGCCCCAGGACTGCGTCGTTGATGTTGAGCGTCACGGTGTCGCGGGGCACCAGATCAGTGCGGTGACGCGCGGCGTCGATGTCGGCACTCGTGTACGGCCACGCCGAGAACGCGAACGCTGTGTCCTGGGCCTCGTCGGGCCGGGTCACGAGCAGTCCGTCGCCATGCGGATCGGCGAGCGTGACCCATCGGGTGTCACCGCGGTTGGCGCAGTCCTGCGGTACGACGTAGGGCGTGAACATGGCATCCACATCGCTGACCCACCTGCCGATGGTGTTGGCGGCGGCAGAGTCCGGGTAGTTCTCCCCCAGACCGCGGCCGTACCACTCGACGGCCCGGTTGGCACCGGGCACCTCGAACGAGAGACCGATGCGGGGCACGATGTCGTCATAACTGCCGTACGGGGTACCCGAGACGGAGACGTCGGCGCGCCCATCGGGCGTGATCCGCCACACGAGCGTGGCGTGCATGCCGAAATCGAGCACGGGTGGAGCTATTCGCTGTTCCACCTCCACCACCACTGCGTCCCCGTCCTCACGCCAGCTGACTGAGCGGGTGGAGGTCTGCATGATTTCGATATGGTTCGGTGTCCACAGGTCGTCACTCTCCTGTTGGTGGTTGTCCACCAGCGGCTTCCAGAAGCCCAGGCGGGGTGGCGCGGCAATGACCTGACGACCTCCGGAGATCCACGACGTGATGTCTCCGGTCAACAGGTCGAACACCATCTCGCTGGCGGGTGAGTAAATGCGCAGCGTGGTGTCGTCGGCCTCCGTTGTCAGGGATGCAGCCACATCGATTGCCAGCGCGAGGCGGGGCTTGGTGTCCACCTCAAAGCCGAAGCGTCCCAGTTCCCGCATGGGAGCACTCCAGCTCTCGGCCCGCGTCGAGGACACTCTCGCCGTGCACATCGTCTCGCCATGAGGGGCCGGGGCGACCTCCACGGGCGTCGTCCACGACTGGCCGGGCGCGACCGCTCCGGGCGTGAATGTCTCGACGCCGACGCTGACTCCGTCGTGCAATGTCTCCAAAGTCACCACCACGTCATCCAGTGTGGTGAACCAGCGACGGTTGGTGACGCTCAGGACGCCGCCCTCGTACTCCACGAGGACGGGGCAGATGACCTGCTTGTACTCGATGAGGCCGGGGCTGGGCTCCTGCCAGGGGAAGACCAGGCCGTCGATGCAGAAGTTGCTGTTGTTGGGGTAGTCCCCGAAGTCCCCCCCGTACTTGTGGCACTCACGGCCGTCGTCGGTTTTCGCCGCGATGCCGTGGTCACACCACTCCCAGATGAAGTGACCCTGGAGGGAGTCGTACCGGTTGAACACTTCCTGGTACTCGCTCAGCCCGCCGGGGCCATTGCCCATGGCGTGGCCGTACTCGCAGTTGATGCGTGGCTTGGGGTGGGGGTGTTCCCCGAAGTCGTTCATCTGCTGGACCCGGGAGTACATGGTGGAGATGACGTCCGCGTACTCGGCGTTGCGATCCTCCTCGTAATGCACGGGACGGGTCGGATCGAGCACCTTGGAGCGCTTGTACATGGCAGGGATGTTGCACCCGTAGCCGGACTCGTTGCCGAGGCTCCACATGATGATGGAGGCGTGGTTGCGTTGTGCAAGCACGTGGCGCTCGATGCGGTCCACGTAGGCGCTCTCCCACTCGGGATCGTCCGTGATGCGCCCGATCTCACCGACGTTGGCGAATCCGTGACTTTCCAGATCCGTCTCGGCGATCACCATGAGACCCAGCTCGTCGCACATTTCGTAGAAGCGCGGATCGTTCGGGTAGTGGGCCGTGCGCACGGCATTGATGTTGTGCTGCTTCATCATCTCCAGGTCACGACGCACCCGCGCCATGCCGACGGCGCGGCCGGTGTGGTCATCACCATCGTGACGGTTGACGCCGTGCATCTTGAAGTAGCTGCCATTGAGGTGCAGGAGACCGTCGACGATGGTGATCTCAGTCAACCCCAGGCGGTGGGGTACATGGTCCTCCACGCCGTTGCCCGAGACGGTGATGAGCATGTCGTAGAGGTGTGGATTCTCAGGGTTCCAGAACTGAGCGTCGGGCAGGGTCAGGGTGGCGCTGCCGTCTGCCCCAACGGTGGTGGATGCCAGTGCATGGCCATCCTCGGAGATGCTCCACTCGATGCTGTCGGCGCCCTCGGCCCATGTGGTGAGGGTCACCTCGGCGGCGCCCTCCTCGGTGCGGTGGGTGCGGACGAAGAAGTCGGTGAGTCGCGCGGCGGGACGTGTGACGAGGTAGACGTCACGGAAGATGCCGGAGGCCCACCACATGTCCTGGTCCTCGATGTAGGTGGCGTCGCAGAACTGGAAGACCTTGATGGCCAGGAGATTCTCACCGTCGATGATGTGATCCGTCACGTCGAACTCGGCGGCCAGCCGGGAGCCCTTCGTCATACCCACGAACTCGCCGTTGCTGAAGATCTCCGCGTAGCTCTCCACACCGTCGAAGCGCAGAATCACGCGCTCCCCCTCGGCGGGGGCCTGAAGCATCAGCGTGCGCTGGTAGGCCCCCGTGGGGTTGTTCGCGGGGACGTGCGGTTGCTCAATGGGGAAGGGATAGCCCTCATCGGTGTACTGAAGGTTGCCGTAGCCGTCCATCTGCCACAGGTGCGGCACCTGCACCACGTCCCAGCCGTCCTGGGCGGTGGTGGCAAAGTCAGTGGGGAGGCGCCGGGGGTGGTCGAAAAGGCGGAACTGCCACGGACCACTCAGGTCCACGAAGCCGCGTGACAAGGCTCGACAGTGGACGCTCGCCAGCTCAGGCGTGTCGTATCCAAAAAAGTATGCACGCGCCGGCAGACGATTGCGGCCGGTGAGCCGTGGGTTCTCCCAGTCGTGTGGATCGGTCTTCAACGTCATCACTCCCATGTGGTCCGGTGACCATCGTGGTCAAATGTAACCGGTTTCATTCAACTGTAGTACATTCCTGCGACAATGGGCAACGGAGAACCTCGGTTCCCCGTCTTCATGAAGATTCGATCACTATAAATGCGCAAGTGGAGGTGTCCGTTGGAATCCGTGAGGCAGAGGACGCCGCGCGCTGCCGGGCGCGGCTCTGCAACGATCACCGATGTGGCACGAGTTGCCGGTGTCTCCCGGGCCACGGCCTCCCGAGCGCTCAACGACTCCCCTGCCGTGACCGCCCGGACGAAAGCCAAAGTAGCTGCTGCCGTCGTTGAGACGGGTTTTGTCATGAATGCCCAGGGTCGCGCTCTCGCCATGGGACGTGCTGAGTCCATCGCCGTGCTGGTGGCCGAACCTCTGGATGAGTTGTTCGATGACCCCACCTACGCCGTCATTCTGCGCGGCATCAGCGAACGGCTGTCAAGCACGCCGATGCTGCCCATGCTCTTGCAGGCATCCACGGAGATGGAGCACGAACGCGCCATCCGCCACTTCCGGCACCGAGCCGTCGACGCGGTCATCGATATCACCCCCTATGTCGGTGGGGTCATGCTGGAAGCCCTGAGCACTCAGAGTCTCCCGGTAGTGCTGTGTGGTCAGCTCAATGAGCTGCCGTACGAGGGCATCTTCTCCGTCGTCTACTCCGACGATGTCAAGGGGGCCGCTGTTGCTGCCACTGCTATGCGAGATCGTGGCCGTCGTGATGTGATCACCATCCTCGGGCCCGAGCCCAACCCGGCATCCACGGATCGACTGCAGGGGTACAGATCCGTGTTCGGGGACGGCCTCGATGACTCCCGAGTGGTGTTCACCGGATGGGACGAGGCCTCCGGCTTCAGTGCCGCACGCCGCCTTCTGGACACCCACCCTGCGTTGGATGGCCTGCTGGCTGGCTCGGACCGAATAGCCGTCGGAGCCATGGCTGCAATGGCCTCGTCCGGACGCAGTATCCCCGGGGACGTATCGGTCATCGGCTTCGACGACCATGCCGTGGCCGCTCGATCCCAACCACCACTGACCACGATCAGCCAGCCACTCCTGGAACAGGGAAGGATCGCCGCCGAACTGGCAATGGACATGATCGACGGCGAGGCGCCGCGCACCGTGGTTCTGCACAGCACCCTGATCGAGCGCGAATCCCTCTGAGGGGCCAAAAGTTCAGCTCACCCGCGTCAAGACAACGACACGGGCCCCTCCCTCGCCATCCCCAGCCGCAGCAGTCCCGCCTCCCCCAGGTGCAGAACGCCTCGACGCGCGGCCTCCCTCGCGGCGGACACAGCTCCAGTCACGACGGCGTCAGCACCCAGACGCGAGCGCCCCAGTTCAGGAATGGGGAGTTCCCAGTCCACGGGGAAGTGGGCGCGAGCCGCGTGCAGCACTTCGTCGAGATCCTCGGCCACGGCACCCGCCACGATGATCCGGGACGGGTCGTAGAGATTGCTGAAAACGACGACGATGCGAGCCAGCAACATTGCAGCGCGCTCACGAAGGCCCTGTGCCCACACGTCGCCGGCACGAGCCAACTGGAGGACAGTTCGGCCTGAAACCGCTGCTCCGCTCAAGCCCGCGAGGGCCGACGCCCGCGGCACGATTCCGGCAGCGAGGTCTTCCCGCGCCCACTCGGCAAGCCGCAGGCCGATCCCCTCGACGGAGTTGACGCCCCTCACATGGTCGAAGACCCTCATCTCCCCCACACCACCGTGGTGCCCCCGCAATACGTGGCCGTCAACCACAACACCTGCGCCGAAGCGGTCTCCCGCGAGCAGCACCACGTAATTGCGCAAGCCGTTCGCCATCCCCACAGATCCCTCCGCCACGGCGGCCAGCGATGCGTCGTTCGTGATGCGCACGATGGGCGCCCACTCTGCAAGGAGATCCTGCAACCCGGGGTTCATGCGCTGCCAGAATCCACCCTCGCGCCGGGGGGAGACACCATCCTCATTGACCGGGGCAGGCACTCCCACGCACACAGCCAGCACTCTTTCCCTGGAGGAACCAGCGGCACTCAGCGCCGAATCCAACGCGGCGACGATTGCGGCACGTCGGCCCTCCTGCGTGTCCTGGGCGCTGCGAAGCTCCACCCGTTCGGAAGCCAACTCCACACCCCGCAGGTCCGCGACGGTGGTGCTCAGGTGCGCACGGCCCGCGTCCATACCGACGATGACCGCTGCGTCCTCTCGAAGTTCGAAGCGCCGCGACGGCCGTCCCTTGCTGTATTCCCCAGCCGAGCGGGCATTGGGCAGCTCACGCACGAGCCCTATCTCCACCAGTTCGCTGAGAGCATCGATCGCCGTGGAGCGCGTCAGGCCCGTGGCCGCCATGGCATCGGTCACGACGGACACCTCAGCCGCCCACACGAATTCCAGCATCGCATCGACGCTTGCCCGTGGCCCATTGGCTCGGGTTTCACCCATTGTCAGCAAAGTCCTTGACTCCCACGATTCCGTGCCGCATGATGGAGGTACGTAGTTGATTCGTAGTCCAAATCTACTTCCAAGTCCACCAACAAGAATACCAACGACGGTACTCGAAAGGACTCAGATGTCTCGACGCCCCCGCCCAATCCGCCGCTCACTGGCAACTCTGCTGGGCCTCACATTGGCGTTCTCCGCACTTGCCGGTTGTTCCCAGGATGATGCCCCGGAAGAGGTCAGCTTCCACCTGAGCAAGCCGGAGGCCATCCCCTACTTCCGTGACCTGATCTCCACCTACAACGCATCCCAGGATGAGGTACAGGTGGTTTTGGATTCATCCTCCAACCTTCAGGCTGGCTTCCTGCGTGGAAACCCGCCTGATCTTGGTCTGCTCAACTACAACTTGGAAATGGCGCGCTTCATGGAGCGGGGCGCTCTCAGTGACCTCTCCGACATGCCCGAGGCAGACCGTATTCTTCCCGAGGTTCAGGAGCTCGTTGACCAGTACGCGACGTACCCGGGCCGCACGAGTGTGCTGCCCTACTCAGTGATGGCGGCCTCCGTGATCTACAACAAGGAAATTTTTGAGCAACAGGGCCTCGAGGTGCCGCAGACCTACGACGAGTTCATTCAAGTCTGCGAAGAACTGAAGGCCGCTGGGATCACTCCCATCTACGGGACCTTCCAGGATCCGTGGACGGTGGCACAGGGCTACTGGGACTACACCGTCGGCGGAGAGGTTGAAGTGGCGGAGTTCTTCAACAGAATGAGGGAGTTGGGCACGGAGGTGGTGTCCGACTCGGATGTCTCATTCGAGAAGACCCTGGCCGGGCCGACGGAAACCATGCAGATGCTCGCCGAGGAGTACACCAATGACGATGCCGCGAGCAGGGGCTACGGTGACGGCAACCTCGCTTTCGCGCAAGGTCAGGCCGCCATGTACTTCCAGGGCCCATGGGCACTTGGAGAAATTGCCAAAACTGCCCCCGACCTGGATGTCGGCACCTTTCCCTTACCCATGACCGATGATCCGGACAATCTCGAGGTTCGCGTGAACATTGACCTGGCCGCGTGGATTCCGGAGGCCTCCAAGCACAAGGAAGCGGCTCGTGATTTCCTCTCGTATCTTTTCCAGAAGGATGTGATGGACGCCTACAACGCAGACCAATTGGGCTACGGGACCACGACCGATTCAGCACCAGTCTCAGACCCGCGCATCATCGGCATGAAGGAATACTTTGATGACGGCCGGTTCTATCAGGGCGCATCCAAGGCGATTCCGCTGAACATTCCAGCCGAGAACTACCTTCAGGGAGTTGTCCTCGGCGCCGACGTGGAAGACACGTTGGCAACGCTCGACGCGGACTGGGCGCGTCTCGCCCTCAGACGATGAAACCAGCCAAGGCAAAGGAGCTCAGGCCATGACCACGACGGCGAAGAAGTCGACGAGCGGACGCCCGGGAGGAGCCACTTCCACGGCGGCGCCAACCTCAACGGAATCGAGACACCGCAAGAGCAAGGTGGAAGGTATCTACTACCTCTTCCTCATCCCCACTCTCGTGGTGTTCTCACTGACAATCACCCTGCCAGCCGTCATCGGCATCTTCTTCAGCCTGACCAACTCGATTGGTTTCGGAGAGTGGGAGTTCATCGGCCTGACGAATTACAGGGCGATGTTCTCTGATCCCGCCATTTTGTCCAGCTATCTGTTCACGTTCGGTTTCTCGTTGGTATCTGTGTTGCTGGTCAACCTCATCGCGTTCCTGCTTGCCGTTGGGCTCACCTCCAAGATCAAACTGAAGACCCCACTCCGAGCCCTCTACGTCATTCCCATGGTGGTCTCGGGCATCATCATCGCCTACGTCTTCAACTTCTTGTTCTCCAACTCACTGACACGCTTTGGACAAGCCACGGGCATCGGCTGGCTCCAGGAGAGCCTCCTCGCGAACCCCGACCTCGCCTGGACAGCTGTTGTGATCGTCACCGTCTGGCAGGCCGTGCCGGGAACGCTACTGATCTACATTGCAGGCATTCTCTCGATTCCAGGAGATGTCTACGAGGCGGCGGACATCGACGGCGCATCCAAGATCCGTCAATTGTTGTTCATCACTCTTCCCCTCGTCTTTGGCTATGTGGTGATCAATGTGATCCTCAGCTTCAAGAACTTTCTCAACGCCTACGACATCATCGTCGGCCTGACCAATGGCGGTCCCGGCACTGCCACCCGCAGTATTGCGATGACCATCTTCACCGGTTTCTCGGGCGGCGATTACGCGTACCAAATGGCCAACGCAACGTTGTTCTTCGTCATCGTCGTGATCCTCTCGCTGTTGCAACTTCGTATATCCCGTGGAAGGGGTGAGGTCTGATGACTTCCCAACCAGCGCTGACAGCGCAGACCGCTGAGGCCGGAGTGGTGGCAGAAAGCACAGCACCATCCGCAAAACCCAAGACCACACGGCAAAGTAAGGGAGAACGCTACAACTGGCCACTCACCATCATCCTGCTTCTGGCGGGGGTGACGGTGATCGTGCCCCTGTACGTCACGGTGGTCATGGCGTTCAAGACCACCGCTCAGGCGGTGGATGGCAACGCCTTCTCACTTCCAGCCCCGTTCAGCGTCGAGGGCTTCGTGCGGGCGTGGAACCTTACTGATTACCCAACGGCATTCATCATCTCTGCGCTCATCACAGCAGGCACGGTGGTCGGTAGCATCGTGCTCGGGGCGATGGCGTCGTACGCCATCTCGCGCAACTGGGACCACCGCCTTTTCAGGTGGTCCTTCTTTTATCTGCTGGCGGCATTGTTCATCCCCTTTCCCGTCGTTGCACTGCCACAGATCCAACTGACGGGTCTGGTCAATCTTGACAACCCCATTGGCGTCACCCTGCTCCACATAGTGTTCCAGCTGAGCTTCAGTGTTCTGCTGTTCACGGCATTCCTGCGCTCCATCCCGGCCGAGTTGGAGGAGAGTGCACGCATCGACGGGGCGTCCACCTGGCAGACGTTCTGGACGCTGGTCTTCCCGCTGTTGGCTCCCATGAGTGCCACCGTGGGCATCTTCGCATTCCTGGCGTCATGGAACGACTTCATGATGCCGTCATTGATCACCTCAGACCCCGGACTGCAGACGCTGCCCGTGGTGCAGAACATCTTTCAGACCCAGTTCAGCAACAATTACAACGTGTCCTTCGCTTCATACCTCATGGCGATGGCACCGGCCATCATCGTGTACCTCTTCACCCAGCGCTGGGTGATGGAAGGTGTCACTCAGGGCGCCGTCAAGGGTTGAGAAATTTTCCCTATATACAGGAAGAGATTCTGCAGATGAGTGTTACCGAACAGTCCAGCGCGCCACGAGACGGCGACCGCACCTCCGGCGCTCCCTGGTGGCGGCAGGCGGTGGTCTATCAGATCTATCCCCGCAGCTTCGCCGACGCCAATGCAGATGGGGTGGGGGACCTTCCGGGCATCACGTCGCGGGCGGATTACCTGGAATCCTTGCACATTGACGCGGTGTGGCTGAGCCCCTTTTACCCGTCGGAACTGGCTGATGGCGGCTACGACGTCGCCAACTACCGGGACATCGACCCCCGCCTCGGAACACTCGATGACTTCGACGACATGGTGGAAGCCCTCCACTCCCGCAGCATCAAAGTTGTCGTCGACATCGTGCCCAACCACACCTCGGACCAGCACGCATGGTTTCAGGAGGCGCTGACAGCTGGGCGCGGCTCCACAGCGAGGGACAGATACATCTTTCGGGAGGGACAGGGACCAGACGGCAGCCGCCCGCCCACCGACTGGGAGTCGATGTTCGGCGGCCCGGCATGGACCCAGGTCACCGACGGCCAGTGGTACCTGCACACCTTCGCCAGAGAGCAACCCGACCTCAACTGGGCTCACCGTGAGGTCAGGGATGACTTCCTGAACACGCTCCGGTTCTGGTCGGACCGTGGCGTCGACGGCTTCAGAGTGGACGTGGCACACGCTCTGACGAAGGACCTCTCCGAACCGCTGCCCTCCCGCGCCGAACTCGAGACGCTGCCCTTCGACGGCAACCACCCCCTCGTGGACCGCGACGACGTCCACGAGGTGTATGCCGAATGGCGCCAAGTGTTCGACTCCTACGATCCGCCACGCACCGCCGTCGCCGAAGCATGGGTGCACAAGGCCCGCGTTCCGCTGTACGCCAGTCCGGAGGGGCTGGGTCAGGCGTTCAACTTCGATCTGCTGCAGGCCGATTTTGATGCCTCCCAGTTCGAGAGAGTGGTTCGTGAGAATCTCGAACTTGCGGAGGCCTCCGGTTCATCCAGTACCTGGGTGCTGTCCAACCATGACGTCACCCGGCACGCGACGCGCTACGGCCTGCCGCACCCGCCTCGCGAAGCCGACGGCGAGCCCTCCGTCAAACACGGGCTCGAATGGATCCGTTCCGGGGGCACGAACCCTGAGCTCGATTGGATGGGCGGTGAACGCAGGGCCCGCGCCGCGACACTGTTCATGCTCGGCCTGCCCGGGTCCAGCTACCTCTACCAGGGAGAAGAGCTCGGACTGCACGAAGTGGCCGCGCTCCCCACCGCAGCACGACAGGACCCAGCATTCTTTCGCAGCGCAGGCGCTGACCTGGGTCGCGACGGATGCCGGGTACCCCTGCCGTGGAGCAACTCTGCGGAGGAGGCCTTCGGATTCGGTGGCGGAGGCTCACATCTTCCCCAACCGGCCTGGTTCACGCGCTACGCGGTGACGACGGAGGAAGAGGATCCCGATTCCACGCTGTGTCTCTACCGCCGCGCCCTCGAACTCCGGCGGTCACTGCAAACCAGCGAGGATCTGGAGTGGATTTCCACCGGCGATCCAGAGGTTCTGCACTACCGACGCCCCAATGGGTGGGAAGTCATCACCAACTTCGGCGCCGAACCGTATCCGTTGGAAGGAGTCAACGTCGCCATTGCAAGCACTGGGATGGAGGAGGAGGTACTTCCGTCCGAGGCGACAGTATGGCTGATGCCGGGGAGCGCCTGAGAGTAGACATCTCCATGACGCCGCGAATCCGGCATTGCGCTTCTCACACTGGTCCCGGCGTGTGGCACGGTGGGGATGGTTGGAGCACATGCGTATGCAGATGGAGGAGGCACCATGTCTGGAGAGTGGATCTACTGGGTCATCGCCGCGATCGTGGTGGTTGCGATCGTTGTGATCGTCGCCGTGGTCGCGTCGAAGAAGCGTGGACAGCGCAAAGCTGAACCCATTCCCGATCCGCCGTACAACCGGAAGAAAGTACCGGATCCCACGGAAGGCGACCCGCAGGACATCCGAGAGGCAGACCCAGCCGACGTCAGGTATCCCGACGGTCCGGACAACGTTCGCAACCCCCACGTCGACAACAAGGCCCCCGGTCCGTCGACCCCCGACGTCTTTCCGCCACCCGGACCTCCGAGGGAATAGGTCACACAGCCAACACCTGATCGGGCCTGACATGCCTCGGCGCGGCCCCACATCAACACTGTGCTGACCCGGGCAGACGCCGGGCACCAGCTGTACTGTGCCTCACCAGTGGCACATCGCAGGGGAGGCGCTCACCACTGGTTTTCGCTCACCGCCGACGGCGCGCAGAGCCATCACGGCTTGATGAGTGAGCGCTCACTCATTACACTTTCCCAGTGACCAGAGCAACGCCCATGCCTCCCGAGCAACGTCGGGCCGCCATCATCGACGCCGCCGTCGACCTTCTCGACGCCCACGGCCCCGAGCTGACCACCCGCATGGTGGCAGAGGCGGCGGGTGTGGCCGAAGGCACCCTCTTCCGCGTGTTCCCCACCCTTCCCGATCTCCTGGGCGCCACCTACACCGAGTTCCTTTCACATGAGCGACTCATGGCACGTCTCACCACCGTCGAACTCGGCACCACCCTGGAGTCCCGGACGCTTGGATGTGTCCGTGGCATCGTCGACTACTTCGGCCACGTCCACGCTGTGCTCCCACCTCCACGACATGAGTCCGTCAACGCTACCCATGCCGTCTGCGTCCGCGATGCCCACAAAGACCGTTTGGCCGATCTGCGCGACTGGGTGGTGGACGTCATCAGTGACCACGCTCACGAACTCACCGTGACCCCAGAGACCTACGCCCACTACCTCAAAGCCCTCTCGATGGGACTGGCGATGGCCAGACCCGGCGGACTGACCCCGGAAGATGTCACACGCTTCGCCCTCGACGGAGCCCGACGCAAGGACACCCTGTGATACGCCGCCTGGGTACGCTCATCAACCGTTTCATACGCCAGTACTGGGGCTTGCTGGCCCTCGTGGTGGCGCTGCAGGTGGTGGCGACCATCATGGCGCTCTACCTGCCGACGCTGAACGCCCGGATCATCGACGAGGGGGTCGTTGTCGGTGACACCGACTACATCTGGCGCACCGGCGGCGTCATGCTCATGCTGGCCCTCGTGCAGGGAGCCGGACAGGTGGGCGCTGTGTACTTCGGTGCCCGCGCCGCGATGCTCTTCGGCCGCGACGTGAGGGGCGCCCTCTTCGATCGCACCCTGGCCTTCTCCAGCCGCGAGATGAACCACTTCGGCGCCCCGTCGCTGATCACCCGCACCACCAACGACGTCCAGCAGGTGCAGATGCTGGTCCTGATGACCTGCATCATGCTCGTGGGCGCCCCCATCACCATGGTGGGCGGCGTCATCATGGCACTGCGCGAGGACGCTGGGCTGAGCTGGACCATCCTGGTGGCGGTCGTCATTCTTGGCGCCGGCATCGTGGTGCTGATCTCGAAGATGGGCCCGCTCTACGCAATCATGCAGAAACGGATCGACAACCTGAACCGGGTGCTGCGCGAGCAGATCACCGGCATCCGTGTGGTTCGGGCCTTCGTCCGCGAGGCCCACGAGTCCCGCCGGTTCGGCATCGCGAACACTGAACTGGTGGACACCGCCACCACCGTCGGCCGTCTGATGGCAGTGCTGTTTCCCTTCGTCGGCCTGATACTGAACGTCTCGACGGTGGGCGTCATGTGGTTCGGCGCCCAACGCGTGGACTCCGGGGACATCCAGATCGGGCAGCTGACCGCCTTCCTCGCCTACCTCATGCAGATCCTGATCTCGGTGATGATGACCACCATGCTGCTCGTGATGGCCCCCAGGGCCGCCGTCTGCGCCGACCGGATCATGGAAGTCCTCGACACCGAATCCTCCGTGGCACCGCCGAAGTCCCCGAAGACGCCGCAACACACCCAGGGTGTCGTTGTCTTCGACGACGTCAGCTTCTCCTATCCGGGGGCGGAGGAGCCTGTACTCAAACATGTGAGTTTTGAGCTGCAGCCCGGCCGCACCACGGCCGTCATCGGCTCCACCGGATCCGGCAAGACCACACTCGTCAGCCTCCTCCCCCGATTGTTCGACGTCACGGGCGGACGCGTACTCCTCGACGGCGTCGACGTCCGCGACATGGACCCGGAGCACCTCTGGGACCGCGTCGCCATCGTCCCGCAGAAGCCGTACCTCTTCACCGGCACCGTGGCGAGCAATCTGCGCTACGGCAATCCGGATGCCAGCGACGACGAGCTCTGGGAGACACTGCGGGTCGCTCAGGCGGACGACTTTGTGCGCGAGCGCGACGATGCTCTTGAGTCCCCCATCTCGCAGGGCGGCACCAACGTCTCGGGAGGCCAGCGCCAACGGCTCGCCATTGCACGCGCCCTGGCCACTGAGGCGGAAGTGTTCATCTTCGACGACTCCTTCTCCGCCCTCGACGTGAGCACCGATGCTCGTCTCCGCGCCGCACTGGCACCGCGGGTCGCTGACAAGGCGGTATTCGTCGTGGCTCAGCGGGTCACCACCATCCGCAACGCCGACGAGATCCTCGTCCTGGAAGACGGTGAGATCGTCGGTCGTGGCAGACATGAGGACCTGCTCGGCAGCTGCGAGACCTACCAGGAAATCGTCGAATCGCAACTGAGCGCGGAGGAAGCGGCAGCATGATCAAGAAGGAACCGGACGCCGCGCCCACCGCGGTCGCTGCACCCATCAAGGCCAACCAACGACCGGAGGAAGCACCACAGAGGCGCGGTGGACCAGGCCACGGGCCGGCGGTCACCCCGGGTGAGAAGGCTGTCAACTTCCGTGCCTCACTCCGACGTCTGCTGCACGAACTGCGTCCCCAGCGCGCACGCATCATCATCGCGATCATGTTCGGGGTGGCGGGCGTATCGCTGTCGGTGGTGGGCCCCAAAATTCTCGGCGAGGCCACAACCCTGCTTCTCGCAGGATTCCTCGGCAAACAGATGCCGCCCGGCACCACACGGGCCCAGGCGATCCAGGCGGCGCAGAACTCTGGCAACGAAGATTTCGCTGATCTGCTGCGCACTCTTGATTTCGTGCCCGGTCAGGGCGTGGACTTCAATGCCATCGGCATGATTCTTCTCACCGTCCTGGTGCTCTACCTCATCTCGGGAGTCGCCTCCTACGTGCAGGCCTATGTGCTGAATGACGCCGTGCAGCAGAGCATCCACCGGATGCGCCGAAAAGTCTCAGCGAAGATTGACAGGCTGCCGCTGTCCTATTTCGACGGGCAGCCGCGTGGGGAACTGCTGAGCCGTGTCACCAACGACATCGACAACGTCTCCCAAACCTTGCAGCAGACGCTCTCCCAGCTCCTCAACTCGTTGTTGATGGTGGTGGGTGTGCTGGCCATGATGTTCTGGATCTCCCCCACCCTCGCGCTGGTGGCGCTGATCAGTGTCCCGGTGGCCATGGTGATGGTGTCGGTCATCGGCAAGCGCTCACAAAAGCTCTTCAAAGCGCAGTGGAAGTCCACCGGCGATCTCAATGCCCACATCGAGGAGGCCTACACAGGCCACTCGCTGGTGAAGGTGTTCGGGCGGCAGAAGGAAGTGGCTGAAGAGTTCCGTCAACGCAACGAGAAGTTGTACGTCGCCGCCTTCGGCTCGCAGTTCGTCTCGGGACTGATGATGCCCATCATGATGATCGTCGGGAACCTCAACTACGTGGTCATCGCCGTCATCGGTGGCCTCCGGGTGGCCTCCGGCACCATGACCATCGGCGACGTGCAGGCGTTCATCCAGTACTCACGACAATTCACCCAACCCCTCACGCAGGTGGCTTCGATGGCCAACCTGATGCAGTCGGGGGTGGCCTCAGCCGAACGGGTCTTCGAGCTCATGGATGCCGACGAGATGACGCCCGAGCCCTCGGGCGATCTGGGCGTTCTGGAGGGCCACGTGCAGTTCAACGGCGTGGACTTCTCGTACTCACCGGAAACGAGGCTCATCACGGGCCTGGATCTGGAGGCGAAATCCGGCCAGACCGTCGCCATCGTCGGACCCACCGGGGCCGGCAAGACCACGCTGGTCAACCTGCTCATGCGGTTCTACGACCTCGACGGCGGCGCCATCACCATGGACGGCACCGACATCGCGACCGTCCCCCGACATGAGCTGCGCAGCAACATCGGCATGGTTCTGCAGGACGCCTGGCTGTTCGGTGGCACCATCCGCGACAACATTGCCTACGGGCGCATGGACGCCACCGAGGAGGAGATCGTCGAGGCGGCCACCGCCACCTTCGTGGATCGTTTCGTCCACTCCCTGCCGGAGGGCTATGACACGATCATCGACGAGGAGGGCTCCAACATCTCTGCCGGTGAGAAGCAGCTGATCACCATCGCCCGCGCGTTCCTGGCCGATCCGTCGCTGCTGATCCTCGATGAGGCCACCAGCTCTGTGGACACCCGCACGGAGCTATTGGTGCAGCAGGCCATGTCTGCACTGCGCAGCGGACGCACGTCGTTCGTCATCGCGCACCGCCTGTCCACCATCCGCGACGCAGATCTGATCCTCGTCATGGAGGATGGCGCCATCGTCGAGCAGGGTACACACGACGAGCTCCTCGCTGCGGACGGGGCCTATCACGACCTGTACGAATCGCAGTTCAGCGCCGCCGTGACGACATAGTGGTGCGCCGTCCACCGCTGAACACGGTGATGGTCACGCCGTTGGACTCGCGCTACGTTGCAGAGATGACGCACGTTGGAGAGGAGAACGAGCCGAGCGTGGTCTCGGTTGGACGCGATGGCGCACACCGATTCAGTAAAACGCCCGTCGCCGTCATCACCCTGATCGCGGGCCACGGTGTCGCTGGCGACGCACATGCCGGAGCGACGGTGCAGCACCGCTCCCGCGTGCGAAAGGACCCGCAACAACCAAACCTCCGCCAGGTCCACCTCATCCACCGTGAACTGCTCGACGACCTCAATGAGAAGGGCTTCGACGTCAGCCCCGCGGATCTGGGAGAGAACATCACTACTGTCGGCATCGACCTGCTTGGCCTACCCCGCGGCACTCGACTCCGCATAGGGAGCGCGGAGATCGAAGTGACCGGCTTGCGTAACCCGTGCGCCCAGATCGAGAGCTTCAGACCCGGGCTCCTCAAGGAGGTGCTCTGCCGTAAGGCCGATGGAGACGTCGTCCGCCTCACCGGCGTCATGGGCGTTATCCATGTGGGGGGAGAGGTCAGGCCGGGTGATCCCATCACCGTCGAACTGCCGTGCGGTGCTCTCGAACCGCTGGAGTGTGTCTGATGTCGCCACGTCTTGATGGCGGCCAACTGCTGGACCCATGTGAAGATGGAGTTCTGGTCACAGCCGGACGTTACTCCGTCGCCATCCAGCGCATCGCCTCCATCTCAGCGGTAAGCCCTCGCGACGCGGACACATCCTCAGGGTCAGCGCGCAGACTCTCCGCTTCCGCTCGCATCCGTTCTCGCCGCCGACCACGCTCTGCCATTAGTGCCGATTGGGCATTCTTCTCGCCCTAGTGAGGGTGAAGCAACTGGAACCGTTCCAGGACCACTGGCATGTCCGGGGCGAACCCGCGGTTGTGGCTCGCAAACTCGGTGAAGAACTCCCTGTGGCCCTTGCGCCAATCAGACAAGCTGCGGTCCCCTTCTCCTTCCAACCATGCGTGTTCAGCGTCGACCTTGTTGAAAGGCACGGTCATCACCGACGTAGTGCGCACGAGCGCTCGCGGGGTACCCCACCCGGTCAGCAAAATGTTCAGCTGCCCCACTTCCGGCAACGGCTCGTTCTCGGCCTCATAATCCCAGAGAGCACCGGCGGTGGCCGTCTTCGTGCCGTCCAGCACCAGTGCCAACAACTCGTCGGCGAGTGAAACCGTGGCACCGAAGGCCCATGCCTCTGGGCGCACAGCTGGCGAGTCCTCCGGGCGCACACTCTGCCAGAATCGCTCCAGTTCCGCGGCGTCAGGTTCACGCAGATCATCTTCCATTCCAACATCGTAGATCCACGGCTACCCTGACATCGGGCAGCTGGGCTGCATGGAATGGTGGCTGACGCGACCTGACGGTCGCCGTGGTGAAGGAGACGAAGCGATGGCACGCCGGTATGGACGCAGCATTGGCGTGCTGATCCTCAGCAACCTGCTGGGCGGCGTCGGCGTGGCATCCGGGTTCGCCGTTGGCGGGCTGCTCGCCCAAAGTCTGGGCGGCACATCAATGGCCGGGTTCGCTCAGGCCGCGAGCACCCTGGGCGCCGCCGTCGCCGCGATACCGCTCGCCAACCTGGCCGCGCGCCGGGGCAGGCGGGTGTCGCTGAGCCGGGGATACGCTTTGGCCACCATCGGCGCCCTGCTGATCGTGGCAGCTGCGCTCACGGGCCAGATCATCGTGATGCTGCTGGGCATGAGCCTGTTCGGCGTCGCGCAGGCAGTCAACCTGCAGAGCCGCTATGCGGGTGCCGAGAACGTCGCGCCCGCTGCCCGGGCCCGCGCAATGTCGGTGGTGTTGTGGGCCACGACAGTGGGCGCCGTCGCCGGACCGAACCTTGCGGCGCCGGGCGATCGATTCGGGGCCGGGCTGGGCCTGCCCGCGTTCGCCGGCCCGTTCGTGTTCTCCGTAGTTGCCTTTGCGACCGCTGCTACCGTCCTCGCCGTCCTGTTCCGGCCCACGCCCATGCAGCCAGAACCTCACGGCGCGGACGAACCCGCGAATCCTCTGGCGCCCGTCGGGGCGATCGCGGCGCTGCGCTGGGCCGTCGGCCATCCGGTGGCCCTCTTCGCCGTCGTTCTGATCGCAACGGCCCATGCGGTGATGGTGATGGTGATGGTCATGACACCTGTGCACATGGGAAATGACGGCGACACACTTGAACTTGTCGGCATCGTCATCAGTCTGCACGTGCTGGGCATGTACGCTCTCAGCCCCGTCTTCGGGTGGGCAACTGATCGAGTGGGGCCGCTGCCCGTGGCGATGGGGGGAATGGTGTTGCTCGCGTCGGCGCTCGGCACCGGTTTCATCGCGGCATCCGGGGGCACGGGCCTGACCATGGTGGCGCTCATACTCCTGGGGCTGGGATGGTCGGCTGCCGTGATCGCGGGCTCGGCGATCGTGACCGCCAACGCTCCGGGACACGTCCGCGTCGCATTGCAGGGCGCCACCGACGCCGGCATGAACTACGCCGGGGCGGCCGCCGCTGCATCGGCCGGCCCCATCCTGGCGTTCGGAGGGTTCGAGGCCGTCAACATCACCGCAGCGGCCATTCTTCTTCCTACGATTGTGCTGCTGCCCTCGGCTCTTCGATCGGCGCAGCGAGTGCACCCATGAAGGTCATGCCATACCGAGTTCAGTCTTGAGCTCATCCCACGGGATCGGTCCATCTCCCCTGTCACGCATCTCATCGCGAGCCTGCGCAGCTGTGCGGATGTCTTGCATGTCCTCAGCCAGTTCGATCGGATGGTCAAGATCCTCCGCCGCAATGACAGCAGCGACGCGATGCCCGCGGCGCGTCAAGTAGACCGGCTGGTGATCCACCTGGACACGCTCAATGAGCGACGCGAACTGACTACGGGCCCCCGAGATACTGAGAGGAGCGTTCGCTGTCATGCCTGAACTGTACAACCAGCTTTTTTGCGGTAGACCACTGCTCTTCCGTCACGGACGGCGCACGTCGATCATGTCTCTGATGATCTCGGCCGCCTCGAGTCATCCGGAGCAGTGGCGAGGAGACCCTCAGCCCTGGGAGGCAGTCAGGTACGTTAGAACCGCGCGAACGCGGCGGTTGTCCTCGCCCGCCGTCAGTCCCAGCTTCACGAAGACGTTCGCCACGTGTTTGGACACGGCACTGGCCGAGAGGTAGAGGCGCTCAGAGATCTGCTGGTTGCTCAACCCGTGGCTCATCAGTTCCAGCACCTCAAGTTCGCGGGCACTAAGCCGATCCAACGACGATTGCTGGCCCTGAATCAGTCGGGTGGCCACTTCGGGGTCAACGACCACGCCACCCGCTTCAATGATCGAGAGGGACCGCATGAAGTCCGCGACCCGTGAGATGCGGTCCTTCAACAGATACCCCAGCCCTCCCGAGTCCCCCGTCGACGCCATGGGAGCGCCACCACCTCGCCCGCCGAACAGGTCAGCAGCGTAGGCGGCGGCAACGTACTGGGACAGCACGAGGATGCCGATGCCAGGATGGTTCCTGCGGATCTCGAGTGCCGCGGCCAGACCGTCGTCGGACATGCCCGGCGGCATCCGGACGTCGGTGATGACCACGTCGGGCACACGGCCGTCCCGGTGCGCTGCCGCCACCGCAGTCAGCAACTCGGGTGCGCTCGCAGCCTGGGCAATCACCTTATGACCTTGGCGCTCCACCAACCCCACGAGACCTTCGCGCAGAATGGCGGAGTCGTCGGCGATGATCAGTCTCATGTCTGACCCCCTGTCTGAGCGCTGGGCGTGAGCAACAGCGGGATGCGGGCCGTCAGTGTCGTCGGCCCTCCCTCCGGGGAGGACAGGTCCAGGGCCCCACCGAAGGCCGCGACTCGCTCCCGCATGCCATGAAGTCCACCACCCTCACGCATCCAGGCACCTCCCGGTCCGTCGTCCATGACAGAGACATGAAGATGCTGGTCTGCCGCCAGCAGCAGCGTGGCCCGCGCGTTGGGGGCATGCTTCGCGATGTTGGTCAGCGCCTCGGAGCAGAAGAACCACGCGACGGCCGCCACCTCCTCCGGCATGTCCGGCAAAGGGTGCGGGTTGCGAAGGGTCACGTCCAGGCCACTGCGTTCCACCATGTCTGAGATGGCCGCCACCAGTCCGAGGTCCGACAGCATCTGCGGATGGATCCCCGAGACTGTGGCTCGCAGGGTACGCAAAGCCTCCTCAGCGTCCCGGTGGGCATCCTCGAGCAACATCGCGACGCCCGTTGCTTCACAGTGGGCCTTGGACGTGTGCTGCTCCAGCAGAAGGGACGCCTCCCCCAATTTCATTGTGGCTGCCACCAAGTACTGCTGGGCGCCGTCGTGCAGGTCGCGCTCGATCCGCCGTCGCTCAATCTCGAACGCCGACACGATGATGCGCCTGGAATCGCGGACCTCCCGAAGTTCCCGTGCCCAGTCGACGTCGGAAATCTCTTTTGGTTGAGACTGGAACTTACCTCGTTCAAGGGATTGCAGTGCCAACCACAGCAATGACCCCACGCCCGCGGCGGCGATGATCCCGACGCCTCGGTCGAATGGCAGCGGCCCGAACAATAGGGCGCCCACGATCAGCGCCCCAGCGCCACCCACGGCCAGTTGCCCGAAGAACAGGCGGCGTCGGCGGCGCTCCGCAGTTGAGGACATGGAATCACTGTAGGAGGGGTGCCGCCGTCGATCCGAATGTCGACGCAAAAGGTGGAGCTGGGTCCACCTCATGAGGGAAGCTGGAGCCATGGCGCCCACCTCTGAGCAATGGTCGACTTGAGTCATGACAACGACACCATCGGGCGGAGCACTCAGTGCCCGCAACCTTTCCAAGTCCTACGGCCATGTTCGGGCTCTCGCCGACGTCCACCTGGACATCCCGGACGGCCAGTCCGTCGCCGTCATGGGTCCGTCCGCCTCGGGCAAGTCCACGCTGCTGCACTGCCTGTCAGGCATTCTCGTGCCGGATGCCGGCACCGTCACACTGGGTTCGGACCCCGTGTCAGCACTCAAGGACAAGCAGCGCTCCCTACTACGGCGACGCCGCTTCGGCTTCGTGTTCCAGGACGGTCAGCTGCTGCCTGAGTTGCCAGCGCGCGAGAACGTCGCGCTGCCACTGCTGCTGGCCGGGCAGAACCGCAACGAGGCACTGGCGGCCGCCGATCAGTGGCTGTCCCGGCTGGGGCTTCCCGATGCGGGAGGGCGGCGGCCGGGCGAACTTTCCGGCGGGCAAGCCCAGCGCGTCGCCATCGCACGGGCCTTGATCCACGGCCCACAGGTGGTCTTCGCCGATGAGCCGACGGGCGCTCTGGACCAGGCCACCGGCCACGAAGTGATGCAGATCCTCACCACCACCGCTGCCATGACGGGGGCCACGTTGGTCGTCGTCACCCACGACGATGCGGTGGCAGCCTGGTGCCAGCGCCTCGTCGAAATCCGCGACGCCATGATCCATGACGACCACATGAGCAGCAGGAGGGCATCATGAGCGTCGCACTCAACCTTGCTCCACGCCTGGCCGTGGAACGCATCCGCGCCACCAAGGGCGCCGGTGTCCTCGACGCCATGGCGGTCCTCGCATTCACCGTCTCCTCCTGGCTCGCCCTCACAGTGGCCGGTGGCACGTGGATGTTCGTGGCTCGGTGGCGCGTCGACGGCGCACTCAACGACCCCATGTGGGTCGACGTCGCGCCCGCCTACGTGGGACTCGCTGGCTTCGCGTGCGCCCTTCTCACCATTCCGGTCCTCGCGCTGGGAGGTGCTGCTGCTCGATTGGGTGCACGCGGCCGCTCCAGACGTCTGGCGTCGCTGCGGCTGGTCGGCATGACCAGTGGTGAAGTGGTGAAGATGTCGGTCGTCGAAACGCTGGTGCAGGCAGTCGCCGGTGTCGTCCTCGGATCCGTTGTGTTCGTCGCCAGCCTGCCGGCCTGGCAGCTCATTTCATTTCAAGGACAAAGCATCGAGGCACGCGAGATGCTGCCACCGTGGTGGCTGTGGCTTGCGGTCTTGGGCGTCCTCCTGATGCTCGCCATGGCGTCAACCATCCTGGGGTTGCGTCGCGTCAGCATCTCACCGCTCGGGGTGGCGCGGGACGAGACCCCGAAGCGGCTCAAGACCTGGCGGTTGGTGCTGGTGGTGCTACTCGTAACGGGATTCATGATCTATTCCCAGACTGCCAACATCGCAAATCTCATGGGGCTCATCTTCACGCTCGTGTTTCTCACCGTCGTGATTGGCTCCATCACCGTTGTGGGACCTTGGCTGCTGCAGTTGGTCGCCAAGCCTCGCACGCGCACGTCGAAAGTCCCTAAGCTCCTCGCGGCCCGCCGGATCCTGGACGACCCGCGAGCGGCTTGGCGCAACGTCGCCTCGGTGGCGCTATTGGGATTCATCGCCGGGTTCACCGTCAACATTCCGGTGACCACCAGCGGTGCTCCCGCTGAGTTCGGAGTGATCTTCGTCCGCGACATTCAAACCGGCGTGGCCATCACTCTGCTCGTCGGCCTCATCCTCGCTGCCACCGCAACTCTGATCTCCCAGGCTTCTGGAGCGTTTGACCGGGCGCCCGAAGCGGTCGCGATGGACCGCATGGGCGTTCCCCGGACAGTCCACGCGGCGGTTCGTCGGGGCCAGGTGTTGGTTCCGTTGGCAGTCGCCTTGGGAACTTCTGTGCCACTGGGTTTCCTGCTGTCGACGGTCACGGCCACGGAGATGGAAGGATTTCCGACCCTGGGCGTCGTGCTACTGGCCTCCACCGTTCTCGTCGGATTCCTGCTGACCCTCGGCGCGGCCGAGGCCTGCCGTCCACTGCAGGCAGGGGTGCTGGGCGAACAGCGGCGCCGTAACGATTGACTGTTCGCCAACACCTCCCCTCCACACGACCGGACACGCCGCACTCACTAACCACCGCGCCATCCACACGACCGGACACACCTCATCCACTGTCGACCATCGACGTATACGTCGTGGCGACGACTGGTTGTGGCATGTCCGGTCGTTTTCGGCGTGCGTCCAGCAGACCAAGGCCCCTGCATACCGGAGTTCATGACGTTGTCTGCGCCGGGTGCCAGAATGACGTCATGAGCGGCTATCAGGGATTCCCAACGTTCGTTCAGTGGTGCCCACCTTTTAACCAGCAGACGACCGACGCCGCGCTCAGTGCCATGGACGAAGCACGGCAGAAGTACGGCGACCCAGCAGTCGACACAGCGGTGACGGTGGCAGCGCGCTCAGCAGCCGTCGAGACGGGCGCCATTGAGGGGCTCTACGAAACGACGCGGGGCTTCACCCTGTCCATTGCGGATATGACTACCGGATGGGAGCAGAAGCTCCATCGCCGAGGAATGGAAGTGGAGCGCCACGTTCGTGATGCCCTGTCCGGGTACGACTTCATCCTTGACGCCGTCACGGGAAAGCGCCCGATCAGTCCCCATTGGATCCGCTCACTCCACGAAGTCCTGTGCAACTCACAGGAGACCTACGAGGTGCTGATCCCCACTCCCGATGGGTATGCAACGAAACAGCGCCCCCTTTCGAAGGGCACCTACAAGGAGCGCGAGAACAGCCCGACGCGAGCCAACGGTGAAGTCTTTCACTACTGCCCACCTGAGCAGGTGGCGTCCGAAATGGATCGGTTCGGCGAGCAACTGGAAAGCGAGGAGTTCAGACAAGCATCCAGCGTCGTGCAAGCGGCCTACGCGCACTACGCCTTCATTCTCATCCACCCATTCGCCGACGGGAATGGTCGAGTCGCTCGCGCTCTCTCTTCCGTGTACCTGTACCGCTCCCCCGGTGTTCCGTTGGTCATCTTTTCCGACCAGCGAGATGCGTACCTGGATGCACTGGAACAAGCAGATGCCGGAAACGCTACGGCATTGACGCGCTTCGTCGACGCCCGGGTGCTGGATGCCGTTCAACTCGTGAGTGCCCGCATCAGAAACGACGACGTCATGGACGAGCTGGCGCGAGTCATTGCGGGCGAGGACTCCACGCCTGTCCAGATTAACCTGGCAGTACTTTCGCAATCTCTCCAGCTCCGACTCAAATCAGAATTGGAGCAGGAGATCGCTGCCCGCTCATGGCCAGAAGGAGTCGTCGTGGACCTAGACAACCCAGAACCAACCTTTATTAATCCGAAGGCCGAAGACTACAACTCGTCCTTCGATCACATGACCATCCGCGTCACAAGCACAATCGCCGATCGGCCAGTGGCTGCTCAGCACTCACTCGCAGTATTTCAACGTTTCAAGGGCTCTGGTGCACCGTTCATCGTTGCCACTCCTGATCTGGATGGCGAACAGCTGGAAACAGCTGACGTCTTCCCCCGCATCACCGATAGGACGGGTGCCCGGATGCGCGCCGTCGCGGGTCAAGCAGTGGATCTGGCAGTCGCCGACTTCAACGACAAGGTGCGAACTGTCCGCGCCATGTCCACTGACTAAATGGCTAAACTGATAGGTGCTGTGCATCGTCCTATCGCGCCGATGACAACCGGACACGCCGCACTCACTGTGCGCCGAGTCATGGAACGACCGGACACGCCTCATCCATTGCCCACCGTCGACGTATGTGTTGCGGCGACGGCTCCTTGCGGCATGTCCGGTCGTCCATCTCTCCCGACGTTTCACACCAGATGACCAGCCCGACTGAAACAATGGGCCAACTCTGCGAAAGGAACCACTCCCATGGGCAAGAAGCCGAAGAACCTGTGGCTCGCCGACCCCCGCGAGGTACTGCGCGCCAACGAGGGGTTCGACCTCGCCACCGTGGACCGCAACAGCTCACCCGGCTGGGACGGCGGCAAGAAGGAAGCCAAGGCCCTGATGAAGTCGCGGGCAGCTCTGCTCCCAGAGCTGCAGGAGCGGTTGTTCGCTGAGGGTCGCACAGGTGGCAAGCGCTCGGTCCTGTGCATCATCCAGGGACTCGACACCGCGGGCAAGGGCGGCGTGGTGCGCCACGTGATGGGCTCGGTGGATCCCCAGGGGGTTGCGCTGAGTTCTTTTGGTGTTCCCACGGAGGAAGAGGCGAAGCACCACTACCTGTGGCGTATCCGCAAGGCACTACCGCCCGCGGGGAGCATCGGTGTGTTCGACCGCTCCCACTACGAGGACGTCCTCGTGGTGCGGGTCAATGACCTCGTGCCCGAGGACAAGTGGCAGAAACGCTACGACGAGATCAACAAGTTCGAAGCAGACCTTGTGAAGAATGGCACCATCGTCCTGAAGTTCGCCATGATGGTCTCGCACGATGAGCAGGGTCTGCGACTCATGGAACGGCTGGACCGCTCGGACAAGCACTGGAAGTACAACACCGGCGATCTGACCACCCGCGCCAAATGGCAGGAGTACCAGACTGCCTACCAGGCGGTGTTCGAGAAGACGAGCACCGAACAAGCGCCCTGGTACGTGCTCCCGGCCGACCACAAATGGTTCCCACGACTGGCCATCACCGAAATCCTCACCCGCACCCTCAGTGAGATGGACCTCAACTGGCCGAAGCCGCGATGGAGCGTCGAGACCCAGCGCCGCAAGCTGGCCGAGTCGATGTCCACCGAGTCGCTGATCACGTCTCTGGAGGAGACACACGACAACGTCGAATCTGCCATGGCCGACAGCATCGAAGTGCGCCACGAGGTGGCGGCGATCCCCGGCATCGACGACGCCCAGGCTGCAGAGGTTGCAGCCGCCCGCAAGGAGGCTTGGCTCGAGGAGATGGACGCCGCCGTCGCCCAGAAGCAGGAGATCCTCCGTGATCGGGCCGATCTTCCGAAGAAACTGAAGAAGAAGCTCAAGAAAAAGTCCAAGGACTGAGGAGCAACGGCAGCGGCGCCGGTTCACGTCACTGGCACGAAAACAACCCCGGTGGCCCAGTAGCGCCTGGCGACGGAGGAGCCAGGCACAGTCAGTTCGCGTGAACCGTGCGGATGGCGTCTCGTTCGTGCTCGGGCAGCGCGCCCCAGAAATCTCTCAACGCCTGCAGGCGCACGTCGGTGGGTACACCCTCTAGGGCCGTTGTCATGTCGCGCATCACCACCACGTGTTGTGGATCTGCGGGTAGATAGCGCCAGGCCCGGTCCACGCGCTCGCGAGTGACCAGGTGCTTCTTCGCGAGTCGATCAAGCACGGTCATCACAGTGGTGTAGGCCAGATCGCGGCCCGTGTCGAGTTTCTCGAGGACATCAGCGACGCTCTGGGGTGAGGAACTGTCCCACAGGAGCTCCATCACCGATTGCTCGAGCGGTCCACGATTCGCCATGCGCATCATCATAGGGCGCCAACTGCGACAGGGTGTTTCCAAGTTGGCTACAACGACGCTCAGTAGTAGAGTTATTACATGGATCCTGTAGCCCTTGGTAGGTGGCAGTTCGGCATCACCACCGTGTACCACTTCCTCTTTGTGCCGATCACCATTGCCATGGCGATGATGGTGGCTGTCCTCCAGACCATCTGGTACAGAACGGGCCACGCTCGCTACCTGCAGCTGACGAAATTCTTCGGGAAACTACTGCTGATCAACTTCGCCCTGGGGGTCGTCACGGGGATCGTGCAGGAGTTCCAGTTCGGTATGAACTGGTCCGAGTACTCGCGCTTCGTGGGCGACGTCTTTGGCGCACCCCTGGCGCTGGAGGCGCTACTGGCCTTCTTCCTTGAATCCACCTTCCTCGGGCTGTGGATCTTCGGCTGGAACAGGCTGCCCAAGCTGTTGCACCTCATGACCATCTGGGCCGTCGCATTCGGGACCATGCTCTCGGCGGTGTTCATCCTCGCCGCGAACTCGTGGATGCAGAACCCGGTGGGCACCACTTTCAACAACGGTCGGGCCGAGCTCGCGGGAATCGAAGGATTCATCGACGTACTGCTGAACCCGGTCTTCCTCGTCACCTTCCCACACGTCATCACTGCCGCCTACATGGTGGCTGGTGGATTGATGGCGGCCATCTGTGGCTGGTGGCTCATGGAGTTGCGTCGCGAAGGCGCAGATCGTGATCCCGAGACCGTGGCCGCCCACCGCTTTGGCGCCAGGATGGGCGCCTGGGTGCTCATCGTCGCCTCCGCGCTGACCATCGTCTCCGGCGATCTGCAGGGTCGCATCATGACGGAGGTGCAACCGATGAAGATGGCGGCTGCTGAAGGGCTCTTCGACACCGAGACCAATGCTGGCATGCGTCTGTTCGTGATTGGCGATCTGGATGCAACGAAGGAGATCTTTGCAATCAAGATCCCTGGCCTTCTCACTCTCATCTCAGGTGAGGAGACGGTGCAGGGCGTCAATGACCTGCGCGAGCAGTACGCCTCCGAGGGTTTCCTGCGAAATGACGGCTCCAGAACCCAGATCCAGGATGAGTACGCCGCCGAGCTGGCTGCGAACTACCCCGGGGTGGATCCCTCTCCAAACGTTCCGGTGTCGTTCTGGACATTCCGGCTGATGATCGGTCTTGGTATTGCCGGGACTCTTCTCGGAGTGGCATTGCTGTGGCTCGTCCGCAAGGACAAGCTGCCACCAGAGGGCAAATTCTGGGACAAAATCTGGACGCCAGCCATGTTCGCCCTACCACTGCTTCCGCTGTTCGCAATCTCCTTCGGCTGGATCTTCACCGAGATGGGCCGCCAGCCCTGGATCGTCGCGGGGGTGATGCCCACGGCGGCCGGAGTCTCGACCAGTGTCAGCGCCACGTCCGTCCTGATCTCCATGATCGTCTACACGCTCCTCTACGGCGCCCTGGCAGTCATCGAAGTGGGTCTGTTCCTGCGCTACGTCAAGAAGGGGCTCCCCAATGACACCGACGTTGAACTCGACGACCACACGGACGAGGACGCCCCCCTGTCCTTCGCGTACTGAAGGGAAGTGAACTGCCATGATGTTCCTTGAAACTGTGCCCACCCTGGCGCTCGTCTGGTACCTGCTGATCGTCGTTCTGTGGCTGGGGTTCTTCTTCCTCGAAGGTTTTGACTTCGGCGTCGGCATGCTGCTGCCCATTCTTGGCCGCACGGAGAAGAAACGCCGCGTGCTCGTCAACACCATTGGGCCCGTCTGGGACGGCAACGAGGTCTGGCTCCTGACCGCCGGTGGCGCCATGTTTGCCGCATTCCCCGGCTGGTACGCCTCGCTGTTCTCCGCCCTCTATCTACCGCTGCTTCTGATGCTCGTGGGCCTCATCCTCCGTGGTGTCGCATTCGAGTACCGGGCCAAGCGGCCGGAAGCGAAGTGGCGCGCCATGATGGACTGGTTCGCCATCGTCGGCTCTTTCCTCCCGACGTTGGTGCTGGGGGTCGGCTTCGCCAACTTCGTCATCGGCCTCCCGAACGACAGCCTGCTGTTCAACGGCACCCTTCTCGGTCTGTTCAGCCCTTACGCCTTGCTGGGCGGCGTCATGCTGCTGGCGCTTTTCCTCACCCATGGCGCCACGTTCGTCACGCTGAAGACCCGTGGCCTGATCCACGACAATGCTCGCGCTCTCGTGGGGACCGTCGGCTGGGCAGCTGTGGTCCTGGTGGCGGCCTTCGTCGTACTGCAGAACATCTTCTGGCCGGCGGAATCGAGCTTCGGTGACTTCACCGTGTTCGCGTGGGTGGCTGCCATCCTGACGGTCGTGACGCTCGCCGGCTCGGTGCTCATGACGACGCGTGGCCGCGAGGGGTGGGGCTTCGTTCTCGGTGGCCTGGCCATCGTGTCCCTGTTCGGTGGGATCTTCCTGAAGATGTATGGCAACCTCGGCTTCGCCCAGGATGCCGGGGTCGCTGTGAGCGACCATCTGAACATGATCACCGCAGCGTCCTCCCCCACGACGTTGACGATCATGACGTGGGCCGCAGTCATTTTCGTGCCGATCGTCATCGCCTACCAGGGCTGGAGCTACTGGGTGTTCAAACGTCGCATCAGCACCAAGAACATTCCCGATGAGGTTGAGGCGGTGGCCTGAGGTTGGCAGGACCCATTCATCCGCGACTGCTGAAACGCGCAGGGGCGACCAGGAATTACCTGGTCGCCTCTGTTGTCGTTGGGCTGCTCACCGCAGCCCTGTTGATATTGCAGGCCGGTCTACTGGCTCGCGGTATCAGCCACGTCTTTCGGGAGAAGGCGCTGCCGGAGAACTGGCCGGTCATCCTCGGCGGGCTCGCCGCAGTCTTCGCCGGGCGCGCCCTGCTCTCCTGGCTGAACGAGACCTTCGCTCAACAGTCCGCGGCGAGCGTGAAGTCCCAGCTGCGCCGGGATGTGCTCTCGGCGCGGCTCGCCAGACCTCGCGACTCTGCCACCTCGTCGGCCTCCTTGGTGAAGGTGGTCACCACCGGGCTGGATGATCTGGACGGCTATTTCTCCAAGTACCTCCCCCAGCTGGGACTGGCAGCAACAGTTCCATTCCTGGTGGGCGGCGCAATCCTGCTGACCGATTGGCAGTCAGCCATCATCGTGGCCTTCACGCTGCCGCTCATCCCCATCTTCATGGCGTTGATCGGTTGGACCACCGAGAAGGCGACGAAGAAGAGTTTCGCCGTCGCGGACCGGCTCGCCAACCACTTCGCCGATCTCATCGAAGGGCTACCCACACTTCAGGCCTTCGCTCGCGCGCGGGCGCAGCGTCGGGGCGTCGAGTTGGGCGAGGAGAAGTACCGCAGCGCCACGATGCGGGTGCTCTATGTCTCCTTCCTCTCCGCACTGGCCCTGGAACTACTGGCCAGTCTCTCGGTGGCCGTGGTGGCCGTCACCGTCGGATTCCGGCTCGTCTACGGCGACATCGGCTTCGAAGCGGCACTGTTCGTCCTCATCCTCGCGCCCGAGGCTTTCCTGCCGGTACGCCAAGTGGGAGTCCACTTCCATGACTCCGCCGACGGCGTGGCCGCAGCCGACGCGGCGTTCCAGTTCATCGACGCCGGAGCAGTCTCCTCCGGCACCGCTGCCGTTCCCTCGGAGTTCAACATCCGCTTCGAGGACGTCGCCTACACCTACCCAGGTGGGACTTCTCCCGTCCTGAGCGACTTCAATCTGTCCATCGAGCCTGGGGAGGTGCTCGCCATCCGCGGCACCTCCGGCGGCGGCAAGTCCACAGCACTGGCCCTGCTCATGGGCTTCCTGCACGCCGACTCCGGCCGCGTGTGCGTGGGCGGCAAGGAGCTCGCGGAGCTGGATCAGCGAGCGTGGCGACGCGAACTCGCCTGGGTCGCCCAGGAGCCCGGAATGCTGAACGGCACGGTCGCCCACAATGTTCTTCTGGGGCACCCCGGAGCGTCCGACGGGGACGTCGCCACTGCCCTGCGCGATGCCGGCGCCAATTTCGACGGCAGCAAAAACGTCGGGGACGACGGTGAGGGCCTGTCCGCGGGCGAGCGTCGTCGCGTTGCCCTGGCACGGGCCCTGCTGCGCATCCGCCTGGGTGGGGCAAAACTCCTCGTCCTCGATGAGCCGACGGCCGGCTTGGATTCCAGCACCGAGGCCGCTGCCATCGACGCCGTCCGCGCCTCCGGAGTGGGCGCCGTGATCGTGACGCACCGGCCAGCCGTGATGGCGGCAGCGGACCGCGTCATCACGATGGAGGGCACCGCGTGAGGAACAGCCGCACTCTTCGACTCCTGAACGAACTTCTCGCAACAGACCCGAAGGGGAAAGGCCGCTTCAGCCTGGCCGTGCTGCTTGCCTCGATGGCGTCGGGTGCTTCCGTCGCGCTCATGGGTGTGGCCGCCTGGCTCATCAGCCGTGCCGCTGAGATGCCGCCGGTGCTCTTCCTGCAGGCCGCGGCCGTGGGGGTGCGATTTTTTGGTATCTCCCGGGGTGTCTTCCGGTACGTGGAACGCCTCGTGGGCCACGACGTCGCCCTGCGCATGCAGTCCGCGTTGCGCATCCAGGTCTATGACAAGTTGTCAGCCACCACCCTGATAGGACGACGACGAGGCGACCTTCTGACCCGAGCAGTCGCAGACGTGGCCGCCGTGCAGGATTTGGTGGTGCGGGTGATCATTCCCGCGCTGTCGGCCTCGCTGGTGATCGTCGGCACCACCGCCATGCTGGCTCGCTTCAGCCTGCCCTCTGCCATGGTTCTGCTCGCCACCGCCATCGTGGCCGGCGTGTTGCTGCCCCTGCTCGCACAGCGCGCGTCTCGCGCCGCGGATCTGGCAGCCGTCCCCACCCGTGGCGCATTGGCCGATGGCGTGCGTGAACTCTCCCGCACCACGGGAGATCTCGTGGCCTACGGCGCTGAGGATGCTGTGCTCAAGAATCTGCTGGCCACCGACGACACGCTCCGTCGGCAGGAGGCCCGCGCAGCCTGGGTGCGGGGCGTGGCAACCGCGGGTCAGATCATCGCCGCGGGCATCGCCGTGGTCGCGGCCCTGGCCATCGGCGGTCCCGCCGTCGCATCGGGCGATCTTGCCCCTCGACTGCTCGCCGTCATCGTCCTGACTCCCCTGGCCCTGCACGAGGTGTTCGGCGCCTTCACCGCGGCCGCCCAGACCTGGACGCGCTCCCGGGCAGCCCTCACCCGCATCACCGACGTGCTGGATGCCGACCCCATCGGCGCTGGCGATGTCACCCCCTCCGACGACCCAGCGCCCGGCCTGGAGTTCGACGGCGTGAGCGTCGGCTGGCCCGGCTCCGGCATCGTCCAACAGGGCTTGGACTTCCATGTCGATCCCGGCGAGCGCGTCGCCCTGGTGGGTGCGTCGGGAATCGGCAAGACGACGGTGGCCGCCACCGCCATGGGGCTCATCCCGCCCCTGACCGGCACCATGCGTCGGGCAAACAGGGTGGGCTACCTGGCCCAGGACGCCCACATCTTCACCACCTCAGTGGCCGAGAACGTCCGCATCGGCAACAAGGACGCCACCGATCAACAAGTGGCCCTTGCACTGCTGGGCGCAGGTCTGGAGATGAGCGAAGACCGACTGATCGGCGAGGCGGGCACCACCCTGTCAGGAGGAGAGCGGCGCCGTCTCGCACTGGCTCGAGTACTGGTGGGCGAGCGAGATTTATTGATCCTCGACGAACCCACGGAGCACCTGGACACCGCCACCGCCCGGGCCCTCATGGAGGACGTCTGGCGCGCGGCAGAGGGGCGGGCGGCGCTGGTCATCACGCACGACCCGGAACTCATCGCCGCCTGCGATCGTGTCGTCCGGCTCACCTGAGGGTTTCTCCACTCGTCTTCATGGGAAGTCCAAACGAGGAAGCCATTGTGCCGGCCTCACGGCCCGGGACGACCGGAGATGACGCAGCCACTGGGCCCCGCGTCACATGCAGGCTCGGCAGACACTCGACGCGATGAGTCCGGTCAGTTCTTCCCGACGGGGGCAGCGTCGAAAGTGAAACCGTGGGTGCGTAACCGTTCGACGAGTACCGCCCCCATGGCGGTGGCGGGCGTGAGAACGCCCGAGCGCGCGGGCAACCGGTCACCGTCGAGGGCAAGACTCAGGGCTGCCTCCCCCAGCATGATGGCCGTGCCGTTGTAGCCCGGGTCATACTCCGCAGCAACGTTGGTGAGGTACCGGGCCCCCGACGAGGTGGTCGTGCGTATCTCCAACCGGAACCGGCCCGCCGCACGCTGCTCGGCCGTCGGCCCGTCGCCCGGTTTCGGCAACACTTTGTCGAGCAGCGCCCGGGTGGGCCGGAACGCCAAGCCTCCCAGAAGTGCGCCGAGCCCTATGCTCACCCCACCGGCCTTCATGGGCGCCAGCGGCCCGGAGCCGTAGTCGGTGACCTCTCGATAGCGAAACTCCCGACGTAGGACCAGTTTGTCAGGGTGTTGGACAACCGCACGATGCGCGTGTTGAACGAGGCCATGATGAAGGGCCCGTGCCAGCGGCCCGTCGCGGGATCGCGCTCGACGGGGATCCATCGCTTCAACCGTGCCCGCGTCCCGCTGGAGGACGCGACGTGCGGGGCTGGCTCCTCGGACCGTCGCGGACTCAGACCGTGGGGATCGTTCAGAATCCGTCGCGCCACGGCATCATTGCGGGCGGCGATGATCTGTTGGCGGCCAGAGTCGATGGTGCCACCCGAGAGTCCACCGCGCAGGGATCGCACGCTCAGGGTGGTCTCACCCAGCGTTCCCGCACCGTCTGTCGATGCTGTCTCAGCCGTCATCAGAACGCCGAGGTCCGACGGGACAGAGTCGAATCCGCAGGCGTGCACGATACGGGCTCCGGTTTCCGCGGCGCGTGCCGACACCTCGTCGAGCGACCACCGCACGAAAAGCACCTCGCCGGTGAGATCGGCGTAGTGCGTGCCCTCTTCGGCGCAGGCCCGCACCAGCTCCTTTCCGTGCCGAGCGTAGGAGCCAACGGTTGAGGCGATCACCGTGCTGCGCGACGCGAGGTGCCGCAGCCCTGCCGTATCCGCGGCGTCGACTGTCACCAGCTCCCAGCCTGCGGCGCCCTCACCGAGGTCTACGCGCAGGGCCTCCAGCTTGGCGCGGGAGCGGCCGGCCAGCGCGATCCTCACATCCTCACCGGCGTGCGTGGCGAGGTGGCGAGCCGTCAGGGCACCCACGAAGCCGGTGGCGCCGTAGAGGACGATGTCGAGTTCGCGAGTGGTCATGACACTCTCCGTTCAGGTTGGCGGGAATAGGAGAATGCTCCTGAATGGACGACCCTAGCCCCCTAGCGACCCAGTGAGGCATCGCCGTTCATCGACACAGCGCCAGGGTCATCTGATGCGAGTCCTGTAAACGATAGGGGCCTCCGCGCGAAGGTGCCGCGACCACTTCCTCATGTTCGGAGATCACTTGGCGACGAGTTGAACCTGACACCAGTACCAACCCCCGGGCATCAAGAACGAGGAGCGATTCCCCACGACGGATCAAGATAGGGACACCGCCATGAACAGGTCGTGCCACCCCGTCCTCGAGTTCTACCGACCCCGTGATCGTTGTTCGTCCAGCGCGAATCCCATCAAGAACGGCAGCAACGGAGCACTCCTCGGCTGCCACCCAGGTTGTGGGCACGCCCGGTCGAAGTGGCGTCGATCGATTGTGAAAATCTCCCCCACCCAGCAGGACCGCATCGCGCCGCCAGCGCTGGAACCACGCCAGCGCCGATGTGGCGCTGGGCTCTCCGTACCAGGACCCGTGATACAGCTCGACACCCATCGGCTCACGGGTCAGCTCATGCAGCCAAGCACAGTCTGCAAAGACAGGATGGTTGATGGACAGGAAGCCCCCGCGCTCAGCAACGATGTCAACCCAGTGCTGTCCGGGACGTCGGAAGTCCACGAAACCAATGTCGCCGTAGGCGTTTGCATGGCCCAGATGGGTCGTGACCTCCTGGCCGGGCAGCAGGGTGATGCCGTGGCGCGCCCCGACCGTCGGCAGATGCGCATGGTGGCTCGTGGTGTTGTGATCGGTGACGGCAAGAAAATCCAGAGCCGATCGCACTCCCTCATTGGCAAGTTCCCAGAGGCTGAGTTCGCCGTCAGAGTGGAGAGAGTGTGCGTGCAGGTCACCGGCGAACCACCTCATCCCCGGCGGCGCGGGAAGGTCTCGTGAACTGCCGCGGGTGGTGCGTACGACGGGCTCTTCCACCGGGCCATGGTCCGGTTGGTTCTCCGCCGGCGTCCAGATCCGAACTGAAACATCGATCCCCTCCCGCGGCAGGGTGTGCAGTCCCAGAATGACGTGCCATGTTCCTCCGCGGATATGGCCGGGCTGGTAGCCCGGAGTCGCATCATCCTCTGCAATGACGAAGGAGCGACGCGCACCCCCGGACCAGCCACGCCATCCGTCCGGCCCCTCGCATCCCAGGTCCACCGTCACCCCGTCCAACTCATGCCAGCCGAGAGTCACCTCGAAAGAAGTGGTGCCGTCCGGGATGTCGAAGGGCAGCCGCATGTACCTGTCGTCGGCCTGCATGGCCAAGGTGACACGCACGCTCCGAAGGATCTCCATCATTGAGTCCTTCGCAATGTGAGAATTTGTCCTGCGGACACCATCAGATCCCAGAGATCGACTTTGCCGGCCACATCACCGGAGAAATTCGTCCGTCGCCAGCTGCCACTTCCAACCACCCGCAGCGGTTGCGGTGTGGTGGAGTAGTTCACGAATCGCGCCTCCACGGAGTTCTCGACACGGCGCAGCGACTCCAATGCCACCCGTCCATGTGTCTCCACCAGCGATGACGCGGCCCTCTCCCGCGACCCGTGTGAGCGTCCCGGCGCAACGATGGGCTCAAACCGGAAGACATCCGCGTGCTCAACGATGGTGGATTCTGCCCAGCCGTTGAGCGCCCCCAGATCGATGGCGAAGGAGAGCTCAACGGGCGTCGCCATGTATTGAGCGCCGGGGGTCGCAATCTCCGAACCTGCCGGCTCATCACGCAGGGGATGAACGTTGACGCTCATCAACCCCACCGAGCGCACGATGGTCAGGGCGATATCGCTCCCAGCCTCTGCTCCGTCCACCACTTCGTATTCGACGAGTTTGTTCAGCAGCACGCCAGCGCGTCCCGCATGGATGAACCGGGTTGCCGGAAACGTGGGCAACGGGTACTCGCCCCAACCACCCTCCGCCGTGCGTCCTCGGGTGGTCACACCATACTGTCCGCCGGAGGACGATTCGGTGACGTCGCGTTCACCGGTGGGCACAAGCACACGAAGCCTGTGGTCCCGCACGTTGTTGACCAGAGAGACCCGCACCCGCAGGAATGGTTCCCCGTGCCGCAGCTCCACAACGGTGTCCACCACTTGTGCAATGTGCTGCTCGCTGCGCACTGCCCGGTCACCGTCCTTCAACCCCTGTGGCAAGGAGTAGGTGCGTCGCACCCGGAGGCGGCCACGCAGGGGCCCGGACTCAAGAACGTCCACCGCGACGGCATCAGGATCAAACACCACACTGGCGGTCACGGGGCCAAAGTTGTAGGAGTCGCCCCGATCACCCTCATCGACGAGGGCAAGTGCACCATCGAGCGCGGTGTTCGTCGTGTGGTCCTCGATGTCGACCGTGCCGTCAGCGGTCACCGTGGCTGATATCAGGGAGTTGCTCACCGTCATACCCTCCACGCAGACAGGGATTTCCGGCATGCGCATCGATGCCGCGCTGAGCGAGGCGACGGAGAGCCCATTGGTTCGGCATCGGGCGAGCGCCCGACAGGATTGCGGAACTTCTGTGATGACTCGCCATCGTTTCTGCGGTGGTACTCCCACCATGCGATTGCGCAATTCCTCGGTGAAGAGCGACAGATCGAAGGTGCCGTCCGCGGTATCGGCGACCTCGAAGACCAGAGCCTCCTCGTCCCATCGCCAGGACCTTATCCATTTGCCGAAGAGTTCCTGTCCATGAATCCTCCGAAGGATGCGGGGAAGGTCCGCAGACCCGATGATTTCATCACCGATGATGGTGGGCAGCTCCTCAAGTACCTGCACTCCCAGCGGTGTGTCCCCGGCGGCCATCTCCACCACCAGCTCCACCTGGACCTCACGCGCCCACGCGCTCTGGTTGAACACCGAGACGGCCCCGACGGGCGCGTGGTCCCCCAGGTGCGACAGGGCGATGTCGATTGCTCCACGCGCGGTGTGGGCTGCCACGAGCAGCCGGGACTCAACCTCATCCGCCGTCGCGTCCGAGCCGCAACCCGTGACGGAATCGTGCGCCGTGGACTCGATGACCAGGCTCCAGCCACGTTCCAGGAGGGGCGTGCGGGACGTGCCCCCAGCCCAGACGTCGAACCGTTCGGCTGTTGTGAGGGCGCGTTCGGCGCGCGCCATCGCAGCCTTGATGTTGGTGCGGATGGAGAACACGCCGGGCAGGAGGTTGCCCCGGGTATGTGAGCGGAGCTCACCTCGTACACGGGGCAGGGCCTGCAGCGTCTCCCGTGAGTGGTCGCGGCTCCTGATGAGCTCGTCAAGGGTGCCCACCGTGAGCTCAATGTCATGTCCGTGCTGCCGGTAACGGTCAATGATGCCGATCAGGTCCAGCCGGGGAGGCATGTGATCCGTTCCGTACATCCCCGCAATGTCTTGACCCCGGAACCAGCTGGCATTCTCGCTCGCGTAACCAGCCACCAGCGCGGGCAGCTTGTGCAGCGGTTCGAACAGCTTCAGCGCATTGCCATAGCCGTCCCACAGGTATTCCACCCGGACGTGGCTGCCGTCCAGCCCCTCCCACACGAACGCATGTTCATCGACGCGAGCCGGAACCCCCCTCCACAAAGATGCATCATGGATGTCGAAGCCCCGGAGGATCTGGGGCATCTGGGCGGCATGACCAAACATGTCCGGCAGGTAGCCCACCCGCATCTCAGCGCCGATCCGACGTGCTGAGCGGATGCCGTGTTCAAGATTGCGCACGATGGTCTCGCCGTCGCAGCAGAACTCGTCAAGCAGGATCTGGAATGGTCCCAGTGCCAGCTGGGAACGATTGAGCGCACCACGCACCTGGTCCAGTCTTTCCGGCCGAATCTCCAAGTAGTCGTCGATGGCTGCGCTCTGCCCGTCGAGGGTGAATTTGTACTCGGGCTCACTTTCCAGTGTGTCCAGCAAGTCATCCATCATCTGCACGAGGCGGGCTCGGAAGACGTCATGTGGCTCGTACCATTCCCGGTCCCAATGGGTGTGCGGGATCACCCACATCACCGTGGGTATCTGCCCGGTCATCGCTGGCCGATCCGCGCACCAGTTTCCTCGTCGAAGACCAATGTCTTGTTCAGGGGAATGGTGAACCAACAACGCTGTCCCACTTCAGGCAGCGAGTTCTCGTCGGCGACGCACTGGAACCGGTCCTCACCCACGTGGGCAATCACTAGTGCCGCAGCGCCGAGATTCTCGATCACTGCCACCCGTGCCTCGATGCCGTCAGGCTGGGGCTCCGCCGACCACGCAACGTATTCGGGGCGCGCGCCAACCATCACGTTGCTGCCCTCAGCAAGCAGCGATCCCACATCGGCAGGTACCCGCAGCCTCGCACCCAGCGCGTGCACCGTTGCGTCACGATATACACCTTTCACAAGGTTCATGGGATGCGAGCCGATGAAGGAGGCGACGAAGGTGTTGCTGGGGTAGTGGAACACCTCATGTGGCGTACCGATCTGCTGGATCCGTCCGTCCTTCATGACCGCCATCCGGTCGGCCAGTGCAAGGGCTTCCGCCTGGTCATGCGTGACGTAGACCGACGTCACCCGTAGTTCCCGTTGCAACTCCTTGAGGAAGGATCTGGCTTCCAACCGAAGACGAGCATCGAGGTTGGACAACGGTTCATCCAGTAACAGGACGGTCGGGCGCGTCGCAATGGCGCGCGCCAGAGCGACGCGTTGCTGCTGCCCGCCGGACAGCTGCCCCGGGCGGCGTTCCAGAAGAGCCTCGAGTGACAACCGACCGGCGGTCTCGGCGGCAGCCTCCCGGCGCACGTCCTTGGCGATGCGACGGATGCGCAACGGATAGGCGATGTTGTCCGAGACATCCATGTGTGGGAACAATGCATAGTCCTGGAACACCATGGCGACGCCTCGCTCCCCGGGTTCCCGGTGAGTCATGTCCTCATCACCGATGTGCAGGGTTCCTTCGGTGATGGTCTCAAGTCCTGCAATGGCGCGGAGCAGCGTCGTCTTGCCGCACCCTGAGGGGCCCAACAGGGCGAAGAACTCACCCTCGGCTATCGCGATGTCGACACCGTCGACGCCTCGAACCCCATTCGGATACTGCTTGACCAGGGATGTGGTGGTGATAGTCGAGGTCATGACTTGATTCCTCCATAGAAGCGGAATCCGAACTTTCGGTTCACGAAGAAGTAGATGAGCAGCACGGGGAGGGCGAAGATCAGCGAGAACGATGAGATCAGCCGTAGATCAGCCTGCCCCGATTCGGTGTAGAAGGTGAACATCATCACGGCCGCGGGCTGCTGCGTCGGATCGCGCAGCAAAATGTAGGGGACCAGGAAGTTGCCCCACACCTGCACCACCGTCCAGATCGCCACGAACGCGATTCCCGGGCGCGCCACGGGCACAACGACATCGCGCAGGATCTGGAAAGGCGAGGCGCCATACAATCTGGCCGATTCCTCGTAGCTCTTCGGGACCGAGTCCATGAAGTCCTTGAGGATGAACACCACGGTGGGCAGCACACCCCCGGTCAGGACGAGGATGACACCGGTTTGGGTATTGATCAGTCCGATGGCATTCATGAGCTGGAAGGTGGGCACCATGGCGGCGGTACCCGTCACGATGGAGGAGAGAAGCAGCATCCCGTAGAGCAGGCCGTCGCGCCCGGGAATCCGGACGCGGGACAGCGCATAGCTGGCAAGCGTACCGAACAGCACCGTGATGAGCATGGTGCCTCCAGCAAGGATCAGCGAGTTCAGGATGGAGCCCAGCGCATAGGGGTTATCGGCCAATTGTCGGAAGTTCCCGAGCGTCCAGTCCGGCCATTTGACGGCCATGGTGGGCGTGGCATCGAACGGCGCAATCACCAGCCACGTCAGGGGCAACGCGAAGAACACTCCGATGAGGACAAGCATGACCACGAACGCCACACGGCTCATCATCCGGGACAACTGCCGCTGAAGGCTGGGCGGTTGGGGCCTGAGATCAAGGTTGGCGGTCATGTTCTCCTCCTGCCCACCCGCATGTACATCAACGCAATGATCAGGTTGATGATCAGCATGATCATCGACAGCGCAGCTCCCAGGCCGAGCTGACCACCGGGGATGGCAGTTTGGTAGATGTAGACCGAGAGAATTTCTGTCCTCCCATTCGGGCCGCCCGCCGTCAGCAGGTACGGCGTGAAGGTGTTGAACGTCCACAGGGTGATCATCAGCGTATTGGTCAGGATGTGCCCCCGAATATTGGGGATCACGACGTCGCGCAGCTGCTGCCATCCGGCGGCCCCCGCCATGCGAGCGCTTTCGAGTTGGGATGGCGGCACTGCGGACAGGGCGGAGCTGAACAATTGCATGGAGAAGGCTGTTCCCACCCAGATGTTGAAGAGCACGATGACGGTCATGGGGTAGTTGATCAGCCATGCCTCCCCCGTGGTGCCGAGGATGCTGTTGAGAGTGCCGCCGCGCCGATCCAGCAGAGCAATCCACAGGAAGGCGTGCACCGAACCGGGGATGACCCATGCCGCCAGGACGAGTCCCTCAAGCACGGAACGGGCCCACCCCGCCACCCGCCGCAGCGACCAGGCGAGCGTGAATCCCAGCAGTGTCTGACCCAGAACACCGGAGAGTGCCACGAAGATGACCGTCAGCCTCAACGAGTTCCAGAACGAGGCGTCGGAGAAGGCAGACTGATAGTTCTCGAATCCTATGAATCTGGTATTGGCCGCAGCCAGTCCGGTCAGCCGATAGTTCGTCAGTCCGAGGTAGATCGTCCAGATCGCAGGGAAGAGAAGGAAGAGGGCGATGATGAGGAGGGCCGGGCCGACAAAGGCGCTCGCCCGGCCGGCGCCGAGCCCTGCCACATCATCTGCCCGCCGTCGGTGACGCTTGCGCGTCTCCGACGGCGGGGTGTTGGTAATGGTCACAGGAATACTCAGTTGCTCATGACGGCGTCGGCCCCCACGATCCCCGTCAGCGCATCCGCGTATCCCGAGGACGCTTCCTCAACCGGAGTTCCGGAGACGACATCAAGGGTTGCTTGCTGCAAGCTGTTGGAGATTTCGGGGTATTCAGCCAGGCCGGGTCGGTAGGCGGTGATCGGGAGAACTTCCTCGCTGACGAAGGTGAGCATGGGGTCGGAGGAGAGCAGTTTCGCGTTCACATCGTCCCGGGGCGAGATCGACAGGGTTCCGGCGGCTCGCGCCTCGAATGCCTCCGGTGAGTTCATGAACTTGAGCAGCTCCCATGCCAGATCAGGATTCTCCGAGTTCGGGTTCAGCACACGCGCGGCCCCGCCAGACATTGACACGAAGTCCTGGCCCTCGATACCGGCGCCCGGCTCCATCGCGGGAATCTTGACGTAGCCGACCACCTCGTCGCGATCAGGCATCGGAGCCGTGCCGACTCCTTCAGCCGGGTTGATCACCGAGCGCCAGAAGTAATCGCCCTCCACCAAGATGGCGATGTTGCCAGCAGCGAACTCCTGGAATGAGGTGTCCCGACCGGCGGCCTCCTGCTGCAGAATCGGATCACCCAGCTCCTCGTCAACGTAGATGGTCCTATAGAGATCCAGAACCTCCCGCAGCCCTTCAGTGGCCCCAGCCCACTTGCCGTCCTCCCAGAGCCTCTGACCAGTACCCATCAGCATGGGCAACAGACCCTGCATGGTGGTGGCCTCACCCATCGCCGTACCGGCGTTGAGCTGGATCGGGATGACACCGTCAAGCTCTTTGAGAGCGCGACCCGCCTCGAGGATCTCATCCCATGATGTGGGCTGCCACTCACTGGGCAGGCCCGCCTGTTCAAAGAGGGACTTGTTGTAGTAGATGACGCGACCGTCGGTTCCCTGCGGGACGCCGTAGCGTTCATCCTCGAAGGACGCAGAGCCTTGGACGGCATCGGTGATCTGCTCCCAGCCTTCCCAGTCATCGGCGTTATCGGTCACCTGATCGAGCGGTTCGATGTAGTCAGCCTGGGCGAATTCGCCAATCCAGATGCCATCGAGCGAAATGACGTCTGCGCCCTCACCCGAGCTCAGATCGAGGGCTACCTTCGTCTTGTAGTCCTCATCGTCGACGCCCTGGGGCTCAAATTCAACGGTCACGTCCACACCTTCGGCCTCCTGAGCCGCTGTGAATTCAGGGATGACCCACGTCTCGATCCAATCCGCCTCGGCGGCATTCTTACCACCTGAGATGGCGTTGGATGTGAGACTGACCGTTTGCTGTGTCTGCTCCGTGGGGTCACCGGCATCACCGTCGTCAACGGTGGTGTCGTTACCACACGCTGTCGCACCCAGTGCGACAATTGCGAGGATGGCGACGCTTTTGGCCGCCCGCTGGAGATTCCTGTTCATCATGCTTCCTTTCAAGCTGTTGAGTCTTCTTCGCCGTCAGGGGTGGCGCCCCATTGGCGTCGGTTGGCTACTTCGCACGCAGGATCCAGGGCGATTCCTGCCCCAACGGCGCATCCCCTCCACAGGGTTTGCGCGCTGACGAGGTCATTGCGGGCAGCGTCGATGCTGGATCCTGCGGAGAACCTGTCTCGTGTCATTGCCACAAGACTTCGGAACTGACGCTCGAACGCTTCTTCCTGCGGCCACACCGTTGCACACTCAGCGCTGGGAAACCGTGCGCTGGGACGCTGTGTGCCGTGAAGGTCCTCGCCTGAGGACCGCGATCGCAGGATGGTTGGGGAATTGAGAATGTAGGGCGTTGTGAACTCGAGTTCGACGCTCCCCCTTTCGTGATGGATGGTGAACTTCTCCCGGTACTCCGGATAGTCCTTGATGAAGTGCCAGGCGATGTTGAATGGCACACGTTCGGCGGTGAATCCCGCGGCGATGACCGACCCGGGAAACGGCGTGGCCAGATGCATGGCGTGGCTCACATCCACCAATGCGAGATCGAGGTGGCGGGCCAGTGCGATGTCATGGATGATCGAACCGAGAACAACACTGGAGTACAGCTTCCGCCACGTGGTGTCGACGGATCCGACGGCAGCCGAAATGGAGTGCTGCAGCCGGTGCTCAGCGCGATCAGTCAGCTTCCGCTTCACGTCCACCACGGGCGGTTCCAGCTGCGCGAACCGGAGCTGGGTGGCGTCGGCTGGATGCAGAACCTCCACGCTCACCTCACGCGGGACGGTGGTGGCCAACAGATCCCGCGCGGCAGCAACAGCAGGGTCGTGTTCCTTCATGTAACCAACGCGCAGCCATTCGTGGGGGTCACGACCCAGCTGCGTCAGGCCGGCCGCCAGTTCATCGACTTCAAGAAAGCTGTGGGCCAACGGCTTTTCCGCCAAAACCCGTGCTCCCGCACGGATCAGGGCGAGGGCTTCCTCAGCGTGGTTGCCGGGGGTGGCGATGACCGCTGCATCAACACTGATACGCCCCTGCTCCATCGCTGTGGCCAGGTCGTGTGCCGTGGCGAACCAGCCCGAGTCGGGTACGCCATAGCGGGAACCGATGACTGCACGGCGCGACGGTGACACCTCAGCCAGCGCCACAAGATCCACATCGGCCCTGTTGCGTTGAACAACCGGAAGATGAACCGACTGCGCTACCGCGCCCAGTCCGACGACAGCGACGCGTACCGGTTTCACGGGAACCACGTGCGCAGTAATTGACGGTTGGCAACCTGATCTGCCACCGCCTGCGAGATGTCGGGCTCGCTGAGCAGGACAACATCCTGTTCGACGACCAGCCAGCCGGCGAAGCCGCTGGCGATGATGTCTGCCAGCATCCTTTTCAGGTCAAGATCTCCCGCTCCGAGCGCAACGAAGACCTTCTTCTCCCACACGTGGCGGACGGGATCCTCCGACTTCTCTGCCTCCACCAGGATGCGACGATCAACGTCCTTCAGATGGAGATGGTTGATCCGGGTGGCCCACCGCCCGTAGTCCTCAACCGGTTCCCCTCCCCCGAGCAGTAGGTGTCCGGAGTCAAAGGTCAGGTCAATGGAGACGTCGTCGAGAAAGCGTTCGATCTCATGAGGAGTCTCCACGTGGGTGCAGACGTGATGATGGAAGGTCGGTTCCAGGCCGCGCGAGCGAACCTCCTGTCCCACACGCTCGACGCGGTCGACGAAGAGCTCCCACTCCTGCCCGCGCAGCTCCAGTTCAGGCGCTCCGCCGGGGTGAGCCCGGCGGAGCGCCGAGCCCGAGTCCGCAAGTGTAGGCAAGGGAGCCGGCCCGGGTTGAGAAGTTGCAACCAGAGCGAAGTCATCAAGGACGGGCAGAGCAGCATCGACCGCGTGTTTAAAACCAGCGTCAGAGCCGACGAAAGGGAAGTCCATCCAACCCCCGCAAAGCGATAATTCGTACGCGGCGAGGTTGTCAACCAACTCCTGCCCGGTTCCGAAGAGACCGTGAGCACCCAGGTCAACACCGGCGTATCCAGCATCGTGGATCATCCAAAGGAGCTCGTGCCCGCTGGGCAACGGAACCATGTCGGGTCTGGAGAGTCCGAAGACCCCATACGAAACGGGCGCATTGGCTAGCGTGATCATGTTGCTCCGCAGTGAGACTTAATCCGGCTGTTCCATTACGGCCGGTTCTACTATTTAGTCTTCGGGTCAGATCAATTCAGGTCAACGGTTAACCGCGAAAGTTATTAAATTGTTACTTATTCGCTCAGATGGAATAAGTGCTATTCCAGCTGCGCGGGGCTCGTGGGACGTACCGGTCATCAAGCACCACCGATGCGGCACCGATGGCACCCACGTCATGTTTCATTGCGGTCGTCAGCACGGACACGGGATGGGGGCCCCGTGCGGATGGTTGGTCGAGCGCGGCAATGGCGGCCGGCTCGTAGAAGGGCCGCACCAGCTCCCAGTACGGACCGCCGAACACAACGGTGTCAGCGTCGAACAAATCCGTTGTCATCACAGCCATCTCGGCGATGCGTGCCGCCGCGGCTTGAAGGATCGCCCGGGCGCTGCCGTCACCCTGATCCGCAAGATGACACAACCGACGAAACTGGTGGTCAACCTGCTTCAGGTCCTCACGGTGCGGCGCGCTCCCCTCCAGCACACCAGCCGCATGGGCTGTTTCCACCAGGATCGCGGGGTCATTGTCGAGGCCATCCACAGCGCGCGGGGTGGAGCGCCCCAGCGCCAGCAGCATTCTGCCCACCTCTCCCGCATTGCCCGAAAAACCTCGAACCGCCTCACCGTTCAACGACAGTCCGACGCCGGTTCCCATACCTACGTAGACGAACACCATCGTCGATTCCAATGACTCGCCCGCGCGCACCCAATTTTCGCCGATCACGGCAGCGAGCGTGTCCTTGACCACAGGGACCCGCATCCCCAACTTGGCCCCGAGCACCTCCCCCAGAGGGAAGCCAGTCCACCCCGGAAGCCACACGGTGTCGACGATGGATCCTGACTTGGCTTGGAGAGGACCAGGTACGGCGAGACACGTACCAAGCACGAAGCGCTCATCGATCGCAGCGCTTTCCAGTGCACCCTGGACGAGGCTGGCGGCAACCTCGATGGAACGCTCGGGATCCTCCGGATAGACCTTTTCACTCGCGAGTGATGTCACGACACTTCCCCGCAAGTCCAACACAACGGTCGACATGACGGACGGGTCGACGTGCACGCCCACGGCGTACCGCGCATCAGCAACGATATCGATGATCACTCTGGGGCGCCCACGGGCCACTGGCTCCCTGCCCACCTCTTTCACGAGACCGTCAGCGGTGAGGGTCCGCACGATGGACGAAACACCCTGAACCGAAAGACCTGTGGCTCTGGCGATCTCGGTTTGGCTGGTGGATCCCAGCCGACGAAGCGCGTGAATGACAGCATTCTCGTTGTACAGACTGATGTGAGACATGCTCACGCCCACGCGCATCGGCCCTCCCACGTCCCGTGACTACTGAAGAATCGATTTGCTCTCCGGAATGGACGAAGGAATTGTACCTTCTCGGAGCAGCGCTGACCCATCTCAGCATCTGCCGGTCTGCGGCCGAATGCATCCGTCTCAAGGGCTCAACTGAAAGGGTGAGGCCAGTCGATAGAGTGGGCTGCGTGACCGACCAGCCCATGGGAAGCGCCGCTGCGCGGCCTCTCACTGTTGCGCAGTTCACGGACAACTACGGCCCCGGTAGCAACGGCCTGATGTTTGCCGTGCAACAGCTGGAAGGCAATTTGCTGGATGCTGGCCACAGAGTTGTGGTGGTGGCTCCCCGCGCCAAAGGGCCCAACCCACACGTCGGCAGGGCGGGGCGTCGGGAAATACGGCTCCCATCGGTGAAGGTCCCCAACATGCCGACCCGAGTCGCCAATGGCAGACACTTCGACACAGCTGTCGACGCGGTGGGCCGTATTGGTCCTGACGTCATCCACGTCCACGGGTTTGGCACGGTGGGCGCCCTGGGCGTCTATGCGGCGCGGCAGCTGGGCATCCCACTGTTGCTCACATGGCACACAGATTTCGATGCCTACGCCGACCACTATTCAGCTATACTGCCTCTTCTCACGGGTGTGGTGCAGGCCTTCGCCCGCATCAACAGGGACAAGCTCGTGAACCCCCAGGACCTCAGGGACGCAGCCATCCGGTACGAGGATCGCGGCCGCTCCACTGCCTCCCTGCTCGGGGTGTGTCAGAAGATGCTGGAATCTGCACAGCTGGTGACGACGCCGTCACCCAAGACGGCGCTGCGCTGCAAAGAGATCGCACCGTCAGCGCGCGTTGTCGTGGTACCCAATGGCGTTGATGCCCTCCCGCCGGGGCCTCCCCCGGTGGCCCGGGAGGCCGGTCCGCTGATCCTGTATGCGGGGCGCATCGCACCGGAGAAGGGCATTCCGTTGCTGTACGAGGCCTTCGAACTCGTCTCAGCACAGCGCCCCGACGCCCGCCTCATGGTGGTGGGTGACTGGCAGCGTTATCCCCGCATCAAACGGGTACTGGCCCATGGCCAGCAGCGCGGCAACGTGATCCTCCCGGGGGAACAGAAGCGCGACGCTCTCGGCGCCTTCTACGGCATGGCTGATGTGTTCGCCTTTCCCAGCCAGACTGACACCCAGGCGCTCGTGCTGCATGAGGCCGCACTTGCGGGTCTGCCCATCGTCTCCGTGGATCCGGGACTTCAGCTGGTACTGGAGCCCGGTGTGAACGCCGAACTGACCCGTCCCACGGCTGCGTCCATGGCCGCTGGACTGATGCGGATCATCAACAAGCTCGATGATCCGGGCTGGCGGGAGAAGGCCGCAGAAACGTCGAAACGACTCGCAGGACAGTGGACCATCCAGTCGCAGGCCATCCAGATGCTGGAGATGTACGAGCAGCTGGCCAGCAACACCCCTGCTGCTGTGTGAACCACCCCCGCCCCGATCCCACGCGCCCATTAGTGTGGCTCCATGAGCCTCCCCACGTCCCGAATCCCGGATCCCCATGACGCCCCCGCGCTGCGCTGGGGCATCTTAGCACCCGGTGGTATCGCCCACTCCTTCGCGGATGCCGTGCGTACTCACACACGCCAGAAGCTCGTCGCGGTGGGTTCACGCTCAAGAGACAGAGCGGAGGCCTTCGCAGATGATTTCAACATCGAACGCCGCTACGACAGCTACCAAGCGCTGGTGGCCGACGCGGATGTCGACGCCATCTACGTGGCCTCCCCCCACAGCCACCACAGCGAACACGCACGCCTGGCCATCGAGGCCGGCAAGCACGTCCTCGTCGAAAAGGCTTTCACCCAGACAGCCGACGAAGCACGCGACGTGGTCGCAGCTGCGCGCGAGAGGGGGGTCACATGCATGGAAGCCATGTGGACGCGATTCCTGCCCCACATCGACGTTGTCCGTCAACTGTTGGCTGACGAAGCCCTCGGCGACATCGAAATACTGGAAGCCGATCACGGGCAGTACTTCCATTACGATCCCGAGTTTCGCCTTTTCAACCCGGCCCTCGCCGGCGGCGCCATGCTGGACCTCGGCGTGTACCCAGTTTCCTTCGCCTCATTCGTCCTCGGCGCTCCGGGACGCGTCCGCGCCGTAGGGACCCGCGCACAATCCGGCGTGGATCGACAGGTGAGCATGATTCTGGATGGTTTTGGTTCGCGGCCAAACGCTCACGCCCTGCTGAACACCACTTTGGCGGCGAAGGCACCCACCACCGCGATCATCGCCGGGTCACTCGGCAGGATCGAGATTCCCGGTGATTTCTACACGCCTCAGGAAATCCGATTCGTCCACCGCGACGGAGATGAGCAGCACTCCCCCGCCCCGCAGATCACGGGACACGAGGGTTTGGCGTACGAAGCAGCTCACTTCGCTCAACTGGTGGCCGACGGTCAGCTGGAGTCCCCACTGATGAGCCTCGACGAGTCGATCACCATCATGGAAACCATGAACAGAGCCCTCTCGCAAATCGCCTGAGCGATCACCATCCGGAAACAGGTCACCCCCAGCACGGGGGGTCGCTGGGGGTGACGTCTTGGGTGAAGCTCTACCGATCAGGCACAACTCCAAGGCTGGGTGCCGCGCACGGCGTACAAACGATTGGCGACGGTGATCTGCTCAGCGCGGCTTGCCTGGTGAGGCAGGGCTGCGAAGTCCTGTCCGTTCACCGAGCGCCATGTGGCCGCGTTGAATTGCAGACCGCCATAGTAGCCGTTGCCGGTGTTGATACTCCAGTTGTTCCCGGACTCGCACGCCGCGATCCGGTCCCACATCGCTGAACGGGCCGTGTTGAGGCCCTTTCCGGAGGACGCAGCGGGCGCGGACTCGGATTCGCTGGAGTCCGAGCTCGGTGCAGGTGCCTTCTCAGGTGCAGGGGCCTTCTCAGGCGCAGGTGCCGTCTTTGGTGCAGCTGCCTTCTCAGGAGCTGGAGCCCCGTCAGGTGCCGCCACCTCTGCGGGCTCCGGTGCCTTTTCCACGACCTTCGTGCCGACGGTGGTGACCTGCTGCACAGGCTGCTGGGAGATCACACTCTCTTCCAGGGTGGAGCTGATGAGCACACCGTCGTGATGGACGTCGGAGTAGGTCTCACGCTTGAAACCGTTCACGCCCTTGGTGGTCACACTCTGTGTGCCCTCTTCCATCTTGGCGGAGTATGCCTTGGTCTTGGTGAAGGGGATGGCGACGTTCTTGGTGCTGGAGGAGACCTCGACATCCACGAAGGCGATTGCGAGCCCATCCGTGAGCGCGGTGTCGGCAGCAGGGGTGACGATGTCATCCGCATCAGGTGCCACCCCGGCCGCGGTGAGGGCGTCCTCGACCGTACCGGCAACTCTCAACTCGGACGGCTCACCGTCCACTGCCACCGTCACGTTCTGAGCGGTGGACATGTCCAGCGTCAATCCCGCGCGACCAATCTCCGTGGAACGGGAAGCAGAAAGCTTCGAATCGGACTTGTCCAGGTTCAGGAAGGCCAGCGCGTCGCCAACGTTCTTGGCCGTGGTCCACACCTCGCGTTCCTTGCCGTCGACAGTCAGCGTGAGAGGCCGCCCGTAGGCCACTGTGATCTCCATACCGTCGGAGATACGCGTATCAGCGCTCGGAAGGAGGATGTCATGCTCATCGAGCGTGATGTTCTCCAGCTCCATCACTTCGCCGACGGTGTCCTCACGCACCGCGATGGTGGAGGAGACGCCGTCGACGACCAGTTCGACGTCGTTCTTGTGCAACGCCGTGGCAATCCCAGTGGTGGCGACGAGCGCGAGTGCTGCGCCTCCCGCGGCGGTGGGGATCCAAAGCTTTTTACGCATGAAAGCAGTTACTCCAAAGATGCGGGAAGTCCGGGTGACTCTCGGACCCCCTCACCATAGCTCTTTCCTGAAGGATTCCCAAACTAAACCTGAGAATCTCTCAGCGCCCGTTTCGCCTCTCCCCTCAACCTCTTGCCGGAGGTTGGATGGCGTGAATCAGGCCTCAACCACCGAGTATTCGCCTGCTTCAGAGACGGCCTCAACGATGGCGTCGAATGGCGGACGGTTCTCAGATTCCACGACCATGCTCGCGTCTTCGAGATTGACGTTGACGCCAGTGACGCCGTCCACCTCGGAGACCTCCTCTGAGATGGCAGCAGCGCAGTGGCCACAGGTCATTCCGGTGATGCTGTACTTCGAGATCATTGCGGTGTCCTCACTGGTGGTTTCCGAATTCCTTGGTGCCAAAGACTGGCTCCTGACAAGCCACGTGTCAGCCATATATGCCGCCGACACACCTACGTCCGGCGTATGCAATTCTACTGGCAGGACCCTGTCCACCTTCCTCAGGGGGTGGTTGTGATGCAAACACCCTTTCCCATGTCCGACCGTACCCCCAGGGGGTACCCCCTGCAAGCAGGCGCCTGGGGTTCTCCACAGTTTTCCTGTCTACTCTGTGGAAACAGCTGTTCAACAAGAGTGGACCACACGGGGAAATCCTCCGTTCGCCCCTTGGTTGTGATACACCAAGCATCACTATCCCGGGCGAGCAGGTTCCATGTAAACGACTGTCACGAGAACACTGCCTAGTCAAAGGGGATTTGGGTCACGTACTTGCATGAGTGCCCCGGAGTCTCCCTGGGGCCCCGACACCCATTGTCCCCCGCCCCGGATATCAGCATCCACCTGTGCACAACCGAGTCCACAGGAGATTCCACAATCGAAATGCCAAACGAAAAGACGACAGAACTTTTTCTGCGAAGACTATTCCACAGGCCATGAGTGTCGTCGACCAGTCTTTCCACAGCCCTTCCACAGGGTGCTCCACAGCTGTACCGCCGTTGCTGCCGATCCCGGCGAAAAGTGTCAGTGCTGACGGGCTAACCTAGCCTTCCTCCACCTGTTGCAGGGTGGTGAAGGAAAGGGAGCTGACGTGGCCGTCGACACATACATGTCCGAGGCGAGCATCAATGAGCTGGACCGCACGCCGCCGCAGGATCTGGCTGCGGAACAGAGTGTGCTGGGTGCAATGATGATGAGCAAGGATGCCATCTCGGACGTCGTCGAAACACTGCGAGGCGCCGACTTCTACCGCCCCAACCACGAGACCATCTTCAACTCCATCATCATGCTGTACGGCCGTGGGGAGCCCGCAGATCCCATCACCGTCGCGGGTGAGCTCGGCAAGTCCGGGGAACTGGGGAAGGTGGGTGGGCCGGTCTACCTGCATGACTTACTGGCCAGCGTCTCCATCGCGGCCAATGCCATCTACTACGCAGAGCTGGTGCGTGAGAAGGCTGTCCTTCGACGCCTCGTCAATGCATCCATCCGCATCGCCCAGCTCGGCTACATGGGCCAGGGCGAGGTGGACAAGATCGTCGACGAGGCCCAGCAGACCCTCTACGAGGTCACAGAGAACAAGTCCTCGGAGGACTACAAGTCCCTGGCCGAGCTCATCCAGCCCACATGGGACGAGATGGAGGCCATCAGCAATTCTGGTGACGCTCTCTCCGGCGTACCCACCGGATTCGTGGACCTCGACAGGATCACCAATGGCCTTCACGCCGGACAGATGATCATCGTGGCGGCTCGCCCCGGCGTCGGCAAGAGCACATTTGCGCTCGATGTCTGCCGCTCCGCCGCGCTTCATCACGATTTGTGTACGGCATTCTTCTCCCTTGAAATGAGTCGCACGGAAATCGTGATGAAGGTGTTGAGCGCGGAAGCATCCATCAATCTCAGCAAGATCCGTGGCGGCAAGATGGATGAATCGGACTGGCAACGCATCACGGACAAGTCCGTGATGATGGAGAAGAAGCCACTGTTCATCGATGACTCGCCCAACCTCACGATGATGGAGATCCGGGCGAAGGCACGCCGCCTCAAACAGCGTCATGACCTCCAGCTCATCGCCATCGATTACATCCAGCTGATGAGTTCCGGCAAGAAGGTGGAGTCCCGCCAGTTGGAGGTTTCCGAGTTCTCGCGTCAGATCAAGCTCCTGGCGAAGGAACTCGAGATCCCGGTGATCGCACTGAGCCAGCTCAGCCGTAACACCGAGCAACGCAAGGATGGCGTTCCGCAGCTCTCGGATCTACGCGAGTCCGGCTCGCTGGAGCAGGACGCCGACATCGTCATCATGATCCACCGCCCGGAGATGTACACGCAGAACCCCACCGACGAGGAACGCGGACTCGCGGCCTTCCACATCCCCAAGCACCGCAACGGCGAAACCGGCAAGCTGGACGCCCTCTTCCAGGGCCACTACAGCCGCTTCACCAACCCGCCCTTCTAGAAGTCACTCCGCCCCGTCCGAACACGCCGCGAGCGTTTGTGCACCGGGTTCATACAAGGCGTGGCAGAACCTCGTTGAGGTGTTTCGGGTCAGCCGAGCGAGAACACCGAGCCGGTATCAGCCAGGCCGTCGCGTCGATCCACCTCTGCACCGACGCCCCTGTGGGCACAAAGATTCAGGGCCACCCCACAGCTGTGGGGCGGCCCTGAAAACTTTTTCGTGTGTACCTCAGCCGTGGAAGGTGCTGGGGCCGTCCGTGCTGCCGCCGGACTTCTGGTCCTTGGCGGTCTGCTGAGCGTCCTGCTTGGACTTCTCCGCAGCGTGCTGGGCATCGCCCTTCACGTTGTCAGCAGAGGACTTTGCCTTGCCGGCCACATGATCCTTGGCCTGCGAAGCGTCCTGCTTCACGTTCTCACCGGAATCCTGCGCCTGGTCCTTGACGGAGCCTACAGCGTCCTGGACAACGGGCTGCAGATTGTCCTTGGCCTCATTGGCCACCTGCTTCGCCTGATCGACAAGCGGCTCCGATGCTTCCTTGAGCTGCTGGGCGACTTCGCTCTCCTTCTGGCTTGCAGGGATCAACCCGCCGATCAGTGCGCCGACACCCATGGCAATCAGCCCCGCGGCAATCGGATTGCCGCGCGTCTGTGACTTCAGCTGCGCAGGAGCATCGGAGACGGCATCGCGGGCGTCAGACATCTTGTCCGAAGCGCTACCCCCGGAACCGCTCATACGGGATTTGGCGTCACCAACCATGCCTTCGTCGTAGGGGTTGTCGGGGGATCCGAAGACCTTTTCCTTCAAACTGGTGGCACTGTCCTTGACCTTGTCCACCTGGCCCTTGGCAATGTTGCTGGGGCTTGTGCTGTCGCCAAGGGCGTTGACGTTCTCGCTCAGTTCTGCCCGAGTTCGCTCAATGTCTCGACGAATCTCATCTGGATTGCTCATCGGTTCTCCTCCTCGTTGCCCTTCGCGGCGTTCGGGATTTTCTTGACGGTTTCCTGTGTCTTGGGAAGCCCCTTGATCTTGTCCAAGGCGCTCTTGCCGAGGGCGGCGAGGATCCCGGCCACCACCAGCCAGATGACTGTCACGATCAGACCGCTCCAGCCCAGCGCCGGGTCGACGCTGCTTCCAATCAGAATGGCGAAGAGCCACCACAGCAGGAGCGTCAGAGCGAACAGCGCCATGAATGCCGCGATTCCAGCGCCGACGAACATGCCGACGCCCTTTCCTGCACGGGATGCAGCCTGTTTGGCCTCGGCCTTCGCGAGTTCCACCTCTTGTTTGACCAGTGTGGACGCATTGTCCATCACCTCAGAAATGATGTCCCCCAGGGAACGATCCTCCTGCTTGTAGCGCTGGTAGCTCTCATCGACGTCTGCGGGAGCCACACCATGTGCTCCCGAACCATGTTCCGGATACTGCGTTGTCATCAGAAGCCTCGGGTTCCGCCCTGGGGCTTCGGGTCTCCGGGCATCCCCGCACCTGGCGCAAGACCAGCGTCTGGCTCATTGCCATAGCCGGGGGTCGCCGTGTCTACGGAGCGCTCATAGCCCTCGTCGTCATAGCCGCCGCTACGGGGCATTGTGCCGGGCGCCGCGCCACCAGTGATGGAGCGCGTCTGCTCGGGACGGTAGCCGGTCCCCGATCCCACGGATGAGCGGCGGTCCTGGTCATCCTGAGAGCTCTTGAGCCCGCGGACGACGCGTGCACCGACGAAGCCGACACCCGCAGAGATGGCAAGGAACTGCCACGGATTGCGCGCGGCGTAGCGACGCACGGAGTCAAGCGCATCCGATGGTTCGGTGCGCTCCAACCAGTTGGCTGCGTTGTCGAAAACCTGCTGGGCGCTGCCAGCCAGGTCCGTCATGGGTCCGGACTGCTCCGAATTGCGCGTCATTGACTGCAACTCACTCCCATAGGAACGAGCCATTTCGGCCAACCGCTGTTGCCCTGCCCCGGCCTGGGACTGCAGCTCTGACATTCCCTCGTCCAGAACCCGACGACCTTGCTTGCCTGCCTCGTGCGCAACATTGCCTGCCTCGTGCTGCGCTGTGTCAGCGACGTCGCCGCCAGCCTCTTTGGCGGTACCGGCAACGTCTGATGCTTCCTTTTTCGCCGTGCCGGATACATCCTTTGCCCGGTCTCCGGCATCGGAGGCCACGCGCTGCGCGGCTTCCTTCTTCGAGTCGGAATCGTTGCCTGAGGTCACGTTTCCGGCGCTGTCGCCCATGGGGCGGCCTTGCTGGGGATTGTTGCTCGGCACCCCGGCGCCGGTTGGTGACTGGTCTGGATAGGCCATTGTCTCCTCCAAATTCGTATGGTCTGCACATAGTGAGCATGTGAGCTCAAACTCGACGTTACGAGGCTCAAGGGTCACAGGATTTCACCCGTATGGGTGGGTCCTTGAGTTTTGCACGAGTCGCTTTCGGTATCAGTTCGGTCAAACCATCCCCGCTTCCCACTCGCAGCGCGGGGCGTCGATCACCCCTCTTCTCCCGGTGGGTGACCGTGCGCCACGTAGTATTCATGGTGTGAGTACTTCGACGACGGAAAGAGACAGCGGCGTGACGCAGCGCAACGATGTAGCCCGTCAGATCACCGTGACGGCGAGCGAAATCTTCTGCGTCATCGGCACGCTGTTCGGGATCGGCGTGCTCGGCACCAGGGTCGAGGAGTCCTCGGGCGGCGCCCTTGCCTCCACCGCCACCCTGCTGTCTCCCGCTGGTCCCGCCTTCTCCATCTGGTCCGTCATCTACGCCGGTCTGTTCGCCTACACGATCTGGCAGTGGCTGCCGCGCAACAAGAGTTCAGAGCGTCACCGCGCCATTGGATGGTTGGCAGCCGCTTCCATGGTGCTGAATGCCACTTGGCTGCTGGTGACCCAGGTGGGCTGGATCTGGGTCAGCGTCATTGTCATCCTGGCACTGGCCGTCGTGCTCGGTCTCCTTGTCCTCGCCCTGCAGCGCCATCCCGCCAGCAGCACAGCTGAGCGGATCATCACCGGTGGCACCTTCGGTCTCTATCTGGGGTGGGTGACGGCAGCCACGTGCGCCAACATCACCTCAGCGGCTGTCGATTCCGGGTGGGATCTCGGATTTCTCGGCAATCAAGTCCTCGCCGTCGTGGTCATCGCCGTGGCGATCGGCCTTGGTGTCCTCTTCACCCTTGTGCTCGGGCCCCGCATCACCGTCACCGCGGCGTTGTCCTGGGGGCTTCTGTGGATCGGTATCGGCCGGCTCACGGTTGGCCCTGAATCAGTGCCTGTTGCCATCTCCGCCTTCGTTGCTGTTGCGGTACTGCTCGGCTTCTGGCTCATCCGCTGGCTCAAGGCCCGTCGGAGTGCCTCTCCCGCATGAGTGTTTCCACCGAGGGTGTCGTCACCAAGTCGGGCGCCCGGAGGAACCGCGGCATCGCCGCAGCCACCGGAGTCACGGGTGCAGTGCTGCTCTACCTCGGTGTTCAAGCTGCACCCGGCGACGCCAGTTTCTACATCTTTACCATTGCGCTTGCTGCCGTCTGGGTGGTTGGCTCTGTACTGACCGCCCGCAGCCGCACTTTCGGCAGTGTCAAAGAGGGTCGACTCTGGCGGGATCTGGGTCTGGGGGCTTTGATCGGCCTGGGTCTTCTGGTGGTGTTCCTGATTGGTGCGGGCGCCGTCGCGCGTATCGACTTCCTTGCTGCTCCAGTGGAGGAATTGTTGGAACATGCGCAGTTCGGAGCGCTTCCCATCGTCACGCTCATCACCATCATCAACGGCATCACCGAGGAGATCTTCTTCCGGGGCGCTCTTCATGAGTCGCTGGGGGGCACACGCACCCGGCGACTCGTCGGCACCACCCTCATCTACACCATCGTGACCGCCGCATCGGGCATTCCGTTGTTGGCGCTCGCCGCTGCCAGCATGGGACTCCTTGCCGAATGGCTCCGCCAAAGAACCGGCGCACTTCTGGCCCCCATCATCGCCCACCTGACCTGGTCACTGGGCATGCTCTACCTACTGCAACCCGCACTCAACTTCTGGAAGGCTCTTCTATGACCAACCGCACTGCACTCGTAACCGGAGCAACCGGCTACGTCGGAGGCCTCGTCGTGGAGAAACTGCTCGACGACGGCTGGAACGTCCGCACACTTTCGCGCAGCCCCGAGAAGCTCAAGGCCCACGCCTGGCACGACCGAGTGGAAGCCATTGCAGGAGATGCAACGAACTCGGAGGATGTGACACGCGCCATGGAGGGCGCCGACGTCGCGTGGTACCTGCTGCATTCCATGGGTTCCGGAGAAGACTTCGCCGAGCGGGACGCCCAAATGGCTGAGGTGTTTGCCAACGCGGCGAAAACCGCAGGAGTTCAACGCCTGATCTACCTCAGTGGTCTGCACCCGGATGAGGAACTCTCCGAACACCTGGCCAGCCGCGTGGAAGTGGGTGAAACGCTGATGGCCTCGGGGGTCCCCACCGCTGTTCTGCAGGCCGCTGTGGTGCTGGGGAACGGCTCCATCTCCTTCACCATGCTGAAGCAGCTCGCGGAGCGTCTGCCCGCCGGCATTGCACCCAAGTGGATCAACAACCGCATCCAACCCATCGCAGCGCGCGACGTCCTCTACTACTTGGTGGCCGCGGCGGAGCTTCCCCCGGATGTCAACCGCACGTTCGACATCGGCGGGCCCGATGTCCTGACCTACGCCGGAATGATGGATCGCTACGGCGAGGCGCTGGGGTTCCGTTCCGGCCCAATGTTCACCGCTCCCGTCACCACGCCCGGCCTGGCGGCCCACTGGGTGGGACTGGTCACCGACATCGACACCCAGATGGCCAAGCCACTGGTGGGGAGCCTGCTGCACGACACCGTCGTACTGGAGCGCGACATCGATGACTACATTCCACGCCCCCCCGGTGGACTGCTGAGTTTCGACGACGCAGTCCGGGAAGCCGCCAGGGATCTGCCCTCGAACACGTGGGTCCGCTCGGCGTTCTACACGGCGGGCGCCGTCGGCCTCCTCGCAGCGAGTGTCCTCCTCAGGAGTCTTCGACGCTGAGCGACCGCGGTGTCCGAAGTGCACTTTTCGTTGCCCTCACAATGGCGCACCGACTGGGCACTCGACCCCACGGCGACCCGACACACCGCAATCACAGCTCACCAAGCCGTATGCAACCTCGGAGACCACTCCATGCGGCGTGTCCGGCCAGGCAGTGTTCCGGCAATCACTCGACGCGGCGTGTCCTGTCGCGCAATGTTCGCGATCAGACAGCACCGGGCCCGTACGACGCTCAGTCCGACAGGTTCAGGCCTGCGAAAAGGTCGTCGGCTCTCGTGTCGCTGTCTGGGAATGGCTGACCGCCAGCCCAGAGATAGGCCTCGCCTGCAGAGGGAATCCTGCGCATCATCGTGTAGAAGCGCCAGAAGTCCTGCTCAGGATCCACCTGACTGCGGTGTGCCAGAAGTGCGTCGGTGCTCTGCTGCAGAAAATCGCCGTACGGCACCACTGCGGCCACTTCTGCGAGGCTGGGGCGGTTGATGTCGGGCTCCTGTGAGCGATCGCCGAAGAGGTCCACTCCCTCTTCCTTCGCCAGCCGGGCCGCCTCTTCCCACATCTCGGGGTTGATGGTGTTCCACACGATCCGCGACACCTGCCAAGGCGCCCCCAGATCCCCCCGATGGGCACCCACCGCCGCCAATTGCGCCGCGTACATGGTGACGCGATGCGCCTGAATATGATCGGGATGCCCGTAGTTACCGTTGGGGTCATACGTGCTGAGAACTTGCGGCCGGCGCGAACGGATCACCTCCACCAAGTGATTCGTGGCCTCCAAGAGGTCTGCATTCCAGAATGCGCCGTCCGGGGCGTCTTCGGGCGGGATCACGCGACCTTCAGCGTCGGTGCTCATACCCGTGTCGTGGTAGGTGCCGGGCCCGCCGAGCCACACATGATCCGTGACGCCCATGATTCCCAGCGCAGCGGCGAGTTCCTCAATGCGGTGTGCACCCAGTTCAGCGGGCGAGAAGTGGGTCCAGTCCGGCACGAGGATCTCTCCACGTTCACCCAGCGTGCAGGTGACGAGCGTCACCTGGGCACCAGAGGCGACGTAGCGAGACAGCGTGGCCGAGGACTGGCTCGACTCATCATCGGGGTGGGCATGTACCATCAGGAGGCGTTTTTGAGCAGTCACATGGGCCACAATATCCACTCGCGCCAACGGTCCCAGTGCCTGCCGATGCGCGGAATTTGAAATGACCTGACAGGATTCGCCCATGACCTTTAGTTTGATGGAGCCCACGGAACAGGACACGTGGGCTGATGCCGACTGGCCCCTTGGTGCTCACGTACGATCCGACGGCGTGACTTTCGCCGTGCATGCCCCCGCTGCCACACGTGTGCAGCTGGAGTTCTACGACGAGGCAGTGGGGGCCGATGCCGGAGCGACCTTCCTTCCCGCCAAGGGGCCCGACGGCGTCTGGCGCGCCAAGATCGCCGGCGTCCTCATCGGCACCATGTATGCCTACCGTGCCTGGGGCAGGAACTGGCCGTACAGGGTGTCATGGAAACCGGGATCCGGCGTCGGCTACATCTCGGACCGGGACAAGAAGGGCAACCGCTTCAATCCCAACAAGGTGGTCTTCGACCCCTACGCCGTCGAGATCACCCACACGATGTACTCCGACGCCATCCGCGATCAGGGCGTCGACAATGGCTGTTTCGGTACCGGCGACGATGACTACGATGGGCAGCCGCGACGCGACGTGGACACCGCTCCCTACGTCCCCAAGGGCGTCATCATCTCTGACACCACTGCTTTGCTGCCGAAACCCCGCATCCCCGGCGAGCGCTCGTCGATCTACGAGGCGCAGGTGGAACAGCTCTGCGGACATCCCTCCGTGATGCGTCTCCAGCAGCTTCTGGGCGAGGAGCCCGGTTTCGAAGATGTGGTGGACATACCGGAAGAATTCATGGGGACGTTCAAGGGCGTCGGCATGATGGCGCCGTACCTCAAAGCCCTCGGGTTCACGGCCCTTGAGCTCCTGCCGGTTCACGAGACCAACAATTCAGAGAGCGGTGAGGACGGCTTCACCAATGCGTGGGGCTACATGACGTTGTCCTTTTTCTCCCCCAACCGCCAGTACTCCTCGGACAAGAGTCTCGGCGGCCCGACGCGGGAGTTCAAGGAAATGGTCAACGCGTTCCATGCGGTGGGCCTGGAGATCTATCTCGACGTGGTGTACAACCACACCGCCGAGGGTGGGAACTGGGCGAATGATGTGGCCACCACCGGCTTCACCAACCTGGGTGGGCTTGCGACGGCTGACTACTACGTCATGACCAAGGACCACGCGATGGTCGACGGTGCCACCGGCACCTCTAACCAGCTCAACTACTCCTCCGAGGCCGCACGATCACTGGTCAAGGATTCCTTGGCCTACTGGACCCGGCAGATGGGTGTGGACGGGTTCCGCTTCGATCTCGCCACCGTTCTGGGGCGACTCCCGGCCGAGGCCGAACCCGACGACTGGGAGAAGCAGAAGCGTTTCTTCAGCCAGCATCCATTGCTGCTGGACATCGCCGCGTTCGCCGAGCAGGAGCGCATCGAGGTCATCGCCGAAGCCTGGGACATGTGGGGCTACGAGGTGGGTAACTTCCCCGCCGGCTGGGCGGAATGGAACGGGCGCTACCGCGACACCGTCCGCAAGTTCCTCAAGGGCGACGGCAACACCAGTGCCTTCCTGGACATGATGAATGGTGACCATCGCCACTTCGCCGAAACGGGCGGACCGCAGAGCACCATCAACTTCATTGACGCCCATGACGGCTTCAACATGGCGGACCTGGTGAGCTACCAGGAGAAGAACAACCATCAGCCCTACCCGTTCGGACCCTCGGACGGCGGCAGCGACGACAACGAGTCCTGGGATTCCCGCGGCGATCAGGTGCTCCGTCGCCAGCGCATCCGCAACTTCTGGACCACGTTGTTCTTCTCCCGGGGTGTGCCCATGGTGGTGGCGGGCGACGAGTTCGGCCGCACGCAGAACGGCAACAACAATCCGTGGGCGCTGAACAGCATCGCCATGCGCAACAACTACGAGATGATCCCCACGAACACCCCCCATGCGGTGCCAGTGGCGGACGGTGTCGAGGCGTTCTACCACGACAATCTCGGAAAGTTCGACACCGACGACCACGTCAACGGGCTCTTCCGCTTCGCCACGTTCATTGCGAACCTGCGTCAGCGTCATGAATCTCTGCAGCAGAAGCAGTACGGCGATCTCGTGGCCGACAACAAGGATGTCTCCTACCTGTACCACTCGCCAACGCTCACCGCTCATCCGGCGGAGGGCGACCGCGCCATTTCCATTTTCATCAACAGCAATGGCGACAATTTCTGGATGATGGTGAACATGTCTGATTCGCCGGTGGACTTCCGCGTTCCGCTCTCGGAGCGCAACCGGGTCTGGCGTCGGCTCATCGACACCCACGCCTGGGCAGAGCCCCAGCACAATTTCTGGCCGGAGGGCCAGGGGGAGATCGTCGCGAACAGCGCGCATCTCGACGCGTGGTCCATCGTGGTGTGGCACGATCAGCCACTGGACAGCCCGGAGGAGGACGAGCCGAAGGCCTGAGCCTGGCTCGGTGCTGGGAAACAAACCACATTCCACGCTCCACATCCCGGGTTCCGGCTCGGGTGTGAACACCTGCCACATGAACGAGCGCCGGGCCACACAGGCCCGGCGCTCTTTGATTCTACTCGCGGTGCGAGACCTACAGGATGCCGTCCTGCTTGGGCGGGTCGATGAGCGGATCATTGTCACCGCGGGTCTTCTCCGACAGGTCATCGGCGAGATCACCGGAGAGTGGGGCGCTGTCATCCCCTCCGGATGACCCATCGTCATTGGCAGAGCTGGACGATGCGGAGTCAGCTTCGGTGCCGTCGGCCTGCTCTCGCTTGGCCTTGGATGCAGTCCCCTGAACGACGTCCCTGCCCCTCTCAGCCATGTCCTTGTAGCTTCGGGTCAGGTCTTCGGCGAACTTGTTCAACTGCTCGGAGAGCTGGTCCAGGAAAGCCTTGGCCTTGGGCGCGTCCTCTTCCGGATGGGCGTCCGCGTACTGCTTCCTCTGCTCTTCGTAGAAGGCCTTCGCCTTCTCCCCCACCAGGCCGGCGAAGCCTGCGGCCGCATAGGCGGTTTCGGTGGCCACCTTGCGTGCAGTCTCCGCGAGCTTCTCCGCACTCAACCGGTCCGCGTCTGGCGCGCTCTCCAGGTCTTCGGTTGGCGCTTGGGCGTCCGCTGCTGCCTCATCGGATGCCTTCTTGTCCTCGGGACTTTCGTTGATGGTGCTCTCGTTGATATTGCTGTCGTGGTTCTGTTCAGTCATGAATCCTCCTGCGGTTTCGTATACTGGTGGGTCCGTTTCTACTACCCAGTGTGGCGCCCGCTACGTCCACCCACAAGGGCACACCACCCTGAGGTGGCCCTGAAAACAGCTGGTGAGGGTTCCTACAGACGTGTGACGACAACGCCGTCGGCCACGAGTGCGCCATCCTTGTAGGGCAGGACCGCGTGGAACTGCCGCGGATCGGCGTCGAAGACCAACGGCAGAAAGTGGCGGTCGCCCTCCCACATTGGCAGGGTGTTGATGTCACGAATGGGTACCCATCGCAGCGGACCATCCTCGTTACGCTCAGGCGGCTCACCGTCGAAACCGTCGATGATGAAGACCAGACCAAACCAGTCGGAGCCGTCCGAGCCGAAACCGGGCCATGCGATGGTGCCCCGCAAAGTTAGTGTCGTGGCCACCAGCCCCGATTCCTCGAGGAGTTCCCGCTTCATACACGCGACGGCGTCCTCCCCCACCTCCAGCTTGCCGCCCAGACCGTTGTACTTGCCCTCGTGGTCGTCACCCTCGCGTTGCCGGTGGACGAGCAGCACTTCGTCGCCACGCCGCACATATCCCAGGGTCCCGATGATCGCTCGCATCACGAGCCCCAACGTAGTGCGGCGCGAGCGCCTACGATGGGCACATGTCGAAAGCTCTGCAGCGCATCACTCCCTGGATCGCCGGCGCCGCGCTGGCCCTCTCCCTCTCAGCATGCGGCACTCCCGCTGAGGAGCAACCCCCGGCTCCGGATTCCCTCGAGCCGTCGGCTTCCGTGTCAGAGTCGATGCCACCCGAGGCAGTCGAGACCGAGGCTTCGGTGCTCCCCATCGATCCGCCCGAGGACCCCGCCACCGAGCAGACATTCGACGGCGACGGCGTCACCACCGACACCATCACTGCCAACGAAATGGAGATGGAGATTCCCTCCGGACTCACGATCCCCGCGGACACCTTGGTCACCGAAGCCAAGCCCGCATCAATCATGATGGCTGAGGAGGACCCGGCCGCCGTGATTGCCGAAGTGGAGAGCAGTGCGGACGAGGCGGGCTACGAGATCTATGCCGAGACCACCCGTGGCAAGGTGTATGTGGGCAACGGCAACGCCGTGCTCTTCGAAGCCGGTCCCCAGGCGCAGCTCATCACGTGGGGTCCGGAGGAGATGAAGGACGTACTGGCCGAGAGCTGAGTATCAGCCGACGCGACGCAGCCATCCATGACGGTCCGCAACGCGCCCGTACTGAATGTCCAGAAGGTGCTGGCGCAGCAGTTGCGTGCGCGCACCCGGCTGGCCATCGCCCACGGCCTCCTCGCCCCGCTCGGGTGAGTTGAAACCGACAATCGGTGTGATGACAGCCGCGGTGCCGCAGGCGAAGGCCTCGGTGATGTAGCCGCTGTCCAGTCCGTCGCGGAGTTCGTCGATGGAGATGGGCCGCTGAATGGGCGTCAGGCCATGCTCCGGGGCCAACGTCAGAATCGAATCACGGGTGACGCCCTCCAGGATGGTGCCGAGCGCGGGAGTGAGTAGTTCATCGTCGCGCGTGATCATCATGAAATTCATCGTGCCGCACTCTTCGAGCCACTTGTGCTCAGCACCGTCGGTGTAGAGCACCTGCCCGCACCCGTGATCCTGCGCCTCCGCGGCAGCTGCGAGGCTGGCAGCGTAGTTGCCACCGCACTTGGCGGTGCCTGTGCCACCCTTCGCAGCCCGGGTGTAGTTGGGGGTGATCCACAGCTTCACCGGATCGGGGTAATAGGCACCGGCCGGGGTGGTCAGGACGGCGTACAGGTACTTGTGGGCCTCGCGGACACCCAGGTAGGGCTCATCAGCAATCTGGAAGGGTCTGATGTAGAGACTCTGCTCACCCGTGTTCTCCGGAACCCAGGCGCGTTCCAGGTCCACGAGTTCCATGATTGAGGCGAGGAAAATCTCCTCCGGTAGCGGCGCCATCTGGAGGCGCAGGGCAGAGCCGACGAAGCGCATGGCGTTGCGTTCCGGCCGGAACAGCCAGACGGAACGGTCGTCGTGGCGATAAGCCTTGAGGCCCTCGAAGATCTCTTGTCCGTAGTGGAGGACGGACGCAGCGGGATGAAGGCTGAAGTTCGCTGTGGGAACGATTCGCGGATTCTCCCAGCCTCGGCCCTCGGTGTAATTGGCGAGCACCATGTGGTCCGTGTAGTACCGGCCAAAGCCCGGATCGGCGAGCGCTGCGGCCCGCTGCTCATCCGAGGTGGGGTTGGTGGATCGCTGGAGGTCAAGAATCGCCATGAGCGAAACCCTACAGCTCCCGAGATGGGGAGATGCGAGCCGCCAAGTCGGCAGGTCAGTTGTCGTCCTTGCTGACGACAACCTCACCCCTCTGGATCAGCGGTAGGTGGACAGGCTCGCCAAAGACCTTGGCAGTTGCGGTGGCGATTGCTTCCCTCACATATGGGAAAACGGTCATGACACCCACTTCATCAGCAAAGAGTTGCAGGGCGCGACGCGACGGTGAGATGCCATCCAACAACTCATACTCTCCAGCCACCGAGGCCGTAGCCTCCCCCTGCGGTGAGACCATCGATGCGGTCACGCGAACACCGAAATTGGTGTCGGTCACTCGTTGTTGCACATGAATCGTGAGCTGAGCGTCCTCAACGTCTTCACGGACGGCATCGTGTCGTCGAGCAGAGACTTCGTAGAAGTCCATGTCGACCAAGGCGGAGTGCTCGATGATCTCTATGATTTCGGCTGTCTCCGCCGTACTTCGTTCGTTGGTCATGTCGTCTCGAACTCAGCCCGCGAGACTTTGCTGGGACGCGGAGCTTTCGGACCAAGGTTCTCGACCCGTAGGGAATTTCCTGCGCCCGACCATGGACACCACCTTGGACGTCGTACTGACGGAGTCCCACTGAGGCGGCGCAGCCAACCCGACGGACTGACCAAGATCGGGCGCGACCCGGTGCTCGACGAGAGCCCCCACGGCGTTGGCGTAGCGACGGACGGTGGAGAACTTCGGGTCGGAGTCGTAGCGCTCCAGCTTGTTGATGGCTTGCTGAGTCACGCCCAAAGCCTCGGCAACGTCTTTCTGGGTAAGACCATGTTCTCGCCGCAAACGGATCAGATCGGACTTCATCTCCCGATCCTCCCGGGCCAGAACCTTGGCACGAGCCCTGACCAACCGGGCACTGAAAGTTTGTGAGGACAGGTCACACGCGGTGCTCATTTCCACATAGTAGCTTCACAACCTCCAGGTTGTGCAATCGTGTCCAAACTGCTGGCCCATTTCCAGTTCCGTCAGAGTTTCGGTCGTTGGGTGCATCGTTCGGTGTGATTAATCGCGCCACAGAGTTTCTCGACCGCTGTCATATCGCTCAGCGGCGTGAAGAATCTCCGCCTCCTGTGCGGCTTCATCCAGCTTGATGTGCCTGTGGACCTTCACGAGGTGACGGGGTAGCTCCTTCGGTTCACCGTGATAGAACCTGAGCTTCTTGGACAGAGCCGTACGCCGGAGTTCAAAGATCTCGGGGTTGCGCCGGATGGGCTTGATTGCAGTTCGATGATCACCGGAGTCCTCCAGCAGCCCAGCTTCGGCCGCCTCCATGAGGTCATCGATCTCGCCTTCCTCATGCAGCCGGGCGAAACGCGAAAGGGTTGCAAACCACGCGTCGACCGAAACAACGGCCGGGTGGAGTGCATCTACATAGTCACGCCAAGTCAACGGCGCAAGCGAGGGGTCACAGCATCGCGAATCGTTCCCGGTTGTCATTTTGGCCATGAAGGGACCGTATCGAAACCGTCAGACACGTTGGTCCTCGAACGGGAAGTGCGGGAGGGCGTCGACGGTCCTCATGGTCTCCACGGAAACGGTGGTGACCCTCTTAATGAGGTCAAAAATGTAGCGGGGGTCGTGGTGCTCGCGGGACCACTCGTTGGGGTCGTTGACGATGCCCGATGCCTTGTCCGTGCGGATCCAGTAGCGGTCATCGATCCATTCGATGGCCGAGCGCGGCCCCAGTTGGTAGCGGAAAGCCTCCTCCGGGATGCCCCGAAGGGTGACGTGGGGGTTGTAGAGGATCGTGGTGCGGTCGGTCACCCCCTTGGCTTTAGGGAGCCTCATCTTGGCGCCGACGGGGAACGGCTCGTACTCGTCCAGGTCGGCGGCCGGTGTGACGTGCTCCTCCAGCGGGTACGGCTCCACGGATTTGTAGTTGATGTGCAGGTTTATGAGGCGCTTCCCGGCATCAACGAAGGCATGGAAGTCATCGGCACTGGCAGCCAGCGCAATACGGGGCTGCATCTTCTTCAGGTCGGCGGCGAAGCGTTTCCGGTACTGCGTGGAGTGCAGCACGCCGTAGATCTAGGTGTTCTGACCATGGAGGTTGGTCACGGCGGGCGGGTCGACTGGGCATAGGCGAAGGCCTCCGAGTGAAGTGTGGGACTTACGACAGAACCAACTCACACAACGGAGACCTTCAATGACCCACAGTAACGCCATCCTCACCGAAAAGGGACGCCTGAAACTCGCCACGCTCATCGTCGACGACGGCTGGGTGCTGCGACGGGCCGCGGAACGCTTCGGGGTGTCAGTGACCACCGCCCGACGCTGGGCCGGCCGCTACCGCCAACACGGCCCGGCTGGGATGGTGGATCGCACGTCGCGTCCACGACACTGCCCTCAGCAACTGTCGCGAAAGCGGGAGCATCGGATCGTGGGATTGCGCGTCACCCACCGCTGGGGCCCGGCACGGATCGGCTACCACCTCGGTGTCAACCCCTCCACTGTCCACAAGGTGTTGACCCGCTACCAGTGCCCGCCCCTGAAGTGGACCGATCCGGCCACCGGATGTCGGATCAAAACCTCTCGGGCGCAGAAACGGCGCTATGAACACGCCGCCCCCGGCGACTTGGTCCATGTTGACATCAAGAAACTGGGCCGTATCCCTGATGGTGGTGGGTGGCGCGCCCACGGCCGCTCTGCCGGGGTCCGGATCAAGAAGGGCTCCAAACCCGGATATGGGTTCCTCCACAATGCCGTCGATGACCACTCCCGTCTGGCCTACACCGAGATCCTGGCCGACGAGAAGAAGGACACCGCCGCCGGGTTCTGGCGCAGAGCCAATACGTGGTTCAACTCTGTCGGGATCACCGTGTCTCGGGTATTGACCGATAACGGGTCCTGCTACCGTTCACACGCCTTCGCCAAGGCGCTGGGCCCAGACATCACCCACAAACGGACCCGGCCCTACCGGCCGCAAACCAACGGCAAGGTCGAGCGGTTCAACCGCACCCTGCTCGAGGAATGGGCCTACGCCCGGCCCTCCGCCAGCGAGACCGAACGAGTCGCGGCTTTCGCCGACTGGCTGCATCACTACAATCACCACCGAGGACACACATCACTCAAAGGCGCTGCACCAGCAACCCGTGTGCCTAACCTCTCAGGACAGAACATCTAGGTGAAGATGTCGTCCTTGGTGACGCTCGCCCCGAACGCGTCGCGATACGTGCACAGCGCAAGATCTGTGATGTTGTCGACGCGGCGGTAGCCATCCACCAGTTCGCCGGTCTCATCGAACAGCGTCTCAGCCTCGGCACGCTTCGGTCCCTGTTCGTAGGTCCACCGCGGATAGAACTGCCGTTGCTCCCTGCACCCGTGACGTGAAGATCTGGAAGGAAGCTGTTGTCATGCATCCGGACGAAGGCGGACTCATCCGAACCGGCCAGGGTGACGTTTGTGGTGCGATGGGCCTCGTCACACAGGATGAGATCGAAGTCCGGCAGCCCGAGCTGCTGTGCCTTCGCCGCCACGTCGATGGACTGGTACGTACTGAACACCACGGAAAGCCCTGATGCGCGTCGGCCCTCCGAGAGCCGATCATGCAGCTCGACGGGGTCCGTGGTGGCGGGTAGAGGAAGGTCATGGGGAGAGATGTCCTCGGCCGTGCGGGAGGCCTTGGTGTCCGAGCACACCACAAAGGGTCGGAGATCCATCTCCGTCTGGGCGATCCACTCCCGCAGCGTCTGGGCCACCAACTGGATCGACGGCGCCAGGCACAACACTCGCAGCGAGCCTGCGTTGGCTTTGGCCATTTGCTCCGCAAGCTTGAGCGACGTGAACGTCTTGCCCGTCCCGCACGCCGAGATCCACCGGCCCCGGCCATGGGTCTCGAAGCCGTGCAGGATTCTGCTGATGGCCCTCATCCTGATGCGGACGGGTGGAGAACCTACTCGCGGGCTTCAGCTGAATGTCCAGCGTGCCCGGCAGAGCGAAGGCCCAGTCGATGGGGGGTGCGCTGATCTCCGCCACTCCGATGCGCTGCACCGGGATTACCTGATCGGACAAGGCATTCTCGGCGTGGCTGGACCACTTGTCGGTGGTGGAGATGATCACTTTGTTGGCGAGACCCACACCGTCGTAGGTTTCGCCAGAGGCGGTAAAGAACGAATCGATGTCTGATTTCTGCAGGTAGTGGTCCGGCTCGCAGAACTCGCACTGGATGGCGGTCCAGGAGTCGTTGATCCGGTCGTGGGCCACCAGGTCGATGCCGGTGTCCACCGTGGAATCGCGATGAGCCCAATCGATCCAGCAACACACGTCGTCGTACTGCTTGGACAGCACTGGGTCCAGGGCAAAAAGTCCACCATCAACTGCTCGAACCTGGTGCCAAGCTCCGAGTTCGACGGGGCTGCACGAAAAGCTTCGAACACGTCATCAACAGAAGCGGGGGCAGCAATCAACATATCGGTGGTTCTTCCGTTGGACCGTCGAGCAACGTCTTCGACCTTACCGATGGAGCCGCGGAAGAGACATCGGCGCCGGTAGTGTCGCCCGCATAATGACTTCTTCTGACGAAGCGATCGAAACAGCCATCCGGCAAGTCCTCTCGTCACGCGGTCCGTTGTCGGAGGAGGAGTTGCTGGAAGCGCTGCTTGTTGACCGCGTCGATCTCGGCGGCTATCCCGAGGATTCGTTGGCCACCATTCTTGAGAACACTGAAGAACTGATCATGTCCTTGGTGGATGGCCGGTGGGTCCTGCTCTCCGCTCTGCTCGAGGGTCGGGTTTTCACACACCGGCTGAGCGAGGTCGAAGTGGAGCACGACCTGATCGAGTTCGGACCGGATCTCGCACCTGTTTCATTTCTGACGGAAGACGAGACGTATCAAAGTCTCGTCGACGGATCAGCGATCTTCGACGCAATGCCGGGGGCGGATGACGAGGAACTCGCCGAGCGTGGAGTGCCTGTCGATGAACTCGGTCCCGAGGGCGGATGGCTGCTGGAGCCGGGACACTTTGCGGCACTCGGCGTCAACGCTGGCGATGTGGTGGGGATCCGCGTCACCGACGCCGGGTTCGAGCTCATCGCGGTCACCGAGACAACGGAGTCTCCCATCGGGTCCCGATTGTCAGACCTGCTCGAAGAGCACTTCGACAGCCCCCAAATGCTGGGCGTCGCGGTGTGGAGCGTGTGTGCCGAGGACGACGTCCTGCTCCGCGAACCGTCAGCACCACTGGGAGAGCTCCTGGAAGCAAGCGGGCTGCCGCAGTCGGGCGACTGGATCGCCAAGCGCGGATTCAGTTTCGACTCGTGGCGGACGAGCAGCCGGCTTCATACGATCACATCGCGCTATGACCTGCGGGACGATGAAGCGTTGGCGTTGCTGGCAGCCGTGAAGATCCATGAGCACATTCATGAGATGGTCGACGCCGAGTTGGCGAATGCGGGAATCCCCGATGACACCACCCTGCGATCGATCGCGACACAACTGATCAACCGGCCCCGCTCCACGATGATGCCCACAGAAGATGGTGAGGAACTCGATCCGGACTATCTCCGCGACATCCTGGCATTCCTGGCAGAACCCATCGTCGCGGAAGCGTTCCTCACTGAGACGGGCCCGAGCGCGAATTGTGCTGCCCTCGCTCTGGAGGTGTTCGCTGAGATCACGGAGCGCCCCGCCCCGAGGAGCGCGCGCCCGGCGCTGCGGTGGTTGCGCGGCAAGGCCCGCGAGGCGCTCGGTGACGTCGAGAAGGCCGAACAGATATTCCGCGAGGCAGAGTTGCTTGACGACTCCTGGCCGCTGACGCTCACAACTCTTGCTCGCTACGCCAGCGACCGCGGCGATGCGGTGCGAGGCTTGTCGCTGTTGCGCCGTTCGGGAGCGCCTGATGGTGATCCCCTCGTGCGACTCCTCGAAAGTGTCCAGCCCACAACTGGCCCAACGCTCGGCCGGAACCAGCCCTGCTGGTGTGGCTCGGGCCGCAAGTACAAACAGTGCCACCTCCACGGTCAGCAACTGTCGCTGGAGGAACGCGCAAGTTGGCTGTACCAGAAGGCCGAATCGCATATGCTCGATGGCCCGTTCGTGTCATTGCTCATCGCCACCGCGGAGGAACGCTCCCAATACTTGAAGGGTCCCAACGCACTGACGCAGGCTGTCCAGGACGGCCTCGTTGCCGACGCGGTGTTGTTCGAAGGCGGCGCATTCGCAGAATTCCTGACGATGCGCGGCCCCCTGTTGCCTGCTGATGAGGCGATGCTGGCCCAGCAGTGGCTGCTGGTCGACCGTTCGGTGCGCGAGGTCCTCATCGTCAAGCCCGGACAGTCGATGGAATGGCGCGACGTCCGCACCGGCGACGTCCAGATGATTCAGGAGCGAACCGCCAGCCGCCAGGTCAAGGCGGGTGAGCTGTACTGCTCGCGGGTTGTGCCGGTGGGTGAGACGACGCAGATCTTCGGTGGTCTGGAACCCGTATCCATCGGCGAGCGCGATCAACTCATTGCCCTGCTCGACAGTGACCCGGACCCGTTGGAGCTCGTGGCTTTCCTCTCGCGACGTTTCGCCCCGCCCGTGCTGGTGAACACCGAGCACGAGGCCTCCGTCATGTGCGACGCAACGCTGCAGATCACAGACCCCGGGGTGCTGGCGAAAGCACTGGATGACGAGTACACCCGCGACGTGGCCGCTTCAGCGGAGACCCTGAGGTGGTTTGAGCACATCACCTCCCGCGGCGTGGAGAAGATCCGGGCACAGATCGAACTCAAAGGGGACCAGTTGACCGTTCACGCCAACAGTGAGGAACGCTTCGAACGCGTCCTCACCGTCATCGGTGCGCTCAATCCGACTGCGACAACGATCAGCGAAACCCGTGAGCCGGCTGGCGACCTCCAGTCCCTACAGAAGCTGTCAGGTTTCAGCCCGGAGTCCGGTGATGAGCCTTTCGACCCGTCTTCGGATCCCGCCATGATGGCCGCGCTGCAGGAGATGGTTCTGAACCACGAACGGGCCTGGCTCGACGATTCCATCCCGGCGCTTGGGGGCCACACCCCGCGCCAATGCGCGGAGGACCCCACCCGTCGCCCCGACCTGATCAAGCTGCTCGCCTCATTCCCAGAGGACGACGGCCAGCCGGGTACGATGAGCCCTGCCAGATTGCGATCGGCCCTTGGTCTGGACTGAGGCACTTCCCGACGGGCCGAACGAAGCAGTGCCCTGGCGAAGGTGACACTCCTGGAGGATCTTCAGGATCGATCCGCTTCGAGCAACTCGATGAGCCGCTCCATGGTCTGCAGCGCTGCGCTGAGCTCTTCAACACCCACCGCATCCCCCAACTGGTTGGCCCAGGGATGTTGCGCGACTGAGATGCGTCGGACCGCCCAGTAGCCCGCTTCGGTGCAAGCTAGAAGGCTTGCACGTTTGTGTGCGGGATTGGGGCGGTACTCCGCCAGACCCTCGTCCACCAAAAGGTTGGCAATGCGCTGTACTCCCTGTCGGGTCATGCCCATGAGGCGGGCGACGTCGGCAACGGTGCGCGGTTCATCGAGTACGCCACCGATCACCTGCCACCGCGCAGACGTCAACCCGCCCTCGGCTGCTAGGCCCTGAGCGGTTTCCATCAACCGACCGTTCAGGCGAAAAGTTGCGAGGATGACGTCCGTCAGGGCGGCGCCCGCTGGCGTCTGGATCTCGGGTTGCGGCCATACTTCTCGGGCGGGGATCCCGAGAGCAGTCACGATGGGTGCGCTTCCGCCACCTGCATCAACGCCGGATAGGCCGCGCCATCGCCACGGTGGAACACGCCTTCGTACGCTTCACATTCCGGACCGGTCAACAGCCCAAGCGCCATTAGCGTCGCCGTGGCGAACTGCACGGGGCTGTCGGGTCCTGCGGTGATCAGTAGCCCTTCGTCGTCAATAACTGCTCGTTCATCGACGTAGAGTTTTCCACCGCCGTATCCCGTGGCAGCCAGGTACTCCGCAGCTGCGCTGGTGTGTCGTCGATCGTCGAGCAGACCGGCTCGTGCCAGTTCGAACGTGGCACCGCAGATCGCCGCGACGGGCTTTCCCGCCGCCAGAAATCGTGAAGCGAGTTCGGTGAAATCAGCTCCTCCGTTCTCCCACACCTCCGCCCCGGGAAGGATCAACAGATCATGGACGGCTGGGTCGACGGCGGTGACAACGGTGTCAGGTAGCAGTCGCAAGCCACCCATCGTCAGGACAGGATCGGACGTCGCGGCTACTGCGATCACGTCGAAGGGGCTCCCCGTGAACCTTCCACTGCGCAGTTCTGCCAGTAGGTATCCGGGCTCCCAGTCCGCAAAAGAGTCGTAGATGGCAACGCACACCGATTCGGTCATGGACATCATACTGTCATCTTGACAGCATGCTGTCAATAACAGCTTCGCTCCTATGCTTTGTAACCCTCGGTCACACGGCCCAGGCTTTGCGTGAAACTTGGTTGTGGCCCCGGAAGGGACCACAGCAAACTGCTCAGTATGGACTCAGGCCGTTCCACGCTCGACGAGTGAACCGGCCGAACCATCCGCAGGCAGACTGAAGGCGTCGACGAAGCGTTCAAGAGCCAGTCTGGAATCAAAGGAGGCGAAGGCCTCCAGCGCAACCGTGCCCGTGTATCCCAAGTCGCGCAGCGCCGAGGCAATGGCTGGATAGTTGATCTCGCCTGTGCCGGGCTCGCAGCGGCCGGGCACGTCGGCCACCTGAATCTCGCCGATCCACGGCAGGGCCTCACGCACCAGCTCTATGAGGTTTCCCTCGCCGATCTGGGCGTGGTACAGGTCAAGGTTGAGGCGCAGATGTGGATGGTCGACAGCTCTCACCAGCGCCAGGGTGTCCTTCGATGAAGCGAACGGCGTCCCGGGGTGGTCCACCAGCACGTTGAGGTTCTCCAACGTGAAGACGCGGCCAGCCTCCTCCGCAAGGTCGGCCAGTACCTCCAGCGTCCGCAGGGCCGCCAGCCAGTCAGCGCCCGTCACGACTGTCCTGGCCCGCACGGGAAGTCCGTGTGGGTCCAAGCCAGTGCCGTGCAGATTGAGTCGCGGGCAGTTGATTCGCTCCGCCGCCTCCAGTGAGGCGGCGGCGGTGCGGATCAACTCCTTCGCCCCGTCGGGATCAACGAGCTCGCCGCGGATGTAGCCCGTCATCGACGTGATCGGGACGCCTGTCGCAACAAGGACATCGAGGTCTTTGCTGGTCCAGTCCCACATCTCAGCCTCGAGGCCCATCGCGTGGATGGGGCGCAGGCGCTCGTCGAAAGGCAGCTCGGTGAAGAGCATTTCCGCACTCGCTGCGAGTGTGAATGGCGTCGTCATCGTCAGCTCTCCTGCCGGTTGGCCGTCACGAGATGCCGCTTCACTCCTCGCGCTTGAAAGACATGGTCGCTTCGTGGGCGCCAGATTCGGATGGCCAGCGTGATGTGATCGCCTTCAACCGGGTGTAGAACTTCACACCCTCGGGCCCATGGATGTGGGTGTCGCCCATCAGCGATCCCTTCCAGCCGCCGAAGGAGTAGAACGCCACCGGCGTCGGGATGGGGACGTTGATCCCCACCATGCCGGCCTCGACGTCGAGCTGGAAAGCACGTGCAATACCGCCGTCGTTGGTGAAGATGGCGGCACCGTTACCGAACTCCGAAGCGTTGACAATGTTGATCGCCTCTGCGTAGGTCTCGGCATGCACGATCGTCAGAACCGGCCCAAAAATCTCCTGATTGTAGGCGGGCGCTTCCAGCGGAACATCGTCCAGCACCGTCGGGCCCACCCAGAAGCCGTCCTCATGCCCATCAACCTTCAGCTCACGCCCGTCCATGACGACAGTGGCACCGCGCTGCTCCGCGTCGTCGATCAGGCCGACGATGCGCTCCTTGGCCGCACTGGAGATGACCGGCCCCATCTGCACACCCTCGTCGAGACCGTTGCCCACCTTGATGTTGACGGCGTGCTCCTTGACAAGCTCGGCGAGCTTGGGCCCGGCGCCGCCCACCGCAACAACAACAGGCAACGCCATGCAACGCTCACCCGCGGCACCGAAGGCTGCGGCGGAGATGTGCTGGGCTGCGAATTCAAGGTCGCAGTCCGGCATCACGATGGCGTGGTTGTTCGCGCCACCGAGCGCCTGGACGCGCTTGCCGTTGGCAATGCCCTTCTCCTGCACGATACGCGCAACGGGGGTGGAACCGACGAAGGAGATGGCATCGACGCCGGGATGCTCGATCAAAGCAGTGACCACCTCCACATCACCGGCCACGACGTTGAACACACCATCAGGAAGTCCCGCCTCCTTGTACAGCTTCGCCACCAGCAGCGACGCCGTAGGAGTTGGGGTGGCTGGCTTCAGGATGAACGCGTTTCCGGTGGCGATGGCCACGGGATGCATCCACATCGGCACCATGACGGGAAAGTTGAAAGGACACACGCCGGCGACCACACCAACAGGTTGGCGAATGCTGTGGATGTCGACACCGCTGGAGACATCAAAGGAGTAATCCCCCTTGAGCGCCGCACCGATCCCGCATGCAAAGTCGAGGGTTTCGCGTCCGCGCTGGATCTCACCAATGGCGTCGTTGTAGTCCTTGCCATGCTCCGAGACGATCGCCTTGGCGAGCTCGTCCGAGTGCTGAAGCACCAACTCACGCATCTTGAACATGATCGCGGTCCGCTTCGCCAACGACGTCTTCGCCCACCCCTTCTGGGCCTTGCGCGCCACGTCCACGGCATGATCCACATCCGCCTGGCTGGCAGCGAGGAGTTCCGCCTGCACCTTGCCCGTGGCCGGATCCTCCACATCGATCCTGTGTGTTGGCGTTCCTTCGTGGGGGGCCCCGTCAATCCAGTGGCTGATGGTTGTCGTCATGTCGTCTGCGCCTTCCTGTCGTATGTGATCCGGATTCTTGGTCACACGTCCCGCGCTGCTTGAGTGGGTCGCACTGCACCGCTGCTCCGCGGCGTCCCGGACATTTTTCTGTATTTGTATATACAATAGAGGAGAATCCACTCCCTTAGCAAGTGGCCTCACCGTATCAACAGTGCTATCGCGCGCCTGCTTGACAGTACAAATGACCGCTCAGTACGGTTCGAGGACATCGAGCTTTGCGAAGGGCCCTCATGAACATCCCCGTCCAGCCACACGTAGTGGCACTCCTCGGCGTTGGCCGCATTGGCATCATGCATGCCAGCATCCTGGCCGCCCATTCATTGGTGGAGCGGCTAGTCCTCGCGGACGTGGACCCTCACCGCGCAGCGCAGGTTGCAGTGCAACTGGAATGCGAAAGCGCACCCGTGGAAGCAGTGCTGGACCCGGACAATCCGCTGTCGCTGGACGGTCTCATCATTGCCACGGGCACGGATACGCACGCCGATCTTCTCATCACCGCGTCCCAGATCGGCCTTCCAACGTACTGCGAGAAGCCGATCGCACTTGATCTTGCCCAGGCCCTCAAGGCCCAGCGGGCTCTGATGGAATCCAACGTGCCACATCACATCGGTTTTCATCGTCGTTTCGACGTGGGCTACACACGTGCCCGGGACCTGCTGCATTCCGGAGGGCTCGGCGAATTGCGTCGCTTCCATGCCCTGACCTGCGATCCGCAGCCCCCAGCCGACCAGTTCATCCCCGGCTCCGGCGGCGTCTTCCTGGACTGCAATGTCCATGACTTCGACATCCTGCGCTGGGTGACCGGGCGTGAAGTGGTGGAGGTGTATGCCACCGGGTCTGCGCGCGGCTCGAAGGCCTTCGCAGAGAACAACGATTTCTCCGATTCCGTGGCTGTCCTGACGTGCGACGACGGCACCGTGGGAAGCGTCCACTCCTCCCGCTACAACGGCCAGGGATACGAAGTGCGTCTGGACCTGATGGGCACGGAGGGCTCCGCAAACGTGGGGCTTGACAACAAGGTGCCATTCCGCTCGATGGAGGACGGCGTCGAGTTCCCGCCGGAGGCTCCGTGGGATGACTTCATTGCCCGCTTCCTGCCCTGCTACGAGCGTGAGCTCGACCATTTCCTGCGCAACACGATGGCCGGGCTGCCCAGTGCGTGCACGGCACACGATGCCGTTGCCGCACTCAAGATCGCTCTGGCCTGCAACAAGTCGCGCGACGAGCGCCGGCCGGTCAAGGTGTCTGAGATTCAGTAGGGCACTCCGGCACACAGCTGCTGGCCCGGGTGAAGCCCGCTCTTCTCGCTGCGCGGCACTCTCTGAGGGCAAGCCAATACCAACGGCCAGGTCATCTACCTGGCCGTTCAGGCTGTTTGCACTGGAGAGCCATGTTCTCTTCCAGGGACGCGTGGTTGGACACAAGCGTTCCCGCGGTGAGGCTGGATCAACCAGCCCGACCGCGGGAACACTGGTGCAGACTCTTCTACGCGCGTTCCGCCAAGAGCGGCTAGAGGATTGCCTGGACTTCCTCGTCGTTCATGTTCTCGGGTGTGACCCAGACGGAGTCGGACACAATTTTGTCACTTTCCGGCATGGTTCCATCATTGGCTTCGACAAGCATCTCCACTGTTCTGTATCCCATCCCGAAGGGGTTCTGAAGCACGACACCGAAGATGCTGTTGTCCTCCAGAAGTGTCAGAACGTCGGGAGAGGCATCAATGCCAATCACGGTGGTGTCCGACTCCTTCGCGGCCACCTCGTCGGCGATGGCGATGACGGAGTCATCATCGGTGCCGAAGAAGCCCGCCAAGTCTGGGTGTGCCTGCAGGATGCCCTGTGCCTTGTCACGCGACTTCGCTGGGTCGGATTCTCCGTTTTGAACGTCGACCACCTCCATGTCCGGGGCGTTCTCTGAGATCCAGTCACGGAAACCGTCCCGGCGCTCACCGGCCGTGCCAACTTCACCGTGGGCAATGATGGCCACCTTTCCACTGCCGCCCAGTTCTTCACTCATCTTCTCGGCAGCCTCAGCACCCATGCCCGCATTGTCGGATGCGATGGTGGTGAGGGGAATGTCGGTGGGGTCCTTCATGGGGGTGTCATAGATGATGACGGGAATTCCTGCGGCGTCCGCGTCCTCAAGCAGCCGCGGCGCGCCGTCCTGAGCACCATCCTGGGGCGCGAATCCGATGCCGATCGGCTGATCATTGATGGCGGAGCGCAGCTGGTTCAGCTGCTTGTCCCCTTCGGACTCGGTGTCGGGACCATTGAAGACCACCTCGACGCCGAGCTCGTCGCCTGCCGCCATGGAGCCTTCCTTGACTTTGCTCCAGTACTCAGATGCGTTTGCCTTGCCAATGAGTGTGACTCGGCCACCGGATGCGTCGCCGCCGCCGGAGTCGCCGCCCTCATCGCTGCAGGCGGCCAGTCCGCTGACAGCCAGAATGGCGGCCGCAGTTGTTGCAATAAGTTTCTTCACGGGTTGTCTCCTTGTGATTGGGGATGATTGATTGCGTGTGTTGTGTTGTAGTCGATGAAAGATGGGGAGGATCACTCCTCCTTGCCGCCGCGGCGAACAATGTCGACGAAGACCGCCAGAAGCACCACGGAACCCAGAACCACCTTCTGCCACTGGTCCTGCACGCCCATCACGGTCAGGCCGTTGAAGATGGTCTGGATCGTGACGGCGCCAATCACGGCGCCGAAGATGGAAGCGCGACCCCCGCGAAGGGAGGTGCCGCCGATGACGGCGGCGGCGATGGCGTACATCTCGTAGCCCTGACCAAGGGTGGGCTGGGCGGCAGAGAGCCGCGAGGACATCAGGATGCCGGAGATGCCAGTGAAGGTACCGCCGATGATGTAGGCGAGCATCTTCCACCGGCGAGTGTTGACACCGGAGATCCGGGTGGCCTCTTCATTGGAGCCGATCGCGAGCGAGTAACGCCCCACCGCGGTCTTGTTCATGAGGATGCCGGCGACGATGGCCAGTCCCACAAAGATCAGCACGGCATTCGGGAGACCGGGGATCAACTCGCCCACTGCGATCTGGGCATAGCCGTCGACGCTTCGCAGAGAGATGGTGCGCCCATCTGCGAGCACCAGCGCGGTACCCCAGGCCACCATCATCATGGCCAACGTGGCGATCATCGGTTGCATCTTCACGTAGGAAACCAGGAACCCATTGATGGTTCCCAACAGTGCTCCCGCAAGCAGCGAACCAAGGATGCCCACCCAGATCGGTAAACCCAGCCCGCCTGCCTGCGCGATCAACAAGCCACCCGCAACCGAGGTGACCGCCATGCCGAACCCGGGGGTGAGGTCGATACCGCCGGTGGCGATCACGAAGGACAGGCCCAGGGCTTGAATGCCCGTCACCACGGAAGCAAGGAGAAGAGATGAGATGTTGCCCCAACTCGCAAAGTTGGAGTTCATTACGCTGAAGAACACCACCAGCATGATCAGGACAAGCACCACCATGCCCTGCTGGAGAAATGCCTTGTATCGTTCTGGGATTGCGCTTGTCTTCGCACCTTTTCTGGTGATCGTGGCGCTCTCGGTGGTTGTCATGACTCGCCCTCGCTCGTGGTCTCGGTTTCATGGAAATGCGTAGCCAACTCCATGATTTTTTCCTGGGTGGCATCTGCGTTGGTGAGGAACCCTGTGATCTGGCCGTTGCACATGACGGCGATGCGATCAGACATGCGCAACACCTCCTCCATCTCGGAGGAAATCATGATGATGGATTTCCCCTGCTCCGTCAGCTCGTTGAGCAGGTCATAGATCTCCTGTTTGGCCCCAACGTCGATGCCACGGGTTGGTTCGTCGAAGATGAGAATCTCGCAGTCCCGCTCCAGCCATTTGGCCAGCACCACCTTCTGCTGATTCCCGCCTGAGAGGTTGCGAATCTTCTGACGCACCGAAGGGGTCTTGGTGGAGAGGGCCTTGCTCCATTTCTCGGCTGCGACCCGCATCTCCTTGTCCTGGAGAATTCCACCCTTGGTGTAGGAACTGATGGAGGCGAGCACGGTGTTGGCAGTGACGTCCTGACCAAGGATCAGGCCGTACTTCTTCCTGTCCTCGGAGAGGTACCCAATCCCCAGGCCCACAGCATCCTTGGGATGGGTGATGTTGACCTCTTCGCCCTGAAATTTGACGACACCGGAAGAGCGCGGGTCTGCGCCAATCAGGGCGCGGGCCGTCTCGGTGCGCCCGGCACCCATCAGGCCGGCGAACCCGAGAATCTCACCCTTCTCCAGGGTGAAGCTGACGTCATTGAGCAGGTTGTCCGTTGACAGGTTACGGACCTCAAGAACGGGTTCGGTCTCCTTGCGCGGCTCGGGACGAATATCTGAGGCGATCTCACGACCCACCATCATGTGGATGATGTCGGGAATGGTGACCTCTTTCCCCGGACGCGTCGCGACAAGCTCTCCGTCACGCAGCACGGTGACCTGTGTCGCGAGCTTACGTATCTCCTCCATGCGGTGAGAGATGTAGACGACCGCGGTTGTCGGGGTGATGAAATCATCGATGATCCGGAAGAGCGTCTCCACCTCAGCGTCGGTGAGTGCTGCCGTCGGCTCATCCATCACGAGGATCGACGAATTGAAGGACAGTGCCTTTGCGATTTCGAGGAGCTGTTGCGCCGCAACTGTGAGCTGAGCGACGCGAACCCGCGGGTCAATTTTGACGCCCAGACGCTCAAGCAGCTCACTCGCCTTCCGGTTCAGCGCCGCGTCGTCGTTGATGAGTCCACCGAACCGCTTGGGTTCACGGCCTATGAAGATGTTCTGCGCCACGGTGAGGTGGTTCATCAGGAAGAACTCCTGATGGATCACGCTGATCCCGGCATGGTGCGCTGAGAGGGGGTTCGGGAGCTCGAGCTTCTCGCCTCGCAGCCGTAGCTCGCCCTCGTCGGGCTGGTAGATGCCCGACATGATTTTCATGAGCGTCGACTTACCGGCCCCGTTCTCGCCCACGAGAGCATGCACCTCGCCCGCACGCAGGGTGAAGTCAACGTCGTGCAACGCACGAACGCCGGGAAAGAACTTGCTGATCCCACGCATCTCGAGCAGCACCTCACCCAAGCCCGCCTTCGTCGCGTCTTGAACCGTTGCGCCGGTCTGGGTCATCATCAGCCTCCTTGCTGTGAATTCTGTCGATTCGATTCGTGGAGCACATGCTTGTGCCACCGCGCTTCAGTGATCGGTGATGATAGGCAATGTTCGCAATCTCAGCACCCTTTGTCAAGCTTTGTACAAACATTTGCCGGATCCAGTAACGATCTCGACGGCCCCAGCCAGGCTGTCGCCGCCTCCGACTCTCTGGTCTGGCAACAATGAGGTCAGCACACCACACATTTCGGTTCATCGTGGGGCATACGTCCATTGCTCGCGCCACAAAGTTACGCGGTCACTGGCCTGCTGGAGAGAGGCTGCACCTACGCCAGGGCAGCCAGGGCGTCGAGCGATGCCTTGGCGTTCGCAATGGGCCCGGCCCCAGCCGGTGGTTCTGCATCGATCATGATGTCCTGCTCCAGCACCCAGTAACCGTCGAACCCAGCGCCATCCAGGAGTTCCACGATCTTGGCGAAGTCAATGTCGCCCTGACCGATCGGGGTGAACATGCCAGCTCTGATGCCCTGGCTCCACGTGATTTCGCCTGGAAGCAGTCGATCCGTGATTTCCTTACGGATGTCCTTGGCGTGGACTATGTCCACACGGTCGGCATACTTGCGGACCATCTCCACCACGTCGGCCCCACCACACGCCATGTGGCCGGTGTCGAGGCACAGACCCACGGTGGAGTTGTCAAGCACTCGCTCCACCTCATCCACGTTCTGAACCATCGTCCCCCAGTGTGGGTGGAGGCATGCGGTCACGCCTCTGGCCGCACACACTTCACGGATGCGAGTCATGTTCCTGAACAGCGTTTCCCAGCCCTGCTCGTCAAGCACGGGACGCTCGTCGTAACCCTCGAGACCCGAATCGGCTGCGAGAACCAGAAACTCCCCGCCCGCCAATTCGAACGCTCGGAGCTCAGCCTCCACCTGCGGAATCGGATCAAAGTTGGGGTCATGCATGACCGCCAGGAAGAACGAGCCGACGGGCTTGAGACCGAACTCGCCCACCATCGCGGCGCGCTCCTGGGCGTCGACGGGGAGCCAGCCCTGAGGGCCGAACTCGGTGGCAGTCAAGCCGATCTGCTCCATTTCCGCGAGCACACGCTCCGGTGCCATCTGGTGACCCCAGTTCGGCACTTCACATACTCCCCAGCTGATGGGCGCTCCAGCAATCTTCATTTCCACTCCAGTGTGTCGTCGTCGACTTCCGTCCCAGAGGCTAGCACCGGCTTTATGTACTAGCAAAGCAACCTCGAGCCGGGCCCCCTTGAGTCTGCAAGCGTACATATGCCCTATAGTTGTCCGAACATGAAAGAACAGCATGCAACGTGGCGCTGGTGGGCATATTCGGGCCACGCCGTGCCGAACAGGAGTAGGACATGACCCGCATCGCCATCATTGGGGCCGGCCGTATCGGCCACGTGCACGCCCGTGCAGTCCATGCGCATCCACTCGCGGAGCTGGCTCTGGTGTGCGACCCATTCGAAACATCTGCCAGGGCACTGGCCGAAATTCATGGGGGCTCGTGGTGTCTGGATCCAGCCGAGGTCTTCGCCTCCGACGAAGTGGACGCCGTCATCATCGGTTCCCCCACCCGTTTCCATGTCGAGCACATACTGGCTTCCGTCGCAGCCGGAAAGAAGGTGCTGTGCGAGAAGCCCGTGGCGCTCGATCTGGCTGAAGCCACGTATTGCGTTGCCGAGCTCACCGACAGCACGGACGTGATGATGGGGTTCAACCGACGCTTTGATCCAACCTTCAGCGAGATCCATCGTCGGGTGATGAACGGCGAGATCGGGGACCTCCAGCAGCTCACCGTCATCTCACGAGACCCGTCGGCGCCCCCGGCAGAATACGTTGCGGGCTCCGGCGGGATCTTCCGGGACATGACGATCCACGACTTCGACATCGTGCGCTTCTTTCTTGGTGACATCGTCGAGGTGGTGGCCATCGGCACCAACGTGGACGCGGCCATCCAGGCACAGGGAGACTTCGATCAGGCGATGGTGACCCTCAAGTCCGCCGACGGCAAGATGGCCACCATCATCAACTCCCGCACCTGCGCCTTCGGCTATGACCAGCGGCTCGAAGCCTTCGGCTCCAGGGGTGCACTGAGTGCGGATAACCTGACCGCCACCGCTGTCCGGAAGGCAGCAAGCGACCAGACCGAGACCAAATCCAGGATCATGGACTTCTTCCTCGACCGCTACGTTGATGCCTACCGACTGGAGCTCGACGCCTTCCTCGCGGCTGTGGCCGCCGATTCTCCGATGTCGCCGTCACTGCGTGACGGGTACGAGGCACTGCGACTCGCCGACGCCGCGACCACCAGCGCCCATGAGGGACGCATCGTTCGGTTGTAGCCTTGCGGCTTCACCGAGAGCCCGAGAGTACTTGTAGCCTGCGCGCCACATGCTCCTGCACATTCGTCAGATACAAGTACTTCAGGTCGCGTGATGCGAGTCGGCAGATAATTGAGCACGCATCAATCCGCGATTGCGATGTGGACCACGCCAAATACTCACCGCAGGTAGTGGCGCTGGTCCCTCTTCATGGACTCGTACCAGTCCCGGGCCTGCTGAGTGGACTCGATGCGTGAGACCTCGGACACCGGAACGTCCCACCAGCTCGACACCGGGGGGTTGGGGCCCAGCAGATCGGTCTCAATGTGGATCATGACTGCGCGATCCATCGCCGCAGCCTTCGCGTAGGCCTCCTTGAACTCCGCGATCGTGCTCACCCGCAGCACCGTGATGCCCCAGGATTCGGCGTTGGTCGCGATGTCCACGGGCAGCAGCTCACCGTCGACGGTGTGGCCCTCGCCGGACTTGCGGTAGCGGGTGCCGAAGCGCTGCGACCCGTGCGACTCCGACAGCGCCCCGATCGAGGCGAAGCCATGGTTCTGCAGGAGCACCAGAATCACCTTCAGCCGCTCCTGCACGATGGTGGCGAGTTCCATCGGCAGCATCTGGTACGTGCCATCACCGACGATGGCCACCACTTCTGCTTCCGGGCGCGCGAGCTTGACGCCCATGGCAGCCGGGATCTCGTAGCCCATCGTGGAGAACGCATATTCCACGTGGTACTGCGCCGGGGTGCGAGCCTGCCACAGGCACTGGAGGTCGCCGGGCATGGAGCCAGCTGCGTTGATGACGACGTCGTCGTCTCCCATGAGCTCATCCAGCGCCCCGAACACTTCCGTCTGCGCCGGGAGCGGGCCATGTCCACGGTGATAGCACTCGTGCGTGACAGCTGCCCACTCCTTCTTGAGTTGCGCGACCGACTCGCTGTAGGTGTCGTCGACGCGGTACCCGTCGAGCGCCGTGGTCAGCGCTGTGAGCGCCTCGCGCGCATCGGAGACCACCATCTCAGCGGCGTGCTTGGCAGCGTCGAAGGCAGCCACGTTGATGTTGACGAACTTCACATCCGGGTTCTTGAACTGAGTGTGAGAAGCGGTGGTGAAATCGGAGTACCGGGTGCCGATGCCGATGACGACGTCGGCCTCCTCCGCCAGTTTGTTCGCTGAGGAAGCGCCGGTGGAACCCACGCCGCCGACGGCGCACTCGTGGTCAAAGTTGATGGCGCCCTTGCCGGCTTGAGTGTCGGCGACGGGAATACCGGTCGCGGCGGCAAAGTCACGCAATTCCTGACTGGCGCGAGAGTAGACCACGCCACCCCCGGACACCACGAGCGGCCGCTTGGCAGCTCGAATGATCTCGGCGGCACGCTCGATTGCCACGGGCTCTGGCGCGGGGCGTCGGATCCGCCACACGCGACGGGCGAAGAACTCCACCGGGAAGTCATGGGCCTCGGCCTGCACGTCCTGGGGGAGGGCGACGGTGACGGCACCCGTGTCGGCAGGATCAGTGAGGACGCGCATCGCGGCCATCAACGACGACACGAGTTGTTCCGGCCGCTCAATGCGGTCGAAGAACCGCGACACCGGGCGGAAGCAGTCAGTGGCTGCAGTCAGCGGCGATGTGGGATCCTCCACCTGCTGCAACACGGGATCCGGATTCCGTGTTGCGAACTGATCGGAGGGGAACAGCAGCACGGGCAGCCGATTGGTGGTGGCGACGGCGGCACCGGTCACCATGTTGAGCGCACCCGGCCCGATGGATGAGGTACACATCCACGTCTGGCGACGCTCAGTCGTTTTGGCGTACGCGGCCGCAGCGTTGACCATGCCCTGCTCGTTGCGGGGCATGATGTAGGGCATCTCACCACCGTCGGGATCGGGGTCCAGCTCGTTCTGCAGCAGCGCCTGACCAATTCCGGCGACGTTGCCGTGGCCGAAGATCCCGAAAGCGCCAGCGATGAGGCGTCGTTGCTCACCATCGCTCTCTGTGAACTGGTTCACGAGAAATCGGATGATCGCCTGGCCCACGGTGAGGGAGACGGTTTCGCTCATGTCAGCTTCCTTGGGGGTTGAGGGGTGTCATGGGGAGCCGGGGGTCGACGTCGGTGTTCTCCCACGTCTCACGGATCCATGTGTAGTGCGGGTCATCGGTCATCAGCCACGTGGCATCTTCAGCGGGGCCAGCCATGACGTTGAGGTAGTAGAGGTCGTAGCCCGGTGCGGCCACCGACGGCCCGTGATAGCCGTGGGGCATGATCACGACATCACGCGAACCCACTTCAGTGCAGACGTCAATGTCGTTGCCCGGGGAGGGGTAGATGCGCTGCAGCGCCATACCGGTGGTGCCGTTGGAGGCGGGACGCACCTCGTAGTAGTAGATCTCCTCCAGCACACGCTCGTTCTCGTTGTGCTCGTCATGCTTGTGCGGCGGGTAGGAGGACCAGTTGCCACCGGGCGTCAGTACCTCGCAGACCAACAGGTGGGAGGTTCCCAACTCGTTGCCGAGCGCGTAGTTGTTCACCTGACGCGAGCAGTTGCCAGCACCGCGCAGACCGGTGATGACCTCGGATTTCGGGCAGTACCGCACCGGCAAGTCTGTGGTGGCTCTGGAGCCGGGCAGGGCGAAACGTCCGCCGTTGTTGCTGCGAATGGTTGCGGTTACACCTCGTGGTAGGTACAGGTAATCAGTGATGGCCGTCCATACCTCCTCGCGCCCCGTCAACTCATGGACTTCACCCCCCACCTCGACGGTGCAGGCGCCCGCCAGCGGAAGCACGAGGACTTCCTCCTCCCCCGTGCGGATCTCCTCCGAGCTGCCGCTCGGTAGCCCGAGGACGCGGATGGAACACCAGTCCCACCCTGCGCGCTCGGCGTCGACGTCGGTCTCAAAATGGTCACGGCTGGTCGAGCCAGCCGGGATCAGGTACTTCTCTTCTGTGTTCACAACACCTCCACGAGTTGGTCCACGGCGGCGGCGACGTCGTCTCCGCGTGGAAAAAGTAGTGCCCGTCCGATGACGAGCCCTTTGACACCTGGTATCTGCATCGCGGTACCCCAGTGGTGCACAGATGCATCGAGGTCTTCTGACACCTCACCGCCCAGAAGCAGGCAGGGCAGAGTGGTCGCCGTCATGACGCGTTCCATCTCCGGGACACAGGGCACCTTCAACCACGTCCGCGCCGATGTGCGTCCCAGACCGGATGCAATGGCCATGGACCGCATGACGGATTCGGGCGTGAGGTCGTTGACGAGGGCACCCCTCTGGCGATGGGACATGAACGGCTCAATAAGGGAGACCTTTCGTGCGGCGGCAAGCTCGTTCACAGCCCCTGCAGTCCTCTCCAGCATGGCCGATGTCGCCGGGTCACCCAGGGCGATGCGCAGCAGCATCTTGCCGCCGTCGAGACCGCTCTCGACGATCCCGGGGGCGTCATAGGCGGTCATGCGGTCGTCCACCTCGAAGACCGAACCGCTCAGCCCGGACCGATTCATCGAACCGAAGACCGTCTTTCCGTCGAGCGCACCCAACAGCGTGAGATCCTCCACCATGTCAGGAGCGCCGAGGAAGCCGTTGACTCCGGGACGGGACAGGGCTGTGCAGCAGCGCTCCAACAACTCCTCGCGCGAGGCCATGGCGCTCTCGTTGCCGCCCGCTGACAGAGCGCCACGGGCAGGATGATCGGCTGCAACCACAAGTAGAGTGCGGCCTTCGCCGGCCGGATCACCGGGAACGCGCTGGCGCCTGGCATCTGCGATGGCATCCGGTGTCGCGAACCGGGTTGCAGACAGGGATGCGGAGAGCCGTGTCATGGACGTCCACCGGCGTCACTTGAGGTGGTCCTCACAAGCTCTTCCACCTCATCGGTCGTGGGCATGGCAGTGGAACACTCGAGCCTCGAAGCCACAATGGCCCCGGCGACGGAAGCAAAAGCGACGATGCGGTGGAGGTCCCAGCCGCTCAGCAGGCCGTGACAGACCGCACCGCCGAAGGCATCACCGGCCCCCAGTCCATTGAGCACCGTCACGCGCGTCGCTGGCACGAAAGTGCGGTCCTCGCGTGACTTGGCCAACGTGCCGACCATGCCCTGTTTGACGATGGCAACGTCAACGCCCCGATCAAGAAGAGCATCGGCAGCCCGTTCGGGATCACTCTCCCCCACCGCCACCCGGCATTCCTCCACATTCCCTATGGCCACATCCACACCGGCCAGCAGCTCTCCAATGTGCTTCGAGGCGGTGGCCTCGTCGGGCCAGAATCGCGGCCGGTAGTCCAAATCCAGGACCGTGAGTCCTCCGGAGCGGGCAGCGATCGCCGCGTGATGGCCGGCGCGCGACGGCGTGGCCGAGAGACCGCTGGAGGTCAGCCACAAAATCTTGTAGTCCGCCAACCGGGCCGGCAGATCCTGGACCGTGAGTTCCAGATCAGGCGTGGTGGGCTGACGATAGAAGAAGAGGGGGAAGTGATCGGGGGGAAAAATCTCGCAGAACGTGACGGGCGTGTTGTAGGAGGGATTGGTGACCACGTGTGAGGCATCCACACCCAGCCGCTCCAGTTCCTTGACGACAAACACCCCGAATGGATCATCACCTACACCTGTGAGCACCGACACGCCGTGCCCATGACGGGCAGCAGCAACACCCACATTGGTGGCTGAGCCTCCGAGGAACTTGCCAAAGGTTGAAACGTCCTCCAGCTTTACCCCAACTTCAAGGGGGTAGAGATCGACGCTGCAGCGGCCGATCGTCAGGACATCCGGCGCCCATGAACCATCCACCTTCTCGGACCTCCTTCGTCGCCTCCAGTCTGCCCCAGCAACGATGTCCGGTCAATTATTTGTCCATACATGGCGACGGTCGTTGACAGCGCTACCATAAGTTCATGGCACGGCGCCGGGCAACCACGCGTGTCATGGCCACTCGTATGACTAGGGGTTTGGATGAGCAAAGCACACACACCGGTGATCACGATCGAGCGAGATTCGGCCATTCCACTGTACGAACAGATCGCCAGACCCATCGAGGTTGCGATCCTGTCAGGAGAGCTTCCTGCCGGGGCCATGATTGAGGACGAGGTCTCCATGGCGGCCAGATTGGACGTCGCCCGACCGACAGCGCGTCGCGCGCTGCAGGAACTCGTCAACAAGGGACTGCTCTCGCGTCGTCGCGGAGTGGGCACTCGGGTCACCCCCACTCACGTGCACCGCCCCATGAAGCTGTCCTCACTCAACGAAGATCTTTCCGATGCGGGTTTCACCCCCAGCACAAAGGTACTCAATTACCTCGTCAGGGAGGCCGACGCCGAGGAGGCAGAATTGCTGGGCATCCAGCCGGGAGAGGGTGTTCTCTCCGTCCGTCGTCTTCGCTTCGCGGACGATCACCCGCTGGCCATCCTCAGCAACATCATTCCACTCGACATCGCCCCTACATGGCAGGAACTCGGCGCGCATGGCCTGTATCGCTGCCTGAGCAACCGGGGGGTTCTCATCGCTTCCGCACAGCAGGAGATCGGCGCCCGGGGCGCCGACGCGGAGGAAGCCACAACACTCGGTGAAGACGTGGGCGCACCACTGCTGACCATGCATCGAGTGGGACGCAATGCTGACGGACGCTCCGTCGAGATCGGCGACCATGTCTACCGCCCCGGACTGTACTCGTTCAAATTCTCTCTCTTCAGCAGTTGAGTTCGTTTGTACTGACAAGAGCTTGACTTAGTGCGGACATTCGAGTTGACTAAGAACGTCTCACATCCGCCGGCGATGCAGCCGTCCGTTCTTCTCAGGAGCATTCGATGACCGATATCACCCCCGCCCCCGGCCCACTGCTGGAAGCAACCCGCACCACCTCCACTGCTCTGTGGAACGACTCCTCAGATCTCGATGAGCTGAAGCAGTCCATCTCCTTCGGGGGCGTGGGCGCCACGTGCAACCCGGTCATCGCCTACACCACCATCAAGAATCATCTTGACGTCTGGGTGCCGCGCATCCGCGCCATCGCAGACGCCCATCCCACGTGGGGAGAGTCGGAGATCGGATGGCAGGCTGTCAAGGACATGTCCGTCGAAGCCGCAGACCTTCTCAAGTCGATCTTTGATGAGCACAAGGGCCGCAATGGGCGGTTGTCCGTCCAGACTGACCCTCGCCTCCACCGCGACGCGGACGCCATCGTGGCGCAGGCCGTCGAATTCCACGAGTTGGCCGACAACATCGTCGTGAAGATTCCTGCAACGACCGTAGGAATCAAGGCGATTGAGGAGGCAACGGCAAAAGGCGTGAGCATCAACGTCACCGTCTCGTTCTCCGTGCCGCAGGCAGTACGTGCAGCCGAGGCCATCGAGCGCGGACTGGATCGCCGCGAGGCCGACGGCCACGACATTTCGCGCATGGGTCCCGTGGTCACCATCATGGGTGGGCGCCTGGACGACTGGCTCAAGGAAGTCGTCGCCAAGGAGGGCATTTTCTTCGACATGTCGGCCCTGGAGTGGGCGGGTGTGGCCTGCCTCAAGAAGGCACACGCCATCTTCACCGAGCGAGGATTCCGCTCGCGCGTTCTCTCAGCCGCCTTCCGCAACGTGAACCAGTGGGCGTCCCTGGTGGGCGGGGACCTGGTGGTCTCACCGCCGTTCAAGTGGCAGCAGATCATCAACAATTCCGACTACACAGCAGTCTCACGCATCGACGAGCCCGTGGCCCAGGAGTACCTCGATGAGCTGAACCGCCTTGAGGAGTTCCGTCGCGCCTACGAGGAGGACGGCATGACGGTGGAAGAGTTCGACACCTTCGGTCCCACTCGCAAGACACTTCGCCAGTTCTTGGCCGCGGATGCAGATCTCGACGCACTCGTGCGAGACATCATCGTCCCTGCCCCCTGAATCCGTTCGGTTCGTCGGTCAGTGTTCGTGTGATCGGCCTGCGCTTTCTGGAGACAAGGTCGACAAACGCTCCCGTGACATCGTCACGGGAGCGCCACGTCACGTCACGAGAGAATCGAATTGCTGATGCCGTCGAGTTCCCGGGATGACAGCTGAAGATCCCCCGCCATTGCAGAGTCACGAATGGACTCAGGGCGTGAAGCGCCCGGGATGGGAATCACGTGATCACCAAGCGAGAGCTCCCACGCCAGCGTCACCTGCTGTGGACTGACGTCATGGGCCCTGGCCACCTCGGCTATTGCAGGATAGCTTTCACCGACACGCTTGGCGTCACCACCGGTACCTCCCAGGGGTGACCAGGGGAGGAACGCAATCCCCCGTTCGCCACAGAAATCCATCTCCGGCTTGCTCGTGTGGTGGAAGCGCGGGGAGAACTCGTTCTGGACGGCCGCCAGCCCACCGTCGCCCAGCACCTCAATGGCCACCTCAATCTCCTCAACGTTGGCGTTGGAGATACCGATCTCCTTGATCAGTCCCTCCTGTTTCAGATTTGCGAACGTTTCGATGACTTCGGAGTAGAGGCGATGACGGTCCGGGCGGTGCCAGTAGTAGAGATCGATGACGTCGACTCCCAGGTCATCCATCGACTGTTGCACGGCCTTGCGCAGGTACTCCGGAGAGCCGTCGCGACCAATCCCGTCAGGGCCGTGGACGATGCCACCCTTGGTTGCGATGACGACGTCTTCCGGCCTACCGCCGTAGGCCTGCAGCGCCTTGGCCACAAGCTTTTCGTTGTGTCCCATCTGGTCCCAGCTGGGCGCGTAGATGTCAGCGGTGTCAATCAGCGTGATACCGGCATCCAGGGCGGCGTGGATGGTGGCGATCGCCTGCTCTTCGCTCGGCAACTCCCCCCTGCTCATCGAAGCAGGCATTGCTCCAAGACCAATCGGAGAGACACGGAACTGTCCAAAAGCACGTGAAGTCTTCATGGTCCAACCCTACGACCTCGACAGAGCAACCCGGACTCTGAGATCCGCACCTGAGGCACGGCAAGGCATGGGCCATGCCCAGGACTGCCCCGAGGCTGACTGTCCCCTTCGGCCAGAGGTCACCCGGTCCACCCGCGTAGCTGGAGTTTGGCTAGAGTCGGCCACGTGGCTACTGGTCAGCGCGTATATGAGGCTTTGATCAAGCGACGTCCCGGCACTGAGGAAGAATTGCCCGAGACGGTTCAGCGCAGCGTTCCGGGCAATGCGCTGAAGCTTATTGGGGCGGCCGCGCTGCAGTCATCCGGTGACCAGAGCGTCAAAGCCTCCACGGTGCTTCCCTGGCTGTTCAACGCCCTGGGCGTGCCGCCTGCGCTCGCAGGTCTGCTGGTGCCGATCCGAGAATCCGGTTCAATGCTCCCGCAAGCCGCACTGACACCGATCATCATGCGGGTGAAGCATCGCAAATGGGTGTTCGTCACCGGCGCACTCGTGCAGGCGACATCCGTGGCAGCCATGGCTCTGATCGCCGCTGTCAGTACTGGCCTCCTGGCCGGCGTGCTCATCCTCGTCGCTCTGGCTGTCTTCTCCTTCGGGCGCAGTCTCAGCTCTGTTTCTTCCAAGGACGTTCAGGGGCGCACGATTCCCAAGGGCGAGCGAGGGCAGATCACCGGACTTGCGACGACCGCATCCGGCATCGTTGCAATCACTCTCGGGCTGGCCATACGGGTCCTCGGTGGCGGCGAACTTTCCGCGGGACAACTCGCGTGGTTGCTGGTGGGAGGCGCCTTCCTGTGGGTGCTGGCGGCATGGGTGTATGCCACCGTCGCCGAGCCATCGGACGAGGGCGCTCCGGCATCGACCTCTGCGGGCACCACTGACGACGCGTCCCACCCCTCTGACCGGGAAACCGGATGGTTTCGCCGCAGCGTCACCCTGCTACGTGACGACGCACCCTTTCGTCGCTTCATCATGGTCCGCAGCCTGCTGCTCGTCTCATCCCTGAGTCCGCCCTTCATCGTGACGCTGGCCGTGTCCTCCGGCGCTGGTGCCCTGAGTGGTCTGGGTGTCTTCATCGTCGCCTCCGGCGTTTCATCCCTGGTGGGTGGCCCCCTCTTCGGCCGCTTCGCCGATCGTTCGAGCCGAACACTCATGGCTGTCGGGGCCTCGGTGGCGTCGTTGATGCTCATCATCGTGATCGTCGTCGGCGCCCTGCCAGGCCTCGAGGACAACAGGGTGGTCACCAGTGTGCTTCTGGTGGGCGCCTATTTCGTGGTCACACTCGTACACACAGGCGTACGGATGGGCCGCAAAACCTATGTCGTCGACATGGCAACAGGTGACCAACGCACCGAATATGTTGCCGTGTCGAACTCCGCCATGGGCGTCATTTTGTTGGCCACCGGAGGCGTGAGCGCCGGGCTCGCCACTCTTGGCGTGGCATGGGCGCTGGCATTCCTCGCCGCACTGGGCATCATCGGGGTTCTCGGAGCGATTCGGCTCCCTGAGGTATCTGCGCGCTGAGCCAGCCTGTGTCGAGCGCCCCACAGGCACACCATGGTCAAACGGAACAGGCCCGATTAGCCTGTGGTCATGTCGGACCACGACTTCGAGCGACCACGGACAGGTGCGCGTCCGGAAGGTTCTGAGCCACAGCACCCTGCACCCAACTCGCCGCCATTTGCAGGGCACCTCCGGGAAGCAGAACCTCTGGAGGCAGTCGTGGCGACGAGCGGTGAGGGTGCCCTGCTCCTCCCCCAGTACAAACCATGGGTCGTGGCGCTGGTGGCCACCGTCATCGGTGCACTACTGGGCGGCGGTGTGATTGCTCTACTCATGCAGCCGGAACCGGACGCCCCCTCCGTCCCCATCTCGCTGGACACCTTTCCTCAACAATTCATGGGGTCAGAGCGAAACGACCTTGCACTGCGTGACGCAGGATTTGGCCCCACAGTGGAGCGGCTGGACAAGGAGTTCGAGGACCAACTTGCGGCATTCCAGTTCGCGTACGGCGGCCGCGGGGCAACATTCGGATACGGCCCGCGCTACGCCCTGACGATCGTGGACGGCATCCTGACGCCAAGAGTTCCCCGCGAAGGAGAGCTCGACCTGGCCGGTCGTGTCCGGGAGACGCGTCGGATCATCTCATTGCGCACATCTCAGGTCTCATGCACCTTCGAGCCGCAACCTGTTCTCGATCCTGATCGAGGCATGGAGGAGTTCGGTGAATTCTCCGACATCGGCCACACCGACTGCGTGCTCGCTGACCGGGATCGAAACCTCAGTCTTCGATTGGCACACAGCCCCACCACGAGGGGAGCTGATTCGATAGAGACGGCGTCCACATTCAGCAGTGCTCTGACGAATCTTCACGCACAGCTCACCGGCTGAAGTGTGGCCTCCCTCGCCATATCCCTGCCACCCCTTGTAGCGACTACTGATCCACCGAGTGGGTGAGACGCATACCCTTGGAATCGTGTCCGATAGGCCCTTCTGGCGACCAGGAGAACCCCCTGAACCCGCTGAAGGGGTGTGGCCCTACGAGCCGCCGAACGACGAGACGGTGCAAGAGCTCACCAGCCACACCGCGACCGCTTCCGACGATTCCCCCGACGTGCTGCCACCTCTGCAGCCCCTCCGGCCAAGGAGGCGACGAGGTGCCATGCTCATCGCAGGACTTGCAGGTCTGCTCATCGGCGGCGGCGCCACGGGATGGCTCTCAGGATTGTTTTACGCCGAACCCGCACCACTGGCCATCTCGCTGGAGGTCTTTCCTGAGCACATCGAGAATCTTGCACGACCAGATCTGGCCCTGGCAGACGCTGAGGACCCGATGGCTGCCGAACAGTTCATGCGCGACTTCGAGGCTCAGCGCGAGCGATTTCGCTTTGCGTACGGGGGCGACGGCGCATCCATCGACTACGGGCGGTTCCTCATGACGATCGTGAATGGTTCCCAATCGCTTCCGCTGCCCTCGGACTCGGAGGGGGCTCCGGAGAGCGCTTCACCAATACTCATCTCACTGGACTCGGACACGGTCTCCTGCACATTCCGCCCTGAAGTGGGGCTCTACAACAGCGCAGTTCTTCAGATTTCCGCCGACCTCAGCGCGCGCGGTTGGACACAGTGTGTCCTCAATGATGGCGAGCAACGCATCAGCCTGAAACTCGACAGTCTGGCACCCGGTGGTTCGGCGGAAACGTCCACTCGGTTCGCGAGCATCCTCGAACGGGTCCACGAAGGGTTGGTGACCTGACGACAGGGCAGGAACCCTGTCGGGAGTCCGTGACAAGGTGGGAGCATGACCGAGACTCGTCCCTTCTGGACGGATGAACCGCCGCCCGATCCCTGGGAACTTCCACCCGATCCTCTGGATGGGCCAGGAATTCAGGATGCAGGCGCCCCGCATCCCCATGGGGAGCGACACGCGCCGCAGCCCACGTCCACGGCATCTCGCACCGCACACCGTGGGGGCGACGGTCTCCAGGACGAGGCATTGGTCATTCTTCGCGACCTCACCGGTAGAGCCGATGCGGATTTCCATCAGGGTCAGTTCGAAGCCATCGAAGCGCTCGTCGCGCATCACCGGCGAGCGCTCGTGGTGCAACGTACGGGGTGGGGGAAATCCGCGGTGTACTTCATCGCCGCTTTGCTGCAGCGACGCGCAGGCGCCGGACCGGCGCTCATCGTCTCACCGCTGCTCGCTCTCATGCGGGACCAAGTGGCCGCGGCCGAACGCGCAGGCGTGCGTGCGGCGGCCATCAACTCCGCCAACGCCACCGAATGGCGCGAGATTGAACAACTCCTGGGCGAGGATGCCGTGGACGTGCTCTTCGTGTCCCCGGAGCGTCTCGTGAATCCACGTTTCCGCGAGGAACAGCTTCCCCACCTCATCTCCGCCATGGGTCTGCTGGTCATCGATGAAGCACACTGCATCAGCGACTGGGGCCACGATTTTCGTCCTGACTACCGCCGCATCCGCACCCTCATCGGCGAACTCGGCGACGAGGTGCCCATTCTGGCCACCACCGCCACCGCAAACGAACGCGTGGTGGAAGACGTCGCCGAACAGATGGGTACGGGTGGTCATGAAGTCTTCACGTTGCGCGGCCCGCTCGCCCGCACGTCTCTCCGGCTGGGTGTGCTGGACCTCAGCACCACATGGCGTCGGCTGGCGTGGCTGTCGGAGCACCTCGACGCATTGCCCGGCAGCGGCATCATCTACACCCTCACCGTGTCAGCGGCGGAGGACACAGCCATGCTCCTCAGCAAGTCCGGTCACAGCGTTCGTGCCTATACAGGCCGCACCGATGCGGCCGAACGTGTCGAGGCTGAGGAGGCGCTGAAGTCCAACGAAGTCAAAGCACTGGTGGCCACCTCTGCCCTGGGCATGGGTTTCGACAAACCGGACCTGGGTTTCGTCGTGCATCTCGGAGCCCCCAGTTCCCCGGTTGCGTACTACCAACAGGTGGGCCGCGCTGGCCGCGCCACCGACAATGCTGACGTACTCCTCCTTCCCGGTCCCGAAGATCGCGACATCTGGCACTTCTTCGCCACGAACGCCATGCCCACCCAGGCGCGTGCCGACTCCGTCCTCAGCGCCCTGACCGACACCAGCCGACCCCTCTCGACTCCCGCTCTCGAGGCCCGCGTGGACCTGAAACGGGGGCAGCTCGAACTGCTCCTCAAGGTGCTGGCTGTCGAGGGCGCGGTGAAGTATGTGCAGGGTGGCTGGACCGCAACGGGCGAGCCCTGGACCTACGACAAGCCACGCTATGACCGGATCGCAGCAGCTCGCGTGGCTGAGCAGGACGCCATGCTCACCTATGAGCGTGGAGAGTCGTGCAGGATGGCGTTCCTCACCTCCGAACTGGACGACCCGCACTCCGCACCCTGCGGCAGATGTGATGTGTGCACCGAGGCCTGGTATCCCATCGACGTCACCGTTGAAACCGGAAGATCAGCTCAGGCTGAACTGGACAGGGTCGGTGTTCCGCTGGCCCCCCGGGCACTGTGGCCCAACGGGCTGGATCGTCTCGGCGTCACAAGCCAGGGCAAAGCGGTGAAGGGCAAACTTCCGGATGGGGAACGGGTTCTGGAAGGACGCGCGGTCGCCCGACTCACCGACCTCGGCTGGGGCGGCACTCTACGCGACCTCCTCGCCACGGATGAGGACGGCCGCCCGCTGGACGCCGAACTCCCACCGCCACTGGCCAGAGCCTGCTTGCGAGTTCTGAAGGAATGGAAGTGGGACAAGCGGCCAGCAGCGGTCGCATGGGTCCCAAGTTTGACCCGCCCGCGGCTCGTGGAATCCGTCGCCAATGGCATAGCCGCGGCTGGACGACTCACGAATCTGGGACCCCTCCAACTCTCCCCCCGCGCCGAGGAACTGACCCGTTACACCAACAGTGCCTACCGGGTCCGGGATGTCTGGGACCGCTTCCTGGTACCGGATGCCATGGTCGCCGCGCTACAGATGCTTGACGGACCTGTGCTGCTGATCGACGACGTGGTGGATTCCCGCTGGACCATGACCGTCGCCGGCCGATTGCTGCGCCGCGCAGGTGCCGACGCCGTTCTCCCGTTCGCCCTGGCGGCAGTCGGATAGCCAACACTTCCTGAAAGACGGTAACTTACATAGCGCCCCGACCTAGACTTGAGTACGCGGGTAGACTTTTTCAGCGTTCTTGCCGACTGGGCACTCGTGATGCACAACACAATCGGGGTGCCCGTCATGTTGAATCCGGATGAGTTCTCCCATATTGCCGTTGGCTCAGTGGAGCTGGAGGGCGTGGCCACCATACTGACACAGTTGGCAAAAAGGTTGACGGGAGTCCCTGATGAGGAGCTGCCGCAGGCGGTGGTCGACGTAGCGCTGGAAATGATCCCCGCGGCTCGCTGGAGCAGCCTCACCATGCTTCGTCATGGACGGTTCACGTCGCTGTGCGCCTCCGATCATCTCGCTCGGCGAATCGATGCCGTGCAGTATCAGATCGGTTCAGGGCCATGCGTGGATTCGATCCTCCACGGCACCACACACATGGTGGGGGACCTGACGAAGGATCCTCGTTGGCCCGGGTTCACAGACCGGGTCACTCCTGAGGGAGTGCGCAGCGTCTATGCTCATCGTCTCCGTATGGCAGGTGACAGTCAGACGATGGCAGCGTTGAATGTGTATTCCGATCGGATTGATGCCTTCGATGATCAAACACGGTGGGCTGGCGCCATGCTGGCCACACACGGCGCTCTCGCCGTCTCACTGGCGCTGAGTCATCAGGAGGTGTTGGACCTGGAAAGGGCAGTCGGAACCAATCGGGACATCGGTACGGCGGTGGGACTGCTTATGGAACAGCACGACATCACTCGTGAGCAGTCGCTCAACTTGCTGCGTCTGGTCAGTCAGGACACCAATCGCAAGCTGGCGGATGTGGCGAACGAGATGATCCGGACCGGGCGCCTGGGGCTCTAAGGAACCACTGAACTGGCCACCCAGTCACCATCGCTCGCAGTGATGCGGCTCGCAGTAGGCCGTGATCATTCCCGTTCGGAGGATTCTTCGTCGGGCTCGTCGTCAGGTTGAGTGTCGCGTCTGTCCTGCTCGCCGGCATCGGAAAAGACGCGACCAGATTCGTCGTGGTCGCCGTCGCTGGGATGCAGGAGATCCTCGGTGTAGGGGGCGCGCATGATCGGTTTGCTGTCGATGAGTTCGTTGACCGCCTGCGCCAACATGTCGCGCTGCAGTTTCGGTAGCGCCATGGCGTGGTTCAGGTAAGCCTCCACCTCCATCTCGCCCACCTCGCCCCCGAAGCTGAAGTAGTGCATCCACACCTGGTCCAGTCGGAGTCCTGCCTGGCGCATGGCGTGGTACAGCATGTTCGCCTGCCTGTGCCCAATGTCGTCCATGTCCATGCGATTCCCCTACGAATGCCTTCTCTCTACAGCGACGCATCCGATGACCGTGCAACGACATCCCGTGCCAGTTCCGCCAAGGGACGCTTCGTGTGACGCGCCATGCCCAGCAACTGCTCCCGAGCGGTGTCGTGGTCGATGCCGTGGCGCTCCATCAACATGCCGGTGGCTGTCTCGACATTGCGTCGATCAGCCAGCGCCGACTTCAGCGCAGCATCCAGCTGCTTCGGGGCGTCAGCGTCGTGCGCAGCGCCCAGCAGTGTGGCGGCTGCGTCTGCGAGCAGGACCAGCTGCCGTTCGTCGTGAGGGCTGAAGGCGCTGGGGTTGACGCTGTACACCTTGAGCGCCCCGATCGCTTCCCCCCTGTACATCATCGGGACGCTCAACACGGAACGCAGCCCCAAGTCAAGTGCTGTGGGGCACCATGAGGGCCACCGCGCCTCCTGTGATGTGTCATCGATGCGCTGCTTCTCCCGGGAACTCCACGCCGTGAGGCATGGCCCGTCACCGAGTTCGTATTGCAGTTCATCTGCGATGACGGCCACCCGGTCAGTAGTGCCTTTACTGACGCATGCGCCCGAGGCATCGATGAGTGACGCTCCGGCACCCACAGCAGAGCCAATCATGTCTCGAGCGGCGCGAGCCAACTGCTCGACCGCGCTGGCCGCTTGATCGACGTCAAGCAACATCCCCCGAATACGAGCGAACGTTGTCACCAGCTGGGCGCCATCCAGCTCAGTAACGCGAGATCTGCTGTCCATACTGACTCCCATGTTCCCGGCATGAGCGAGAACACCGTGGTCGCCCTGCTCGGCTGGAGGTGCTCACCCTTCAACCACAGTGTAGTTTGCCGCCACTTTCGGCATGAGGAATTCATCGCACAGGCGGTTCGGTCGTGGCCTCTTCCGCGTCGGTGAGCGCCCATGACTCTGCCAGAATTGCACCTGGAATGCCGTGGACATGGTTCGGGTCGTGAGTGCCGCGTAGTGCGGCTGCCACGACGTCGTGAAGATCCCGGCGCCCAGCGTAGGCATCGCGCTGCTTCCGACTGCCGGTGCCATGACGCAACATGTCATTGACGATGGCCCTTGCATGCTCCACTTCGCCGTATTCCTGCAGTACTGGGTGCACGAGTCGGAGCAACTCGGCGACCACATCCTTCGCGGGGCGCATGCACTCGGAGTGCGGACTCATCAGCTTCCCTTCAACCCCATTCAGCGCTGCCAACCATGAGGAGGCACGCAAGTCGACGACGGATGCGGGCACGGGTGGTGTTCCCGTCCGCCACTGCCGTGCCATGACCTCCACGAGAGCCCTGGTGATGGCTGCCACCACTGCAGCATGTTCGGGATCCGTGCACACATCGGTGAGCATCACATCGAGCGATTCACGCGTTGGCGACAGCTGGGCGTCCCACGTCGTGCCCACTGGGAAGCGAGCTGCTGGCGGTTGTATCAGATGGCGCCGCTGCCGTTCGTATTCCTCAGCGGAGCCAAATATTTGGCTTGGGCCCGGGGCTGGCCACATGGCGCGTGAAAAGTAGCGATGACTGCTGAATCGCGAAACATTTCCCCGCCAGATGGGGGAGTTGGCGCTGAGCGCCAGCAGCACTGGCAACCAGATTCGAATACGATCGAGAACTTGGACACCCTCTTCCGTTGACTCCACAGCAATATGCACGTTGAGTCCGCACGTGGAGAAATCCTTCAACGGGGTCGCTCCTCCAGAACGTGTCACGTCCTGTGAACATCCGGGCGGGGCTGCGAGCATTGGCGCGACGGGAAAGACCGGTGATCCCAGTGCCACCGCACGCCTTGCCTGCGCCCTAGCCGCTCTGTCGGCCAATGCCCGGCCGATACGAATCGTCACCAGAAGCTCAGTCAACGAGGACTGCTGCGGTCCTACGACATGAATCTGATCGCCGAGAAGCCCCACGGACACCACATCGTGCGCCTGGGCGGCTCCTTCCCACGGTGTCAAAGGTCTCCACCCGTGGCCATAACGCAGCACCATCTCTGACTTGAGCAGCGCAGGGCGCAACAACACTGGGTCAACCGGGAGCATCTCCTCAGTCACACTGAACATTCTCATTACGCACCTCTGACGTGGGGGGCGGTGCCACAATCCGTAGAAATGAGAAAAGAGCCTCGCTGCAGACTCACCCCTACATTGGAGCGAGCCGCTTCTTGACTCAGAAACCTAATATAACAGTGATACCCCGCACTGCAACCGGTGTTGCAGTCCACTGCACATGACCGACACCGAATTGGCCAGTTGGTGCACCTGCTGTGGGGAGAAGCAAGAAAAGACCGCAACTCGTTTGACACGTGGAGAGTCGTGGGGGACATTGAGGGGCACACAACGATGAAGGGACGGCAGTTGCGCACTCTGCTGGTGTCACTCACCACCGCGGTGATGGTGATTCTCTCCTCCCTCGGTCTCTCCCGAGCGGCTGCGCTGCCGCTCGCTCCGGAGCCGGTGGCTCCCGTAGCCGGTATCCCGGCGCCGTGCCCAGTCACCTACGAATGGCCGGGCGACGACGTGTCCATCGAAGCGATCACCGCAGCCCTGTCCGAGAGCTTCGGCTTCGAACTGGCAGGATCCCAGTGGACCGAGGCCAGCCGCGAATCCATCAAGATTTTGTGGCAGACACTCGACGCCGTCGGATGCACCGGCTATGTCGAGCACTTGCAGGCCAAGGTGAACGGCAATGTGGGAGTCAACGCCGATATGAAATCCGGTTTCGCCTGGGGCGATTGGAGCCTCACCAGAACCAACTACGTCACCTTCGACTTCGCCAAGTTCCAGCAGGCGCTCGACGGTGGCGATGAGGGCCGCATCGTGCGCCTGGTGATCCATGAGATGGCCCACGCTCTGAACTCGGACCGCAACAGCGCGCCGGACTACTGGACGATATTCCAGAACCTGCATGCCGTTGAGGGCAGCTTCTCGGACTACGCGGGCAGCAGTGTCACAGAGACATTCGCCGACGTGGTGGGCTACTACGTGGGCCGTTGCGCTCTGAACAACCCCTACGACACGGGCGAGCACGAGGCCTACTACGAGTTCGCCAGGACCTACGTCTTTGGCGGCAAGGAATTCGGCCCCGACGCTGGCCAGCTTCCCGAGTGTGCAGTCACCGACGTCGATGCCCAAACTCCGCTTCCTGCTTCCCCCACTCCCCAGAGCTGGATCGAAGCCCTCAGCCAGGAGTAGGAACTGGACCTCCCGCGCCTCAGGCCAGCGCGTATCCCCAGCAATGCGATGGTGCCCTGACAGTTGTCATGGTTTCTTCGTGACAGGTAGCGGTTCCATGATTACGGTCAGTGCCCGACGCTGGATGCATGACCACAGCTGCCATCGCCATTGGCGATCTCCGCAAGACCTTCCAAACACCTGAAGGTGCCCTCCACGCCGTCGACGGCATCAGCCTCGGCATAGAGGCGGGAGAGGTGGTGGCTTTCCTCGGACGCAATGGCGCCGGCAAGACCACCACCCTTGACATGGTGCTCGGCTTCACTCGCCCCACCTCCGGTGCCGTCGAGGTGTTCGGAGTTTCGCCCCGCCGAGCCGTCGAACAAGGATCCGTGGGGGCGGTGCTGCAGAGTGGGGCACTGCTCCACGACCTCACAGTCCGTCAAACAATGGAAATGGTGGCCGCACTCCACGGAAGAGTCGACATCGATGACGCTCTGCGTCGGGCGGGCGCCGCCACAATCGCCACCCGCAAGGTGGGCAAGTGCTCGGGTGGCGAGCAGCAGCGGCTCAGGTTCGCCCTGGCGCTGCTTCCCAACCCAGAACTCCTGGTACTCGACGAGCCCACCGCCGGGATGGACGTCTCGGCCCGGCGCGACTTCTGGGCCACGATGAGGGCCGAGACCATGCGCGGACGCACTGTCGTGTTCGCGACCCACTACCTGGACGAGGCCGAGGAGTTCGCTGACCGGATCATCGTCATCGACAGCGGGACCATCGTGGCCGATGGCACCCCCGACGACATCCGGGACGCTGCAGGTGCCAGCACCGTGACCTGTCAGTGGGACCCGACCGACGGTGATCCTGCTGAGCTGCCCCACCTCGTGTCGCACACCCTCGAAGGCGACCACCTCACCTGCACGTCCTCCAGCACCGACGACCTTGCCCGGCATCTGCTGACAAGAACATCCGCATCGCAGCTCGTAATTTCACGTGCGCGCCTGGAGGATGCCTTCGTCGACCTCACCTCATCCGGAAAGGCCATCTCATGACCCAGACAATCCGTCCGCACACCGCAACTTTGGCCCCCGAACGCACCCGCCCGTTGGCGTCCACGCTGCGCTACGCGGTCCTCGACCTGCTTCGTAACATGCGCATGATGGAGTCCGTCTTCTTCATCCTTGTTCTTCCAACGACGCTTTATCTGATGTTTACAGGGATGTCTGAGTTCGCTGACGCACCAGCAGGAAACGGAAACGTATCGGCGTACACCATGACGTCCATGGCCTTGTACGGGGCGGTTCTCGCCACCTCCAGCATCGCCGGATCCGCTGCGGTGGAACGAGCAAACGGATGGGACAAAACACTTGCACTGACGCCCGCCCCCCAGTGGTCCTACGTGGTGAGCAAGGTACTCGTCGCACTCGCCATGGCGGTGCTGCCGGTGATTCTGGTCATGACAGTCGGCTGGTCAACCGGTGCAGAATTGGCAGGGTGGCGTTGGCTGACAACAGCCGTGATTGTTGTCGTGGGCTCCACCATGTTTGCGTTTTACGGTCTCGCCGCCGGTCTACTGTTTCGCAGCGAAACGGCAGTCGGTGTGGCATCCGGGCTCTTGGTGGTGCTGTCATTCTTCGGCAATCTCTTCGTCCCGCTCAGCGGCCCCATCCTGAGCATTGCGCGGTTCACTCCTCTCTACGGCTTGGCTGGGCTGGCCAGGTGGCCTCAATTGGAGGGGTCGAGGGCAGCCTCCGGCCCTGACGCATCACCGGATGAACTGTGGTTGTTGGTTCTGAACGTGGTTGCGTGGACTGCAATCTTCGGCTTCACCGCTTTCCTGGCATCCCGTCGGGGAAAGTCGCATGTGTAAAGCTGGGGCGTGATGAGGGAGACGATGGCCCGAGAGGATCGGCGGGCGGACATGCTGTTTGGGGGGATCTGGCTGCTGTTCCTGGTCTCCCCCATCATCGCGCTCGTGCGCACTGATGCTTCCACGACATGGGAAGTGGTGGGCTGGGTGGCCACAACCCTGTTCGCTGTTCTTTACCTCATCTCCTATCTCCATCCCACACCCGGCCCGCTGCACACCTTTGAGGGGGCAGCAGTGTGGACCACGGTGCTCGGGCTGCTGGCCATATCCACCGTTCCGGCCGTCGGCGCCTATGCACTGACCTTCCTCGCATACCTGGTGGCCGTTCCCGTCTTCCGCTTACCAAGTCCGTGGGACGCAATCGGTGGCGTTGTTCCCGTCGCCGTAACGATCGCGCTCGTTGTGGCATGGGGTGGTCCGTCGTCCCTCGGATGGCCAATATGGGTGACGCCGCTCCCGCTGCTCCTGATGCTGCCGATGCGACGGATCACCGACGGCGTGGAGCGACAATCAGAGCTACGTCACGATCTGGAGTTGTCCCGGCAGCGAGAGCAGGTGGGGAGGGACGTGCACGACATCCTTGGGCATTCACTGACCGTGATCGCCGTCAAGACGGACCTCGCAAGCAAGCTTGTGGATCGGGATCCGGAACGTGCTCGTACCGAACTGGAGGACGTTTTGGAGCTCACCCGCTCATCCCTGGGGGAGGTGCGCGCCACTGTCACCCATCTGCAGGCCCCACATCTCGGATCGCAGTTGGTGGCCTCCGAAACAGCACTGGACGCGGCGGGCATTCATGTCGAGCGTCCCCCACGAGTCCCAGACCTCGACGACGACTTCTCACAGCTTCTTGCGTGGTGCCTGCGGGAGGCCGTCACCAACGTGGTGCGTCACTCCGACGCCGAGCGTTGCATCATCCTGGTGTCAAAGGCAGGTCTCACCGTTGTCGATGACGGTATCGGACGTGGCACTGGAGACGAGGGCAGTGGATTGAGCGGCATGCGGCACCGTGTCACTGCCTTCGGGGGCACCTTGACTGTGGAGGATGCCCACCCAGGAGCATCCAGCCCGGGAACCCGGCTGGAGGTGGCCTTGTGATCCGGATACTGCTGGCCGACGATCAGGCGCTGGTCCGAGGAGCGTTGGCCAGTCTGCTGGAACTCGAAGAGGACCTGACGGTGATCTCACAGGTAGGCCGGGGCGACGACGTGGTGCCTGCAGCCATCTCCACACGACCGGACGTGGCCCTCATAGACATAGAAATGCCCGGCATGGACGGCATCGATGCAACCAAGGCGCTGCGCGGGGCTCTTCCGTCCTGTCGGGTGCTGATCGTCACCACCTTTGGACGTCCGGGCTACATGCGCAGAGCAGTGGAAGCCGGGGCAAGCGGGTTTCTCGTGAAGGACACGCCGTCAGAGGACCTCGCTGAAGCCGTTCGACGGGTGCACGCCGGGCTGCGAGCATTCGATCCCGGCCTCACAGAGGAATCCCTCGTCGCCGGGCCGAATCCGCTGACAGGGCGAGAACGCGATGTGCTCCGAGCAGCCGAGGGCGGCGCTCCCGTCCGTCAGATCGCGACAGAGCTGTTCCTCTCACCCGGCACCGTGCGCAACCACTTCAGCTCCGCCATCGGCAAAACCCACACCACCACCCGCGCCGAAGCCGCGCGAGCGGCCCGCGACGCTGGTTGGTTATGAGCACTCCTCCCGCAGTTCGTGCCTCATGTGCGTCTTGCTCCGCACGTGCGTGATAGTATCCAAGCATGCGAACCACGGTTGAGCTGGATGCTGACACCGCAAAGGCGGTAGAGCGACTGCGTCGCGAGCACGGCCGTGGCCTCAGTGAAGCGATCAACGAATTGATCCGACGCGGCTTGAATGACACGGAGGACTTCAAGCCCTTCGTTCCCAGAAGCCAATCCCTCGGACTGAGGATCGACGTCTCCAACGTGGCCGACGCACTGGAGATCCTTGAGGGAACCGACGCACGCTGATGATCGTCGACGCCAATATCCTGCTGTACTCAGTTGACGAGGACAGCCCATTCCACGCGCGAGCCAGCGAGTGGCTCACCGACGCACTGAACGGTCCCCGCCGGGTGGGCCTTCCGTGGCTCTCGCTCTGGGCCTTCATGCGAATCGCCACCAACCCACGGGCCAGTGCTCAGCCGCTTTCGCCACGACAAGCCTGGGAGTACGTCGATGCGTGGACCAGCGCCCCGGCCGCCTGGACCCCTCAACCGGGACGAGGCCACGCAGACATCCTTCGCCAGTTGATGGTGACGCTCGACCTTCGCGCTGGCCTCATTACCGACGCCATCCTGGCCGCGATGTGCATCGAGCAAGGACTGACCATCGTGAGCGCTGACAGCGACTTCGCACGGTTCCCCGAACTGACCTGGTTCAATCCCCTGACACACTGACGGTGCAGGTTTCCCGCCACAACCCACCGAGGTCGAGCCCTGTCCCCCAGCATGGAGAATCGATGGTCCCGCGGTCATACTGACCGCGAGTGCAAGCAATCGCCACGCTCCAGGACAGGAGTCCGTGCAGCCGCCGGGCTACCAGGTCGTAGGCTGGGACCTTCCCGCCAACCAGGAGGTTCCCCTTGCCCGAGGTCACTGCATACGCCATCGATTCGCCCACCGGAAGCTTCCACAAGACGACGGTGACGCGCCGCGATCCCGGCCCCACGGAGATTGCCTTCGACATCGCCTACGCCGGCATCTGCCACTCCGACATCCATACGGCTCGCGAGGAATGGGGCAAGTCGCTCTTCCCGCTGGTGCCCGGACACGAAATCGCCGGCATCGTCACCAGCGTCGGCTCCGAAGTCACAGAGTTCAAGGTCGGTGACCGTGTCGGCGTCGGCTGCTTCGTTGACTCCTGCGGTGAATGCGCCGAATGCAGGGACGGCAACCAGCAGTTCTGCACCGGCAGCGGCATGATCGGCACCTACAACGCCATCGGCCGCGACGGCGAACCCACCGTCGGCGGATACTCCACCGCTTTCGTGGTGGAACAGGACTACGCGCTGCACATCCCGGATGAGATCCCTCTGGAGAATGCTGCACCGCTGCTGTGCGCAGGCATCACCACCTACAGTCCCCTGAAGCGTTGGGGTGCAGGCCCAGGCAAGCGCGTTGGCGTGGTGGGCATGGGTGGGCTCGGCCACATGGCCGTCCAGATCTCCGCAGCCATGGGTGCCGAGACCATTGTGCTGAGCCGGACCCTGTCCAAGCAGGACGATGGCAAGAAGATGGGTGCCGACGGTTACTACGCCACCGAGGACGAGAACACTTTTCGGGAGCTCAGGGGCACCTTTGACATCATCATCTGCACCATCTCCGACGGGCTGGACCTCAACAAGCTGCTGACCCTGCTCGCGGCGGAGGGAGTCCTCGTCAACGTCGGCCTCCCGTCGACACCCAACCAACTTCACGTGGGTGGCCTCATCGGCGGCAACAAGGTGTTGGCCGGCTCCAACATCGGAGGTATCCCGGAGACCCAGGAGATGCTGGATTTCTGCGCTGAGCACGATCTCGGCGCCTGGGTGGAGGTCATCAGGGGCGAGGACATTGACCAGGCATACGACGATGTCGTCTCCTCGAAGGCGCGCTACCGCTACGTCATTGACACCTCCACCTTCAACGACTGACCTGTAGGTGAAACGACGCGTCGTTCACCCCTCCTCCATGGCCTGGATGGTCTGGGGGGTGGGGATCGCTGCCTACATTTCTGCTGTGATGCAGCGCACGTCCCTGGGTGTCGTCGGCACCCAGGCGGCCGAGCATTTCGACACCACCGTCGGCATCGTGTCGACGTTCGTCGTGGTGCAGATCGCCACCTATGCGCTGATGCAGATCCCGGCGGGCGTGCTGCTGGACAGATTTGGATCGCGCACGATGCTGGTGGCCGGGTCCCTCGTGATGACGGTCGGACAGGTGGCGGTGGCGCTGACCGACGAGTTGGGGATAGCCATCGCCGCACGCATCGTGTTGGGGGCGGGGGACGCCTGCATCTTCACCGGCATCCTGCGTCTCCTCCCCTTCTGGTTCAAGCCCAGCCGGGTGCCCATCCTCAGTCAGCTGACCGGCATGCTCGGGCAGTTGGGACAGGTCGCGGCGGTGGCGGTGCTGCTTCCTCTGATCGACGTCGCTGGCTGGCAACCCACCTTCCTGTTCTCGGCCAGTGTCTGCCTCGTCATGGCGCTCTGCTGCCTCCTGGCCGTCCGCGATGTCCCGTCCGGCGTCGAGCGCGTGGTCACCAGCGGCAGCCCGGCCGAGATCCCACGTCAAATCCAGCAGGTGCTGAAACACCCCGCCACCCAACTGGGGTTCTGGTTGCATCTGACATCCGGTTTCCCCGTCAACGTCTTCGTGTTGATGTGGGGGATTCCCTACCTGACAATCGGCGAAGGTCGTTCCACTGCAGAGGCTGGAGTGTTGTTCAGCCTCACCGCCATCTTCGGCGCTCTGATCGGGCCCGTGCTCGGGTGGCTCACTGCCCGCCACCCCCTGCGTCGCAGCAATCTCGCCCTGACAGTCATTTTCGCGATGATCATCAGTTGGGCGACCGTGCTGCTGTGGCCGGGCCCGGCTCCGCTGTGGCTGTTGGTGGTGCTGGTGGTGTCCATTTCTGCAGGAGGACCAGGCACAGGGATCGCCTTCGATTACGCACGCACCCAGCTCCCAGCGAATCGGCTGGGAGCGGGTAATGGAATGGTCATCACAGGTTCCTTCGCTGGCGGCACCGTCATCATCCTGGCCATGGGACTCTTCCTCGACGCTGTCAGCGATGGCGGGACCTACACCGCCGAGCAGCTGGGCTGGGCCATGGCGCTGCAGTTCCCGCTCTTCGCGCTGGGTCTGACGGGTGTGTTCGTGTCCCGACGGCGTCTGCGCCGCCACATGGAGGGCGAGGGCGTCGTAGTTCCGACGTGGAATCAGGTGGCGAAGCGCTACCGTCGTCCGCACTGACGCTCAGGAAGCACTCAGAAGAGCCCCTCCTGGGGTGGCGCGTAGGACGGGTCGACACCGCGGAAAAGTTTCGACACGGACTTGCCGTCGTGGATGCGTTGGATCGCCTCGGCAAACAGGGAGGCCACACTGATCACCTGGAGTTCCGGAAAGTTCTTGGGTGGGGGCACCGTGTCGGTGGAGACCACTTCGTGGATGTCAGGGTTCGAGCGCAACTTCTCCACGGCTTGTCCCGTGAACAGGCCGTGGGCGGTGGCGACGGAGGCCCCCGTGGCACCGAAGTCCATGAGCCTCTTCACAATCTCCACGATGGAGCCGCCCGTCGCGATTTCGTCGTCCAGGACGATGGCCTCTTTGCCCTCCACATCCCCCACGATCGAATCGATGACCACTTTGTCATCGCCCAGCCGCTGCTTGTTGCCAGCCGCCACGGGCAGCCCCAGCAATCGTGCGAGCAGCGTCGATTGTTTCGCGTTGCCCAAGTCCGGGGAGACGACGACGTGGTCGCTCAGGTCCCTACCGCGGTAGTGGTTGGCGATGACGCCGAGCGAGGTGAGGTGGTCAAGCGGCACGCTGAAGAAACCGTGCACTTGGGGGGCGTGCAGATTCATCGTGATGATGCGGTCCACACCGGCCGTCTCCAACAGGTCCGCCACCAATCGGCCTCCGATGGAAATCCGGGAGGAGTCCTTCTTGTCCGAGCGTGCATACGCATAGTGCGGAACGACGGCCGTGATGTTTCCGGCGGAAGCACCGCGCGCAGCATTGATCATCAGGAGCAACTCCATGAGGTGCTCCTGCGTTGGGGGAACGAGGGGCTGCACGATGAAGACATCGCGCTGCCGGCAGTTGGCCAGAAGTTGCGCCTGAAGGCAGTCGTTGCTGAAGCGGGAGATGTTGACCCCGCAGCGTTTGGTGTTCAGATGGGCGCAAATGTCGTCGGCCAGAGCAGCATGAGCCGATCCGGAGAACACGACGATGTCACCAGCCGCTGATCCCTTGTCCATGATGGGGCTCACCCTATCCACAGGTGCAGGCCGGCGTGGGCGGGTATTTCAGGTTGACCATCGGCCCGCTCGTCTGCTTCCCGTCTCAGTTGAAGGCGTGGCCCTCCTCCTTGACGCGCAACATGGCGATGAGACCTACGAGCAGGACCAGCACGATGCCGAGAATGCCGAAGTACTGCGCTTCCCCGTCACCGAAGCGTTGGCCGAGCAGGATGGCACCACCAAAGGCCAGCGGCGCCAGGAAGGAGACAGCGCGTCCAGTCGTTGCGTAGAGCCCGAAAATCTCTCCTGCTTTACCAGCCGGAATGATGCGGGCCAGAAAGGAACGGCTCGCGGACTGGGCCGGCCCCACAAAGAGGGTCATTCCGAGACCGCATGTCCAGAAGACGATCCTTCCACCATCGTGCAGGAAAAAAATGACCGAACCGAGGATCACCAGCGCCACGAGCGAAATCATGATGACCTTCTTGGGACCGATGCGGTCATCAATCAGACCGAAGATCATCGTTGAGACACCGGCCGAAACGTTGGCGACTATCCCGAAGATGATGATGTCACCGAAACTGAATCCGAAGGTTCCTGCCGCCAGCACGGCGCCAAAGGTGAAGACACCTGCCAAGCCGTCGCGAAACAGCGCAGACGCAAAAAGGAACCAGATGGTGTTCGGGGAGCTGCGCCAGATGCGCCGCAGTGACGTGATCAGGGCCCCATAGGCTTGGAGCGGGTTGAGCCGCTTCAGTTTTTGTGGGCGGGGCCTGTCCCTCAGAGCAAGGAAGATGGGGATGGTGAAGACAGCCGTCCAAGCCCCGCACAACAGCATGGCGAAGCGCACATCGTCGGCGTCGAAATCAACTCCCCGGAGAGCGACGATGACCAACAGGATCGCGATACCGCCGATGTAGCCCATGCCCCATCCGAGGCCTGAGACCTTACCGACGGACTTGGGCGTGGACACCTGATCGATGGCTGCGTAGTAGTTGACGTTGGCAATCTCGGCCACCACATTGCCCAGTCCGAGCAGCACCAGCCCGAGGATGAGGAAAGCCGGATCAGGCTTGACGAACCACAGCGACGCCGAGAGCCCAGCCAGCAGCCAGGTCTGCCATCGCAGGTTGAACATGCGCTTGCCGGAGCGGTCCGATCCCTGACCCAGCACGGGGGCGAGCAGCGCGATGAAGGCACCTGCAATGCCGGTGGCCAGCGAGAGTGACAGCGAGGTGGAGTCCTTGTCCCCGAATGCAGGCGACGTCAGGTACACCGAGAACACGAAGGTGGTGATGACCGTCTGGAATGGTTGCGTTCCCCAGTCCCACATTCCCCAGCTGAGCACCTTCCAGGCGGGTGCCTTCTCCGTCGCCAGCGTGCCTCGCGTCAGATCGAGCCCACCTTCAATGTCATGGGGCGCGGGAGGCTGGGGATCTGCGCCTTCGCCGGAAATGGTGCTCACATGCGTCACGGTAGACGACCCGCGGCGTCACCGAAGGGTATCCAGCAGAGACGTACGAAGCTAGAGTGACGAAGTCCAACCGGGCTCGACACTTTCCCAGAAGGAGAATCATGCGTATCGGCACATCCATCTTCCTGCTGGCTCTTGGCGCCGTCCTGGCCTTCGCCGTGACCGCCGAGATCAGCTTCGTCAGTCTTGACCTCGTCGGCTACATCCTCATGGCAGCTGGCGTCGTCGGCCTCATCTGGGCTTTGCTGGCCTCCCAGCGCAACCGCAGCACTGAGACCCGCACAGTTCGGGATCCGGGTACCGGCGAAACAGTGACCCGTCACGAATCCCACGACGGCCTCTGAGTACCACTCCCGACACTGCCCCCGGCTCGTCGATCAGCCCTCGCAGCCCCCCACGAGGCCCCTTGGCCACCCATACGTCCCCATCACTGTGGGTTCCCCACAACACCAGCTCCATCTGGCTGTATGGTTGGCTTGGCAAACCAGCGTTGGACCCCACCGGCGACCATGATGTCACCGGCTCCAGGAAGGCTCTCTCTTAACGATGACCGATAGCGCCACTTTCAAGCACCAGGACAAGGAACTGCAGTTTCCCCTCGTTCAGGCCAGCAACGGCAACGACGGGTATGACATCAGTCAGCTCCTCTCCACCACCAGCAACGTGACGCTGGACCCCGGCTTCGTCAATACGGCGTCGTGTGAGTCCACGATCACCTTCATCGACGGCAACGAAGGCATCCTGCGCTACCGCGGATACCCCATCGAACAGCTCGCAAACCAGGCCACGTTCCTCGAAGTTGCATACCTCCTCATCTACGGATACCTCCCCACCCAGGACGAGCTGTCGACGTTCGAGAGCAAGGTCTCGGACCGGATGATGATCGACGAGCGGATGCGCGAGCTGTACCGCTGCTTCCCGCGAGGTGCGCATCCGATGCAGGTGCTCGCCTCCGGCGTGATGGCGCTCGGATCCTTCAACCGTGACACCCTCGATGTCCACGACGCGGACCAGGTGGAAGCGGCGAGCCTGCGTCTCATCGGCTCCATGCCCACTCTGGCGGCATACGCGTACAAGAGCTCAGTGGGCGAACCATTCCTCTACCCGCAGAAGAAGCTCAGCTACGTGGAGAACTACCTGCGTCTGTCCTTCGGCACCCCGCAGGAGGAGTACGAGATTGATCCGGCCGTCGTCAAGGCCTTCGAGACGCTTTTCATCCTGCACGCGGACCACGAGCAGAACTGCTCCACCTCCACGGTGCGCATGGTCGGTTCCGCCGACGCCAGCATGTACGCCTCCGTCTCGGCGGGAGTCAATGCACTCTCCGGTCCGCTGCACGGTGGCGCCAACCAGGCGGTGTTGGAGATGCTCCTCAAGCTTCGTGAGGAGGGCCTGGACATGAAGACCTACGTCTCCCAGGTCAAGGACAAGAAGGCGGGCGTCAAGCTCATGGGCTTCGGTCACCGCGTCTACAAGAGCTACGACCCTCGCGCCAAGATCATCAAGGGCCACACCGATGAACTGCTGAAGGCCTCCGGCAAGTCGAACGCGCTGCTGGACATGGCGCTAGACCTTGAGGAGACGGCGCTGAACGACGATTACTTCATCGAGCGCAAGCTGTACCCCAACGTCGATTTCTACACGGGCCTGATCTATGAGGCCATGGGCTTCCCGGCGAAGTACTTCACAGCGCTCTTCGCCCTCGGTCGTCTTCCCGGCTGGATCGCGCAGTGGCGTGAGGAGCATGCCGATCCCTCCCGCAAGATCAGCCGCCCCCGGCAGATTTACGTCGGCGAGACGGAACGCGACTACGTACAGATCGATCAGCGCTGAGCCAGCGTCACCTGGTGACGGGCTGCCGTAGATTCGGCGGCCCGTTTGCGTCCCCATCATTCACAGCTGGTTGAGTAGCGGCTGCGAGGGACGCCTGTCCTGAGTGACGAGGTGAGGGACGAACATCGTTGTGCCGAAGGGAGCTGCCGCGTGTCGAAACCCCTGACGATTGATCTCTGAACGTTGACAGCCCTACGCCGCGGGATACGCTGACGCGAGGCGCATTCTCGCTCCCGAATTCTCCCGGAAGGCAGTGCATCAACAGTGACAGCGGCATCCACGACGTCATCAGCCACCAACAGCCCACGCAATGTGTTGGTCATCATGACTGATCAGCACCGCGTCGACACCATCGGTGCTCTTCTGGAGCCCGGGACGAGAGGGGTGCACACTCCCAACATTGACGAGTTGGCGGCCGAAGGTTTTGCCTTCACCCAGGCGATGACACCCACGCCCATCTGCACCCCCGCGCGCACCAGTCTGCTGACCGGAGCGGCCCCGTTCCGGCACAAGGTGCTGTCCAATCACGAGTGGAGCATGGGTTACCAGACCGAGCTGAGTCGTGACAGCTGGACCTACACCCAGGAATTGCGCGACGCCGGCTACAACGTCGGACTGGTCGGCAAGTACCACGTGGGCGAGGAGAACCCCCCGTCGGTGTTCGGCATGGATGATGACTCCTTCGAGGGCGCCACCAACCCCGTCGGCAACCAGCGCTACGTCGATTGGCTCAAGGCCAACGACCTCCCACCGGTGAGTATCACCGATCCCATCCGGGGCATCCTGCCCGGCAACCGTCCCGGACACATCCTGGGCGGCCGCCTCCAACAACCTCTTCAAGCCACTTTTGAGCGATTTCTGACCGACATTGCCATCGGCCGTCTAGAGCAGTACAGCAAGGACTGGCACAGCGATGCCAAGCCCTTCTGCCTGCACATGCACTACTTCGGCCCCCACCTGCCGTACTTCATCCCCGATGAGTACTTCGACCTCATCGACCCCGACGACATCGTGTTGCCCAAGTCCTTCACCGAGACGTTCCTCAACAAGCCACCAGTCCAGCAGAACTACTCCACCTACTGGTCGGCTGATTCCTTCGACGCCGACGAGTGGCGCAAGATCATCGCCGTGTACCACGGTTACGTGGCGCTCATCGACATGGAGGTGGGGCGTTTGCTCGGAGCCCTTAAGGACCAGGGTCTGGAGAAGGACACGGCCATCTTCTTCACCGCCGACCATGGCGAGTTCACCGGCGCACATCGTCTCAATGACAAGGGACCGGCGGCCTACGACGACATCCTCAACATCCCCATGCTCGCCCATGTCCCCGGAGTCTCGCACCACGGGCAGTCCAGCAAGTTCGTGTCTCTGCTGGACGTTCCGGCCACGATCCTGGACTTGGCCGGACTGGACCGCTCGAAGGTCGTCGACGGCCGTTCCCTGCTGGAGCTCGCATGGGACGCCGATGCCGAGCCATGGAGTGACGACATCGTCACGGAATTCCACGGTCATCATTTCCCTTTGCAGCAGAGGGTCCTCATCACGCCCGAATGGAAGCTGGTCGTCAGTCCTGAATCGTTCAATGAGCTTTACGACCGCGTCAACGATCCCGACGAGTTGGTCAACAGGCACGGCGATCCGGAAGTGAACGACGTCCGCAAAGCTCTGGCAACCCGTCTGCACTCCATCCTGCGCGACCGCGGCGACAAGGCCTTCGCAAATTGGATGCTGGCAGTGACTGATTTCGACGTCCCCATGACGCCCATCTCACATCAGGACTACGACGACGTCGAGGGCAGCGACTGACCCCGGATGCCACCCTTGGCTCAGCACGCCACCGCCAACTGAGTTCGCCACTGATGTATCGGTAGCGAACTCCATTGCGGGTGGCGCCCAAGAGTTACGGTGGTCTCCGGCCCGTTGGGGCTAACGAAGTAGGGTGTTCATGAAAATCTCGACGATCGCGTCGCCGTCGATCTCCAGCGCCACTTCAACGATCGGTTCGGTCCACTGCATCGGCAGCGCCTGTACCTCAAGGCCGTCCACCCATCGCTGGTCCACCACCGTCATGCCACGGGTCAACGGGTCATGAAGCGAAACACGCACTGGATGACGCCTGATGGTGGCCAGTTCCGGGTTGACCATGAGGCACACGAGCCCGGCATCACCGATGCAGGAACGGTACGCACCCGTGGTGACGCGCGGCTCGCCCTCATACGGTTTCGCGATCCCTGCGAGCAGGTCCCCGGCAAGATTGGCCAGGGGGCTGGAGTTTGATCGAAGGGTTGCGATGTCCTCGTCGGTGACCCGCGGTGAGTAGAAAACTTCCAAGGGATAGAGCAGCGACGGGGCTGCCTTCAGGCAGATGTCGGCGGCCTCCGGATCGTGCCACGTGTTGAACTCCGCCACAGGGGTGGCATTGCCGACGGTTGCCGCCCCGCCCATCACCCAGACCTTCTCGACGTTTCCCAGCACCTCAGGATAATCGCGAAACAAATGTGCGAGGTTCGTCATGGGTGCGAGTTCGATGATCGTCACGGGTCGCGGATTGTTGAGGATGACTTCACGCAGCATCTCGTTGCATGGCCTCGGGTCCACCTCGCCGAGCCCCACGTCCCCGTAGTCCGCGAGTTCCAGGTCCGCCACCCCGTTGAGCCCGTGTACATGGCCCGCCGGCGCCGCATCCTGCGCGAGGGGCCGGTCGGCGCCCAGAACCACGGGGATGTCGCGGGCTCCAGCCAGGTCGAGGATCTCCCGCGTGTTGCGTCCCACCCGTTCCAGGGAGGCGTTGCCCGCGACGCAACTCACCGCGAGAATGTTGAACTCCTCACGCGCCACGGCGAACAACACTGCCATGGCGTCATCAATCCCAGTGTCCACATCCAGGATCACGTCGATGGTTTCCATGTCTCACCCTCTTCACACTCACGTCCCAGCCCGGTGATGCTTACTCCCCCCGGCCCCTGAAGGGCCGAATGCCGTGGTTACAGTGACAGTACAACCGAGTGCGCTGCGAGTGCTGAGGAGACGTCATGCGCCGAGATGTGCCTTTCTCCGTGGTGACCAAACCCACCGGTGCGGCATGCAACCTGGACTGCACCTACTGCTTCTTCCTGTCCAAGGAACTGCTCCATGACACCGACGGTCAGCGGATGTCCGAGGCGACGCTTCGCACCTACATTGCCAATCAACTCGACTCTCAACCCGACGGCGACGTGATGCTCGTGTGGCAGGGCGGGGAGCCCACCATGCGTGGGCTGGCGTTCTACAAGGAGGCCGTCCGTCTCGGCAACGAACTCAAACGAGACCGCCAGAGAGTGCAGCACTCCCTGCAGACCAACGGCACACTCCTGGACGACGACTGGTGCGAATTCCTCGCAACCGAGAACTTCCTGGTGGGGCTCTCCGTGGACGGCCCTGCAGAACTCCACGATGCCTACCGTGTCAACAAGGCTGGCCGCGGAACTCACGCACAGGTGATGCGTGGCTGGAATCTATTGCGCAAACATGGCGTGGAGACCAACATCCTGTGCACGGTCAACGCAGCCAACGCCGTTCACGGTGGTCGCGTCTACAAGTGGTTCCGCGACGTCATGAGTGCCACCTTCCTCCAGTTCATTCCCATCGTCGAACGCGTCCCTGCTGAAGATCTCGCCACTGCAGAGCAGGGGTGGATCGGTCCCGACGGCGCCCGCCTCCTGTACCGCCAGATGGGCGACGCCGTGACGTCGCGCTCCGTGACCGGTGAGCAGTGGGGCGGCTTTCTCTGTGAGGTGTTCGACGAGTGGAGGGCCCACGACGTGGGCCAGGTCTACGTGCAGCACTTCGACACCATGCTGGCCGCCCGCTTCGGGCAGTATTCCCTCTGCGTGCACGCGCCGGAGTGCGGTACCGCGCTGGCGGTCGAGCACACCGGAGATATCTACTCCTGCGACCACTACGTGGAGCCCGGATATGAACTCGGCAACATCCACGATGACAGCCTCGCTGATGTCCTCGTCGGCGATCAGCAGCGCGAGTTCGGTCGCTCCAAAAGAACAGCCCTGACAGCGCAGTGCCAACGGTGCCCTGTGCGCTGGGCCTGTCACGGCGGCTGCCCGAAGGACCGCTTCACCACCTCCGTCGACGGTGAGGACGGACAAAACTACTTGTGCCGGGGCTACTACGACTTCTTCACCCACGCCTCCAGCACGATCGAGGAGATGGCTCGTCTGCTGCAATCGGGCCGGGCGCCCGCTGAAGTGATGTCCCTGAACTTCTAGGGAACCACTGATCAATGCTGTTCTCGGCGAGGACTTGGCCGGGCGGGATGAGATGGTGTCACGACATCTGGTGGGTATAATGGATGTCCATATCCAGATGCAGGGGCGCCAGATCGCCCGATCCGGTGCGCCGCAGCCAGGACATGATTGATCACTGGTTCCTGTATTGAGTCCACTTTGGCCCAGCACGGAGCGTTGCTGCCCTGCCGTCAACTCTTCCGCTCAATAGTTGTGATCGGATCTCAAAAGATTCCTACTTACTACTTGAATACTCTCTTTTTGCAGTGCTGCACTGCCTATGTAATCGGAGTGGTTACCACCTCAACGAAAGAGAGAACTCATGAGCAACGCCGCTCGCATGCTGACCCCTGCACTGCTCGCAGGGGCGCTCGTCGCGCTCAGCGCCTGTGGAGGCGACTCCACCCCTGCGGGAGAGGAACCGATGAGCTCGGAGAAGCCGGAGAGCATCTCCTACTGGTCCATGTGGAAGGAAGGGGAGACGCAGCAGGCCGTCCTCGCCGACGCCGTTGCCGAATGGCAGGAGGAGACGGGAATCACCGTCAACGTTGAGTGGCAGGGCCGCGGTGTGGTCCAGAAGCTCACACCCGCCCTGAACACCAACAACGTGCCGGACCTGGTGGACGCGGCATACAACAAGATCGCACCCGTCCTCGTCTCCACCGGCCAGGCATCAAGCATGCAGATGGCCTATGACACTGAGATCGACGGCGAGAAGGTCTCCGACCTCATCCCGGAGAAGTACATCTCGGACACCACCAAGTTGACCCTTGAAGATGGTGAGCCGTGGATGATGCCCTACAGCCTCTCCTCCGAAGCCGTCTGGTTCGATGCTGCACAGTATCCCGAGTGGACCACCGACCCTCCGCAGGACTGGGACGGGTTCGTGTCTGTACTGGAGGAGCTGAAGTCCAAGGGCGAGGTGGCACCCATCGCCATCGACGGTGACATCGGTGGCTACAACGCCGCATGGTTCTCCAGCCTCATGATCGGTGAGAACGGACCGGGCTCCGTCGATGAACTGATATCGAGTGAGGACGGCTCGGCCTGGGATGCCCCCGAGGTGACTGAGATCGCCAACCGCGTTGCCGACCTGGCCAAGGACGGCTACTTCATCGAAGGCTACAACGCAAGCAAGTGGCCCGCACAGCAGCAGGCCTGGGGCGCAGGCAAGGGCGCCATGCTCTTCAGCGGCTCCTGGATCCCCGCAGAAACCTCCACCTACGTGGCCGAGGGTTTCGAATACGGCTCCTTCCCGCTGCCCACCAACGCGGACGAGCAGTACGCCCGGGCCGAATTCGTCGGCTACGTCATCCCCGCGAAGGCGGAAAACAAGCAGTGGGCCGCGGATCTCGCCGCCCACGTGCTGTCCAAGAGTGTGCAGGACGCCTACGGCACCGAGGCCATGTCGCTGCCCATCCGCGAGGATGCCGAAGTGTCACCTGAGTTGCAGAGTGTCGTTGACAACCTGCAGAACGCCGACGACGTGTACCCCGCCTTCGACGGTGCGATCTACCCGGGCTACACCGACAAGGTACTTTTCCCCATCAACAACGAACTGGTTCTGGGAAAGATCTCCGGTGAGGAGTTCGTGGCCAAAATGAAGCAGGCAACCATCGACTACTGGGAATCCCAGTGAGCCCTGCAGAACCGTCGACCCTCACTGACACCAGGGCCGCGGCACCCCGCCGCGGCCTTGGCCGGGGCCGACGCAAGCAGTCCAAGTCAGCACCCACCAGCATCATGGATCGTCAGCGCCGCAAGCTGATGATCCCCCTGGTGGGTCCCGCCTTCGTCTTCTACACAGTGCTGTTCATCATCCCGTCCATCGCAGCCGTCTACATCAGCTTCCACAAGTGGGCGGGAGCTGGCCCCATGGAGTTCGTCGGCTTCAAGAACTACATCCGCATCGCCAAAGATGACCTGTTCCTCAACTCCTTCATCAACACGCTTCAACTGCTGTTTGTGGTGGGCATCGTAATTTTCGTGATCGCCTTCGGGTTGACATTGGTGTTGCGCGACATGTGGGGCAAGGGCGCAGTACGCTCCATCATCTTTTTCCCCCACCTCGTCAATGCGCTGGTCTACGGCGCCCTGGCAGGCTTCATCTTCAATCCCAATGGCCTGGTCAACAAGATTCTCGAAGTGTTCGGCATCGACGCCCCTCCTGCCTGGTTGGCCACGGACAACATCTTCGCCCTGATCATGGCCACCCTGGTGCTGACCATGACCGGCTACTACACCACCATCCTGATGGCCGGCGTGGACCGCATCCCACCTTCGCTGTTCGAGGACTGTGCACTCGCCGGAGCCAATGCATGGCAGCGGTTGCGCTACCTCATTCTCCCCCTGACCTGGGACGTCTTCGGTACATGTGCCGTGCTGTGGACCATCACCTCGGTCAAGATCTTCGAGGTGGTCTGGCTGTTCGGTGGCGCCGCCACGGAGGGAGGCCCACCAATACAGACCTGGACGGTGGCTGTCTACACCTTCGTCACCGCCTTCGGCGGTACGTCCATCCCCGCCTACGGGCAGGCCTCGGCCGCCGCCATCATCTCCCTTCTGCTCGTGCTCGTGTTGGTCGTGCTGTTGCGCCGCCTGATGCGTCGCGAAGTTCTCGAGTTCTGAGGCCATGACATGACTGAAACCACCCTCACCCCTCCCCCACCAGATGCCACAACGGAGCCGCGCAACCGACGCGACCGGGGCAGCCCGGCTTCACGCGGGGATCGCTCCGTTCTGCGAAGTATCGGCATCGTCTTCGTGTGGATCGCCGTCGCGATGGGCCTGCTGCTGTTGGCCTGGGTCATTCTGCAGTCCCTGCGTGACACCCGCAGCATCCTCGGAAACCCGTTCGGTCTCCCGACCGCACTTGAGTGGAACAACTACGCCCGTGCCTGGACACAGGGCAACTTCGGCATCGCCGCCTGGAACAGCTTCACCGTCACCATCATCTCCTCGGTGCTCACCATCGTCGTGGCGGCGCCCGCTGCCTACTTCCTGGGACGCGTTCAGACTCCACTGACCGAGGGACTGACGTTCTACTTCATCCTTGGCCTTGGCATCCCCGCCCAGGTGATCCTGATTCCGTTGTTCGTGATGCTGAACTACGCCAATCTCACCGACAGCCTGATCGGTCTCAACCTCGTCTACATCGGCGTCTCCATGCCGTTCACCACATTCCTACTCGTGGGATTCTTCCGGTCCCTACCGGTGGAAGTGGAGGAAGCTGCGGCACTCGACGGCGCCAGCGCCTGGGGCACCATGTGGCGCATCGCAATGCCATTGGCAAAGGGCGGCATCCTGACCGCCTTCATTCTGCAGGTGATTTCGCACTGGAACGAGACACTGCTGGCCTTGACGCTGCTGCAGACCACGGACAAATACACACTGCCCGTAGCGCTGATCTCGTTCATCCAGCAGCAGACCTATTCGGGTGCTGACTGGGGAGGCGAGTTCGCGGGCATAGTGCTCATCGTTCTCCCAATGCTGTTGCTGTACCTGTGGGTCGGCAGCAAGCTCAGCGCAGGACTGACCGTCGGGATGGGCAAATAGCGGAGTGCGCAGGCGGGGAGGGCAACATCACGCAACTCACACGGAGAGGATCTGGACCAGCAATGAATGCTGCTGCTCGCCCCAACATTTTGTTGGTCATGACAGACCAGCACTCCGCTCACATGCTCGGCTGCGCGGGCGCCCATCATGTGAGCACGCCGAATCTGGACGCCCTCGCCGCCGGCGGCGCCAGGTTCGAGCGGGCCTACGCCACTTTCCCACTGTGTGTTCCCTCTCGCACCTCCATGATGACCGGGCTAGTGCCCCACGAGGTGGGCGTCCACACCAACGCACCAGCGCGTGAACCGGAAGAGATCCGCGGAACGGAATCACTTCCGCACCTCCTTCGCGCCGCCGGCTACCGCTGTGGCCACGCCGGGAAGTGGCACGCCACCCGAGCCAGTGCCGAGGAAGCTGACGGTTTCGACTGGCTGCGGGACTTCGGGGACGAAGGACTGGCGGAGGGCGCCGCAGAGTTCCTCGCTGAGTACGCAGGGCAGGACCGTCCCTTCTTCCTTGTCGCTTCCTTCGACGACCCCCACACCATCTGCGAGGTGGCACGCAACCAGCCGTCCTACTACGGGGAGTTGCCAGCACCTGATTTGGCGACGGCACCGAACCTTCCCACCAACTTCGGTCCGCAACCCTTCGAACCCGAAGCGTTGCGGACCGAACAGACAGCAGGCGCGGCCGTGTACGGCACCACCAACTACACCCCGGAGGACTGGCGGCTGTACCGGCAGGCCTATGCCCACCTCGTCGAGCGCGTCGACGCGAGGATCGGGCAGCTACTGGTGGAGCTGGACCGCTCAGGTATCGGCAACGACACCTTGGTGATCTTCACCTCCGACCATGGCGACGGGGATGCCGCTCACGCATGGAACCAGAAGACCGCGCTCTTCGAGGAGACCATCCGGGTACCGCTCATTGTTCGCTGGCCGAGCCGGATAGTCCCGGGTAGTGCCACGCCCCAACTCGTCAGCGTCGGGCTGGACCTCCTGCCCACAGTCTGTGACGCAGCCGGGATCGACGTTCCCGCACACCTGACCGGGCGCTCACTGCTCAGCATCCTGCACGACGAAGAAGACAGTGCTGTGGACCACGTCGTGGTCGAAACAGGCTTCGGACACGGCGCCCGCCCCACCACCAGCGGCCGGGCGGTCATTGGGGAACGCTACAAGTACGTCATCTACAGCTGGGGCCGTCATCGCGAACAGCTGTACGACCTCGTCGAGGATCCCGGCGAAATGGTGAACCTGGCTGTCGAGGCTCGCCACGTCAACAAGCTGGAGCAGAACCGTCGCGTACTGCTGGAGTGGTGCCGCACGACAGAGGACCACATGATGCTCAAGCGGCTGGTGCTGCCAGCCAACACCACTGTTGAAGTGCGAAAGGAAATCTATGCCGTCCCCTACTGATGCCCGTTCCACGCGTCACGAGAGAGGGAGCCAGTGAAGCAGCCCAACATTTTGTTCATCCTGTCCGACCAGTTCCGGGCCATGTGCCTGGAGGACGACCCGGTGCGCACCCCACATCTGGACGCCATGGCCGCACAAAGCGTGAACCTCACGCAGGCGGTCAGCTCCTACCCGGTGTGCAGCCCACACCGGGCAATGCTTCTGACCGGACAACACCCCAGCCGCAATGGGGTGCCCATGAACCTCAACTCCGCCAATCAGGCGATCATCCCCGGCCTGGGGCTTCGCGACGGGCTGCCCACGTGGGCGTCGGTGCTGCACGACCAGGGCTACCGCACCGGCCTCATTGGCAAGTTGCACACCGAACCGGTGAGGCTGCCCGAGGATGAGATCCACGGTGAGGGCCGACGCGAGGACGGCAAAGTGTGGGACGCCTGGTCGCCCCATGATCGCCGGTTCGGATTCGAGTTCTGGTACTCCTACGGCTGCTGTGACCGCCACCTCACCCCGCACTACTGGGAAACCGACGCCCCCCGCGAACAGCGCACCAACGTCAACCAGTGGTCGGCTGAGCACGAAACCGATGTCGCCATCGATTTCCTCGAGAACACCCCTGAGGACCGTCCGTTCGCGCTGTTTCTTTCATGGAATCCGCCCCATCAGCCCTTCGACGAGCTACCTCCGGACGCGCCGCTGGCCCACTACGAGGCCATGTCGCCGCGGAAACTACTGGTGCGCGGCAACGTCGATCACGACTCCGAGACAGGTCGCGAAGCCGCTCGTATCGCGCCGATGTACTACGCGGCCGTCGAGAGCATCGACGCGCAGCTGGGCCGGATGCTGGAAACCCTCGATCGACTGGACCTGACTGATGACACCATCGTCATCTTCACGGCCGATCACGGCCAGCAGATGGGCAGCCACGGACTGCTGTACAAGAACGTGCCGTGGGACGAGTCGATGAGACTTCCGTGCCTGATGCGCATCCCCGGACGGAGCGGGGGGACAACGCCCGCGATCTTCACCAGCGTGGACATCGCTCCCACACTGATCGGGTTGGCCGGACACGGCGACGCCATCCCCTCCGACATGCAGGGCCGTGACCTGTCGCGGGTATTGAGCGGCGATCAGGATGTCGATGACGACGAAGCGAGCCTCTACTTCCGCTGGCCCGTCGACTCCGACCCGACCAGCGCCCGCGGCCTGCTCACCCATCACTGGAAGTACGTCGTCACCCGTGAGGCCGACGGCACCTGTAGCAGCATCCTGTTGTGTCGTGAGGGAGATCCCTACGAGCTCAACCCCATTGACAATCCGGAGGTGGAGGCGGCGCTCGCACGCCGTCTTGTCCAGGAACTCTCCGATGCCGACGAGGACTGGGAGGGCACTGAATGGTTGCTCTCCAAGTCTGAGAAGCCAACCAACTGATTCATCTTCTCTAAAGCCAGCACCCATGCCTGGAGCCGCATTCCACCCGAAGTACTTCTTCAGTGATCACTCTTCATCGCTTGCAGATGAGACCATTTCATAAGTAACCACGGTTTCGAAAGGTGGACCCTTGTCCAGTTCCAAGCGGGCCGCCGGCCTCCTACCAACATCCAAAGACCTGAAATACGTATCCCTGGCAGATTCAATGCGGCAGAGCATCCTCGCCGGTTCGTGGCCCATGGGCAGTAAGTTGCCCACGGAGAAGGAACTCATCACCACCACGGGCCTTTCACTGACGACGGTGCGGCGCGCCTTTCAGGAACTCGTCGACGAGGGGCTGGTGGATCGCAAGCGCGGTGCCGGCACCTTCGTCGCATCCTGGCGTGCACGGGCCCAGCGACAACAGAGATCCATTGGCGTCCTCACCCCCGAGATCAGGAGCTACTACAACCACGTCATCCGCGGTGTCCAGGACCAGCTGACGAAGGCCGGCGCAGGCACCGCATTGGTGGCCACCTATGACTGGCAGGATGACGTGGAGAAGGTGGCTCTCGATCAGTTGCTGGAGTCTGGAGTTGACGGGTTGATTCTGGCTCCCTCCATGCCGCATGGTGAGGAGGGTCGAGCCGTCCTGCAACGCCTGCACCAGTTGCCTGTACCCGTGGTGTTGGCCGAACGCAGCGCACAGTGGGTGGGCCCCTCGGGGCGTATGGAACATGTCATCAGTGACCACCCGGGAGGGGCATACGACGCAATCGCCCACCTGGTGGCGCTCGGCCACTCCCGTATCGGGTTGGTGGTGCGGACCGGCTCCTACACCAGCGTGGGCGTAGCTCATGGGTATGAGCTCGCCTGCGCCGACTTCGACCTTGAGCCCTGGGTCCGCGAACTTTCCGGCCACCACGCGGCGAATCCACTCCCTCAGAGCGCAGTCGTTCCGACAGCCGATGACTTGCAGCACTCGGACATCACTGCCGTTCTGGTCTTCGGTGACCGAGAGGCGCAGTTACTGCAGTCAATCCTGCTTCCGCGTGGCGTCAAGGTGCCCTCGGAGCTCGCCATGGTGTCCTACGACGACGAGAACGCAGAATTCGCACTCGTCCCCCTGACCGCCATCGCACCGCCGAAGTACCAGCTGGGTCAGCTGGCCGCCGATATCTTGTTGCGTCGCATGCGCAGCGGGCCACTCATCCCGCTGGAGCAGATCCAGCTGCGTCCGGCCCTGGTGATCCGGGACTCCTGCGGGAGCCGTACCGCCACGACGTGATGCTCCCCGAAGATGGCCGTCACCATTGCACGGCCGCTCCTCGGCGGTTGCCCCCCGGGGTGATCACGGGCAGCATGGCCATTGGTCAAGCAACGCGTTTGCGAAGAAAGGACCTTTCATGTCCCACGTCCATCATTTCCCCACCCGTGTCACAACCGCGGACGGCTCACCGCAGTTCTTCTACGGCGCCGATTACAACCCGGAGCAGTGGCCGCGCGAGGTCTGGGACTCCGACATCGCTCTGATGCAGCAGGCCGGCGTGAACGTCGTGTCGCTCGCGATCTTTTCGTGGGCGCGCATTCAGCCCACCAACGACACGTGGGACTTCGAATGGCTCGACGACATGATGGACCGCCTGCATGCCGGCGGTATCCGCGTTGATCTGGCCACGGCCACCGCCTCACCGCCGCCGTGGCTCACCACACAGCATCCTGAAATCCTGCCCGTCACCCGCGACGGCGTCGTCCTCTCCCAGGGTGGGCGCCAGCACTGGCGCCCGACATCCCCGGTGTTTCGCGAACATGCCCTCCAACTCGTGGAGAAGATCGCCGAGCGCTACGCCAGTCACCCTGCGCTGATCGCCTGGCACGTCAACAACGAACTCGGCTGTCACAACGTCTACGACTACTCTGATGACGCCGCCGAGGCCTTTCGCGAGTGGCTGCGGGAGAAGTACGAGGACCTCGAGACCCTCAATCAGGCGTGGGGCACCGCCTTCTGGTCCCAGCAGTACTCGGACTTCAATCAGATCGTGCCTCCGCGCGTGGCCGCGACGGAGAACAACCCCACCCAACTGCTTGACTTCAACCGTTTCTCCTCCGATGCACTGCGGGACTACTTGCGTGACGAGAATGCCGTCCTCGAACGCATCTCTCCGGATATCCCGCGTACGACCAATTTCATGGTTATGAGCGGCACCTCCGGAATGGACTACGCCACCTGGACCAGCGACGTCGACTTCATCTCCAACGACCACTACCTGCTCCCCACACGCGACGCCATCGAGGAACTGTCGTTCTCCGCGGCGCGTTGCAGCTCCCTGGCAAAGAACAAGCCGTGGTGGCTCATGGAACACTCCACCTCTGCCGTGAACTGGCGCGAAATCAACCCACCCAAGCGCAGGGGCGAGATGGCCCGCGACGCCCTCACCCACGTCGCCCATGGCGCCGATGCCGTCTGCTTCTTCCAGTGGCGAGCCTCCCTCGCCGGTTCCGAACGGTTCCACGCAGCGATGCTCCCCCACGCCGGAGCCGATTCGCGCACCTTCCGCGACGCTACGGCCCTGGGCGAGACACTGGAGAAACTGGCTCCCGTCGTCGGATCCAAGGTGCTTCCGTCACAGGTGGCGGTCATTTTCGATTACGAGTCCTGGTGGGCATCCAGCCAGCCGTTCCTGCCATCCTCGCTCGTCGACCACCACGCCCAGGCCCTCGACTGGTACACCGCGCTGCTCGACACCGGAGTTCGCGTGGACGTCGTCAGCCCCGATGATGATTTGTCCGGCTACAAGGTGGTCGTGGCCCCGCTGCTGCACATGGTCCCGCCCGCCCTGGCATCCAGGATCACGACGGCCGTGGAGGCAGGAGCCCACTTCGTGACGTCCTTCTTCTCCGGCATCGTCGACGAGGACGCGCACGTCATCCCGGGTGGTTACCCGGGCGCGCTACGCGATCTGCTCGGTGTGCGCGTGGAGGAGTTCCACCCGTTGACCCCCCAACAGGGAGTCCTGCTTGAGGATGGTGGCGCTGGCACGCTCTGGTTCGAGGCAGTGGAGCTGAGCGAGGGCACCGAAACACTGCACAACTACGGGTCCGGTCCCACCGCGGGCATGCCAGCCGTCACGCGAGCAACACGCGGCCAGGGAAGTGCGGTCTACGTCTCCACCCATCTGGATCGCGAGGACCTTGCTGAATTGGCGGGTGACATCTTGCGTACCGCCGGCGTGTACGTCGACGTCGAGTTCCCGTCCCCGGGATGGGTGATCACCACGATCCGTCGAGGTACGGACGCTGACTACATATTCCTGATCCCACGAGATCCTGAAGGCACGGTCGAGGTCGGGCAGCTCACCGGGATCATCCACGGCCCAGCGGAGACCACCATCAAAGGAACCGACGTCATCGTCCTGCGTCGCGAACACACCGCCTGATCTTCACCACCACGTGAGGCGCCGAGCACACCGGACTCACCACTGGCCGAGCCTCGAATCAACTGGGCCTGACAAAGCACCGCGCACCGAGCCCGAGCGGTGATGCAGGACACAGCCTTGCCAGCTCACTGAGTCGACGCGCACGACAGCCTTCTGTGGGTAAAATTAATCTTCAAATTTTTATTCGATTGCCGAACGAAAACCCTTTTTTTGGGCGTGACTGCGTGTTACTTTTCAGTTCGAGCACGGCAGGCAGCTACACAGCCCCTCCTGCTGCTCGAGACCCAAAGGACAGACATGATGCCAACACGCCGTAACTTCCTCTCCCTCGCTGCGCTCACCGCCGCGCCCGTTGGGCTCGCTGGCTGCGGGGGCTTCAGTCAGCAACAGACTTCCGAACCCTCAGGATCCCAATCAAACGAGACTCTCACTTTCACCACGTGGGGCACCGACAATGAACTCGCCGCCCTCCGCAAGACCATTGAGCGCTTCGAGGCAACAAACAGCGGCGCCACCATCGAGCTGAACGCGGTGCCGTACGAGCAGATGTTCACCAATATCGACGCACAACTGCAGTCGAACACCGCCCCAGATATCTTCCGAGTGCCCTACTACACGTTTGGCAGCTACGCCGGACAGGGTCAACTCCTGGACCTGAAGCCGCTGCTGAGCGACGGCTTCTCCGATCGGTTCACACCCCAGGCCTGGGCCGCCGTGCAGAACGAGAACTCACCCTTCGGAGTTCCGCATCACACTGACACGTCCGCCATCCTCTACAACAAAGCCATGTTCGACGCAGCCGGCATCACATCGGTGCCCACCACACTCGAGGAGGCCTGGACCTGGGAGGAGCTGGAGCAGGTGGCGCTGCAACTACGCGAATCGCTGCCCGCCAGCAAGTACCCCATGGCCTACAACTGGCAGGGCAACGGCGTGACCCGCTGGTTGAGCTGGCTTTTTCAGGCAGATGGTCGTTTCCTTGAAGAGGATCTTGTGACGCCCGCCATCGATTCCGACGCAGGCCGCGCCGCCGTCGAGTTCACTTCCAGCTTCTTCAACCGAGACCTCGTGCCACAGAACGATTCGGTGAAGTCCACGACGTACGCCAGCGACATCTGGTACTCGGAAACGGTTGCCATGACGTGGGCGGGTGCGTTCTTGATCCCCGACGCCGCGTCCACGTTGGACTTCGAATGGGGTGCCACGTACGCGCCCCGCAACGTACGGGGCGGCAGCGATTTCGGGGGCAACGCGCTTGTCGCCACGGCAGGGACCAGAACACCCGAACTGGCTGCCTCCTTCCTTGAGTTCGTGACCGAGGAGGAGTCCATGCGTGACTTCTGCGAAGCCGCATCCCTGCTTCCCACCCGCCAGGACCTGGTGGAGTCCGGCATCACATTCGCCGACCGCCCCGAACTCTCCGAAATCTTCATAAACCAGGCCAGCGTCGTGCAACCGTCCGATTCAGGCCAGGTTGCCTCCCCCAACATGTCTGCCATCATCACGGTGCTGAAGGACCAGCTGGAGCAGGCCTTCGTCGGCGGTCAGAGCGTGGAGGACACCATCACCGGGCTCTCGGACGGGATTGCGCAGGCCACCGGCGGATGAGCAGTACGGCTCAGACGCCGGCGCGCACCATCCGGGGGGAATCACTCGCTGCTTACGGTTTCCTGACTCCAACAATGCTTCTGCTCGGCCTGTTCATCCTTGCCCCGATGGCTGGCGCGCTGGTGATCAGCCTGCAGGAAACCAATGGGTTCGGAGCTGGAACGTTCACCGGCCTCAGCAATTATCAGAGACTCCTCACTGACTCCCTGTTCTGGCGATCCACCCTGAACACGGCATTGTTCACTGTGATCGTCACGCCGTTGTCGATGGCTCTGGGCCTGGGCGCTGCGGTCCTACTGAACTCCGTGCTTCCCGCCCGGGGAGTCTTCCGATCCATCCTCATCATTCCCATGGCCGTCTCCGGTATCGCCACCGCCCTGATCGCAACGCTGATCTTCGATGAGAACAGCGGCATCCTGGACAAGCTGGTTCGCTACCTGGGACTTCCTGACGTGGCATGGCAGTCGGGCGGGGCGGCCGCCTTCGCTTCAGTGGTGATCATCACGCTCTGGTGGCGGGTGGGTTTCAACATGCTTATCTATCTGGCCGGTTTGCAGGGCATCGGCGACGACGTCTATGAAGCTGCGCGTCTCGATGGAGCCACCGGGTGGCAGAGATTCCGCTACATGACTGTGCCGCTGGTGGGGCCGTCATCGTTCTTCCTACTCATCATGAATGTCATCTACTCCTTCCAGGTCTTTGACATCATTTTCGTCCTCACCGGCGGGGGGCCACGCAACGCCACGTCGGTGCTCGTCACCTACGCCTACGACACTGGTTTCGTGACCCGAGATCAGGGCTACGCAGCAGCAATAGGCATGGTGCTGCTGCTGTTCATGCTGACTTTCACAGCGATTCAGTGGCGCACCAACAAATCGAGGGACGTCTCATGACGAGCACGGACGTGGAAACAGCCCCCCAACCCGTGGTGGATCCCGCAGCACCGCCGGGAGGGCCGCTGATCGATACAGACCGACGGCGCCGTCGTGCCAGACGCGACCGCGCGGGACTCGTGGGAAGAACTGCCCTGGCGGTGCTGCTGTGCCTGATCCTGTTGTTCCCGCTCTACTGGATGGTGGTGGTGGCGCTGTCCACCCGCTCGGAACTGTTGGGTGGACAGTTGAGGTTGTGGCCGAGAGAGCTCACATTCTCCAACTTTGAGCGGGTGTTTGAGTCCTTTCCCGTGGGCACTTGGTTCACCAACTCTGTGGCCATTTCGCTGGTGACGGCCGCCATCATCGTGGTGTTCAATCTGCTCGCCGGCTACGCTTTCGCCCATCTGCGCTTCCGTGGGTCCACGCCCTTGTTCCTGTTGGCGCTGTCCACCCTCATGGTGCCTGTGCAGGTCATCATGGTGGCCCTGTTCCGGCTGGTGACGACGCTGAACCTCTACGGCACGTACTGGGCGGTCATACTGCCGGCAGCCGCGTCGGCTTTCGGTATCTTTCTCGCGAGGCAATTCATGTTGGGCATCCCGCGTGAACTGATCGAGGCGGCGCGGATCGACGGGGCGGGCCACGTCAGAGTGTTCAGCAGGGTGGTCCTGCCGTTGTCGAAGCCGCTGATCGCGGTGCTGTTCTTCATGAGCCTGCTGTCGTCATGGAACGATTTCGCCTGGCCGCTGATCGCGCTGAAACAGAACGAACTTTTCACCCTGCCCATTGGGCTGCTGTACCTCCAGGGCCAGTTCGGCTCCGACTATGGCGCCACCATGGCGTTCGCGCTGGTCAACGTCGCCCCCATGGTGCTGCTCTTCCTCGTGTTCCAGCGCTACTTCGTTCAGGGCTTCGCCCGCACCGGGATCCGCTGATCCACGGATCTGCCGGGGGATGGGACGTCGAACATACCCGGGCCGGATCCCCTACGGGCCCTTCACAGACCCCGCCTGCCCCGGCCCGAACGCCTCTCGATAGCGTGCGATCATCGCGATTCAGAGAGGCAGCCATGAGCACCACAACACGCAGCCATCCAGTGGTTCGTCAATTGCACCACGATGTCAACGATCGTCCCCACGTCGTCGTCTGGGAAGTCACCCGGGCATGCCAGTTGGCCTGCAAGCATTGCCGCGCCGACGCCCAGCCACTTCCGGATCCACGCGAGCTGACCACTTCGCAGGGGAAGGAACTGCTCGACGACATCGCCACCTCTGGAACCCCACGGCCCATGGTCATCATCTCCGGTGGTGACGCATTCGAACGCGCGGATCTGACCGAGCTGATCGAGTACGGCACCTCTCAGGGTCTGGCGATGTCACTCTCGCCGTCCGTCACCCCGCTGCTCACCGATGAGAAGCTGGCTGAAGTGCGGGAAGCCGGCGTCAAAGCGTTCTCGCTCTCCCTGGATGGCGCCACCGCCGCCACTCATGATTCCTTTCGCGGTTTTCCGGGCACCTTCGACGCCAGCCTGGAGGCCGCCACCCTGATCCGTAAGCATGGCTTCCGGTTCCAGGTGAACACCACCATCACCGCCGGCAACGTCCACGAACTACCGGCGCTGCTGGAAACCGTCATCGGTATGGGCGCACACCTGTGGTACACGTTCTTCCTGGTGCCGATGGGCCGCGCCACTGACATGCAGCCGCTCGCGCCTGAGGCCATGGAGGATGTCCTCAACTGGCTGCACGACGTCTCGGACAGGATCGCCGTGAAGGTCACCGAGGCGCCGGCCTACCGCCGACTCGCCCTGCAACGTCAGGCCGCCCGCGTCAACGGCACGCCGATGCCCGCCACGGGTGCCCTGCATGCCCAGCTCACTGCCGAGACGCTTGAACGGCTGGGCGTTTGCACCGAGCGACGCGTCCCTCGCCCCCCCATCGGCGTCGACGCCGGCCGGGGCTTCGCCTTCATTGACCACATTGGAGAGGTGTTCCCCAGCGGCTTCCTGCCACTGCCCTGCGGATCGGTACACGAGTCTCCCTTCAGCGAGATTTACCGGAAGTCCCCCACGATGCAGCGACTGCGCCGTACCGAAGACTTCGCCGGCAAGTGCGGAGTCTGTGAATTTAATGCGATCTGCGGCGGTTCCAGGGCAAGGACGCACGCCATGACGGGCAACGCATTCGGCTCGGACCCCAGCTGCCCCTGGATTCCGGTCAACGCCTGAACTGCCTGCGCAGGTGCCCATACTGGGAGGATGAACGCCGTTCAACCTCAGGAGCACCCATGCGCAGAGCCCACATCCGCCCGGTCAGACGGGCCGTTCACGTCTTCGGTGACGTCGTCCTCATCGGGTGGACGCTGCTGTGGTTGGGCGTCGCCGGAGTCGTCCGTGCGAGCATCAACGCCATGGCGGCACCAGCCGTCGCGCTGAACGACAGCACATCCTCGTTGGCGGGCACGGTCGATGACGCGGCAGAGTCCTTGGGGGAGGTCCGCTTCGTTGGTGATCAGTTGGCCGCCCCCTTCCAACCCATGGCCGACTCGCTGCGCGACATCGCCAGCCAGGCCACCGAAACAGTCTCAGCCATCGAGCAGACCGCACTGGTCATCGCCGTTGTGGTGTGGTTGGCACCCACCCTCACCCTGGCCATCATCTACCTGCCGCTCCGCATCCGACGTGCTCGCGAGTCAGCAGCCGCGCGAACCTACATCAACGATCAGTCGGATCTGGATCTGTTCGCACTGCGCGCCATGGCCAACGCCCCCATGACGAGGATTGCCCGCATCACCAACGATCCAGTGGGTGCATGGCGGCGCGCGGATGGCGCCACAATTGTGGAGCTTGCCAACCTCGAGCTGCGACGCGTCGGCATCGGTGTGGCGGATGTGGTCGAGAAACCGGTCATGGATCGGCCACGATGAGGTCTTCCTCAGGGTTCGGGTGGAGAATGGGAGGCTGCGCCCCTTCGCCTTCCTCCAGAACCCGTGAAAGCAGTACATGAAGAGCATCACCGACATCCTTGCCCAGGCTCGTGAGCTGCGGCCTCTGTACGTCGGCATCGTCGTGGCCGCCATCGTCACCTCCACGACGGCGCTGCTGGCCCCTTTCGTCATCTCCGAGGCCGTCGCCCAGGTGGAGTCCATCACGAGGGAGAACGAGGGCCAGGTCTCCTCCCTCCTCTGGCTGGCACTGGCACTGCTCGGCATCATGTTGACGAACTCTGTGGTCTCCAACATCGGCGGCTACATGGGAGATCTCATGAGCACCCGCCTGCGGGTGATCCTCTCGCAGCGGTACTTCCACAAGCTGCTGCGTCTGCCGCAGCGATACTACGATTCCGAGCTGACCGGGACCCTGATCTCCCGGTTGAACCGTTCGATCACGTCCATCACGGATTTCCTCAAGATGTTCTCCAATGGATTCTTCACCACACTGATCACCGTGGTGGCGGTGCTGGTGATCTCAGGGATCAAATCGCCATGGCTGGCCCTGATGCTCATCATCATCTACCCCACCTTCGTCGGCCTGACGGCGCTGACGTCGCGGAAGTGGCAGGTGTGGGAGCGCAAGAAGAACACGCTCTACGATGTGGCCGGTGGACGCTTTGCCGAGGTGATCGGTCAGATGCGCGTGGTGAAGTCCTTCGTCACCGAGCGCTCCGAACTGGACGCCTTCAGCGACAAGTATGAATCCACCGTCACACTGACGCGTGCCCAGTCACGGTTCTGGCACAAGATGGACATCATTCGCCGGGGTGCCCTGGACGTTGTGTTCTTCGGCCTCTATGCCGTGATCTTCGTTCAAACGGCCCAGGGTGCGTTCGGTCTGCCCACCATGGTGCTACTCATCCAGCTCATCAACATGGCCAAGCAGCCTGTGGAATCCATGAGCTATCTGGTGGACAGCTGGCAGCGCGCCATCACGGGTAGCCGGGAGTACTTCATGGTGATGGACGAGTTGGACGAGCCCAACAACCCCCTGGAGACCGATGCAACAGCCACGGTGCAGTGGCAGGATCGAGATCCCGTCATCGAGTTCGACGATGTCAGCTTCGGCTATGACGAGGACGCGCTCGTGTTGCTGGGTATCGATCTAGCCATCCATCGGGGCGAGAAAGTGGCCTTCGTGGGCGAATCAGGCGGCGGCAAGACCACGCTGGTGAACCTGCTGATGAAGCTCTATGCCCCCACCTGCGGCACCATCGATGTGCACGGCCAATCGGTCACCGAGGTCCCCACGGAAGCCCTGCGTCGGGAGATCGGCGTCGTCTTCCAGGACGCCTCGCTGTTCTCAGGGACCATCCGGGAGAACCTGGCATACGGTCGTCCCCACGCAACCGATGAGGAACTCACCGATGCCGTGCGCCGGGCCAACGCCCTGCCCTTCATCCGGAAGCTGCCGTCGGGATTCGACACCGAGATTGGCGAGCGTGGCATCAAGCTCTCCGGTGGTCAGAAGCAGCGGATCTCCGTGGCCCGCGCCCTTCTGAAGGATGCTCCCATCCTGGTGCTGGATGAGGCGACGTCGTCGCTGGACACCAAATCCGAGCGGCTGGTCCAGGCAGGCTTGGAGGAACTGATGCAGGGACGCACGACGTTGATCATCGCCCACCGGCTCTCCACCATCTCGTCGGTGGACCGCATCATCACGCTGCGCAATGGCCGGATCGACGAGATCGGAACGCCCGGGGAACTCGCGCTCTCCGGAGGCATTTACGCGGAACTTCTTGCTTTGCAGGGCTCCACGTCGAAGGCCGATCGAGCGAAGCTACTGAGCTACGAGATCACCCAGTGAAACATCTTGAAATGAGGACGACGTCCTGGAAAGGAATAGCCCCGGTGGTCGAGTAACGCCCGGCGACGAAGGAGCCAGGCGCGTGTCGAGACCGCCTGCGGCCGAACGGGGCCTCGACACGGCCGCAGGCGGCCTACTCGACCATCGGAGAATCCGTCATTTTTCTCCATCCATAACGGCGCGCAGCGCGCCTGAAAATGGACACGAGAGCAGATGAACGGAGCAGTCGGGACCTACCTGGGGAAGCGCCGATCAATGCTGTTCTCGGCGAGACCGTGCCAGGCGGGATGAGATGGTGTCACGACATCTGGTGCGTGTACTGGATGTCCATATCCAGATGTAGGGACGCCAGATCGCCCGATCCGGTGCGCCGCAGCCAGGACATGATTGATCAGTGGTTCCCTGGATTCCTGAGTAGTCCCGCGACGAAGTCGTTGGGCGTATCGAAGGAGCCCCTCAATCGGCCTTGTCCTTGCCCTTGGGTAGGCCAAGGCCCTCCCATGTGAGGTCTTTGTCACCCCCCGACTTCCAGAACTGCCAGCCTGCCTTGGGTGGCGCTTCCTGCCAGGACAAGTAGGTGAAGCCCTCAGGCTGCCGGATCCCGAACGAAAGACGCAGTGCGTTGATGGCCTCCAGCACGAGTGCATCCACGGCAGCTTCATCGGAGCCGGCAGGAGCGTCGCGACGCCAGAGCCCGGACCAGGAGTCGACCAGTTCCCAGCCATTGTCGCGCAGCCTTGGTTCATCCTCCGGAAGGTCCCGACACACCTCTGCCCTCAACACGGGTCCGTCTGTCCCCCTCACGTGTGCGAACTGCATGAGGCACGCCTCGTTGCGGATGGACAGATAGGCGTTGTCCGGCAGTTTTCGCACAATCTCCACGATGGCAGGGTGCAGTTGCTTCCAATCGGCCATGTCCAGGCCTCCTCAGTGTCGACGGTGACTCGTGCCCCATTGTCCCAGACCGCGCAACCAAAGCGCCCTCTTTGCTGGCCGCAGTGCCTGAGCGATCGTGCGAGTCCTACGATGGAGGTTCATAGTCAAGGTAGCGAGAGGACAGCATGAAGGTACTCATCACGGGCGGAGCCGGATACATCGGCAGCACCGTCGCTTCGGCCTGCGAGGACGCCGGCCACAGCGTCATCATCCTGGACGACTTCTCCACTGGTCGTCGCGAATTCATCGGGGATCGGCCATTGTTTGAAGGTGACATCGCCGACGACGAGTTGCTCGACAACTTGTTCACCGAGCACGCAATTGATGCCGTGGTGCACTGCGCAGCAAAGATCATCGTCCCCGAATCCGTGGATGAACCCCTGTCGTACTACGAGAACAACGTCGCCAAGACATTGACGCTGCTGCAGGCGATGCAACGCAACGGTGTTGAGCGTTTCCTGTTCAGTTCCTCCGCGTCGATCTATGCCCCGGACGAACACTTCGTCGTCACGGAGGCATCGCCGCTGGCCCCGGGCTCCCCCTATGCCCGCACCAAGTACATGGTGGAGTTGGTCATGGAGGATTTCGCGGCGGCCAGCGATGTACGGATGCTCAGCCTGCGGTACTTCAACCCCATCGGCACCGATCCGGAGATGCGCTCCGGTCAGCAACTGGAAAAGCCCAGCCACGTACTGGCGATGTTGCTCCAGGCCTGGGAGAACAAGGAGACCTTCACGGTCACCGGTGTGAACTGGCCGACGCGCGATGGTTCCGGTATCCGGGACTTCATCCACGTCTGGGACCTCGCCCGCGCCCACGTCGCTGCACTGGAGAACTTCGACAAGGCCACGAAGGACACCAACTACGAGAAGTTCAACATCGGCACCGGCAACGGCGTGACCGTCAAGGAACTGGCCGCGTCCTTTGAGGAGATCACAGGTGACCCGCTGCAGGTCACGTTCGGCGATCCGCGACCCGGCGATGTTGCGGGCGTCTACACCGTCAGCCAGAAAGCCAAGGATGTCCTTGGCTGGAAGGCAGAACTCACCGAGACCGACGCGGTCCGCGACGCCATCGCCTGGCTCCCGGTCCGCAAGGAGATGCTCGGCTACTGAGTCAGTCGCCGCCCGTTCGAGGGGTTGTGGCCTTTTGTGGTTGGCAGACCAACCACAGAAGGCCACTGTCTGTTGGCAGGCTCGGGTAACTGCGCTCGTGCTTGGAACCAAGCGGGCCGCTCATTCAGGGATCAGCTGGACCCGCCCTCGTCTCTGGGCCGCCGTCAGGGGGCGTGGAATCAGGTGGATGTCGTGCGAGACGATCTCGCCGCCCCCAAGCTCCAGCCAGCCGTAGCTGCCCGTCGGCTCCCGACGTGGATCCGTCGGCGAGCCAGAATTGAACAGGTGCGTGCCCTCCTCCACCATGTCGACGGGGATGTGGGAGTGCCCGAACACCACGATGTCGGCCCCCGGGAACTGGCGCCGCATGCGCCTCCCACGGCCCTGCTTGGGGCCGGCGATATGGATCATGGCGACGCATACCCCTTCCAGCTCGAGCTCCCGCACCACCGGCACACCCCACGCCGCCACATCGTCACCGTCGTTGTTTCCCAACACCGCGTGGACGGGCGCGAAGGCTGAGAGCTCATCCAGCACGCTTGGTTCGCAGACATCGCCAGCGTGCAGGATCAGATCACATCGCCGCAGTGGCTCCACCAGAGCCTCCGGCACGCCCTTCCACCGCCGGGGCGCGTGCGTGTCAGAGACGATGAGGACCTTCAGCATCAGAGAGGGTCTGTGGCCTCGGCCCACAGTTCGCGACGCCGCTTGGCCCGTCGCCGGTCCAAGAAGTTCAGGACCACAGAGGTGGCCGTGACCACCGAGAGCAACCAGAAGACCTTGCGCATCATGCAATCAACAGTACCGAGCAACAGGCACCGAACACACCCACGAAGGCCCGGGTCAGACTCTGGGCCGTCCCTGAACCATGCTCTGGAGCCCACGGTCTGATCCGTGAAACCGACGTCGCCCTCTACGCTGACGCCATGCAGTTCTCCGGGTTGTCGAGCGATGGCCGACGGCTCGTGTTCGACTCACTTGTTGCCGTGGGAGCCTTCGTCGTACTGGTCCTCCCCATGATGTGGTTGCTGCGGGACGCAGATCTTCTCCCGCTCCTTGTGTGGCCGGGGCTGATGGTCAGCTCCCTGGCGCTCCGTCGCGTGGTGCCGTGGCTTGCCGTTGCCATGTGCACGGCTGCAGGGCTCGGCATGGTTGTCCAACTCGACGGCCCCTCTCCCGCCATCGTGGCGGTGCTCGTCATCGTCTATTCTGTGGCGCGCTACTGCAAGGGGCCCCTGGGTTGGACAGTCCTCGCGATCGGTGCGGTCGCCTCCGTGGCAGGGCCGCTCTCCTGGATGACGAACATTCCCGACGGGCAGCGCTTCACAGCCGCGGCGCTGCTCGTGACGTTGTGCCTCGCGCTCGTGGCGGTGGCCTATCTTGTGGGGCGACGGCTTCAGGAACTCTTTCGCTCTGACCTCCTGGATCGCACGCTCGCGGAGGAGCGCTACACCGCCATCGCGACACGCCGCGCGCAGGCCACACGGCTGGCGGACGACCGTGCCCGCACCGACGTCGCCCGCGAACTCCACGATGTGGTGGCGCATTCCCTGTCCGTGATCGTTGTGCAGGCCGAGGGCGCAAAGGCCATGGCCGGCAAGAACCCGGAGCGCGCCGTCGAAGCCCTCGACGTCATCGCCCAGACCGGACGCACCTCCATTGGGGAGATGCGTCGCATCGTCGCGCTGTTGCGGGGTGATGAGCACGCCGCGTTCGAACCGACACCATCCTTGCGACAGATTCCGGAGATGGTTGCTGCCGCCGGCGAACGCATCTCCCTCACCATCGACGAGGAGTACCCGCCGGTTCCCGATTCCCTCGGCCTGACTGCCTACCGTGTGGTGCAGGAGAGCGTCACCAACTTCCTCAAACATGCGGGTCCGACGGCGGAGGCAAATGTGACGCTCAGATTCGAGCCGCACTGCATCATCATCCGCGCAGTCGACGACGGTGTTGCTGGCACCACCCCCATCGACTCCTCCGGCTCCGGTGTGCGGGGCATGCGGGAGCGGGTGACGGCCATGGGCGGTACCTTCATGGCTGGACCGCGCTTGGGAGGGGGCTGGCAGGTTTCGGCAGAATTGCCGATGCCCACCCAACTGGGCCGCAGTTGGCTACGAGAGAAGGAGCGTCCATGATCAGCGTGCTGTTGGCCGACGACCAGGCGCTGGTGCGCAGCGGATTGCGCATGCTCATTGACGCCGCCGACGACATGGAGGTCATCGGGGAGGCCGCCAACGGCGCCGATGCCGTCGCCATGGTGAGAACCCGCGAGGTGGACGTCGTCCTCATGGACATCCGGATGCCCATCATGGACGGCACCGAAGCCACCCGCCAGATCCAGGCGCTCGGTCTGCCGACGAAGGTATTGGTGCTCACCACATTTGATCTGGACGAGTACGTCTTCGCCGCCCTGCGTCACGGGGCGTCGGGCTTCATGCTCAAAGATGCTCTGCCAGAGGATCTGCTGGGCGCGATCCGGACTGTCGCGGGTGGGGCGGCCATCGTCGCTCCGACGGCGACGCGTCGGCTCCTGGACCACGTTGCTGCATCGCTGCCGGACGGGAAAGGGGCGGGTGCAGACCGCCTCGAAGCCCTCACGGAAAGGGAACGGGAGGTCCTGCTTGAGGTGGCGAATGGCGCCAACAACACAGAGATCGGGCAGCGGCTCTACATGGCCGAGGGAACTGTCAAGACCCACATCGGCCGTCTGCTCAGTAAACTGAAGGCCCGCGACCGCGTGGGACTGGTTCTGGTCGCTCACGAATGCGGTCTGCTCGGAAACCACTGAGGGGCGCGGAAAAGTGTTTGGTCTCGGCTACGTGATGGTCGCTCTCATCGTGGTTCTGGCATTCGTTGTCATTCCGCGTATCGTCCGGTCAGCCAGCGCCGATGAGCGATACGTGATGCAGCGTGATTCACCCGGACAGCTCTCCGCTGATGCGCAGGAGATGGAGCGCCAAAGGGACCGTTACTCCACAGCGAACATGACGGTGGATGTCATCAAGCTGGAAATGGGTCGGCTGCGCGCCGACGTCATCTGGACCATCGAGAACTCCGCTCTGTGGGACATTTCCGTCCCCACCTCAAGAGCCTTCTTCACGGCCCTGACTGTTTGGGACGATCACCGCAGTGGCTGGAGCATTGACGAGAGGGTGAGAGCATCGGCAGAACTGAAAGTTCTGTGGAAGGCAGCCGTGGACACGGCCACCCGCCTGGGCATTGACCACCTGTCAGCCGACGATCGCCCCAAAGCCGCCACGGCCATCAAGCTCGTACGCAAGGCCGACTCCACCACGTCGGAGGCCGAGCGTCACCAACTGATGACGAAAGCCGCTGATGTCCTGTCCGGGATCATGTCCATCACCCTCCCCCGCGAAACGTTGCGGGAGCTGGAACACAAACGCAAACCTCCAGAGATCGGGGACCTCTACGAGGGCGGGCAGGACCCGCAGAGCTGACTCAGCCAGCATCGAAGCGAGCGCGAACCGCAGCCGGGCTGAATCCGGCGCTCAGCATGATGTGCAGGAGGAGCCGGGCTTTTCGCGGAGACAGTTCCCCGGCCATGACCACTCCCCGCTGCATGAGATCCACCTCCGAGCCCGGATATCCGTACAGGTTTGTGGCCGTACCGCCGCGGGCAGTGCGGGACCCGACCACCACGATCACACCCGCTTCAATCACCTCTGAGATGGCGTCGGCCATGGGTACGGGGACGTGGCCCACTCCCAACCCACTGATGACGAGGCCCTCGAAGCCGGCGCCGTGTGCTGCCCGAACCAGCCGTCCATCATCCCCCAACCCACACTCCAACAGCGCCACATTGATGGGAGCATTTCGTGGTGTCGGCAGTGCCTCCGGCCTCGGCGACACCATTGCCCAGTTCAATCGGAACTGATTCTCCATGACTCGACCGATTGGTCCGAAACCGGGTGACTCAAAAGCTTCCACCGCCATCGACGCCGTCTTCTCAACACGTGCAGCGAGGTGCACTGTGTCATTGAGGCATACGAGTACGCCTAGACCAGCGGCTTGGGGTGAGGCAGCCGTCAGTACGGCTGCCAGGAGGTTGGCTGGCCCGTCGGCGCTGGGGGTTGTCGCCGATCGCATTGCACCGGTGATCACGATGGGCGCCGCCTCATCCCACAGCAGGTCCAGCAGGTACGCAGTTTCCTCCAGTGTGTCCGTGCCATGGGTGAGAACCACGCCCGCTGCCCCTTCAGCCACGGCGCGACGGGCAAAACTGAGCGCTTGCAGCACCTCCGTCACGCCGATTGAAGCCGATGGCACGTTGCAGATGCTCTCCACGCGTGGCTCCACGAGCTGGTCCAGACCCGGCACCGCACTGACCAGGTCCCGAGCCTCCAACGCCGGAGCGTTGGCACCGGCGGGCGTTGACCGCTTCATGGCGATGGTGCCGCCCATGGCACCAATTGCCACGACGGACAGGGGGTCGCGCACAGGTACTCCTCAATCAGGAACGGACGGGGAAATGGTCGCCCTGTCGCGAGCGTACTGCTCGCACTCAGCAAGCGCACATTTGAGTGCCGGGGTGCATTCCGTGCCTTGCCATCCGCACTTCTTGCATTGAGGCGTCAACATTTTCGCCGGAGGATGTGCCACACCTCCATGGCACGATAGTGGAGTTCAGTCTCCGTAGTTGTACAGCGCGAAGTCACCACGTCCCGCGCCGGACTACAGGACCCAATCGGAAAGTTGGAGCACCACCAGGATGGGCAGTGATGACGGAGACACAAATCGTCAGAAGATCGTTGTTGGGCTGGTGGCCGATCCGGGTACGAGCACGGATCTCGCCGAAGAACTGTGCGAGCAGCTTCCCGAACAGCTGGCCACCCATGTGGAGGGCGGTGTGACGTGGTCAGTGGAGTTGGCCAGCCACATGCTCTATTTGGATGATTCCAACCAGCCGACAATTCTCGACGACGGCAAGACACTGCAAGATCGGGGCTGGGACATGATGGTGGCCCTGACCGAATTACCGCTGCGTCGAAATGGCGAGCCCCTGATCTTCGAAGTCAATATCGCTGAAAGGACAGCCTGGGTATCGATCCCAGCGCCTGGTGGCCTTCGGCTGTCGGCACTGCTTTGCAACACAGTCGTGGCTGTGGTCCATTGCATGTCCGAGCCCGAGGAGTGGATGGCGCAAGTCTCGGACTCTGCTCAAGAACAGCATGCTCAAACCTCCGTTCCCGATCCGTTGCGCCGCGTGCCCGGCCGGGATGAGCAGGTGGAGAACGGTTCCATCCGCGTCGGGGGAGGGGCATGTCCATAGTAGTGGCCCGGTGGCTACACTTGCCACAGAGGTTGGTACCTACTGTGCCACCTCGCGATGGGCACCCCGGACCCTGGTGCTGCGTGACAGATGTGCCTCGCGTGACTTTTCAGAGGTTTCGCGCGGCCCCAATCTCCAGCCAGCGTTTTTCATGACTCGTTTGTGGGTCCCCGCCCAAGGCAATGCTGATTGTTCAGCTGCCACAACCACAGGACTTCAAGATGGCGCAACCAACTACACTGAAGCCGCCGCTTCATACTGCGCGACGACCCTCGCTGCCGGTCGGTGCCGTCGGTGGTGAACACACCCGTGCGGCTGACGGAGGTGCATCTTCCCCGCTGGCAGTCGGTCTGACAGCTGACTCGGAACTGACTCGGCTCGGCATGATGGCGATGCTTCAACCCTTCGGTTCCCGAATCAAGGTGATGTGGAGCGGAGGTCTCAATCTGGACGGTGGACCGGTGGATCTGCTGCTGATCGGTGAGTCTTTTCTCCCGCTCGAGGGGAATGACGTTCTAGGAAACGCGCTGGCGAATCCGGACGCCGCAGCAGTGGTCATCATCACGTGGGACACGCGTATCGCGTCTCGTCAAAGAGCCTTGAGCATGGGGTGCCGGGGTTATCTCCACAATGGTTTGGAAGCGGAAAGAGTGGTCTCGGCGCTTGAGCGCGTCATGGAGGGTGAGACCATGGTCTCACCGGCAGCCGTGGAAGCCTCAGGCGCGAACATCAGCTTCAACGGGGGCCGATGGCCGGGAGACGACCATGGCCTGTCGCGGCGAGAAGCTGAAATCATCGGTCTGATCACGAATGGATTCAGCAACGACGAAATTGCTCAGATGCTCTACCTCAGCATCAACACGATCAAATCCTATGTGCGCTCGGGATACCGCAAAATCGGAGCCGAACGACGCCCCCATGCGGTGCGGTGGGGCATCGAACACGGGATGCTCACTCTTTAGAAGGAGAGTCTTTGCGCGAGTTTCTTTGTCTTCGGCAAGTAAAAGGCCGGACTGTTGGCCGAGAGATCGCCAGTGAGCTCGGGTTCATGTGCGAGGGAGCGTTTGAGACTGTGCCTCGCGGTGTGCCTGTCTCGTTCCCGAAGCTTGATGGGGGGCCCCACCAGAGATCGGCAGAACGCCGCTGACGCAATCGGAGGCTACGTCGGTGAGCGGACGTTGCAGGGTTCTGGCCGTCTGCCGAAGCATTGTGAATGCTGTAGCCATGTCGACGCCATTGCGTTCAGCAATAGCGCCTTTCGCCTGCTCGATAACGACACGGCTTGTGAGAGCCCGTTGTAGTTGTTCGGCAAGTACCTCTTGTTCCCTGATGGCACGATGGTTGAGAATCCCGATCGTCGCCAAGTCCGCCACCACACGTGCCATTCTGGTTTTCTCTAGTGTCAAGCCCAGCGGATGTTCCGAGAACAAGTTGAGAACACCGATAACCTGGTCCCGCAACCGCATCGGGATTGCATGGGCACCGACTATTCCCTGAGCGGTCGCCTCAGCCACCATCAGCGGCCACCGCTCGGCCTCACCGGACAGGTCTTCCACTGTCACTTCTCGTCCAGTTGAAAAGGCCTCGACACACGGCCCCTGCTCGTTGAGCAGCTCCAACAGCTCCAGCAACTTGGTCTCGTCACTGGACACGGCGATGAGACGCAACGACTCCCGTTGATCGTGGAGCATGATGCCGGCAGACTGGATGTCGAATAGCTCCACGCACATGTGCACCATCCGATCCGTGAGCTCGATGACGTCGAAGCCCTTGACCAATGTGTCGGTCACGTACACCAAACTGTCGAAAAAAAGTTTGCTTTCTTGTTCATCCATTGTCTCTTGATCCTTCGTCCAACTCCGCGTCTGGGGACCCGAACCCGGGGTCTTGGTTCACGAACGAGCGTTCACGGGACACCACCTGTCGAGCAATCTCGTTCAAGGATACGCCGGAACTGAACGCAGAAGCACGAAGAATGACCATCGCATCCTGCAAGGTGCCGCGGGCTTGCACCATCACCATGCCAGCAGCCTGATGCGTGATCATCTGCGCCTCACCGACAAACCTCTCCGCCCACCGGACAGACCGCGAGTCCATTCCGTGCGGCATCAACAAGCTGCTACTTATCAGATCCGCCAGCCAGAAAACCTGCGTGGGCAGGGCCTCACTACTTCGCAAGCGTCCTGCGCCGTACACGTTGACGATCCCAAGTGTGATGGCTCCCACCTGGATCGGTACCGCGTACACCGAGCAGATCCCAAGTCTTTGTACCTCACCGGAGAACGCCATCCATAAGCTGGGTGGCTCGTCCCCAAAGTCGGACACCAAGACTGGTCCACCTGTGCGCAGCGCAGTCCGCGCTGGGGATTCAGCCAAAGTGACCTGCAGTTCCTCCAGCTTGGTGGCCAGTTCGTCACTCGAATACAGCAGGCCAGCGATGCTGCCATCAATGCAACGGCTAACGGAGACCCCCGTCGCCCCCAAATCACTGGAGCGCTCCAAAAACTCCTCGCACAACCACTCAACAGCAGAGCCGCTGGCGGACAGATTGTCCGAAGTCAGGGAATCACGAGCCGCCGGGTCCGGCTCCCCATGCTCGCCATCCAGCATCTGCATCCCGTCACCCAGTTCTATCAAGGAGCATTCACGCTCCTAGCTTCTACCTCGGAAGCGTACCCCGTCAGTCACTTCTCAAGGGCCTGATGGTGTCTGCCACGATGCCATCCGCTCCGGCAACGCACGTCGTTTCAAACGGTACGGCTGGGGTATACACTGTGAACTCCCGTTATCGCGACAATCGTGATTCGTGGATAACACCCCAGTCCCCGGTGTGGCGCAGGAAGATCATCCGCCATAGCCCGTGAGGGTCTGGTCAACCTCCCTGTGTCTGCTTACTCATGACCTTTAGGGTCTCGCTCAGGGTCGGCCAGGAACGTGTCCTCCGGCCCTATGACACAAGGACCAGAGATGAACCACTCAATCCTCCGGTGCACTTCGCCCGTGACCACCACCCAACCAGCCGCATCACCGGTTGCCACCGTAGGGGTAAAGCCCGGGCACTTTGACGCGGTGGCACCACCACGCAAAGTCATCGTCAATCAACACCATAAAAACGGCACCTCGCTGGCTGTACTCGCTGAGGGCCTGAGCAGAACTTTTGGCTCAATCACAGCAGTTGACGATCTCACCCTCCACATTAAACCCGGGGAAGTGTTTGGTCTGCTGGGGCCACAAGGGGCTGGTAAGACGACGGCGCTGCGCATGTTGGCCGGGCAACTGGCGCCGACCAGCGGTTCTGCTCTTGTCGCAGGCATGGACATCCACTCCGCGCACCACGCGAGGAAGATCAGATCCCTGACCGCCCTGACCCCCCAACAAGGCCGCTTCGACGCTGGGATGACTGGACCTGAAGTCCTTTATTACTTCGCCCGACTGCTCAACATCCTTCAGGATGAACGTGCCAACTACGTCAAGACACTACTGACCACTCTGCATCTATGGGATGAGCGCACCAACCAGGTGGCAAACGATTACACGCCGCGCATGCAACATCGACTTGGCATGGCTCGCGCACTGGTGCATAGTCCCAAGATCGTGTTCCTCGATGAGCCGACCGCAAGCCTCGAACAGGAGGACGTCGACATGGTCCATGACCTCCTCACACATCTGAGCGCAAAGAACCGCACCATCGTCTTTGCTACCCAAAGCTCTGAAGAGGCCGACCGCCTCTGTGACCGAGTGTCCATCCTTAACGCCGGCGTCCACTGAGTGTGCACCCCCATGCGAGCTATTGCGTTCCACCGCCTTTACCCGAACGGGGGCCCATCACCAGCAAGGGCCTCAATAAGAATCCACATGCGAAAGAAAGATTTGAGCATGCAATTCAATGACCGACTGATTCATCGCAGTGACGCTATCGGCGCCGCAGCGGTAGCAGTGACAGACGCCGCACAGCAGCTGTCCCGCACCGTCCACGGCACCACAAGCGCCGCTATCCCCACCCCAACCGCCTACGGACTGCTGTTCCAGGTCAAACTCATGCTTCGCTACATCAGGTCAATCACCGAGTACTTGCCCACCGGGCTGCGAGCATGCCTCACTGAGACGGAACCCAGCGTCGACGCCACAACTCGGCAGGCGCAACATGAGCTCGCCATACAAATCGACCTCGCCACCACTGAACTCGCAGCGCTCACAGCAACCCTGAGACACGCAATTGACCGCACGGCAGCAATCCAAGCAGCCGTAGACCACCAAGGCACCCATGAACACCCATGACTGCATCGTTACAGATCGCTTCGCTGGTGTCTGGAGCGTCATCTGCACCAGCTGCGGATATCTTGGGGCAGCCGTGCACTTGGCGCCCCACCTTGCGGAGCAGCTTGTAGAACGACACAATGACGATCACAAGCACAAAACCCTGACAGCCAGAGAGCACGATGGCTGAAGGCAACGACGAGCCCTTCAGCCGCCCCGGCTGGCAATCTTGTGGTAACCCCACCCTGTGAGCCCGACGCCGGCGTCGAGGTGTCGTAGAGGAGACCAGTCGCAGACGGATCTCCTCTAGATCCGGTGGGGGCGCAGGTAAAGTGCTGAGACATAACCCATAAGGGTCTGGTCCACGGCTCCTTCCTGTGTGCATACTTAAGATCTTCAGGAGTCTCGCCGAGGGTCCTGAGAATACAATGCCTCCGACCAGTCAGTTTTGGGACCAGACATGAAGCAAACGATCCCGGGGCACACTTCCCCGTGACTACCATCCAATCGAAGGCGTTATCGACGGCTGGTGCCGGGTGCGTGCCGAAGCACCCGGACGACGTCCAACCACGGCAAAGTCCTCGTGCAACAACCGAGGACATCGTAGATACTGTCACCTGCTCGCAGGTCATAGTCAATGAAACGGAACGAAATGATGGAACTTCCCAACTTTGAAGCGCTGGGGCACCGCACCGACGCGATCGGCGCTGCGGCCATCGCCGTGACAGAGGCTACTCATGTGCTGTCTCGCTTTCTCCACAGCACCGACAGCGGGGCCATCCCCGTAGATACCGCATACGGTTTGCTGTTTCACAACCAGATGCTGTTGCACTACATAGCGTCAATCACCGATAATCTACCGTCCGGATTGCACTCCTCCGTGGAGGAGCCGCGCCACAATGTGCACGAGATGAGTGGGAAAGCCCAACGCAACCTACACGCTCAAATAGACATCATCGCCAAAGAGCTGAAGACGCTCACAGAGGCGCTGGCAACCGCTATTGCCCACGCGGAAGCAACTCAAACAATGGTCGACGTCCAAGACGCTCAGCGGCAATAACTGCATCCCGCCCTGGGCATAGAAACAACTGGCCTTCACCCAACCGGGTGAAGGCCAGTTCCTCTTCGCCATATGATCCGTACCACCGTCGCAAACCTGCCAGCGACGACGTGCTCCCCCAAGCGCGCCCAGCGGCGGTCCACGGACGGGCGGGACCCCGGCGAAGAAGCTGCGGCTGACAGTGAGCGGCTCTGGCGAGCAACCAGACACAGGACGAGGAAGCTCAGCTCCATCATCTACTTCGCCTGGACCCAGCGCCCCGCTTCACTTGTCTGCTCTGCTTCGTCGCGGCACCGGGGTCCGGGGTGCCGAAAAATGCAACATATCGACAGGAATATGCCGACAAAAACAAAGGTTAACAGCCGGTTGGGCTCACTGCCAAGCCGATTAGATCACGCTTGCTGCGTCACCTGAACGCGGCCATCGCGACGCATCTGCGGGGTGAACGATACACACGCACACGCGACCCTGCCCCAATGTCAACTCTCCGCTGTCCCCGCTATCAGTCCCGAGCGGGCAGCCCTGCTCCCCAGAGGGCGCCAGCAATGAGCGCAGGCTGGAAGAACAATCGCACGAATCGTTTTGTATCGGTATCCAGATTGAAGGCGTCCAGGCGCTGCACGTACTGGTTGATGTTCCCGGGAAAAATTGCTGTGTAGAAGGCGGCCAGAGCTATACCGATCACGCGACGATGGCGTGGCAGGGCTGCGAAGGAGAGGCCCAGCCCAATCTCAGCCACGCCCGAGGCAAGCACCACCGCGTCCTTGTTCACTGGCATCCACGTCGGGACCTGGGCTTGAAACGGCTTGCGCGCGAATGTCAGATGTGACGTTCCAGCGAAAGTCATGAACGCACCCAGGCCAAGGCGGACGAGGTTCTGCGATGTGGGCGATTTCTTCATTCCAAGAGCGTAGCCCACCTCTTCCCAACACACAGTTTGACCTGCCCTCTCAAGAGCCCTTTGCTCGCCATCATCCGCTCGGGAAGCGTTCCCAGACGCGGTGGCTCGCCAGCAATCCGGCGAGGTCCACCACGAGTGCCGTCGGTTCTCCGACTGCGACGCCCGCTGTGTCCTGTGGTACTCCCGCCGCTGCCAGGACAGAGATTGCCTCCGAAGACGCCGCGATGGCCTTGCAGTGCCTGTACATCTCAGCCACCATCTTGGCCATCCGCGGATCCACGGGCTTGCCCGCCGTGGACTGACCGGCTTTGGCGTCGAACGCCGGCATCGCATCAGGGGCGGGCGCGGGCGCCACCATGAGCAAAACCGCGTCGAACTCGATCGACGCGGCGGTGAGGAACGTCCGGTCCACGACCACACCACCCACCTTGCCGCCCATGGGGGCTGTCACGAATGGCAGCATCCCGGCATCCATGATGGCCTCCCTCACAGTTGCGACGGCATCGCCAGGCGTGTCGGAATCCACGACGACGGCAATCTTGCGGCCCACGACGGGCCACTCCTGCCCCACTTGTGATACTGACGGGCTCGGTGCCACATCGGCCGGTGCAATCGTCGGCTCAGGGGCGGAGAGTCCCAGACCTTGAGCTACCTCGGCACACAGGTCGGCGTCGATATTGGCCAGGCACTGAAGCTGCCGAACGCGGATCGCTTCTTCGTAGCACTTTCCCAGCTCGAAGGTGTAGGCACGGGTCAGGTGTTCGCGTTCCACATCGCTGAGCGAACGCACGAACATGGTGGCCTGGCTGTAATGGTCCTCGAAGCTCGTGGACAGCTCCCGTACCTTGTCTCCCGACACGGACGTCGGGATGTCGATGAACGCATGGGCATCATCGTCTGCCTGGGCCGGATTGCCGCCGTCGAGCGAGTTTGGTTTGTACGGTGCGACGCCGCCGTGCACGGCATCCTGGTGGAAGCCGTCGCGGAACATGTCGTTGACGGGGCAGTGCGCCCGGTTGATGGGCAGTTGGCTGAAGTTGGGTCCGCCCAGCCGCGTGATCTGCGTGTCGATGTAGGAGAACAGCCGCACCTGAAGGAGGGGATCATTGGTCACGTCTATGCCAGGAACGAGGTTGCCGGGATTGAACATCACCTGTTCGGTCTCGGCGAAGAAGTTGATCGGGCGACGGTTGAGCGTCATGGTGCCGATCACCTCCACCGGGCACAGCTCTTCGGGAATGATTTTGGTGGGGTCGAGCAGGTCGATGCTCTCAAACATCTCGTCCTCGACGTCCGGCATCACTTGGACACCGAGATCCCAGGACGGGTATGCCCCTGCGTCGATGGCGTCATACAGGTCACGGCGGTGGAAGTCCGGGTCATTGCCACCGGTCAGCTGAGCCTCTTCCCACACCTGGGAGTGCACGCCCTGGTGCGGTTTCCAGTGGAACTTCACCAGGGATGTCTCACCGGCGTCGTTCATCAGGCGAAAGGTGTGGATGCCGAAGCCCTCCATCATCCGGTATGACAGCGGGATTGCTCGATCCGACATGCTCCACGCCACGTGCGCCTGGGCCTCGGTGTGCAAAGACACGAAATCCCAGAAGGTGTCGTGCGCACTCTGGGCCTGCGGGATCTCTCGATCCGGCTCAGGTTTGACGGCGTGGACGATGTCGGGAAATTTGATGCCCTCCTGGATGAAGAACACCGGGATGTTGTTGCCCACCAGGTCGTAGTTGCCCTCGGAGGTGTAGAACTTGGTGGCGAACCCGCGGGTGTCGCGAACGGTGTCAGCGGATCCGCGGAAGCCGGCCACCGTCGAGAACCGCACGAACACCGGAGTTTCGACGTCCTTGCCCAGGAATGCTGCCTGACAGATCTTCGAGGCGCGACCATTGGCGACGAAGACGCCGTGGGCCCCGGTGCCCCGGGCGTGTACGACGCGTTCGGGGATCCGCTCGTGATCGAAGTGGGTGATCTTCTCCCGCAGGTGGTGGTCCTGCAGCAACACCGGGCCGCGACGCCCGGCCTTCAATGCGTGATCAGTGGACCTGAGCCGCGCGCCCTGCGATGTGGTGAGGTACTCGCCCTGCTGAGCCACAGCCTCCGGTGGGGCGCCAGTCGGTGTCCCGGTCGGCGTCACCGTTGCCGGTCCCTGCTGTAATGGCTTGGGAAGCGGCGGCGGGACTGGGCCCGTCGGTTCCTCCACAGGGGGTGATTTCACCCCCGGCCCCGCTGGCGGTGTCAGGGTGTGGTCGGCGTTTTCCTGGCTGGCTGACATGCTTCTCTGCTCCTTAGCTCGTGCGCCGGAGTAGGGAAAAGAAGACAGTCCGACGCTGGATGCGGTGAGTGTAGCCAGCGCGCCGGGTCACCCTGATTCGGCGGGTCAACGGGAGTGATCACCTGGGTGCGTCCGGGTCTTCAGGAGCCATTTTTCGCCGCTCCTGGAGCAAGTCCTGGCTGCGCAGCAGTCGTAGCGCCGTGACCAGGAGCAGCCCGCCCAGCACGTTGAACCCCAAGGTGTAGCCAAACCAGCCGATCCAGTCCCCATAGGTCACTTCCGCGCCGGCGTGGATGGCACCGAAGACGAGTAGCGAGTCCAGGATGGAGTGGAACAGCTGGAGGCCCGCAAGGAGAAACCCGCCGGCGATGGCAGCAACGATCTTCGCGACATCAGAGTCGGTGCCATGCTGCATGCGAGTCATCAGTGTGATCGTGCTGCCACCCAGGATGGCCAAGCAGACCGACTGCCAGGAGAATCCCGCTTCCACGAAGTGCAGGGCCGCCTCCGCCAGTTCGGGCTTCCACTGAGGGAAGGCCGTCACAACGATCCACATGAACACCCAACCGCCAACAAGGTTCATCACCAGCGTGCCGCCCCACAGCTTCATGAGTTGACCGAAACTCGCTTCTTTCGCCAAGACCGCCATGATCGGTATCAGGAATCCTTCGGTGAAGAGCTCACTCTTTGCCAGGAGGAGGGCGATGAATCCGATGCTGAATGCCAGGCCAGCCAGCAGATGATTGTGTGTTTCGTGCATGACCGCCAGATAGGCCATGACCCCCACGCCGATCTCCATGCCACCGAAGATTCCGGTAATGAGGACGGTGGTCCAGGACCGGGCGAGTCGTGCAGCTCCCTCCTCGACGATGCTGTCAAAGGATTCGGCAATCTCATCCTCCAGAGGCGCGTCGTTGTCCCCGAGCTGCCGTCGCCGTTGTTCCTCGCTCATCGTGTCCCGTGCCTTCATGTTGTGCCGTCGGTCAGCCCCGGCCGCACGGCGAGGAACCAAAGCGTCGATGGGTAGCTTCCATCGACTCCACGCAAAGCATAGTCAGACCTCGTGAATGTACAGGCGGGACTGCAATACCACTGGTCCTCACCCCACCACTGAAGTAGCACTGGTCCACGACATCACGGCTGGGGTGAGCACCACACCGGGCCATTCAGCGACTGGTGAGGTCCTCGGTGCCCTTCTCAAAGATTTCGGAACCTATGCGCCACGCCGCGACGGCGAACGCCGCGGCCAAGGTCACGTAAGTAGCGGCCATCATGGCGAAGCCGACGACGTCGATGCCCGTCTCCGGCAGGGTCAGCGCCGCGATGACGGCTGCGAGAACGAAGGCGAAGTTGAAGCCCACGTCGTAAAAGGTGAACACCCGGCCCTTGTAGCTCTCATCCACGTGGGCCTGCACGATCGTGTCGACACAGATCTTGAACGACTGCACACCCAAGCCGATGAAGAAGGACACGGCAAACAGCACCCACATGGAGGGCCAGAAAACCGGAATCAATTGCGCCACCACGCAGATCCCGAGCACCGTGATGGCGGTTCGCAGCAAACCGAGACGCCGGGCCAACAACGGCACAAACGCAGTGCAGGCGAGGAAACCGGCACCCGTCGCAAGACCCCAGAGTGTGAGGTCGGCGAGCGCTTCGTCGGGATCGGTGTTGAAAAAGTTCCTGACAGCGAGGATGACGGTGACGCTGAAGAGTCCGAACAGGAGGCGGCTCACGAACATGCCCACCAGTGCCAGCTCGGCTGCTGGGCGCGTACGGAGATGCCGCAGCGCCACCCCGAGGCCGTGCCACACCTCGCCCACGGAAGTGCGCGGCTGACCGGGTTCCGGGCCGAGGGCGTTGAGGTGGAAGCCCCGCGCAATCATGACGGAGCCGGCGAACAACACCGCCGCCACCACGAAAACGACGGCGTCGGCCTGGTTGGCACCAATGACCGGCCCCAACCCCACGCGCGCACCGAAGCCGAGAACGGCGCCGATCACCACCCCCAACGGGCCCACCGTTGGGATGATCGATGATGAACTCAAGTACTCATCAGGCTCGACGGTGTACTGCAACCCCGCCGACAGTCCGGCAAGCATGAACCTGTTGACGCTCATCGCCACCAGCAATGCCCCGTAGAACGCCACCTGCCACACGCCACCAGTGAGACCGGAGAGGATCAGCAGCGCCACGACGAGGGCAAGGACAGCCCGGATGATGTCAGAGATGACCGTGACCTGACGGCGGGACCAGCGGTCCAGCAGCGTACCCACGAACGGTCCAACCACCGTGTACGGCATTAATGTGATGGCCAGCACGCCCGCGATCGCCCAGGCGTTCGGCTGACTCTGCGGGGAGAACAGGATGTAGGAAGCCATGCCCACCTGAAGCGTGCCGTCACCTGCTTGGCTGAGTATCCGCAGGGTCAGCAATCGGCGGAAGGGCTCGTGCCGCCACAGCCGCCTCAGGGCTGGACCAATTGCCATCCGGGCGCAGTCCTAGGAGCCGTTGACCTCGGCGTGCAACCGGTGGGCCTTCTCCAACGCCCAGTAGGTGCCCTGCCGTTCAGCCTCCTGCACCACGAGCTCCTCGTCGAGCGCCTTCAATTTCTCCTCGCCCGCCAGTATCTTCGCGTACTGCTGCTCACGTACCTCCGGACTCCCCCGGTACTCGGTGTGCAGGTAGGAGTGCGCGAGGCGGTCGACGGAACCGACGGCGCTCGCGATGCGGCCACGCTTGCTGTAAAGGCTGACGAGCACGGTGATGGTGAGCAGGCCAATGATGACCGGCAGCGACGTCGCGGCGGTGAAGGTGAACACGGGCACGTTCTCACCATCGTTGATGAACGGCAATTGATTGGTGTGCAGCGCCTCAAGGACCAACTTCACACCAATGAAGCCCAGCACCAGCGAGAGCCCGTACTTGAGGTAGATGAGGCGATCCAGCAATCCCTCGATGAGGAAGTACAACTGCCGCAGACCCATGAGCGAGAAGGCGGTTGCCGTGAAGACGATGTAGACATCCGTGGTGAGTCCGTAGATGGCGGGGATGGAATCGAGTGCGAACAACACATCCGTACCCCCGATAGCCACCATCACCAGCAGCATGGGCGTCAGAACACGCTTGCCGTTCTCGTAGGTGAAGAGTTTGTCACCGTCGTAGTGATCCGTGGTCCGGAGGTACTTCTTGGCCAGCCGGATGATGAAGTTGTTGGCCTCGTCATCGCCCTCCTTCTCCGGAGTCAGGAGCTTGCCGGCGGTTACGAGCAGGATCAGACCGAACAGGTAGAACATGAACGAGAAGTTCTCGATGAGAGCCTTGCCCGCGAAGATGAAGGCGCTTCGGGCAATGAGCGCGAACACGATGCCGAACAGGAGCACCTTCTGCTGGTCCTGGCGAGGAACGGCGAAGCTGCCGATGATCACGAGGAACACGAAGAGGTTGTCGACACTCAGCGCTTTCTCGGTGATGTAGCCAGCGAAGTATTCCGAACCCATCGTCGGGCCACCGAAGATGAGCACGATGACACCGAAAATCAGCGCCAGCCCCACGTAGATCGCCGACCAGAGCGCAGCCTCCCTGATGGTGGGCTCGTGCGCCTTGCGGACGTGGAAGAAGAAGTCGAAGGCGAGAAGGCCGATGATCACCAGGATGGTGAGTCCCCAGATCCAGAGGGGTTCAGATCCAGACACGGTAGGGCTCTCCTTGAAACTGATCGTCGATGGCCGCGCCCGCGCGCCATGGGCGCCGCTGCACTACAACAGGCCTCGACAATCGTAACCGCTGTGAGAACGCTCCGACGCCACCGGTAGCATCGAGCACGGCATCGTCGCTGGGAAGACTCGTCATCGGAAGGACAGGGAGCCATGCACGCACGACGCTGGATCGCTGCAGCACTGGCCGTGGGAGTGCTTGCGGCGGGCTGCACCGCTGGCGGTGGCAATGAGGGCGCGGGATCGTCCCCGTCGACCTCTCCGACGTCACCACCTGATGACATGCCATCCGCAGACCCCGTCGTAACCCGTCTCGCGGAGGCGCTCACGGCCTTGGACGTGAGCGCACTTCCCATGAAGGATCAGACGGCAGCCCAGTCAGAACTCGAGACCATCTTCGCCGGCATGGACGGCATCGCTCCCACCGTCACTGTCGACAGCATCGAGTATTCCGCGCCGGAGAATTCAGCGCGTGCACACCTGAGCATGGAGTACCCGCTCGGGGAGAACGGATGGACCTACGAGAGCTACGCCGCCCTGAATCTCGTCGATGAACGGTGGCGCATCGCCTGGAGCCCAACCATCATCCATCCTGCATTGACCAGCGCCTCCAGGATGCGGCACCTGCGCACACTGCCCAAGCGGGCAGCCATCAATGACAACGAGGGCCTCGCTCTGGTGGAGGAGCGGACGCTCTACCAGGTGGGTATCGACAAGGCTCAGCTTCCTGAAGCCGAATGGGCGGCCTCCGCTGAGCAGCTTGCCCTGCTCCTGGAAATTGATGCCCCCACCTTCCAGGCCAAGGTGGCTGGCGGTGGCAAGCGACAGTTCGTCGTTGGCAGGACAATGCGGCAGGAGGAGATCACACCTGACGTCGGAAAGGTCACCGGGGCCCAGGTGCTGCCCACCTCCGCCATGGTGCCCGTCAGCGACACCTTCGCAACCAGCCTCCTCGGCATCGTCGGCTCCCCCACCCAGAAAATGCTCGACGATCCGGAGACCGACGTGTCCGCCTCGGACACGGTGGGGCTCAGCGGCCTGCAATCACGCTATGAGGCCCAACTTCGGGGGGTGCCGGAGGTCCGGGTGGACCTCGTGGGTCGAGTGAGCGAGGACGACGACGCCGCTGAGGAAGCCTTCGAGGAGCAGAACCTGTTCCTGCAGGACTCGAGCGTTCCCGTTCCCGTGCAGACCAGTCTCGACAGGGAACTCCAGTTCAAGGCAGAGGCCGTGCTGGCAGACCAGCCGGGGCTCGCGGCTCTCGTTGTCATCCAGAATGACAACGGTGCCCTGCTGGCCGCCGCCAACTCACCAGCAGCTGGCACCTACCCGCAGGCGACGTTCGGCAAGTTCGCGCCCGGCTCCACCTTCAAGGTGGTGTCCTCATTGGCGATGCTGCGCGGGGGTCTCGGTCCCACCTCAGCGGTGCAGTGTCCGGCCAGCCTCGAAGTGGCCGGCAAAACTTTCACCAACTATTCCGACTACCCCTCCAGCAAGGTGGGCTCCATCACCCTCACCGAAGCACTTGCCAATTCGTGCAACACGGCTTTCGCTGGTGCGGCCGGGGCGGTCACACCCGAACAACTGCACGCGGCAGCTGGCAGTCTCGGTGTGGGAACGGACTATGACGCCGGTTTCACGTCAAATTTCGGCACCGTGGAGCCCAACAACAGCCCCATTGATCGCGCCGCCAGCATGATCGGCCAGGGCCAGATCACCATGTCGCCCATGGGGATGGCTGCCGTCGCCGCCAGCGTCGCAAGTGGGAAGACGACCATTCCGTGGCTCGTGTCGGGAGAACAGGCGCTTTCCACAGCGCAACCCCTCACTCCCCAGGAAACAACGCAGCTGCAGCAGATGATGATGGCCGTGGTCACCGAGGGCTCAGGCAAATCGCTGGCGGGACTCATGAAGGGCGCCAAGACAGGCACTGCCGAATACGGGACCGTGGGTGCCTATCAAACTCACGGCTGGATGATCGCCTGGAACGACACAGTCTCGGTGGCAGCGTTCGTCGAAGAGGGCATCTCCGGTTCCCAGTCGGCCGCTCCACTCATCACATCGTTGTTCTCGTGAGGAGATTAGATTAGGAGAAGCGCACCATGTTGTTGAACACCCACTCGTTCTTGGTGGTGAACCTGTAACCGCCGGATGACTTAGCGGCCGCGGACATTGTCGTTGTCCATGTGTAGCTGCGGCAGCCGTTCTTCCCCGTCTTGGCGGTGTCGCACTCAGTCCTCCATCGACGCCCATCCTTGGCGGTCCACTGTGAGTTGGTCCCCAACGGATTGCCGGCCCACAGCGCACGCGGCGACGCGACGTAGGTCAAGTTGTTGAACGCCCATCCTTCTCGCCTGTCAAAACCTCCACCGTTTCGCTTCACGGTGGTGGCCCAGATCTCGGTGCGGCACCGCCGTGTCTGGGAGTACGGCTCACAGGTGGTGCGCCATGCGCGGCCGCTCACCGTGTGCTGGCCCTCGGTGGTGTAGAGCTTGGCTGCGGAAATGGTGTCCCGATCAGCGATGCGGGGCCGTGCATCCCCACGGCTGACACCGGGGTCGCGGCCGGCAAGTGTGGACGGGTTGACGATGTTGTTCATCAACTTCGGCACGGCAAGGCAAGCACGTCGAGCGTCGGCGACCACTGCGCCGTCCCGATCTCTCGTCCAGTACCCGCAATACGCGCGAGATCCATTTCGGACGGTGTACCCGCCCAGGGACAAGCCATGGATCGGTTGCTCGATGTTGTTGCGGAGCAGAGTGAAGTGCACGTGACGGAAGGTGCCGCGGCCGCACGTCTCGGTCCCGGGCATACCTGTCATGCCAATCTTTTGACCGGCCACCACACGGCTCCCGTTGCGCAGACCCGAAGGGATTCCCTTCAGGTGGTAGTACAAAGTCTGCCAACCATCAGCATGGGTGATCGTGACGTAGCAGCGGGAGTAGCCATTCGCTGCGCCGACGCGCACGACGCCATCAGCGGCCGCGACGATGGGGACGCTGACGTTGCGCGAGGCACCAAGATCAATGGAACTACGCACGCCACTCGCGAACGTATGCGTACCGCCAGCCTGCACGGTGGCGCCCCACTGGACGGGCAGCGCCATCCGGAAGCTCGGTAGGGCTGCCGCATTGGCCTGTGGCACGAATCCCGCGAGGGATACCACCATGGCAGCCGCCATGGCGGCCCCCAGAATTCTCAGAATCCGCACTCGATCTCCCTTGTCCGTGTGGCGACAAGGAAGACAATAAGCCAAAAAAGCAACAAAACCTAGGGGTTTCTGAGAAATATTCAGGCCTATGGGGGTCAATGTGACCCCCCTCGTCAGTCTGAGGTGCTGGTTTTCTTGGTTTCAGCTCAGCTGAGCGCCTTTGACGACCGCCGCGACCAGTGCCAGCACGCCGATGACACCCACCAGCACCCACTGCCAGGGCTTGCGGTACGGGCGCGGGAGATGGATCAGCGCTGCGGTCACCGCAAGCCCACCGAGCAACCCGCCCAGATGCCCCTGCCAGGATATGAAGGAGGAACCCACCACTGTGATCACGACGTTCGCGCCCAGGAGAATGAGAATCTGTCGCACATTCCCTCCGTGCTTGCGCGCCACGAGAAGGAAGGCGCCCAGCATGCCAAAGATCGCTCCTGATGCGCCCACCGTCGCGACGAATGGCCCGGAGAACAGCATGACGAAGGCGGAGGCGACCAGGGCGGAGATGAGGTAGAGGGCCAGGAATCGTGCTCGTCCGAGTAGACGCTCCAACTGCGGGCCAAGAATATAGAGGGCGAACATGTTGAAGGCAATGTGCACCACCTCGGAATGCGTGAAGGCACTTGTCAGGAGCTGCCACCACGCGCCAGTGGCGACACCGTCCGCCCATTCGACCCCAGCCCCCACGCACCCCGCTTCATCGACGGGGTAGAAGCCGCGGCCATCGGTGGCATCACATCGGCCCATGGGCGTCAGGGCCAGGAGATTGAACAGCCTCCCAAAGGCACCGCCGGTCAACAGAACAGCCCCCCACACCGCGACATTGATGCCCATGAGGACAAACGTCGTTGTGCGGGAATCCCGGCTGGGCCGGCCGCCGTAGGGCAACTGTCCCTGCCGGGTCTCACGCCTGCCCTGGGCCACGCAGTCGGGGCACTGGAACCCGACGGCCGAGGGATTCATGCATTCCGGGCAGATGGGGCGGTTGCACCGCTGACAGGAGATTCGGGTGGGGCGATCCGGGTGCCGATAACACACGGGAGACGTCTCGGGTTCAGCCATGCGCGCAAGGGTACCGCCGCCCACTAGTGTGATGGCGCATGGGCCATGGTCATTCTCACGCCGCACATGCAACCGTCGAAGTGGGCACTCGAGCTCGCAATGCGCTCATCACTTTCGTTGCCATCCTGGGACTCCTGTCCGTGGCAGGACTGATCTGGCTCTGGCCAGACAGCGGGGTGCTGGCCGACGCCGTCGATGTACAGTTCGACGCCCCGGGCGTCATCTACGAAGACGCCACCATCGAAGAGATCGTCGACGAGTGCGCCTCGCAGCAGGACGCCGTTTCAAGCTTGCCCTGTCAGACAGCCATCTCCGAGTTGCGCACCGGGGAGGAGAGCGGACAGCTTGTGGAGGTGGAGTTGCAGGGGCCTCAGGCACAGGCGGGGTTGCGCGTCGGCGACTCCATCGAGATTGCCCGCATCCCCACTGAGCAGGGGCCCATTTTCTCCTACTCCGGCACCAACCGGTTGCCGACTCTCATCGTGCTTGCTGCACTCTTCGTGATCTGCGTGCTGGCCGTGGCTCGATGGCGCGGTCTCTTCGCGCTCATCGGGCTCGGATTCGCTGGCTTCGTATTACTGGGGTTCATGTTGCCGGCGCTGATCACAGGCAAGCCTGGCATGGCAGTGGCACTGGCGGGATCCACGGCCATCATGTTTGTGGTGCTCTATGTGGCCCACGGTGTCTCCATCCGTACCTCAACGGCACTGGCGGGCACTTTGCTCGGTCTGGGCGTGACGACGGTGCTGGGCGCATTCGCCGTCGAGGCGGCCCGGCTCTCCGGGTTCGCCGACGAGCAGGAATACGATCTCGCCCAACTCGTTCCCGGCCTCGACTTCCAGGAACTCCTGATGAGCGCCATCATCGTGGGCGGCCTCGGCGTCCTGAACGACGTCACCATCACACAGAGCTCGGCCGTCTGGGAACTACGGGCCGCGGCACCGGAGATGAGTCGTATGGGCATCTTCGCGTCGGCCATGCGTATCGGCCGCGATCATATCGCCTCCACGATCTACACGATCGTTTTTGCCTATGCCGGTAGCGCCCTGACGGTGTTGTTGCTCCTCTACTTCACCAACCGGGAGGTTCTGGACCTCTTCGGCATCGAGTTGTTCGCAAGCGAAGGGGTGCGCACTCTTGCCAGCGCCATCGGTCTGGTGCTGTCGGTGCCCATCACCACAGGAATCGCGGCGCTGACCGTTCCGCCCGCACGAACACAGGAACGAGTGGCCGCAACCTGAGGACCCGCTGAATCCGCTGAATCCGCTCTCACGAGATCGCACCCGGAACTCGCGACTTTCGTTCTCCAATCCGCCCTATCGACGCGGAATCAGCCGCAGCAGCGTGGACCGGGGACGAGAAGTCGGAGAATCCGCCGGTGCCGCCCGCGACACCTCGCCCAAGCCGGGGTATCGCTCAGCAATGGCGGTCTCCACTCGGTCGTGCAGGGTGCTGCCCGCTGCCGGGCAGTCCGTGCAGGCACCCCCGAAGTCCAGGACCACGGCCGCATCGGTGGTGGACACCACACTGATCGCTCCCCCGTGGGAGGAGATGTAGGACGACAACTGTCCACGGACCACGTCGTCTGCGATGAGGTGGAGGAGATCGTCTGAACCCTCGGTGATGTCCCAGCCATCTGCATCAATGGCGGCCACGACGGCGTCCCGGACGCGGGGGCCATGATCGGTCCATGAATACTCCGGCGCCAACCATGTCCAGACAGAACCACGCTCCACAAACATGCGGGTGATGACGCCGTACTCCATCAACGGGCCCAGGGTTCCGCCAGCACGGGTCACCTCACCGACAGCGAGTCCGGCTGTGTCAATGACCCACCGAATTGCCTGCGGCTCATCGGTGACCGCTTCCGGATGGATGGGGCGCCTCACAGGATGGCCCCCACCGCCAGTTTCGCGAACCATGCCATGACCCAGGCCAGAGCCCCCATGTACACAAACGCGATCACGGGCCACTTCCACGTACCCGTTTCCCTGCGCATGACACCCAGGGTGGACATGCACTGGAGGGCATAGACGAAAAACACCAGCAGGGCCGCGACGGTGGACGGCGTGAACACTTTTTCTCCTGTGTCCGGCCCATCAGTGTGCGTCATGGTCTGCAGAGCCGCGACGGGATCTTCCGGATCCTGCGCTGCGGCCACCTGGCCGAGCGTGGACACGAATACCTCACGGGCGGCCAGCGAGGAAAGCACCCCGACATTGATCCGCCACTCGAATCCCAACGGCTCAAAGACCGGGGACACGGCGCGTCCAATCCCGGCGGCCACCGAGTTGTCGATGATGTAGGCCTGCACCGCCACCTCGTCGCTCGTGTCAATACCAGCCTGGGCCAGGTCTGCGTCGGAGCGCAGCGGAAAGTTCAGGAGCCCCCACATGATGATGGTGGTGAGCATGATGATGCTCGTGACCTTCTTCAGGAAGGACTTGCACGCGTCCCAGACGGACACAAGGATCGTTTTGAGCCTCGGCAGCCGGTACGAGGGCATCTCCATGTAGAAGGGGAGGCCGACGCTGGAGCGGCCAATGATCTTCTTGAAAAACCATGCTGACGTCATGGCCGAGATCGCGCCCAGCAGATAGAGGCCGAACATGATTCCACCCTGGGCACCGATGGGGCCCACGCGCAGGTCTGACGGAACGAGCATGCCAATGAGGAGTACGTAGACGGGCAACCGCGCCGAACACGTCATGAGCGGAGCGCCCATCATGGTGGCTATCCGGTCCTTGGCTGAGGGCAGCGTCCGCGTGGCCATGATGCCTGGAATGGCACAGGCCATGGAACTCAGGAGGGCGACGAAGGCCCGGCCCTCAAGACCGGCCCATCCCATCACCTTGTCCATGAGGAAGGCGGCCCGGGACAGGTAGCCACTGCCTTCGAGGAGAGAGACAAGCAGGAACAGCAAAGCGATCTGTGGCAGGAAGACCAGCACACCACCAACACCTGCGAGCAACCCATCGGCAACCAAACTTGCCAACCACGCAACCGGTATACCGGCCCGTGCCACTCCACCCAGCCAGGCGAAGAACGTTTCGATGCCGTCCTGCATGGGCGCCGCGACGGTGAAAATCACCTGGAAGAAGGCCATCATCGTGGCGAAGAAAACGATGGTTCCCCATACGGGGTGCAGGAGAACGCCGTCGATACGGCTGGTGCGTTTGTCCGAGCCGGGAGCACGGAAGGACGCCGTCTCCCGTACAGACGTGGCCCAGTCCGAGACACCAGCGGGATCAGTGGGTGGCGGGACCATGGGGCGTTGCCACGTCGAGACATCGGTCATTGCCTCGGAAAGACTTGCGACGCCGCGCTTGTCGCCCGCGATCACAGGAATGACGCGGACACCGATGGCACGCGACAGCGCCTCGACATCCACAGAGCCACCCCGCCGGGCGAGTTCGTCGGTGAAGGTCAGCACCACAACGACCGGGCGCGAGAGCTGGAGGACCTGGGCGAGGAGCCCGAGAGAGCGCCGCAGGTTGGTGGCGTCAAGCAGCACAACGAGCCCGTCCACCTGTTGATCTCCACTGGTTCCTGCCTCCAGGACGCTGGCCACCACCTGCTCATCCGGGCTGATGGGATCCAGCGAATAGGTGCCCGGCAGGTCCTCGATCATGACGTGGGTGTCGTCGTCGATCCTGTGGACACCCTCATAGCGGGCGACGGTGACGCCGGGGTAGTTACCCGTCTTGGCGCGCAGGCCCGTCAGAGAATTGAAGAGAGTGGTCTTTCCTGCATTGGGACTGCCTACCAGCGCGTAGCGCAGCGTTGCGGCGCCGGTCCGTGTGGGCGGCTCGGCGTGGCAGCTCACTGCTGCTCCACCAGGATCCTGCTGGCTTCGCGCTTGCGCAGAACTATTTCGGAACCGCCGACGTTGAACACCAGGGGGTCGCGCATGGGGGCCTTGCGCACGAGGGCCGCCAGCTCGCCGGGGGTGAAACCAAGATCGAAGAGGCGGCGGGAGATCTGGTCATCTGAGGTGAACCCGATGATCGTGGCCGGACAGTTGCAACCAAGCTCCGCGAGGCTGCATGTTCGTGCCTGCCCCCCAGCGGCTGCGCACTGCCGCTGTCCCAGCTGCTCACCAAGTGTCATGGAAAAAAGTTAGCACAGCCTTACCTGTGTAAATATGGCGGGGTCACTCTTCTCAATTGGTGAAGGATGGTGAGTTGTTGCCCACGCGTAAAATTTGTCCATGGCACTCGCGACACGGAGCACCGCCGGGATCTGGGGATTGGCTGCGGCCCTCGTCGGTGTTCTCGCGGGACAGATCACATCCATCTTCACCGGCCCGTCGTCCTCCCCCATGGACGCTGTGGGCGGATTCGTGATCGACATCACTCCGCCGGCCGTCAAGGATTGGGCCGTCAGCACCTTCGGGACCGCCGACAAGGCGTTTCTCCTCGTGGTCATCGCCGTCGCGGTTGCGGCCCTCGGGTGGCTTGCCGGTGTGGCGCAACGCCGGACGGGGTGGGCAGGCGCAGTCCTGCTGGGCATTCTCGGTGTGGGTTCCGGAATCATCGCGACTCTGCGCCCCAGTTCGTCAACCACGAGCGTCATGGCTGGCATGGTGGCCGCATTGGTGGCGATCCTGGTGCTCCGATGGGGTATCGGACGCGTCGTAGCCCTCGATGAGGCGGCCAACGCCGAGACAGACGTGCCCAACCGTCGCCTCTTCCTGATGGGCGGTGCGGGCGTGGCCGTCGGTGGTCTCGGACTCGCTGCTGTGGAGGGGTTCATCCGCCCCGCAGCTGTCGGTCGCCCACCCCTGGACCTCCCCGCTCCACAAGCGAGCTCCACCCTGCCTCCCGGACTTGAAACGCGCATCGACGGACTCACCCCTCTGCGCACCCCCATCGAGGACTTCTACCGCATCGACATCGCCGTGAGCGTCCCCCGCCGGGAAACCGATGACTGGGAGCTCGTGATCGACGGCATGGTGCGCAATCCCTACACCATCACCTTCGACGAGTTGCTCGCGATGCCCATGGTGGAGCGTGATGTCACGCTGACTTGCGTCAGCAACCCCATCGGCGGGCCGTACGTCGGCAGCACCCGCTGGCAGGGCGTCCTGGTGGCCGACATCCTTCGTGCGGCGGATCCCGAGGCTCGCGTCGAGCAGGTGTTGAGTTCCGGCGCCGACGGCTTCTCCGCCTCCACGCCCCTGGATGTGATGTTGGACGGACGCGACGCCATGATCGCCATCGCCATGGATGGCGAACCCCTGACCCGGGTGCACGGCTACCCGGCACGGCTTCTCACCCCGGGCCTGTACGGCTACGTCGGCGCCACCAAATGGCTCGAGAAGCTGACGCTGACCACCTTTGACGAAGCGCAGGCCTACTGGACCAATCGCGGGTGGGGCGAGAGGGGACCCGTCAAGACCGCCACCCGCATCGACGTTCCCGGCAACCGGCTGGAAGCAGGCGAGGCGACCATCGCCGGTGTCGCCTGGGCCACGCACCGGGGCATCAGCAAGGTGGAGGTCCGCGTCGACGATGGTCCCTGGCAGGAAGCCACGTTGGGCGAGTACGTCGGCGACGACTACTGGCGACAGTGGTACCTGCCCTGGAACGCGGAGGGGGGAACGCACCAGATCACCGCCCGCGCCACGGATGGCGACGGAGAGGTGCAGACCGACACCATCCAGGACGTCCTGCCCGATGGTCCCACCGGCTACCACGTGCGGACGGTTCAGGTGAACTAGGGAAGCGACGGGTCAACGCACACCCCCGACTCCCTCCGCCCGGCCGGACACGCCGCACCCACTGCCCACCGCGGCGATATACGCCTCGGGGGCCACTGATCCCGTCATATCCGGTCAGTGTTCTATCGTCGGCGAGACACGTTCTGACCCGCGATTCAGGCGTCGGAGACCATGGCGAACGTACCCTGTGCCCGACGGACACCCTGCACCCGGTGCCTGGGAACGAGATCATCGAGGAAGCCATACTGCTGCTGCAGGGCCAGACCCTCGGGATCCTGGCGCCGCCACATGTGCTCCCACCAGTCGGAGATGTCACCCCAACCGGGCGCAGCCAGTGACCCGCCGAACTCCTGCACCGCCAGCGACGAACTGAGCGAGGCAAGAAGCAGCCGCTGCTCCAACGGCCACCCGGCCAGCGTGCCGAGCAGGCAGGATGCGGCGAAGACGTCGCCGGCCCCCGTCGGGTCAATCGCCTCCACTTTCACGGCTGGACAGAACGCCTCCTCGTTGGTGCTCTGATCAATGGCGTAGCTGCCGTTCACGCCGTCGGTGACAATGGCGAGGGGCACCAGATCAGCCAGCTTGTGGAGAGCTTCGTGTGGCGACGTTGTGCGGGTGTAGGCCATGGCCTCGACGGCGTTGGGAGTGAAGGCATGGCAACGATCCAGGCTTGTGAGGACTGCTCTGTCCCACCTTTCGGTCTCGTCGAACCCCACATCGGCGAACACCATCGTGCCGCGCCGCGCGAGCTCATCCAACCATGAGATGTCCCCGGTCAGATCCAGCACAGCTGCTCTGGAGTGAGGGATCTCTTTGACGTCCTCCAGTAGCGGCTCAGGAAGAGTGTGACCATGACTGACCATGCCGCGGTCACCCTGGAACGCCAGCGAGACCGTCGTCGCGGCGTGAAAATCGTTGAAGGTCCGCGACGCCGAAAGGTCGATGTGCTCCTGTCCCGACAATGTGCTGCGCATCCATTCGCTGTAGGCGTCGTCACCGAAACCCGTCACCAGGGACGTACGCATTCCCAGTCTGGCCGACGCCGTTGCCAGATTCGCGATGCCGCCCGGGCAGGACCCCATGCCCGTGCTCCACAGTTCTTCGCCCGGACGGGGAAGCCGCGGAAGACCGGTGAAGATGATGTCGAAGAACACCATCCCGGTGGTGACGACGTCAAGCGGAGGGTTGTCTTCATGCCGGGTTTTCGCCAACGGATCCCAGCGCCAACAGGTGGCGCAGAATTCGTCGTCGTGGACGTGGTCTCTCATTCCTTGGCCGCACCTTCCAACATCCCGTTGATGAAGTAGCGCTGCAGGAGCAGGAACACCACGACGATGGGCGTCGCAATGATGACACCGGCGGCAGCGATAAGGGCATTGTCAGCCGTGTACTGCCCCTTGAAGATCGCCAACCCCAACGGCGCCGTCCGCCACGTTGCACCCGGCGACATCACAAGAGGAATCAAGAACTCATTCCACGTCCACATGAACATCAGCACCGTCACCGTCGCAATCGAGGGAAGAGACGGCGGGATGATGATCCGCCACAGCGTCTGCAGGCCGCTCGTGCCATCGATGGCCGCCGCTTCCACCAGGTTCGGCGGCAGTGCCCGGAATTGTGCTCGCATCCAGAAGGTTCCGAAGGCCACCGACTGCGCAATCTGAGGTAGCGATACTGCCCAGATGGTGTCGATGAGGCCGAGGGTTCGCAGGTCAAAGAACAACGGGATGATGATGGCTTCCGCGGGGACCATCAGACCCAGGAGGAAGAGGTAGAACAACGCCGTCGAACCACGAAACCGCATGGTTCCGAAGGCGTAGCCCGCGAGGATGGACAGTGTCAGGGCGCTGATCACCACCAGCATGGCCACCAGTAAGGAGCGCCCCAGGGCAGCGCCGAATTCCCCGATCTGCCACGCATCGACGATATTGCCGAAATGCAGGCCGTCCGTCTGGTCGCCGATCTGGGGACCGAGAGCGGTGGCGGCAATCGTTGCGACGGGCGTGAGTGCGAACAGCGCGAACAGGCCAAGAATGATGTAGTTCAAGGCCTTCTCCGGGGCGGATATCCTCATCGCCGCACGCCCTTCTCTTCACCGATGCGGGAGACCGCGACGTTGATCCCGAACACCATGATCGTCAGCACGATCGCCACGGCAGATGCGGAACCCACGTCCTTGAGGTTGAATGCACGGTTGTACACCTCATAGCTGGGCACCGTCGTGACGGTGCCGGGACCGCCGGATGTGGTCAGATAAATCAGGTCGAAGGTCTTCAACGCGGCAATGATGGTCAGCACGAGCGCAGTGGTGATCTCTGCCTTGACGCTGGGGAGTGTGATCGCGAAGAACTCCCGGACAGGGCCCGCGCCATCGAGTCTTGCCGCTTCGTAGAGCTGGTCGGAAATCCGGCCCATCCCCGCCAGCAGCAGCAGCATCACCAGGCCTGTCTCCAGCCAGAATCCGATGACACCCACGGCGGGCAGCGCGAGAGCCGGGTCACCCAGCCAGCCGCGGGTCAGCTCACCCAGGCCGATCACCTCGAGAAGATCGTTCAGCTGCCCGCTGGGAGAGTAGATCTGCTGCCACGCGACGGCGACGACGACGAGCGCGATCACCTGCGGCAGAAAAATTGCCACCCGGAAGAAGCTCAGTCCCCGCACGCTTCCACGTCGCAGCACGGCCGCCAGCACCAGGCCGATCATCAACGGCAAAATGGAGTAGAAGAGGATCAAAACCAGCGCGTGGCCGATGGAGGCCAGAAATCGCTCGTCCCCCATCAGGTCGACGTAGTTGGTGAAGCCGACGAACGTTGCCGGACCGAAACCGGGCCACTCGTACAGCGAGAACTGTCCGGCCCTCACCAGCGGATACAGCATGAACCCGGCGTAGACGAGAAATGCAGGCAGAAGGTACAGGTACGGGGCGGCGCCATGCCGCACGACCGCCGAGGGCCGCTCCCGTACCCGTTTCTTCGGCTCGTCAGCCATTGACGAACTCCGAGTAGTCGTCCTCGAAGTCCTGCAGCACCTCATCCGGGGTCTTCTGTCCGCCAAGGACCTCCTGCAGACCCTGTCCGGCAGTGTCGGAGAACGTTGGGGTGGCGTAATCAAGGTACGGCAGCAGTGTTCCGTCGGTGGACACGTCGGCGAAGGCTTCGTAGATCTCCTTCTGCACGCCGCTCTCGGGTGCGAGTTCCCTGGTGCGCAACACCGGCATCCCTCCGTTGTCGGCGATGATCTGCATGGCGTCATCGCTGGTGATGAAATCGATGTACGCGGCGGCGGCGTCCACGTTCTTCGCATTCGCGGGGATGGAAAACGGGATGCCGGTGCCACCGGTGGTTGCGAGCTTTCCGTCCTTCGCGGGGGGCGGTGCCATGAAGTGGAGGTCCTCACCCATGGCAGCTTCCATGTCTGTTCCCAGCCACGAACCACCCGGCAGGAACACGCCCGTGCCGGTGGTGAAGTCCGTCCATGCGGTGTCGTAGTCGAGCCCGTTGGGCGAGGGACCGAAGTACTGCTGTTCACCCCAGGACTGGAACTTTTCCATCGCAGCGGTGTTCTGTTCGTCCACCCAGCTGGCGCCCTCGTTGCCCATGGCGAGCTTGACCACTTCTTCGGTGTCGACGAAGTGCGCCTGCATCGGACCGAAGACGTGCAGTGCTGGCCACTGTTCGATGTTGCCGAGCACCATGGGCTGCTCCCCCGCCTCCTTTGCCGCATCCAGCAGGGAGAAGTACTCGTCCCACGTGGTGGGCGGCTCACCACCCAGTGCGTCGAGCTTTTCGGCTGAATAGAAGATGCCGACGACCTCGCCTGTTTGCGGGAGCCCGTACAGGTTGCCCTCACCGAAGGTCGCTGCGTCATCGGAATAGCGGACTTTGCTCAGCACCGACGGCGAGAACCGATCCTCCCACCCGTAGGCCTCCGCGTACGGAGAAAGGTCCACCAGCTGACCGGCCTTGACGAACTGTCCCATGTCGGCACGCGCATTGTTGACCTGGACCACGTCCGGTACATCATCCCCGGAGAGTGCGAGCGTGACCTGATTCTTCAGGTCATCGAAAGCCTGGCTGGTGCGATTGATGGTGATGTTGGGGTACTGCTCCTCGAAGGCGGTGTTGAGGGCCACGAGGGCGTCGTTCTGGCTACCCCGCACTTCCTGGTCCCACACCACCAGTTCCACATCGCCCAGGGTGGAGGGATCAGTTTGAACATCTGCGGGGGCGGGGGGCGCGGTGTCCGCGTCCGTGCCCGTGTCGGTTTCGGCGCCGGGGGCACAGGCGGTGAGCACCGCCGCCGCGGCCAGACCGGCGGTTCCTGTCAGCAGGGAGCGGCGGGTGAGTGGATGAAACGACATTGGTTCCTCCTCCATAGATGTGACACTGTCAGCATGCCAGAACATGAGGGTATCTGCTGCTGTTTGATTCAAAACGCTTGAAACTGATTGCTCAGTGATAGATTTACGCCGTGATCACTGAGGTACGACAGCGTCGGATGGCGGAAATGGTGAACATCCGCGGCTCGATGTCGGTGGCAGATCTGGTGACGTCGTTGGCCGTGTCTGAGGCCACAGTGCGACGCGACCTCGACGATCTGGCCCGGCGAGGTGTGCTTGAACGTGTGCGCGGCGGAGCCTGTCGGCAGCGGGCGGCGACCAGGCCGGAGGCGGACCTCAGTCCTTTCTCGGTGGTGGCTGGCCAGGCATCCGAGGAGAAGCACCGGATTGCCCGCGTTGCCGTCGATCGGATCGACGACGGGGACGTCGTCGCTCTCGATGCAGGCACCACCGTGTTTGCGATGTGCCCGCATCTGCGGACCAGGCGCATCACGGTCGTCACCGCCTCGCTCGCCGTGGTGCGGGTGCTGGCCGACGCGGCGTCGATAGACCTCGTGGTGATGGGTGGCGTGCTCCGCTCGAACTACGAATCGATGGTGGGCGTACTCACTGAGTCCTGCTTCCGACAGGTCCGCGTCGACGCCGCTTTCCTCGGAGCGGCTGGTGTCAGACCGGATGGCGCCGTCCTGGATTCCACTCCGAGCGAGGTACCCATCAAACGTGCCATGCTTGAGATTTCCACCCGGTCCTGGTTGCTGGCCGATCACGAGAAGTTCCCCGGCTCCGGATTCCTTGAGATCGCGCCGCTGACAGACTTCACCGGACTGATCACCGACCGCACCCCATCTCCCAACAAACTCTCCCTGCCCCCCGATTCACGCCTGGAGGTCCTGACACCATGAAGCTCACAATTCTTGGAGGCGGCGGTTTCAGAGTCCCGCTCATCCACGATGCCATCGTCACCAACGCCCTCGCCTCCGCTGGGCGGCCCAGCATCCGCCTCGACGAGATTGCTCTGCACGACGCCTTCCCGGAGCGGCTCCACACGATCGAGAGGATCCTGGCTGAGCGCACAGCGCTGCTTCCCGACCCAACGCGGGCGCCACGTGTGACCACCACCACAGACCTGCGCGAAGCGCTGACCGGCGCAGATTTCGTCTTCTCCGCCATCCGCGTCGGCGGCTCAGCCGGGCGAGCGAAAGACGAACGAGTGGCGCTGGACCTGGGTGAGCTCGGCCAGGAGACGATCGGGCCCGGTGGCTTGGCCTATGCGCTGCGCACCATCCCCGTGATGCACAACGTGGCCAGAACGATCGCCGAAGTCGCTCCTGAGGCGTGGACCATCAACTTCACCAATCCCGCAGGAATCGTCACCCAGGCGATGCGAAGCGTTCTCGGCGACCGTGTCGTGGGCATCTGCGACACCCCGATCGGTCTGGTGCGGCGGGTGTCGCGACTGCTCGGGGTCTCGCTCGAGGACGATCAGGATCGCGTCGAGTATGACTACGTGGGCGTCAACCACATGGGGTGGCTGCGATCCGTCAGGATTGATGGCGTGGATCAGATGCCCGCAGTACTGGACAGCGACGCGGCCCTGGACCAGATTGAGGAAGCGCGACTGATCGGCAAGGACTGGGTCCGGGCGATCGGCGCGCTGCCGAATGAGTACTTCTACTACTACTGGCACACAGATGAAGCCATCGCAAACATCCTGTCCGCCGGGCAGACGCGCGGAGAGTTCCTGGCCGAGGAGCAACGCCAGTTCGACGACGACATCGCCGATAGCGATTCCCCTCTGCGTACCTGGCACGCTGCCCTGCGGGAGCGCGAGTCCACCTACATGGCTGAGGCACGTGACGAGGAGCGTCGAGAAGAAGACATTGCCGGGGGCGGGTACCAGGAAGTGGCACTGCGCCTCATGACGGCGCTGGCAACAGGTGAACCGGAGCGAATGATTCTTGACGTCGGGAACAACTCGGGCGGCGGCCTCATCGTTGAGGAACTGCCTGCCGACCTCGTACTCGAGGTGGGTTGCCTGGTTGACGGGACGGGCATCCATCCGCTGCCGGTGGCCCCACTGAGCCTCATGCAGCTGGGCATGATCGCTCGGCTGCGCGCCTCCGAATCAGCAATCTGCGAGGCCGCGCTGACCGGATCCGCGGTAAAGGCCTGGGAGGGGTTCTCCATTCACCCACTGGTCGACTCCCCGAAGCGTGGACGGGAGTTGCTGGACGGCTACCGACGCGCGCATCCTGAGATCGACGCACTGTTCACCAATCAATGACACCGGATCAATAGTTGTGAACGGGTCAAGCCTCAAGCCCTTCGACGCACCTACAAATCCTTCAGCAGGCTATCAACTTCGATCATTATCAAGCAAAGCATTGCGTTTCAGTGCAGATTCTTTCTAGGGTAGCGCTGATCAATGCTGTTCTCGGCGAGGACTTGGCCGGGCGGTATGAGATGGCGTCTCGACATCTGGTGCGTGTACTTCGATGTCCATATCCAGATCTAGGGGCGCCAGATCGCCCGATCCGGTGCGTCACGGCAAGGACATGATTGATCAGTGGTTCCCCAGGCTCAGGGCGACCACGGCATCACACGCGAGCGGACGATGAGGTCCGCAGTTGGGGGTTTGTCACGATGCTGCACCGCACATGGAGACGGCGAGTTCTGGCGATGGCCGGCGCGCTGACCATAGGATTCACGACGGTGGTGCCTGCCTCCGCGGAACCACCACCAGCCCTGACCGTCGATGAGCCCTTCATCTCCACGGAGGTGAACCCGGAGAAGATCGATGTGATGGGCCTGTGGGCACATCCGGACGATGATGCCGGCTTCATCACCCCGTGTGGCGTCTGGCAGGACCGCTACGACGTGAACTGCGGCATCATCATGCTCACGCGTGGCGAAGGTGGCTCAAACTCCGTCGGGGACCAGGCAGGACCTGATCTTGGTCTGCGTCGTGAGAACGAGGACCGGGCCTCCCACTACCGCACAGACACCCTGGACATCTACAACATCGACGCCGTCGACTTCTACTACAACACCAGCGCCCCCCTCACGGAGCAGGTGTGGGGTTCGGATCGCATACAACGCCAGGTGGTGCATGTCATCCGGCAGACGCAGCCGGAGATCCTTGTCGGGTGGTCCCCCTCGATGGCCGTGGGCCACGGAAATCACCAGTACGCCGGCCGGGTGGTGTGGGAGGCCGCCGCGATGGCCGCCGACCCAACAATGTTTCCTGAGCAACTCACCGGCGAGGACGCCGTCGATGTCTGGCAGGTGAAGACGATCACGAACAGCCGGTGGGGCCGGCAGGGAACCGGTGGTCAACTTGCGTCTGAATGCAACACAGGTTTCACACCGGCAGCAGACAATCCATTCACGGTCGTGGGCACATGGACCGGTTACGACTCGCCCTACACATGGGTGGAGGGCAACGTGCAGGGGCAACCGGCGGGAAGCGCCAAGACCTGGGCCCAAGTGGGCCGAGAAGGCTACATGGCCCACGCCACACAGGCACGAAGCAAGTATTCCGAACTCCGGGAAGGCGCCTGTGAACGCTATGACATCGTGAAATCAATCGTGCCGATCCAGCCAAACGGCTCCGAGGGCAACGCTCGCGATGATGCAATTCTCTTCGGCGCCGTCAAGGCCGACCCCGGGGGCATGCCACTGGGATCCACCTACACCATCGACGTCGAGGACTACTTCCAGGCGCCGGGCGTCCCGTTCGAGGTCACGGTATCGGCCACCTCAGGTGCCGAAACGCTTCCCGAGGGCGACGTCACACTGGAGGTACCGACCGGCTGGGAGGTGACCGACACTGCCAGACTGGGACCCATCACCACCACGGCGGATGCCACCGCAACCTTCACCGTCACGCCGCCCGCCGACGCCTCCCTCGAGGCCCAGAAGATCTCGGCCTCCTTCGAGAACGGAACGGTATCGGCGTACAACAACACTCGTGTCCAGGTGGTGCCCGGCGTGGAGGGCCGCTTCCAGCGCTGGGGCAACTACGCGGAGTACATGGAGTGGGCAGAAGAGTTCACCTACGTCGGCGGACGCTCCGATGCTGAGCGCCAGTTGGGCGCCGGCGAGACGGTGACCGTCCCGGTCGTGGTGACCAACCGCACCGCCCAACCCCAGTCCGGTGAAGTCAGCCTCACACTGCCCGACGGAATCACCGCGGATGCAACAAGCAAGCCGTTCACGGATCTCGCACCTGACGCAGAGACGACCGTGGACTTCATTGTCACCCACACCGACGCCTCCGATCCGGGTGGGCAGCGGGAGAACATCGAGATCACCACCAGTGCCACCGCCGCTGGTGCTGTCAGCACTGAGTCGTTGAGCCTCGTGGTCGTTCCCACCACCGTGATACCGCAGGCAGCCTCGGCGCCGACGGTTGACGGCGAGGCGGACGCTGTGTACGGGCCCGAGTTGGACATCGGTCGGAAGTGGGAGGGCAGGGACTGCGAACCCGACGGCACTGACTGTGGCGCCGGGAGCACCATGCGTCTGGCCTGGCATGGCGATGACATCTATGTCATGGCACGCGTCGTTGATGACCAAGCCAGCGTGGCCCCACCCCCCGGGCGCTGCACCGGCCACTGGCTGGTGGATTCCGTGGAGGTGCTGCTCGATCCACTCAGCGGCTCACCCGATACGTCCACCACCTACAAATCCGGCATCATTCCTGGCACGGACGATCCATCAGGGGCGGCCGGGAATGGAGTCAACGGACCTTGCTGGAGCCGCGACGCGGATCACCACCAGGGTTTCTCATCCGGAGCGTTGGCGTCATCCATCAAGGAAGCCCCGAACGCTCCGGGACAGGAGGTTGCGGTACAAGCCGCACGCAATGCCGACGGCAGCTATGAAGGTGGCGGGTACACCGTCGAAACGAAAATCGCCCTGGCTGATCTGCCGGCAGCTGTGACGACAGGCACGGCACCCACGGGCAGCGCCGCGTACAACGACGTCGACCCCAACTATCTCGGGTTCAACGTGACACCCTACGACTCGGACACGCAGAACTACATTGGGAAAACCCGTTTGGCGTGGTCGCCGTTCGGTAGCCAGCAGTCCGAGCCCTACAGGTGGGGCCACGCCTATTTGGACGGGTACAACGCTCCCGATGACCGTCCCACGGTCCCCGGCGATCCGATCATCCCTGACACGGCACTGATGGGTGTGGAATCACCGCAGACCATTCATCAGTCGGCCACCCGCGGCGTGACGATCTCTGGGCTGCCGGCGAGCCGGGCACTGGAAGTGGACAGCATCACCATTGGTGACGACGCTGCCACCCTCATGGTCAACAGCACGGAGGCCGGAACGCTCAGGGCGTTTGCATGGCAGGGCATCTTCGGCATGGTGCCCGTGTGGGAAACAACATGCGAGGGCGACGAGCTCGGTTTCTCAGTGTGTTCCGACGATGAGGGAACCGCCGCCGCGTGGGGCACGGACATGGGAGGTCACCTACTGGCCAATTCGACGGACGAGGTGGGCATCGGAGAGAGCAGCGTGGTTCTGCCGCTCTCGTCAGATGCTCTGACAGCACTCGCTGACGATGGGGCCATCGTCCTTTCGTTCCGCTCCGACTCGGGCGCAGTCAATGCCTGGGAGTATCCGGTGGTCGAGGAGGAGACTTCGCCCAGCTCACCGCCTCCCAGCTCACCACCGCCCAGCTCACCAACACCGGGTGCCCCTTCGGAGTTCGAACCCAGCGCTCCCTACACGCTGCCCGGTGCCCACAACGTCAACGGCAGAATGTGGTTCACCACGTGTGAACCGTATTCGCAGACGACGCGGTGCCGTACCGACATCTGGGCCACCACGGTGTCCAAGGGGCGCAATGGCTTCCAGGTCACGCAGGGGTGGGTGTTCAACAACCTGACCTACCTGCCCTACATGAAGCGCGCGCAATGGGCGGAGAACCCCTTGGGCTACGACGGCAGCTGGACCGCTGCCGATGGCCGCAAGTGGCGCACGGAGTGCGACACACCGCGTACCGGCGGAAGCGGCTGCCGTTCCTACGCTGAGGTGACGCTCTACAAGGCGACACCGAAGGTAGGTGGTGGCTACACCTTCAGCCAGAGCAATGAATGGGTGTTCAACAACATCGTGATGTTCAAACCGAGGTGACATCCCACAGCGGTCCGAGGGTCACGTTGCACTCGGGCACCTCGCGACCGGACTCGCCGCATCCACTCCCCACCACGGAGTTATACGGCTCGGCGACCACTCATCCCGGCATTTCCGGTCGGCTCCTCGCGGTTGACATGGATGCTGCGGACGATGGTGTCGCAAGGCAGATGACGACGCCGAAGCCGCAGACTCCGGCAAGGACCCAGAACACCGGCGTCGGGTCGCCGGGGAATGCCGCAGCCAGTAACCCGCCGACGATCGGTCCTGCCACGCCGCCGAGCCTCCCGAATCCCGCACACCACGCGACAGCGGCCGCCCGCATGGACGTCGGGTAGTAGTTCGCGACGAAACCGTAGATCAACGTCTGCGTTCCGGAGGTGCCCATCCCCACCACGCTGATCACGACCAACAGGAATCCGATCAGGTCAGGGCTGTCCGTGGCAGTCACCAGCAGCATTCCCACACCTCCGACGGCGAAGAACGCGGCGATGACAGGTCTTGCGCCCCAACGATCGGCAAGCGTCGATCCGAACAGACCTCCAAGTACCGCTCCCAGGTTGAGCGCAAGAAGAAGCGTCAACGCGGCACGGGAACCGAGCAGTGGACCCGTGAGTTGCGGCAGCCATGTGTTGAGGGAGTACACGAGCAGCAGCCCCGTCGCGCTCAGCAGGCCGAGCAGGACGGTGGGGAGCAGGAATCGTGCTCCCAGCAGTCCGGCGAACCCGATGCGCTCAGCCGTCACAGTGTCACGGGTTTCCAGTCCGGCCCGGTACGCCTCCCGCGATTCCAGCCAGGCCGGCGATTCCGGTAGCTTGAGCCACGCGATGGGCAGCAGTGTGACCAGCGGCAGGGCGCCAATCCAGAACAGCCCACGCCACCCGATGGGGTCAAGCAACGCGATGGCGGCGAGCGCCGAAAGCGTTGAACCGAGCGGCACCCCGCTGTAGACCACGGCATTCGACAGGTTCTTGCGTCCTTTGGGTGCAAATTCCGACACCACTGCGGCCGTGGTGGCCACCAGCGCCCCGATTCCCAGTCCCGTGAGGAATCGCAGGACTCCGAACATCACTGCCGACGTGGACATCGCCGTCAACGCCATGCCCACTGAGAGCCAGGCGATGGACACGAGCATGGGTCTGCGACGCCCCACCCGATCCCCCACCGTTCCCACCACCAGCGCTCCCGCGAGAACACCGAACAGCGCCGCACTTCCCAGCAGTCCGCCGAGTGAGGCGGCTTCCGCGAGTGCTGTCTGCATGGCCGGGGTCAGCGTCGTAGCACTGAAGGATGCGGTCAGAGCCGCCTGATTCTCGGGAGCGAGAGCGTCGTGGATCAGTCCACCCGGTTGGCGGAACTCAGGCATCACCGCCCCGTAGACGACGAGGTCGTAGCCGTCGAACACCAGCCCCGCCAAGGTGATTCCCAGCACCCAACCCAGCGGAGAACCGGACTGAGCAGTCGTTGCATGGCCTTTCATCCGGTGCGTCACGAGCTGAGAATGTCACACATTGTCACGGCTTCCTCCGTCTGCCCAAACCTCGGCCAGCGCCCGCATGGGGAACATCAACCTGCTCGCAACTCGTTGCTCAGCTCCCTCTGACGTCAACCACCGTTGCGGAATCGTGTATGTATGACATACACGCTTGAGAGGTGAGTGCTGACTATGATTCTGGTCACTGGTGCAACGGGTAACGTCGGCCGCACGGTGGTGCGTGACCTGCAGGAGGCAGGCGCGGAGATCCGGCTCGCAATGCGCAAGGCCACAGGAGGGACGACGGAAGAAGTTCGTTTCGATTTCACGGATCCGCAGACGTGGGAGCAGGCGTTCGCTGGTGTGCGCTCAATGTTTCTTGTCCGTCCCCCGGCCATCGGCAATGTGAAGCGTGATCTTCTTCCCGCTCTCGCTGCAGCGCGCGGGGCCGGGGTTGAACACGTGGTGTTCCTGTCCCTGCAAGGTGCCGAACGCAACCGGGTTGTCCCGCATGCAGCCGTCGAAGCCTGGCTACGGGACTCCGGCATGTCGTGGACATTCATTCGAGCGTCATTCTTCCACCAGAACCTCTCCACCACCCATGCCAGTGACGTGCGTGATCGCGACAACATCCTCGTACCAGCCGGCAAAGGGGCCACCGCGTTCGTCGATGCCGCCGACGTCGGCGCCGTCGCGGCCGCAGCACTCCTGGACCCAGGGACCCACGCTGAGAAGGCCTGGACGGTCACGGGTCCGCGAGCGTTGACCTATGAACACGTCGCTGAGATTCTTTCCGCCGAGTTGGGCCGTCCCATCAGCTACAACCGTCCTGGCGTCCTTCGCTACGCCTCGCACGCCCGGCGCGTTCTCAAGATGCCATGGGCGATGGTTGCAGTGACCACGGCGATCTACACCACCGCTCGTCTCGGGCTGGCCGCCGGTCTGACTGACGACGTTCGTACCGTGCTCAGCCGTGAGCCCATCGACTTCGTCGAATTCGCACGCCGGGAAAGAAGCGCCTGGCTGCCAGCCGATCCAAACGCCTAGGGAAGCGCTGATCAATGCTGTTCTCGGCGAGGACGTGCCGGACGGGATGAGATGGTGTCACTTGCATCTGGTGCGTGTACTGGATGTCCATATCCAGATGTAGGGACGCCAGATCGCCCGATCCGGTGCGCCACAGACAGGACATGATTGATCAGCGGCTCCCTAGAAGGCTGGAAAGGGAGAATCGCTCTGAATCACTGCCCGCATCGCGGCTGAGGGTTCGCACGCCACGAAGTCTTCCGCCATGCACTCCCTGTGCTCTATCGTCAGTGGACACGGCACGCAGAGGTGTCATGGCAGCCAGTTCGGCGATGAACCGGTTGACGCGAACCCAGGGGGTAAGAGGATGTACAAGGAAGCCGACGACGCAGAGCAGAAGTCACACACGTCACCTGAGACCTATGCCGCGCCCGGCACCGAGGGCGCCGTCATGAGCTATGAGAAGCGCTACGACAACTACATCGGCGGGAAGTGGGTGCCCCCGGTCAAGGGCGACTATTTCGAGAATCCGAGTCCTGTGACAGGAAAAGCCTTCACCTCCGTGGCCCGCGGCACCGCCGAGGACATCGAACTCGCGCTTGACGCCGCGCATGCGGCCGCGCCGGCGTGGGGGCGCACCTCGCCCGCCGAGCGCGCGATGGTACTGCTGCGCATCGCCGACCGGATGGAGGAGAACCTCGAGAAGATCGCCGTCGCGGAGACGTGGGAGAACGGCAAGCCGGTGCGCGAGACGCTCGCTGCCGACATCCCGCTGGCAATAGATCACTTCCGCTACTTCGCCGGAGCGCTGCGCGCCCAACAGGGCAGTCTCTCCCAGCTCGACGAGGACACCGTCGCCTACCACTTCCACGAGCCCCTCGGCGTGGTGGGGCAGATCATCCCGTGGAACTTCCCCATCCTCATGGCCACCTGGAAGCTTGCCCCGGCGCTGGCCGCGGGCAACGCGATCGTCATGAAGCCCGCCGAACAGACGCCGGCATCGATCCTCTACCTCATGAGCCTGATCGGGGACATCATCCCCGATGGCGTGCTGAACGTCGTCAATGGCTTCGGTCTCGAGGCGGGAAAGCCGCTGGCTTCCAACCCACGGATTTCCAAGATCGCTTTCACCGGTGAGACGACCACCGGGCGGCTGATCATGCAGTACGCCACCCAGAACATCATCCCGGTGACCCTCGAGTTGGGCGGCAAATCGCCGAATGTGTTCTTCGCCGATCTCATGGACGCCGACGACAGCTACCTGGACAAGGCCATCGAGGGCTTCACGATGTTTGCGCTCAACCAGGGCGAGGTGTGCACGTGCCCGTCGCGCGCGCTCATCCACGAGTCGATCTACGACGAGTTCATGGCTCGGGCGCTGCCGCGAGTGGCAGCTGTGAAGCGCGGCCACCCGCTGGACCCGACAACGATGGTGGGTGCGCAGGCTTCCTCCGACCAGTTCGAGAAGATCAGGAGCTACTTCGACATTGGTCGTGCCGAGGGCGCCGAGGTCCTGATCGGTGGTGAGGTTGACTCGGTTCCCGGGCTCGACGGCGGTTTCTACATTCAGCCAACCGTGTTCAAGGGCAACAACTCCATGCGCGTATTCCAGGAGGAGATCTTCGGTCCCGTGGTCTCGGTGACCACCTTCAAGGACTTCGACGAGGCCATCGAGATCGCCAACGACACCCTGTACGGCCTCGGTGCCGGAGTGTGGAGTCGCAGCGCCGACACGATGTATCGCGCAGGGCGTGCGATCCAGGCTGGCCGGGTGTGGACGAACACTTACCACCAGTACCCGGCGCACGCGGCGTTCGGCGGGTACAAGCAGTCCGGTTTCGGGCGGGAGAACCACCTCATGATGCTCGAGCACTATCAGCAGACCAAGAACCTCTTGGTCTCCTACGCGCCCGGACCGCAGGGTTTCTTCTGAGTGCAGGAGTGGCGGTGGTGGCGGATGATCATCCGGCCATCACCGCCCTTTCGTACGACCCGAATGCAGGACACGGAGACAGGAACGCTCATCATGACAGCCACACCATCCGCCGCTGACGCAGCACCCGGGATGGGGAGCACCGTCCTCGTCCCGCGCGTCGTCGTCTTGCCATCCGCCATGGAATTGCTCGTCCTGCTCCGCGGTAAGCACGGCCCCCTCATGCTGCACCAGTCCGGCGGTTGCTGCGACGGCTCATCGCCCATGTGTTACCCGCAGGGAGAGTTCACCGTCGGTGACCGCGAGGTGCTGCTCGGCGTGCTCGATCTACGGCTGGCCCTGGAGGAGATACTGCCGGATGCACCGACGGACGCCGAGAGTGTGCCGGTGTGGATTTCGGCGCAGCAGTTCGCCACCTGGCGCCACACCCAGCTCGTGCTCGACGTCGTGCCCGGCCGGGGCGCCGGCTTCAGCCTGGACGCCCCGGAGGGACTGAGGTTCCTCACCCGTTCCCGGGTTTTCAACCCCGCCGAGGTCCGCGCGCTGGAGAATCAGCGAGTGCTGACGGGCGCCGACTGGGAAGCAGGACAGCGTCCACCAGCCGCGACCTACCCGCAGGTCGTGGCCGAGGTGGAGGACGCGTGCGCAATCCCCGATTGATCAGTGGCTGGCTGACTCTGCCCACAGATTGATGCCGGCATCCTTGGCGTGCTGATCGATGCGTTCCAACTCGTCGTCGGTGAAGTCCAGGTTCGTGACCGCCTCCAGGTTGGATTCGAGCTGCTTCACCGACGAAGCTCCGATCAGCGTCGTTGTCATGCGTTCGTCACGCAGCACCCAGGCCAGCGCCATCTGCGCCAGCTCCTGCCCACGTTCCTGCGCGATCTCGTGCAACGCCTTGATGTGGTTGAGTGTCTGCTCATCCAGCTGGTCCTTCGACAGGGTGCCCTCCCGTGCCATGCGGGAATCCACGGGGATACCGTCGAGGTATTTGTTGGTGAGAAGCCCCTGAGCCAGCGCCGTGAAGGCGATCATGCCCATACCTTCGGATTCGCAGGCGTTGAGCAGGTCCGGTTCAATCCAGCGGTTCAACATCGAGTAACTCGGCTGGTGGATGAGCAAAGGCGTACCGAGGTCCCGTGCGATGGTGGCGGCCTCGCGGGTCTTGGTGGCCGAGTACGACGAGATGCCCACGTACAGCGCCCTGCCCGAGCGCACCGCCCGATCCAGCGCCATCATCGTCTCCTCGAGCGGCGTATCCGGGTCAAAGCGGTGCGAGTAGAAGATGTCGACGTAGTCCAGGTCCATGCGCTTCAACGACTGATCCAGCGAGGCCAGCATGTACTTCCGCGAGCCTCCACCCTGACCGTAGGGCCCGGCCCACATGTCGTAGCCAGCCTTGGAGGAGATGATGAGTTCATCGCGAAACGGTGCCAGATCCTGCTTCATGATGGTGCCGAAATTGGTTTCAGCCTGGCCGTAGGGCGGGCCGTAGTTGTTGGCCAGATCGAAGTGGGTGATGCCCGCGTCGAAGGCTCGACGGATGATGGCGCGCTGCGTCTCCATCGGTTTGTCGTCGCCGAAGTTCTGCCACAGGCCCAACGAGATCAGGGGCAGTTGTAAACCGGAGCGGCCGCAGCGTCGATACGGCATGCGGCCGTCGTAGCGATCAGGGTCAGGGATATAAGTGGGATACATACTCCTCATCCTGCCACTGACCAGGCTCTGGGTAGGGTCAATGCGTGATAGACGCTGCAGGAACCGGGATTCGTGGCGGTGCGTGGCGCCACTGAGAACAATCTTCAGGCAGTGGACGTCGATATTCCCCGCGACTCTTTCGTCGCCTTCACCGGTGTTTCTGGCTCCGGCAAGTCGTCGCTGGCCTTCGGCACCCTCTACGCCGAGGCGCAGCGGCGCTACTTTGAATCAGTGGCCCCCTATGCCCGTCGACTCCTTGCACAGGTGGGAGCCCCGCACGTCACCGAGATCACCGGTCTTCCACCGGCCGTCGCCCTGCAGCAACGGCGGGGAACACCCAGTTCACGCTCGAGCGTCGGCACCATCACCACCTTGTCCAACCTGTTGCGCATGCTCTACTCCCGCGCCGGCACGTACCCGGCGGGCGCAGCGCGGCTGGAAGCCGAGTCCTTCTCACCCAACACTGCCCCTGGCGCCTGCCGCAGGTGTGACGGACTGGGCGTGGTCCATGACGTCACCACCGAGCTCATGGTGCCGGACCCCACGCTCAGCATCCGCGAAGGTGCCATAGCCGCGTGGCCGGGGGCGTGGCAGGGTGCGAACCAGCGCAGCATCGTCAACGGACTCGGCATCGACATCGACGCGCCGTGGCACACGCTGAGCCAGGAGAATCGCGACTGGTTGCTGTTCACCGACGAACAGCCCAAAGTCTTCATCGCTCCCCAAGCTGACCGCATCGACCATGGCTACAGGGGCAAGTTCTGGAGCGCCCGCAAGCACATCATGCACGTCCTTGCCGATTCGAGCAGCCAGATGATGCGCGACAAGGCGCTGCGCTTCACCGAGAGCATCACCTGCCCCGAATGCCACGGGAGCGGTCTGCGAGCCGGCGCGCTGGCCGTCACGATTGGTCACCACAGCATCGCGGAGATGAACACGCTCTCGCTGACCGACGTCGCCAGCCTCCTACGCCTCATCGCCGAGCAGACCGACGCAACGTCCGCGATCTCGTCAGCTTCCTCAGGAGAGAGAACCGATGCAGCGGTACGCATTTCAGCCGATCTCCTCGCCCGCATCGAGATTCTGCTCGGATTGGGTTTGGGATATCTGAGTCTGGGGCGTCGCTCCACCACACTGTCACCGGGAGAGGCGCAGCGCCTGCGGATCGCCACGCAGTTGCGTTCCGGTCTGTTTGGCGTCGTCTACGTCCTGGATGAACCCTCCGCCGGGCTCCACCCGGCCGACGCCGAACCGCTCCTGGATGTCTTGGAGCAGCTGAAGGCCTCCGGGAACTCCCTGTTCGTGGTGGAGCACGACATGGATGTGGTGCGCCGGGCTGACTGGATCGTCGACATCGGACCCGCCGCGGGCGAGGGCGGCGGCCAGGTTCTCTACAGCGGGCCGGTGGACGGGTTGGAGCAGGTGGGCGAGTCCGTCACCAGCCACCACCTTTTCGGACGTGCCGAACCGCTGCGGCACTCACCCCGCTCCCCCGGCGGCCAACTGCGACTCCTTGGAGTCACCAGGCATAACCTGCGCGACCTGTCGGTGAAGATCCCCCTGTGTGTTCTGACCGCCGTCACAGGGGTGTCCGGTTCCGGCAAGTCGACGCTCGTGACACAGGTGCTGTCGGAAGTGGTGCGTCGCTGGTTGGACGTCGCTCCGGATGAGGACGACGCAACGCTCGAAGTGGATGTGGCGGACGTCGCCGGTCTTGAGGCATTCAACCGACTCGTCCGCGTTGATCAGCGCCCCATCGGTCGCACCCCGCGTTCCACGCTCGCCACCTACACCGGGATGTTCGACGTGGTACGAAAACTGTTTGCCGCCACGGACGGGGCCAAGGGCCGGGGCTGGGCGCCGGGCCGGTTCTCCTTCAACGTGGCCGACGGCCGCTGCCCCACATGCCAGGGTGAGGGTTTCGTTGAGGTGGAACTACTCTTCCTCCCCGGCACCTACGGCCCCTGTCCCACCTGTCACGGTGCCCGCTACAACCGGGAGACCCTCGAAGTGTCGTGGCACAACAAGAACATCGCCGAGGTGCTGGGGATGTCCGTGGACGAGGCCGCCACCTTCTTCGCCGATGTGCCCAGCGCCTCCCGCAGCCTGGAAACCCTGCGTGATGTGGGCTTGGGCTACCTCCGGCTCGGACAGCCAGCCACAGAACTGAGCGGTGGAGAAGCGCAACGCATCAAAATCGCCACCGAGCTGCAGCGGGCACGGCGGGGCCATACGCTCTACCTCTTGGATGAGCCCACCGCGGGGCTGCATCCCGCCGACGTCGCGCTCCTGATGCGCCAGTTGCATGCATTGGTCGACGCTGGCAACACCGTCGTGGTGGTGGAACACGACCTGGATGCGATTGCCTCAGCTGACTGGATCATCGATCTGGGGCCCGGCGGCGGTGACAACGGCGGCACGGTGATGGCTGAGGGCACGCCTGAGGAAATCGCCGGAAACACCGCAAGTGTCACTGGTCCTTACCTGGCACGGCGTCGCGGTCCCCAGCCGACACCTGCATTGGGATAACGCCCCTTCATTCAGAGGCCTCCCGTTCCACGATGACCCGCTCCATGCGGCGGTCAGGAACCAGCCACATGATGGCTACTCCCACGAAGCACGCCATCGCAAGCAGTGTGGGGATGATGGAGGAACCGATGAAAACGGCGAAGACGACGCCGAGTATGTAAAGGGCCGTGGAGATCTTCGCCTTGAGGTCCCTCCCCACTGCCCGTTGCAGGACCGATCCCTCACCCTGGGAAATGATGATCATCTTCTGGAGGACAAAGAAGGCGATCGCGGCGCCCAACAGGTTCGAGCCGTAGACCATGACGGGCGCTCGCGCGAAACCCGTCTCATCCATCCACGCCGTACTGAAGGGCAGCAGAGACAGCCAGAACAGCAGGTGCAGGTTTGCCCACAACATTGCGCCGGTGATGCGACCTGTCAACTGGAACAGGTGGTGGTGGTTGTTCCAGTAGAGCCCAATGTAGACGAAACTGAGGATGTAGCTCAGCAGGCCCGTACCGGTTTCGCGCAGGAGATCGCCAACGGCTGCACCCTCGGGTATTCGCAGTTCCAGCACCATGATCGTGATGATGATGGCCAGCACACCGTCACTGAATGCTTCTATTCGGCTGGTCTCCATGGTCATCCCCTCATGGTCGTGGCACTGCGCCCGCCGGGAACACAATAAGTCATTCCGGTCCGAGCACCACTCGGAGGGATGTTCTGTCCGCCCCGAGTTGCTCCCGTAGTTCCGCCGTGAGTCCCCGGACAGTCACGTCGATGTCGGGTCGGATGAAGGTGTCCGGGGTCACGGCCACGCGCTGGAGTTCCACGCGGAGATCCCCATTCATGGTGATTTCTGTACCATCCAGCTGATAGCCGCAGTGGCGCGAGACTGCCAGCGACATGTCGTTTCCGGTGATCGCTCCCGACTCGGCTCTCATGGCACCAAGGTGGTCGAATGCCAACACCAACATCATCTGCCGCATCAATGTGCCGATTCCGCGTCCCTGTGCATCCAGCCGCACGTAGGAGCCGGATTCGACGACGCGCAGCTTGCCAAATTCACGAGCTGCGACATCCTGGGCGCCCACCAGCCGATCACCTTCGAACACGCCCATCGTCAGCGTCCAGCTCTCCGGAGTGATGCTGGCCCGCGCCCGCCACAGCCACTGCAGGCCTTCCCGCAACCGAACGACGGGATCTCTCGCCCACCATCCGAAGACGTACGGAGCCTTCTCGTCCTGAAACAACGGCGACGAGATGAGCTCGGCATAGGCGGGCAGGTCGGCATCCCTGAACAGTCGCAGTGTGATGTTTCCCGCCGTGACGACCAGCCCGAACGGTGCATACAGGTTGGCCAAGTCGTCGTCATGCATGTGTGAGATCGTAGGCGCCGCTCCGGCTGCTGGTCACCTCGAAGTCAGCGCAGCGCCTTGACCTTCAGTAGTTCGTACTCATCGTCAGAGATGGTTCCGGCATCGAGGAGCTTCTTCGCGCTGGCGATCTGATCCGCCGGCGATGAGCCAGCCACCTGCTGCATGTAGTTCTCCCTGGCATACCGCTCCGCGATCGCCGCCGATTGAGCGCACTCAGTCATTCCGCCCCCATGCACGATGAGATGGACGATGGCCGTCAGGTACGACAGAAGGACCTTCCGGGTTGACCCGCGAGACGCCCTAAGCTGTCGATGGACCGACGATCATTGCAAGAAATCGCCTTGCGCTGGGGCGGATATGGTCCAGACAGTCAGGAGCAGAATCATGGGTGTGATGGACGGCAAGAACGGATTGGTCACCGCATCGGGAGCCGGGATCGGCCGGGCCAGCGCGCTCGCCTTCGCCCGTGCGGGAGCCAAAGTTCTGGTCTCGGACATCGATGACGATGCTGGAAACCAGACGGTCAAGATGATTCGCGATGCCGGTGGAACAGCAGAGTTCCTGGCAGGTGACGCAGCCAAGGAATCCAGCGCCGAAGCGTTGGTCCACCGGGTGGTCGAACTATGGGGCCAACTGGACTTCGCACACAACAACGCTGGCGTGGGTGCCCCGAACCTTCCGATCGTCGAGCAGGAGGGCGCAACTTGGGAGCGCATCTTCGGCATCAACCTTTTCGGAATGATGTATTGCCTGAAGCACCAGATCCGTCAGTTCAGGTCTCAACAGACTCCAGGTGCAATCGTCAACACTGCATCCACAGCAGGATTCAGCGCCAACGCGGGGCTCTCTCCCTACAACAGCAGCAAGTGGGGTGTGCTTGGCCTGACCAAAACCGCCGCGACGGAGAACGCCCCCCATGCCATCCGTGTCAACGCCATCTGCCCCGGTGCCACCATTACCGCTGCTATTCAGTCCTGGGCAGAAGAATCACCCGAGCAGTACGAGGCCGAGCTGTCAGGCATCCCAATGAAACGCATGGGCTCAGCCGAGGAACAGGCGGAGGCAGTGGTTCGGCTGTGTTCTGATCAGGCCTCCTACATCACCGGAGTTGCTCTCCCAATCGATGGCGGACTGTCCCTTCTGCACTGAATCGCGAATAATTCAGCTACGACGTCACCATCACTCCCGTAGCCAATCAACCATGATCAATCACTCTGGACACCAGCGCACGCGCCCAAAGATGATGCCATGCCCGACAACAGTTCGCATGTTCGCGCCGGGCAAGACGGCAACCTCGACGCTTAGCGGAACACGTTCAATTCCTCATGTGGTCCGCGGTAGCTTGACGCTCGCAGAAGTTCCTCCACCCACGGGGCTGACGATCTCGAGCGAGCCGTCGAAGGCATCAAGACGATGCCAGACACCCGCGATCCCACCAGAGGTCCCCCAGATTCACCGACTGCCGCGGGGCGGGTCCAGGCAGTTCTCACGTATCTTCGGGCGTGACCGTTTCGGGTTCGCGCCGCATCAGAAGCCCTCGGAAGAGGGCGCGCCGCACGATGACCATTCCGGGCAGTAGTGTCTTGTATCGATCGGCAAGAAGTTGCGACGCAGCGTAGGCCTCGAGGGTGATTCCCTGACCATCAGCCTCTCGCAGCAGCGTGGGTCGCAGCACCTCGAACAGCGCCTGCCCGCTGCCCGTGCCCGGCTGGGCCACCGCTTGATCGATGATCCGCCATCGCCCGCGGCGCAGTGCAATCCCCAGGACGGCGTCGCGCGACTCAGTCATGTAGTAACGCCGACGAGATGATCGGAAGAACACGGCATAGACGAACACCAGGAAAAAGGTCTCGATCATGGCTTGGGTGGCAAGCCAGAACGCGAGCCACTTCTCGAACCCCTCAGCCTTCTCCCACTGGTACAGGAATCCGTCCACGCGCCAGCCCACGTAGCTTCTGGCCAGGGCAGCTGACGGGGTTACCAGTCCGTCGATACTGTCGGCCGGGGTCGGTAGGATGCGCGTCACACATCACAGGCTAGATGCGTGATGCCTGGGAATCCGGTGGCGTGAAGATTCTGGCCTGCCAACCAAACTGCCTGGCAGCCTCGACGGCATGGGGATCCGTCGCGGTGAAGTGCACGTCACCCGCCGCGACCGCGCCGCCCAGCTGGTCCTGCAGGCGGGCGTGGGCAAGGGCAAGGAGGTCGCTGCCTGGCTGGTCGGCGTCCGGACACAGGAGCAGCGGGCTGAGATGCCCCAAGCCGTGACCCTCAAGGTCCCAGACGGCCTGAGCCTCGTTCTCGGTCAACAGGAAGACGGGAGTCTCGGCCGCCAGCAAACCATCGATCAGATCGGCCGTGTCCTGCGTCGGCGCCTCCGGTCCCAGCAGGGTGCTCAACGAGAGGACGGCCAGCTCACCGCGTGTCAGGAACTTCGCGATCCGCCACGGGGCCGGAACCACGAGCCGAAACACCTGCACGTTGGACAACAACAAACGCACTGGACCCTGGCGGGTTTCCAGCGTGACGGACTCCTCGTCGCGCTCGGTCACAACTCCGACGGTGTCGGTGGGACGGCCATCATCGCAGAGACGGCGTACGCTCACACGCTGCCCAACGGGCACCGAGGCCAAGGATTCTTCGCTCATGTCACGGAGACTAGCCCCACCGGGCCCAAGCTTCCCATACAGCATCGCTTTCGTGTGGCCTGGCTGCCAACAGACCGGCGCCTGGGCCACACCAAATCATTGTCTCGCGCTCGGGCACATCACTCGAAGAGCTGCTCTGCGATCCGAACTTGGTGGCAAGTCTCCTTGACACAACAAACCGTGTCGAGTACTTTTGAAATGACAAGCGAGCTTGACATGAGGGAGCGGTGGCGTCATGCAGAACGATGTTCGTGAACTACGCGTCGAGAGCGGCATGTCCCAGCGCGAGCTGGCCGAGAAGTTGAGCGTCTCGCGCCAGACGGTCAACTCCATCGAGACCGGGCGCTATGACCCATCCCTCCCTCTCGCTATAACCATCGCCCGACACTTCCATCGCACCGTTGAGGAGATCTTCCATGTCGACACGTGAAGCAACACCCCGCCACAAGAGTCTTTTCGTCCTGTTGGCCGCCGTCGGTCTCGTGGTCATCGTCAGTGTCGGGATCCTTTTACGGGATCGGGTACCGGGAAACATGGGCAATGGCTTCCTGGCGGGCGCAGGCATGGCGATCATCGCAGCACTCATCATGGCATGGCGTGTCTCACATGCCTCTTCGGGTGCCACCACGTTTGAACGCGCCTACACCTCCTTCGGTGACGAGCGCGACGACATCATCCTCACCCGCACCCTTGCAGTGATGGGCCTGCTGTCATTGCCCCTGACTGGGGTGGCTGGCGTGTCCATCGCCCTCGGCGCCGACGTGATGATAGTCCTGTTCCTGCTCATGGTGTGCGAACTCTTGACCGGCGTCGCCGCCTTCGCCGTGTATACCCGCAAGAGCTGATCATCGTCCAGATCGCAGGCCTTCCGCCACGAGGACCAGAGCATCCAGGTCGGCCTCGAGCCATTCGACGCTACCCAGCTCATCCGCCGTCAGCCATCTCAGTTCATCGTGCGAATCCCCAGGCTTGGGCTCACCTGAGGTACTGCACCACCAGAGCTCCATCTCCAACGAATCCGAGATGGGCCACCGGCCACCGGAGGTGGGGTCCAAACGGCGCCCCACGTCCACAGACACCTCCAGCTCCTCCCAGATCTCCCGGACGAGAGCGGTCTGCGGTGATTCGCCGAACTCCACCTTACCGCCCGGAAACTCCCACCGACCGACCGGCGGGGTGGAACGACGGGCCGCGAGGACACGCGTCGGCTGTGTCAAGTCGTTGACGATGAGCGCTCCCACCACCAGTCGCCTGGCACCTGTCATGGGGTCACCTTCCGTGCATAGCCGTGCCGCGTCACATGATGTTACGGCGGACGAATCGGTGACGGCCTGTTCAGACCTGCAAGCCCGAAGGGATGGAGCAACTGCGAACGTCCTGCAACACAGCAGGCCTCGTGAAGCCTTGCGAGGCTTCAGCATCCCGAGCAGGTAGCGGCAGTGAGCCCTATTCGTCGGATTGGGCGGGTGGAGCCTCAGCTGGCGGAGCTTCTGCCGGCGGGGCCTCCGCCGGTGGAGCCTCCGCCGGCTCCTCCTCAACGGGCTCCTCCTCGGCAGGCTCTTCCTCGGCAGGCTCATCTTTGGTTGACTGCTCCTCGTCCGCCGGTGGAACCTCGGAGTCCTCGGCACCGGGCTCAGTAGAATCCGTGCTCCCAGAACCCAGCCGGGAGAAGGTTGTACCCGTTTCAGCATCGCTGCCCCCCGTGTAGGAGGACACGGGTCGACCAGTGAACAACTCGAAGATGAGAATGATCGCCATGGCGGCAACAAAGACACCGATGGCAATACCAATGATCCGCTTCCATGGCAGGGAAGTCCTCGACGCTTGGTCGCGGTCCTCCATGGGGGCTCCGTCGCCGGGTACCGCTCCCTCTGAAGCTCGCGGGGTGGCCACAACTGTCGAGCCGACGTTCTGCCTGCTGGCGGTACGGTCCTCTCGGGTCCGGACTGCAGCAACGCGGTTCTTCGTCTTCTCGAGGGACTGTGTGTAGAAAGAACCACCCACCGTGATGATCAGGCTTCCGAGAGCCGCTCCGAAGATGGTCCCTGCAGCACCCAGCGTGGAGAGCAGCGCCGCTGATGAGACGGCGCCCAGCGCCGAGCCAGCTGAAGCCAACCAATTGAACTGAAATCCTTGTGACTTGCTCATACCCTCAGCGTCCTTCTGACCAAACCTGCCAACCGCTCATCTTCTCACGAACGGGCCATCAACCCAATTCGCCGGTCACTCGCAACACACGCGCTGATGCTTGCGCCCATTCGACTGATCAACGCCGCCAGTGTGCTCCGATGCCCACGGCGGGCCGAGCGTGTCTGACTCGATCGAACAATGATTGATCAGTGGTTCCTCAGGAGCGAACGAGTTCTCCGAGTTTTCTACCCCACGACCGAACGGCCGTCTCGTCCACGTGGTCCTGCCCCGGCTTCTGCAGCGTTCTCAGGAAAATCCGTTTGAGCCATGAGACCTTCGCCGGTACGTAGCGCCCAGCGAATGACTCCTCCACCAGCGGCGACAGTTTCGTCGTGACCGCCCTGTTGTACCCGAGTGCCTCCGCCCGCTTGTCCGGGTCGGCCGCATTCAGGCATACGTTGAACAAGGCGACACGCGTCTTTTTGAGCTGAGGCTCATTGGCCTTGATCCACTGTGTCGCCTCCGGATACCACTGCCCGGCCTGAACGCCACTGCCCAGCACCACGAGATCCCTACCATCTCCCACGGGCGAACCCTTCAGGTCCTCGACAGCGACATCGTGTCCCCCTTTACGCAGTTCGTCGGCCAACAATTCCGCAACATCGGTGGCGGCGCCCGCCCGTGATGCCCAACCAATCAGTACCCGTGCCATGCAACGAAACGCTATCCGCGCCATTTCTCCATATCGACGGCGGGGTCACGTTGCGGGATCGGCTCGAGCGGCGACCTCCCGCGATAAGCTCGGAAACCTCAGCTGAGCCAAAGGAGGCATCGTGAGCAAATCCAGCAAACGCGTCGGAGTTCTGACAGCAGGTGGCGACAGTCCAGGCCTCAACGCGGCCATCCGTGGCCTCGGCAAGGCTGCGCTCGGCAGACACGGCATGGAACTGATCGGATTCCGCGACGGCGTCCGCGGGCTTGCGGAGAACCGCAGCATCGACATGACCCCAGCAAGCCTCTCAGGCATTCTCACCGTCGGCGGCACGATACTGGGCACCAGCCGTGACAAGGTCCACAAGATGACGGTGGACGGCGAGCGCAAGGACATGATCCCGACGATCGCCAAGACCTACGAGAAGAACAAGCTGGACTGCCTCGTCATGCTGGGCGGTGGCGGCACCGCCAAGAACGCCATGCGGTTGTCCAAAGCGGGCCTCAATGTTGTCCATCTTCCGAAGACCATCGACAAGGACGTCGCGCACACTGACAACTCTTTCGGATTCTCGACGGCGATGGAGATCGCCACCGAAGCCGTCGACCGTCTTCACTCCACCGCCCACAGCCACCACAGAATCATCGTGGTCGAGATCATGGGCAACAAGGCGGGATGGCTCACCCTGGGTGCTGGCATGGCCGGTGGAGCTGACATCATCCTGATTCCGGAGATTCCCTACACCGTGGAGTCGGTGGCCGAGACCATCAAAGCCCGACAGGACCGGGGCACGAACTTCAGCGTGGTCGCCGTCGCTGAAGGCGCACATGACGTCCTCGCCCACGCCGAGATCGACGCGGCCAAGACACTGAAAAAGGCGGCCGACAGTCGCGAGGCCAAGGACGCCGCAAAGGCCCACCTCTCCAACGTCAGGGACGAGCACCGCGAGCACACGTTCCGGCTGGCCCGTGAACTGGAAGCCGCAACCGGCCTGGACACACGTGTCACCATCCTCGGGTATGTGCAGCGCGGCGGCACCCCCTGCGCAGAGGATCGCCTGCTGGGTACCCGCATCGGCTCGGCCGCGGCTGAACTCATCGCCGACGGCGAGCACGGCATCATGGTGGCATCCCGTGGTGAGGGAACGGCCACCGTGCCACTCAAGGACGTCGCTGGCGTGCAGGCGTTGGTGCCGCTGGAGCACTCGTGGATCAAGGCTGCACGTGACGTGGGCACTGGGCTCGGCGACTGAAGGGAATCCTCCACCGGGATCAGACTCGGGTCGTGTGTCTCCCTTTGCTCGACCTCCTAAAATTGAAGGGTGAGATCTGTTTCCCGTCGCGCCATCCTGGCAGGCAGCCTGGCTGCCCTGACGACGAGCTGCGCGACTGACTTCCCGTCGCTGCCGGGCGCCCGGGACCCGGAGGCCTACAGCACTCCCGACTCATTGGTGAACTTCTCCACACTCGGGGGCGCGTCCCTCGGCTATGAGATCGGCCGCTCCATCACCACCTACAAGGCTGATCCACGATTCGTCGAGTTGCTGGAGGCATGGGCGCAGGACTGGAACGCCCTCAGCGGACTGGGCCCGATGACCACCCTCTGGAGCTACGGCGCCTACGTCAACAAGGAATCCTCACTCCACGCATCAGGCCGCGCCTTTGACATCGCCGAGGTGGAACACGAGCAGGGTTCAGTGTCGTGCCGCTACGACGTCTGGGGACCAGGCAGTTCGACGGAGATCCGCGACTACTGGCGGCTGGCAGCCTCCCTCCAGGCCCACTTCGGCTACACACTCACGCACCTCTACAACCAGGCGCACCACAATCACATTCATGTGGACAACGCCAGATCGCAATGGGAGCAGTCCACCTTCAGCGCCGGTTCACGGGTGCAGGTCTACGTGGTGCAATCCGCCATCCGGCACGTTTTCGGCGCCGACGTTGAGGTCAACGGAAACTGGAACAACCAGACACGTGACGCTCTGCGACCCATACAGGCTTCGTTGGGTATCACTCGCCCCATGGCCGACGCGGACGGTTGGCGGGAGTTCCTCCGTGCGACGGCGTCAGCGACGTAGAAACTCATCGCGAAGAATCGGCGAGGGTGGCCGTGGTTGTGCCCTGTGGTGAGATGGTCCCCATGACAACTATCGTTGATTTCTGGTTTGACCCTTCCTGCCCCTTCGCCTGGATGACGTCCCGGTGGATGCTGGAAGTGGAGAAGGTGCGCGACGTGAAAACCATCTTCCACGTCATGAGCCTCGCGGTGCTCAACGATGGGCGCGACCTCCCGGAGGACTACCGGGAACTCATGGACAATGCCTGGGTGGGTGCCCGCGCTGCACTCGCCGTCGAGCATCGTCACGGCCCCCAGGGGCTGCGCGAGTTCTACACCGCCGTCGGCACCCGGTTCCATCCGGGCGAGGAGCCGCAGACACCGGAGACCATCGGCAAGGCGCTGGCCGAGTGCGGCTTTGAGGCCGGCATCCTTGACGTCGCAAAAAGGGACACACTCGACGACGATCTCCGCCGTTCCCACCACGAGGGGATGGATCCTGTGGGCGATGAGGTGGGCACACCCGTGCTGCGCATCAATGGCATGAGTCTCTTCGGACCTGTCATTTCACCGGCGCCCAAGGGCGAGCAGGCGGGTGAACTGTTCGACGGCGTGGAGAAGGTGACGGCCTACCCCGGCTTCTTCGAGCTGAAGCGCAGCCGCAACGTGGGCCCCATCTTCGACTGACCTGTCCCTACTGCTCGTCCTCCACGACGGGGTCCAGCAACTCATGGATTCCTGAAAGGACTTCGGTGGGGCGGAAGGGATACTTCTCGATCTCGTCGACCCCCATGATCCCGGTCAGGACCAGGACCGTGTGGAGTCCGGCTTCGATGCCGGCCACCACGTCGGTGTCCATGCGGTCCCCCACCATGCCGGTTTCCTCACTGTGGGCACCGATCTTGTTCAGTGCCGAGCGGAACATCATGGGGTTCGGCTTGCCCACCACGTAGGGTTCCCGGCCGGTGGCCTTGGTGATCAGTGCGGTGATCGCACCCGTGGCGGGGACGATACCCTGATCGGTGGGACCGGTTGCGTCGGGGTTGGTGGCAATGAAGCGGGCGCCACTCGCGATCAGCCGGATTGCTGTGGTGACGGATTCGAAGGAATAGGTGCGGGTCTCCCCCACCACCACGTAGTCAGGGTTGCGATCGGTCATGATCAGCCCAGCCTCGTGCAGGGCAGTGAACAGACCTGCCTCACCGATGACGTGCACGCTTCCCCCCGGCTCCTGATCCTGCAGGAATTTTGCCGTGGCCAGCGCGGAGGTCCAGATTCGTTCCTCAGGCACATCGAGCCCGGATGACCGCAGTCTCGCGGCGAGATCCCTGGGCGTGAAAATGGAATTGTTCGTCAACACCAGAAACTCGGTGCCCTCCCGCTGCCACTTCTCGATCACTTCCTGGGCGCCGGGCAGGGCGGTGTTCTCCCGGACGAGTACACCGTCCATGTCAGTGAGCCAACTCTTGATGTCCGCACGTGTCCTCATTGCCCCACCGTATCGGGCTCAAGCCGTCGTGCGAACGCTCAGTTCAGGGTGGGACCAGCCAGTGCGGCGATGAGTTGTGTGAGCACGTCCTCCAGCTGTCCGTGCAGACGGTGAGTGGCCAACTCATCGCCGCGAGTTGCGCCGTCGTTGATGATGACGATCGGTTTGCTCTCACGTGATGCCCTGCGCACGAATCGCAATCCACTCATCACTGTGAGACTGCTGCCCAGGACGAGAAGACCATCGGATGCATCCAACAGGTCAAACGCGGCGGTCACGACCTCCTTGCTCGCGTTCTCACCGAAGTAGACGACATCGGGTTTCAGCATGCCACCACACACAGGGCAGTCGGCATAAACGAAATCCTCGGTACGGTCCACCTCGGCGTCGCCGTCGGGAAGGGAAGCTGCCTGCTCTGCGAGGTGATCGAGCCGGGCTGCAACCCCCGGATTCAGCTCCAACAAGCTCCGCTGGAGCGCTTCCCGATCCACGACGGTCCCGCAGGACAGACATGTGACGGTGGAGAGACGTCCGTGCAGGTCCAGCACAGGGCCCGAACCAGCTGCTTGATGCAGGCCGTCAACGTTCTGCGTCACCACGCCGGTCACGGGAAGGACCGTCGCCAACGAGGCAACCTGATGGTGCACGGCGTTCGGCCGTGCTGCACGAAAAGATGGCCATCCAACGACGCTGCGCGCCCAGTAGTGGCGTCGTGAGTCATCAGAGGAGACGAACTCCTGATACGTCATGGGGGCTCGTGGGATGGCGCCGCGCCCACGGTAGTCGGCAAGTCCGGAGGCGGTGGAGGTTCCGGCCCCTGTCAGAATCATCGTCGGACGATCACGGAGGGCTTCGGCCGCGGCGCTCACGTCATCAGCCGAGGACACCAACCCGAACGACGAGTCATCGGGCGGACCCCATGCTTTGCTGGGCAGAACACTCTCACCCGCTTGAGCGGTACGGAACCAGCCCCCCACGTCGGGGGGTACTTGTTGCTGTGACACGGAAACAGGTTACCTGCGCGCCGCAGGGCCCTTTTCACACGCCGAGCCATCTTCGGGGACCGAACGGTCCCGCTGTTACGCTGGAACGACCGCCCCAGGCGAGGTCCGCAGGTCTTCCACACAAGAAAGCGACCATGATCACATTCGAGAATGTGCGCAAGGAGTATCCCGACGGCACTGTCGCAGTGGATGACTTCTCACTGGAAATCCCCTCCCACGAGGTGGTGGTTCTTCTGGGTTCCTCCGGATGTGGCAAGACCACCCTCATGCGCATGGTCAACCGCATGGTGGATCCTTCCGCCGGCGTCGTCGCCATCGATGGTGAGGACGTGGCAAACACGGATCCTGTGAAGCTTCGACGCAGCATCGGCTACGTCATGCAGGCAGGCGGACTGCTCCCCCATCGCACCGTTGTGGACAACGTCGCCACCGTGCCAATACTGCTGGGCCAGACCAGGAGAGAGGCACAGACTCGTGCCATGGAGCTTCTGGACGTCGTGGGCCTACCCTCCAGCGTGGCCAAGCGCTACCCCAGCCAGCTCTCCGGAGGCCAGCGCCAACGCATCGGAGTGGCCCGCGCGCTCGCCTCGGACCCCAACATTTTGTTGATGGACGAACCCTTCGGAGCCGTTGACCCGGTGGTGCGAGCCGAACTGCAGACCGAACTCCTGCGTCTGCAGCAAGAGTTGGCCAAGACCATCCTGTTCGTGACGCATGATGTGGATGAGGCTTTCCTCCTGGGCCAGAAGGTGCTGGTGTTGCGCACGGGCGCCGAGGTGGCGCAGAACGGCAGTCCGGCTGACATCATGTTGAACCCGGCGGATGACTTCGTGGCCGACTTCATTGGCGGGGATCGGCGTCGTCTGCGTACCGAGAGACGCAATGGCCGCCACATCGTCGTGGACGCCGCAGGCCACGTCACGGGTGTGATGCAGGACGACCCCAGGTTGGCCGGATGAGATTCGAATGGATGGCGGAGAACTCTGATCGCATCCTGTCACTGGCGCTGGCGCATGTGCAGGTGGCTGTACTCCCCATCCTGTTGAGCCTCGTCTTCTCTGTGCCCATCGCCTGGTGGGCGCACCGTCAAACAGCTGCGCGCCGAATCTTGGTGCCGCTGAGCAGCATTCTCTACGCCCTGCCCTCACTGCCGCTGTTCATCCTGCTGCCGGTCATCATCAACACCCAGGTGCTGGACCCCATCAATCTCGTGATCGCTCTGACGCTGTTCGGCATTGCACTCATGGTCCGCACTGCTGTTGATGCCTTCGATTCTGTGGGGCGAGTCATCCGTGACGACGCTCTGGCAGTGGGGCACTCCCCATCCCAGGTGTTCTGGCGTGTGGCGCTTCCGCTCGCCGGACCACCGCTCATGGCTGGCACACGCGTGGTGAGCGCATCCACGCTGTCGCTCGTATCAGTGGGAGCACTCATCGGGGTCCCATCACTCGGATACTTCTTCACCAACGGCTATCAGCGAGCCTTCCCCACCGAGATCCTGACGGGTGTCCTCGGGACCGTGGTACTGGCCGTGCTCTTTGACGCGGTGATTGTTGTAGCAGGGCGCCTCCTGATGCCTTGGGTCCGGAAAACCGACAGGAGGCGCGCATGAACCAGATCATCGACGCCTTCGGCTGGCTCGCGGATCCGGCGAACTGGTCGGGCTCCGGCGGCATTGCCATCCGGACACTGCAACATCTCTGGTACACCCTGCTCGCCGTCGCATTGGCAGCGGTCATTGCTGTCCCGGCCGGACTCTTCATCGGCCACACCGGCAAGGGCCGCGCAATCGCCATCGGCCTCACCGGCGCTCTGCGAGCTCTGCCATCGCTTGGCCTCCTGACGTTTCTCGCGGTCATCATGGGGCTTGGGCTCAACCTCGCCATCGTGCCCTCCACCATCGTCCTGGCCATTCTGGCCATACCGCCGCTGCTGGCGTCGTCATACTCGGGAGTTGAGGCCGTCGACGGTGAGGTCGTGGACGGGGCTCGTGCGACCGGCCTGACCGAGTGGCAGATCGTCTTTCGTGTTGAAGTTCCGCTTGCGGGGCCCCTGCTCGTGGGTGGGCTGCGCTCGGCCATGCTGCAAGTCATCGCCACAGCAACCCTCAGCGCCTATCTCGGGCTGGGAGGACTGGGCCGCTTCATCTTCGACGGGCAGGCCATCCGCGATTACACCCAGATGTTGGGTGGGGCAATCGTTGTCATCGCCCTGGCACTGGCCATTGATGGGCTGATTCTTCTGGCCAAAAAGCTGCTGCTCCCACCTGGCGTGGCGATTGCCCTGGGGACCGCCAGTACAGTCAAGGACGGCAACAAGAACGCGGCCACAGCTTCACATGAGAGCACCGATGACAGTGACGACGAACCGGCTGCACTCACACTCGCCCCTGCGTCCGACTAGCATCGAGTACACGACAATCTTCTCCAGAAGGACCTGACATGACTTCTTTGTTCCCCCGACGTGCCTTCGTGGGCATCGCAGCCGCCGCGGCCCTGCTTGCAGGATGCTCGGACGCAGATCCCATGGCCGCTGATCCGGCAACCACTGACGCCGGTGGCGGTGAGGCGACGTCATCCACTGTCCGCGTGGGCTCAGCTGGATTCCCCGAGGCCGAGATCATCGCGGAGCTCTACGCCCAGGCACTTGAGGCTGACGGTGTCACCGTCGAGCGCAACATGCAGATCGGTTCCCGCGAAACCTACATTCAGGCACTCCAGGACGGCTCCGTCGACCTCCTTCCGGAGTACACCGGAAACCTTCTTCAGTTCTACAACTCCGAGGCCACGGCCCAGACGGCCGACGAAGTACTCTCCGCCCTGCGGGAGGAGGCCCCCGAGGATGTTCGCGTCCTGGAGCCCTCGTCCGCTGAGAACAAGGACTCCTACGTCGTGACCTCCGAGTTCTCCACGGAGAATGACATCACCTCACTGGCTGATCTGGCGGACTACGACGGCACCCTGCGCCTCGCCGCGAATCCTGAGCTGCCCAACCGCCCCTACGGCCCCTCGGGTTTGACGGAGGTCTACGGCGTTCCTGCCGAGAACATCGACTTCACGCCCATCGATGATGGGGGTGGCCCGCTCACCGTGCAGGCACTTGCCGACGGGGACGTGGACATGGTGGACCTCTACTCCACCACGCCAGCCATCACGGAGATGAATTTCGTTGTGCTCGAGGATCCCGAGGACATGATCATCGCCCAGCAGGTGTTCCCTCTCGTCAGTGACAGCGTCGACGAGTCAGTCGATGACACGCTGAACGCCGTCAGTGAGGCACTCACCACCGAGGACCTTATTGACATGAATGCCCGCAACCAGGGTGAGGAGAAGGCCGCTCCCTCTGACATCGCTTCCGAATGGCTGGAGGAGCAGGGCTTGGTATGAGTCTTCCGGACTCAACCTTGATTTGGGTGACCCCCAAGTCGCGCTAGGTTGGATGCGAAGGGTCCGGCCGATTCGTCGGCCGGGCCACACACATTCAACCGCCAGGAGGAAGATACGATGGCAGCGAAAAAGACATCGCGAAGCAATCTCATGGGCTCGTACACGGTCCCCGGGATCGACGTGGAGAAGGGCCAGAAGCTGGCCCGCGAGTTGCAGAGTTGCCTGCACAACCTCAACGACCTCCATCTCACGCTGAAGCACGCCCACTGGAACGTCATTGGGCCCAAGTTCATCGGTGTCCACGAGATGTTCGATCCGCAGGTGGACGCCGTCCGCGAGATGACCGACACAGTGGCGGAGCGCATGGCCACCATGGGCGTCCCACCCGTCGGTACGCCCGGCGCACTGGTGAAGGACCGAAACTGGGAGGACTACTCCATTGGTCTCGCACAGGCGTCGGAGCACCTAGGCGCACTGGATCTGACGTACTCCCGCGTGATCGAGAACCACCGTCGAGTGCTGGACATGGCCGGCGACATCGACCCGATCACCGAGGACATCCTCATCGGTCAGACCGGTGAGATGGAGCAGTACCAGTGGTTCGTCCGTGCTCACTTGCAGGACGACGAGGGCCAGCTGTCCACCGAATCCGCGACCACGGAGAAGGAAGCCGCAGCTCAGGCGATGGAAGGCGATCGCAGGATCGACTGAGCCCGGCAGTCACGTCGAGCATCATTGCGCCAGGTAATTGTCAATGCCCCGGGGAATCCCTCCGGGGCATCGACATGTTCTGGCGTTCTGCAGCCCACGTGCGGGCCGCCGTCACAGGTGAGGCAGGGACCTCGCCAGGGATTCCCGCTCCGCCTGGAATTTCTGGTTGATGGCGAACGTGATGCCCAACGTGATGACGGGCATCAGCGCGACGCTGATGATCGCAACCTCCCAACCGCCCAGCTGTTCTGCAATGGCACCCAGACCCACCGGCCAGATGGAGGCCAGCAAAAAGCCCACACCGTTGGCCAGCGCCGACAACCCGGCGACCTTTGTCGCGTCGGGATAGCCCGCAATCAGTGCCAGCGACATCGCCAGGTGAGCGCCGGCACAAACGCCGGCGACCAGCGTCGCAGCCCATCCGAGAATCGCGTTACCAAACCCGAAGAATCCCATGGTCACCACGGCGGGCATGAAAAGGATGCCGTATCCAATGAGGATGACGCGCCAACGGTTGAACTCCAACAGTTTCGGACCCAGCAGAGCACCGGGAATGGCGGCCAGGGCGTAGGCGCCGAGGATGGCCCCGGACTCGGCGTCGGAAGCGCCCGCCACCTGGAACCATGTGGGGCCCCACGTCATGATCGCGAAGAACATGGCCGATTGGACTCCCATGTGCGCCGCGATTGCGAGCAGCGTAGGATTGCGAAACATCGCTCCGACGCCAGCCACCGAAGCGTTCTCCGGTCGACGAAACATTGCGCTGTCGCGCTTCTTGCCGAGTCCCCACCCGATCAACCACCACACCAGCACCGCCACGATGACGATCACCCAAACGGAGATCGCAGCGTTCCAGCTGAGACCCCATTGCTGCATGAGCGGAACCGTGGCGGCTGCACCCATGGATGCGCCGACGTTCAGCCCAACCGAGAACCAGCCCATATAGGCAGTGGCCTTACGGGGATAGAAGGTGCGGATCGCCACAGGAACCACCGCATTGCCCATCCCGACACCGATCGACAGCAGAATGGTGCCGCCCATCAACGCGAGAGTCGTTGGAATGAAACGGACGGCGGTGCCCGCCGCGACGATGATCAGCAGGATGACGATAGTGAGCGGAGCACCGAATCGTCGCACGACCGCCGGGGTAGCGAAGGCGAAGATACCAAACACGAGCAGCGGGAGGGAACCCAGCCAACCGGCTTCGGCTTCGGAGAGGCCAAGTGACTCCCGGATCACCGGAATGACGGGAGCCACGTTGTTGACGGTCAGCCGCAGCGTGATCGACACACCGACGAGAATGACGATGGCATGGAGAAAGAAGGGCACCACATGGGTGGGCTCCTTGGCCCTCGCGGTGGGGGTTTCGTTCATCAGGGCGATCAGCTCAGCGCAGCGGCGACAGCAAGCTTCAGCGCGCCCTGGAACTTGGTCTCCCGGTCCTCGGCGCTCATGTCGGAGCTGTGGTCCAGAAGGTGATCGGACACGGTCAGGACGGTGAGTGCCTGGCGACCGAATTCGGCGGCTGCGCCGTAGATCCCGGCTGCCTCCATCTCCACACCCAGCACTCCATACTTGCTGAGCAGCTCAATGCTGCTGGCACCCTCGAAGTAGAAGTGGTCCTTGGACAGAATCGGGCCCACGTGGACGGTCATGGAGTCGTCAGCGGCAGCGACGGCCGCCGCAGCCAGGTTGAAACTGGCCAGCGCGGAGAAATTCAGGCCCGGAAGGCGCTGCTGATTCATGTTGGAGTCGGTGTGGGCACCGAGACCGACGATGACGTCGCCCACCTTCACGTCGTGTGACATTCCGCCGCAGGTGCCGACACGGATGATGCGCTGCACGTCGTAGTGGTCATACAGCTCGGTGACGTACAGGGTGGCCGAAGGCATACCCATGCCCGATCCCATGACCGTGAGAGGTTGCCCTTCGACGGTGCCGGTGAAGCCGAGCATGCCGCGGACGTCGGTGACGAGTTCGGCGTCGTCCATGAGCAGGTGGGCGATCCGCTCGGCGCGCTTCGGGTCACCGGGCATGATGACGGCGGGGGCAATCTGATTCTTCTCAGCACGGATGTGCGGTGTGGGCATGAAATATGTCCTTTCGAAAGTTCTGGGAGCACTGGTGAGGATACGGCCAAGTGCTCAGGAAAGCTCTTGCAATGCAGTCGGCTGACCAACAGGACGCAAATCCAACTCGGGGATACCGGCAAAGTCTGCAGGATTGGAGGTGAACAGTGGTAGTTCGTTCGCTATGGCAGTGGCAGCAATGAGTGCGTCGAGCGCGCGTGCCGCGGGCTTTCGCCCAGCCTGGCGCAGACTGGAGGACACTCGTCCAAAGGCCCTCGCAGCGGAGGCATCGAACAGGATCGGATCGAAGTCCGCCTCTGCCTGCTGCAAATGTGCCTGTCGAGCAGCCCGATCAGACTCCGTGCGTGCGACGTGTGGCCCAACAGAGAGCTCGGCCAAAGTGATGACACTGATCAACGGTTCGTCTGGAAGCTCATCCACGCTCAGCTGAACCAGGTCGATCAGCGTTGACGTATCCAGCAACCCGCGACCCGGGAGCTGACTCATAGGGAAGGGTCCGGGAGGTCATCAATGTCACGACGGAGACTCTCAGTGTTCACGGTTGGCAAGCTGCGGCGACGGGCAATCAGTTGCTCCACGCCCAAGGGCTGACGGGGCAGCGGACTCATGGTCGCCACCGGCTCGCCATCGCGTGTGACTGTGAGCGTTTCACCACGAGCAACGCGTGCAAGAACGTCGGCACTGTTATTGCGGAGATCTCGGACCTTGACATCACTCATCGTGCGATTGTATCACCCGTGATACAGCTCGTCCTGCTTGAACACCCCAATTACTTCTAACAACAGCGAACCCGCATCTGTCACTTCCAGATGCGGGTCTTGTTGGTGGGCCTAACTGGACTTGAACCAGTGACCTCTGCCTTATCAGGGCAGCGCTCTAACCGTCTGAGCTATAGGCCCCTCGTGCCGCTCGCTGATTCTATCGCAACGGTTGGCACGCGATCAAACCGTCCGGGGTCAGTCCTCCGCCAGCGTGACCTCGAGGCCACCCATGATGGTCGCGGCGAGGTTGTAGAGGAAAGCGAACAGCGTCGACACAGCCGTGATGATGACTACGTCAATGGCGGCCAGTACTGCAGCGAAGCCCAGAATTCGCGAGCCACCAATGTAGTCCTGTACGCGGAACTCACCGCCCGGACTCTGATCCCCCACCAAGGTGGTCACGAACGAGTCAACCGCTTCCAAGGCACCTGAGCTCAGGATGATGGCCCACAGCACGTAGACGATCACGATCAGCATCACACCAAAGCCGATGGAAAACAGGAAGGTCGTCTTCATGACGGACCAGGGATCAATCCGTGCCAACCGCAGGCGCGCTTTGCGGGTGCGGCGTGACCCTCCCCTGGGATTCATCGGTACAGCCCTGCTGGCGCCGTCGGCCGAATCGGCAGACAGTGGCACGCCCGGGGCAGAGGCTGTGCTTGCAGCGCTACTGGCACTCCTCGTCACTGGCCTGACCGGCGCCGGTACCGCGGTGCCGAGCGGCTGACTGGCCCACTCAACAGCCGACTGATTCCGACCACTTGCTTCCGAGACCGCAGTAGTCTCTCCGGACGACTCGTCGTCCTGCTCCCTGTGTGAGCCCGGGGAAGCAGGTGAACTCACATCCACCGACGTCGTGGAGGGCGAACTGTTCGTAGCGTCACTCTCGCGGTGACCATCTCCGTCCCTCTCGTCACGATCCATCGAGAAGTCCAGACCCGGTGAGCCATCGGGGCCGGGCCAGCGGGGGGCGTCACTCATTGCCGTCCTCCTGGGTTAGCTCGTCAACCGGAGCGGCTGGCGTGTCTGAGCCCACGCTACCCTGTACAGCCGGATCAGAGGTTTCCCCCGATGCCGTGTCCACCCCTTCTTCATCGTTCAACTCTGCGTCCACTACGGCCTCCACTTCGGACTCCGGGTACAACGCAATCGCCGCGACGGTGTCATCACCGCGAACGCCGACGAACTTCACACCCATGGTGTCGCGACCCTTGACGGCCACATCAGAGACGAGGCTGCGGGTGATCTGGCCGGACATCTTGATGGCGATCACCTCATCTGCCTCGGCGACGATGAGTCCGCCCACCAGCGATCCGCGGTCCTCATTCAGACGCATCGCCTTGATCCCGAGACCACCGCGGCCCTGCTGCCGGTACTCCGCCACGCGGGTGCGTTTGGCGAATCCACCATCGGTGACGGTGAAGACGAAACTGTCGGAATGGTCCTCGGCGTCGGGAAGCACCGCCATGCTCAGGAGTTCGTCCCCGGAGCGGAACTTCATGCCCGTCACCCCGGAGGTGGCGCGGCCCATGGGCCGTAGCTGGTCATCAGATGCCTGGAAACGGATGGCCTGACCCTTGCGGGAGATCAGGAGCACATCGTCCTCGGAGCTGCACAACTGCGCCCCGATGAGTTCGTCGCCCTCCTCGCGGAAGTTGATGGCAATCACACCAGCCTGGCGGGGCGAGTCATATGACGTGAGCGCCGTCTTCTTCACGAGTCCGTTTCTGGTGGCCAGCAGCAGGTATGGTGCATCCTCATAGCTGCCGATGGTCAGCACTTGCGCAATCTTCTCATCCGGAAGGAAGGAGAGCAGACCCGCGACGTGTCCCCCCTTGGCGTCTCGGCCGGCCTCCGGTAGCTGCCAGATCTTGCTGCGATACACACGGCCATGGTTGGTGAAGAACAGCAACCACTGGTGGTTGGTGGCCTGGAAGAGATGCGCCACCTCGTCGTCGGGACGCAGCGTGGCGCCGCGTACTCCCTTGCCACCCCTGCGCTGCACCCGGTAGGAATCGGCGCGGGTCCGCTTGGCGTAGCCGCCGTGGGTGATGGTGACCACCACGTCCTCGTCGGGAATGAAATCCTCGTCGGAGAAGTCGCCGTCGGCAGCCACGATCCGGGTGCGACGCTCGTCACCGAACTTGTCGACGATCTCCTGCAGTTCCGTGGCGATGATGGAGCGCTGACGCTCCTCACGAGCCAGGATGTCCTTCAGGTCCTCAATCTTGGCTTCAAGGGTCAACAGGTTGTCGATGATCTTCTGACGCTCCAACGCGGCGAGGCGGCGGAGCTGCATGTCAAGGATCGCGGTGGCCTGCACCTGGTCAATGCCGAGCAGTTCCATGAGCCCGCTCCGCGCCTCCTCAGTGTTGGGGGAGCGGCGGATCAGGGCAATGACCTCATCGATGGCATCCAGTGCCTTCACGAGACCGCGGTAGATGTGGGCCTGTTTCTCAGCGTCGGCCAGTTGGTACTCGGTGCGGCGGCGGATGACCTCGATCTGGTGCTTGATCCACAGCGAGATGAACTGGTCCAGACGCAGCGTGCGCGGAACGTCGTCCACCAGGGCCAGCATGTTGCAGCCAAACGTGTCCTGCAGCTGGGTGTGCTTGTACAGATTGTTCATGACGACGCGTGGCTGCGCGTCGCGCTTCAGCACGACGACGAGCCGGAGCCCTGTGCGGGCAGAGGTGTCGTCGCGGACGTCGGCGATTCCGGTGAGCTTGCCCGTGTTGACCAGCTCGGCGATCTTCAGCGCGAGACTGTCCGGGTTGGTCATGTAGGGCAGCTCGGTGATGGCTATCAGCGTGCGGCCGTTCTTGTCCTCCTCCAGGTCCATCACGGCGCGCATGGTGACGGAACCTCGGCCGGTGCGATAGGCATCCTCAATACCGGAACGGCCGACGATCAGTGCACCACCGGGAAAGTCCGGGCCCTGGATGCGGGCGATGGCGGCCTCGAGAAGCTCCTCCTTGGTGGCCTCGGGATTCTCGAGCGACCATTGCACGGCGTCGTTGATTTCCCGCAGGTTCTGCGGGGGAATGTTGGTGGCCATACCGACGGCGATGCCTGTGGAGCCGTTCACCAACAGGTTGGGGAACCTGGCCGGCAGCACGACGGGCTCGGACTCGCGGTTGTCGTAGTTGGGCTTGAAATCGACGGTCTCCTGCTCGATCTCGCGCACCATCTCGGCGGCTGGCGACGCGAGCTTGCACTCGGTGTACCGCATGGCAGCGGCCTTGTCGTTGCCCTGGCTGCCAAAGTTGCCCTGCCCCGTTACCAGAGGCAGGCGCATGGCCCATGGTTGGGCGAGGCGTACGAGTGTGTCGTAGATCGCCGAATCGCCGTGCGGGTGGTAGAGACCCATGACCTCACCCACCACGCGGGAACACTTGTTCCAGCCGCGGTCCGGGCGGTAGCCGCCGTCCCACATCGCGTAGAGGACGCGACGGTGGACCGGCTTGAGGCCGTCGCGCACGTCGGGCAGCGCACGCCCGACGATGACGCTCATGGCGTAGTCGAGATAGCTGTTCTGGATCTCGACCTGCAGATCGATGGGCTGGATGCTGCCCAGCTCCGGGGGGATGATCTCGTCGACGAGGCTTTCTTCGGAGTTGCTGCCCGTGGGGCTCTGTGGTGTGTCAGTCATCTCTATACCTAGTGCCTATATGTCAAGAAAGCGGACGTCGCGGGCGTTGTGCTGGATGAAGTTGCGTCGCTGCTCGACGTCCTCGCCCATCAGGATGGAGAACATCTGGTCTGCCATGGCGGCATCCTCCAGTGTGACCTGCAGCAGGATGCGCTTCTCGGGGTCCATCGTGGTGTCCCACAAGTCATCGGCGTTCATCTCGCCCAGACCCTTGTAGCGCTGGATCGGATTGACATTGGGAAGCTTCTTGCCCTCATTCAGTCCACGGTTGCGCAACGCGTCGCGCTCCAGGTCGGTGTAGGCCAACTCGTGGGGCGAGTTGGTCCACCGCAACCGGAACAGCGGCGGTTGCGCCAGGTACACGTGCCCAGCGTCGATCATCGGCCGCATGAAACGGAACAGCAACGTCAGGAGCAACGTGCGGATGTGAGCGCCGTCGACATCCGCGTCGGCCATGAGGACGATCTTGTGATACCTGAGCTTGTTGACGTCGAAGTCCTCCTGGATGCCGGCGCCGAGCGCGTTGATGATGGCCTCGACCTCCTTGTTGGCCAGGATGCGGTCAATACGGGCCTTCTCGACGTTCAGGATCTTGCCGCGGATGGGCAGGATTGCCTGGGTTCGGGGGTCGCGGCCACCGCGGGCGGAGCCGCCTGCGGAGTCGCCCTCGACGATGAAGACCTCACACTCTTCCGGGTTGGTGGACTGGCAGTCCACCAACTTGCCCGGCAGACCGCCGCCGCCGAGCAGACCCTTGCGGCTGCGGGCCATGTCGCGTGCCTTGCGTGCAGCGACACGTGCAGCCGCAGCGGCCTGAGACTTGCGGACGATGTCCTTGCCCTCCGCCGGGTTGCGCTCGAACCAGTCTCCCAACCGGTCGTTGAGTACGCGCTGCACAAAAGACCGTGCTTCGGTGTTGCCCAGCTTGGTCTTGGTCTGGCCCTCGAACTGCGGTGCCGACATCTTGATGCTGAGAATGGCAGTGAGACCCTCGCGGATGTCGTCGCCCGAGACGCGGTCCTCGGATTTCTTCACGAGCCCCCACGTCTGACCCCACCGGTTCACGGTGTTGGTCAGCGCCGAGCGGAAGCCCTCCTCGTGGGTGCCGCCCTCGTGCGTGTTGATGGTGTTGGCGAAGGTGTGGACGCTGGAGGAGTACGACGAGTTCCACTGCATGGCGATCTCGACGCCCATGCCCTGGGATTCTGCGTGCGCCTCCACGGCGATCACGGTGTTGTGAATCGGATCCTTGGAACCGGCCAGGAACTTCACGTAGTCGATGAGGCCGTCCTCGAAGCAGAACGAGTCGTGACGGTGCTCGTCGTCCTCGTCGTCAATCGGATCCTCGCCCTCGCGCGTCCGCAGGTCCGTCAGTGTGATCTTGAGTCCCTTGTTGAGGAACGCCATCTCACGGAATCGGGTGGCAATCGTGTCGTAGTTGAACCGTGTGGATTCAAAGATGTCCGGCGAGGGATAGAACGTGATGGTGGTGCCGGTCTCATCCGTCTCCTCCAGCTGCGCGAGTTCTGCCTTGGGAACTCCCAACTCGAAGGACTGGGCATAGCGGTGGCCGTCGCGCTTGACCTCGACGATGAACTCGTGACTGAGCGCGTTCACCACTGAGGAGCCGACGCCGTGGAGACCACCGGAGACCTTGTAGCCGCCGTCGCCGAACTTGCCGCCAGCGTGCAGCACGGTGAGCACGAGCGTGACGGTGGGAATCTTCTCGATGGGATGTTCCTTGACGGGAATGCCGCGACCATCATCGGACACGCGCACGCCACCGTCGTCCAAGAGGGCGACGTCGATCTGCGTGCAGTACCCGGCCAGCGCCTCATCAACGGAGTTGTCGACGATTTCGTGCACGAGGTGGTGCAGTCCGCGCTCACCCGTGGAGCCGATGTACATGCTGGGACGCTTACGAACGGCCTCCAGTCCTTCAAGGACCGAAATCTGATCAGCGTCGTAGACACCTGAGGAAGTGGTGTCGCCCGTATCGGTCAACTCCTCCAACCGCTCGGTGATCAATTCCTCTGCGAGCTCTTCCGACACTGAATCTCCCGTTCACACAGATCAGCCGTCGGAATCCGACGGCTTGGATAACCCCTCCATCTTACCCCTTCCAGCGAGAAATCGTGGTCTCCAAGGGTGCTGGAATCATGTTTAAACGTGCAGGATGCGTGTTTGGAGCGAGTTTGGGGGGCTGGCTGGACTCCCGATACGGCATCAACACCTCCTGGACGCTCACAGGCCTGTTGATTCATCTGACTGCGGTGCCGCACCTGCCAACTGCGTGATGAGCAGAACACCCGTGGATGCCGTGTAGGCATCTGCAATCTGAGCCGGGTAGTCGCGGCTCAGGTTACGAATGCTTGGGCGACGGCCGTGCTACTCGTTGTCGTCGCCGGTGGTTTCCATTTGATCGGCCTGTCCCTGGACCGCGTCACCGGCGTCCGGCCAGACCCAGTCCTTGACCTCTGGGATGTCGTCGCCATGGGTCCTCGCATAGGAGCGGGCATCGAGGCGGGCGTCGGACATCTTCTGCCGCAGTCCGGCATAGCGGGCGCCCAGACCCGGCATCCGGTCGATGACGTCCATGACCAAGTGGTAGCGGTCGATGTCGTTCATCATCGCCATGTCGAAGGGCGTGGTGGTGGTGCCCTCCTCCTTGTATCCACGCACATGGATGTTGGAGTGACCGGTGCGGCGGTACGTCAGGCGGTGGATCAGCCACGGGTAGCCGTGATAGTTGAAGATGATCGGCTTGTCGGGTGTGAAGATGGTGTCGAAGTCGCGCTTCGAGAGCCCGTGCGGGTGCTCCTTCTCGTCCTGCAGGCGCATCAGATCGACCACGTTGACTACGCGGACCTTGAGGCCGGGGATGTGGCGTCGCAGGAGGTCAGCAGCCGCGAGCACTTCTACCGTCGGGACGTCGCCCGCGCATCCGAGGACGACGTCGGGCGATTCGCCCACCTTCTCCGTCCCGGCCCATTCCCAGATCCCGACGCCGCGAGTGCAGTGCTTGATGGCCTCGTCCATCGTCAGCCACTGCGGGCTCGGCTGCTTTCCGGCAACCACAACGTTGATGTACTGCGTGGAGCGCAGGCAGTGGTCGAACGTGGACAGCAGTGTGTTGGCATCCGGCGGCAGGTAGACGCGCACGATGTCGGCCTTCTTGTTGACGATGTGGTCGATGAAACCAGGGTCCTGGTGCGAGAAGCCGTTGTGGTCCTGCCGCCACACGTGTGAACTGAGCAGATAGTTCAGGCTCGCGATAGGACGACGCCACTCCAGCTCATCGGTGACCTTCAGCCACTTGGCGTGCTGGTTGACCATGGAATCGACGATGTGGATGAACGCCTCGTACGACGACATCATCCCGTGCCGGCCCGTCAGCAGGTAGCCCTCCAGCCAGCCTTGGCACTGGTGCTCGCTGAGCATCTCCATGACCTGCCCTGTGCGAGCCATGTGCTGGTCGACCTCGGGTGAGTGATAGTCAGCCACCCACTGTTTGTTGGTCTCGTCGTAGACGCCCTGCAGGCGATTCGACGCGTTCTCGTCGGGCCCGAAGATGCGGAAGTTGTGGCGGTTGTTCGCAACGACACCCGTCAGCCAGTTCCCCAGTTCCCGTGTGCCCTCGGCGATGGCGCCTCCCGGATGCGGGACATCGACGGCGTGGTCGCGGAAGTCCGGCAACCTCAGATTTTCACGCAGCACTCCCCCGTTGGCCGCGGGAAGCTCCCCCATTCTCAGCCCGATGGGAGGGGCTAGCCTGGCGATTCGCTCCCGCGGCGCGCCGCTGTCATCGAACAGCTCATCAGGCTTGTAGGAGGTGAGCCACGCGTCAAGGTCTGCCAAGTGCTCCTCGGTGTCACGGGCGCTGGCCAGCGGCACCTGGTGGCTGCGCCAACTCCCCTCGGTCTTCTTGCCGTCGATCTCCTCGGGCCCGGTCCAGCCCTTGGGCGTGCGGAACACGATCATGGGCCAGCGGGGACGCTCAGCCTTGTCCTCGCCCTGCTCGGCGGCCTTCGTGCGAATCTCCGCGATGTCGTCCATCACGCCGTCGAGCATTTCTGCGTAGCGGCGGTGGTAGCTTTCCGGTTCCTCGTCGTCGAACCCGGCTGTGAAGATGTGCGGGGTGTGGCCGTAGCCCTGCATGAGGTCGACGAGTTCCTCCTCACTGATCCGGGCCAGCACCGTCGGGTTGGCGATCTTGAAGCCGTTGAGGTGGAGGACGGGCAGGACGACACCGTCGCTGACCGGGTTGAGGAACTTGTTGGAGTGCCACGACGTGGCCAGCGGGCCGGTCTCGGCCTCGCCATCGCCGACGACGGCGAAGACCAGCAGGTCGGGATTGTCGAACGCGGCACCGTAGGCGTGGCTCAGGGCGTAGCCCAGCTCGCCGCCTTCATGGATGGAGCCCGGTGTCTCCGGTGCGACGTGGGAAGGAATGCCGCCGGGGAAGGAGAACTGCTTGAACAGCTTCTGCATCCCGGTCTCGTCGCGCGTGATCTCCGGGTAGACGTCGGTGTAGACGCCGTCGAGGTAGTTGCTGGCCACCAGGCCTGGCCCCCCGTGGCCCGGCCCCGTGATGTAGAGAGCCTTCTGGCGCCGCTCGGAGATGACCCGGTTGAGGTGGGCGTAGAGGAAATTGAGGCCCGGGGTGGTTCCCCAGTGGCCGAGCAGGCGCGGCTTGACGTCGTCGCGGTGCAGCGGTTGGCGTAAGAGGGGATTGCGCAGCAGATAGATCTGCCCGACGGAGAGATAGTTCGCAGCACGCCACCACGCGTGGATGTCTTCCAGGTGCTCGTCGGTGAGTTCAGGGCCGTCACACTGCTGACGGGTGCGCCACGTGCTGGTCATGGCTGTCCTTTCCGATAGAACGTACTGTCAATTCAAGCACCGGAGCGGCTCGCGGGTAGATGGAAATTGGAGTGAGGTTTCTTCCCATGTGTCGGGGTGAGATCAGTCCTGGTGCGCACCCAGGAGCGTGCCAAGCGAAGGTTCAAAGAACTGTGGACCGACTTCAGCAAGCTGATTGTCACCGAAAGGCAGAGTCCCGCCACACGCCTCTGATGAGATCCAGGGATGGCGGAAAACCGCGACCCGATGCATTCGGAAATCACACAAAACCCCACCGTGGGCGGATAGTGTCACGACGGACCGTCTTGCCGCGTGTTCGAGCGAGCTCCAGTTCAACCACACCCTGAGGAGAAGCACATGACCGATTGGCTCAACGCTGTGGACAGTTTCATCTGGGGACCATTCCTCCTCATCCCACTGCTGCTGGGGACCGGTATCTACCTGACGATCCGCCTTGGTGGTCTGCAGTTCCTCAAGCTGATTCCGGCTCTGCGACTTGCGTTCCTCAAACGGACGGAGTTTGGCGCCGCTGGCGACATTTCGCATTATCAGGCCCTGGCCACAGCCCTGGCGGCGACGGTGGGCGTCGGAAACATAGCGGGCGTCGCGACCGCCATCCATCTGGGTGGCCCCGGCGCCGTTTTCTGGATGTGGCTGACCGCCCTTTTCGGCATGGCCGCAAAGTACAGCGAAGCCTTCATGGGTGTGCGGTTCCGCACCACTGATGCACGAGGCCAGATCTCTGGCGGCCCCCAGTGGTATCTCAAGCGCGCCATCCCGGGCGGATTGGGTCTGGTACTGAGCATCGCCTTCGCCGTTTTCGCCATCCTCGCGAGCTTTGGGATCGGCAACATGACCCAATCGAACACGGTGGCTGCCGTCGTCAGCGACGAGTTTGGTGTCGCTCCCTGGATCTCCGGACTGGTCCTGATGATCTTCACGGGGCTGGTTCTGATCGGCGGCATCAAGTCCATCGCGCGCGTGACCTCCGCCGTGGTGCCCAGCATGATCATCTTGTACGTGGCGGCTGCCCTCGTGGTCCTCGCACTGAACATCGGCGCAATCCCTGGCGCATTCGCGATGATCTTCACAGACGCCTTCACAGGCACCGCAGCTGCAGGTGGTTTCCTGGGCGCCGCGATTGCCCAAGCCATCCAGTTCGGCGTGGCTCGCGGCATCTTCTCCAACGAATCCGGTCTGGGATCAGCCGCCATCGCAGCTGCCGCCGCCAAGACTCATCACCCGGTCCGCCAAGGACTCGTGTCGATGACCCAGACCTTCATTGACACGATCATCGTCGTCACCATGACTGCGCTCGTGATCGTCTCCACCGGGGCGTGGCAGAGCGAGAACCCCGGAGCGACGATGACGTCTGAAGCCTTCAGCGTGGGCCTGCCCGGCGAATGGGGCAGCCTGATTGTCACCCTGGCCGTCATCTTCTTCGCCGGATCCACGGTGCTGGGGTGGGCCTACTACGGGGAGCGCTGCGCGCAGCGCCTGTTCGGGACCAAATCGATCATCATCTACCGAGTGATCTTCACACTCATCGTCTTCGTCGGCGCAACGACGGAACTGGCTACCGTGTGGACCTTCTCCGACATCATGAATGGCCTCATGGCGTTGCCAAACCTTGTGGGACTGCTGATCTGCTCAGGCCTGATCGCTCGTGAGACGAAGGCGTACCTGAAGCGGGATCCTGACCTGCGCAACCCGCCCCCTGGCAGCACACTGGACGGGATCGGGGAATGGGAATCCAGCCAGAAAGGCTGAGTTCAGGCACGCAGTGATGCGTCATCGAGCGCCGGAAATGTCTCCATGGCGTGGGCGCCGCGCCTAAGGCCTCGTCGGTGGTCATCGGCTGCCCCGCGAGATGCCGCAGGGCCATGTTCACCGCCTCGGTCTCAGTGTGAACGGAGTATCTATCCATGATGCGGCGGACGTACTCGTCCTCGATCTCGAGTTCACCCTGATCTTTGCCATACACATGACTACCACGGCACACATACGTCCGTGTCGTCGATCTTTGCGGAGCCGCTCAGCCGTAGGTGTCCCGGGGGCCCCGGCCGTCGCGGACAGAGCGTCGGCCCTTCTTCCAACTCGGCTGGTTGGGGGCACGGACGTCGATACGTTTCACCGTCTGCTCCCCCAGCTCCCTGTTGAGACGGGCCACGAGAGCCGCGGCGGAGAACTTCATGCCGGTGGCCCAAACCGTGGAGTCGCACTGAACCGTGAGGACGCCGTCAACGAAGTTCACCGGCTGGCTGTGCTCGGCATTGTCCTCCCCCACCAAGCCTGCCCAGTTGCGCAGCACGGTGGAGAGCGAAATGCGCTTCACCCAGCCGCGCCTGTTGCTGACCTGGTTCAGAACCTTCCCCAGCGGTTGCGGATCGCGATCATCCGGACGCGCGCCGGAGCGCTGCTCCTCGAAGCGGCCAAAACGTCGCTGTTTCATGGACGCCGCCGGCGGCGGATCCGGAGGCAGGAGTGGTGTGTTGCGGGCGGTTTGGCGGGCGATCTCGCTCGCGAGGTCCAGGCCCGTCGGGTCGTGGGGTTCGCTGGCAAAGGACTCGACGTCATCGCCCTCGGGATCCGGTGGCATCACGTCGTCACTCATCGTCGGTCTCCAGCCAGACGGTCCCCGCGTCAACCCCGAAGCGTCTCTCCGAAGGGAAGTTCGGAACGTCGGAACCAACCGCCGCTGTGATGAGCACTTGCTCGGCGTCGACGATGGCTCCTGCGAGGCGGTCCCGACGGGAGGTGTCGAGCTCCGCGAAGACGTCATCGAGAACCAGAACGGGTTCGGTGCCGTCGTCACGCACCAGGGCGAACCCTCCCAGCCGCAGGGCCAGCGCCAGTGACCAGCACTCGCCGTGCGAGGCATAACCCTTGGCGGGGAGCTCCCCCACGAACAGGTCGATGTCATCGCGCTGCGGACCGACGAGCGTCACCCCACGGTTCAGTTCTTCCGAGCGCCGCGCCTCCATGGAGGACAGCAGTCTGTTCTGAAGGGTCTCCCGGACGCTTCCACTGTCTGCAACGCCGTCGAGATCCAGTCGTGTCTTGTAGATGGCCTGCACCTGATTGTTGATCGGCGCAATCTTCTCGTAGGCCGACTGAAGGTGCGGGAGTACGTCGGCGAGCGTGTCAAGACGGGCGTGCAGGAGTTCGGCCCCGACGGCGGCGAGCTGCTCGTTCCACGCGGCGAGCGTGGTCTCGGCGTCTCCACCTGAGGGTCGCAGGGAGCGTCCTGCCATGGATTTCAGGAGGGCGTTGCGTTGCTTCAGCACACGATCAAGATCCTGCCGGATGCCGGCCATGCGTGGCCAACGGGTGACGACTAGGGAGTCGAGCCAACCACGCCGATCAGCCGGATCACCGCGCACGATCGCCAGGTCCACAGGAGAGAAGACAACTGTGCGCAATGCACCGATCATGTCGCGGGGCCGGGGCACCGGTGCGCGATTGAGGCGTGCGACGTTGCCGCGCCCGTGAGCTACTTCCATCTCGACAGAGATAATGCGTGGGTCGTCGTGAGCCGCCTGCACCTTGGCGCGCAGAATGGCGGAATCGCAGCCTGCCCTGATCAGGGGAGCCGACGACGCAACGCGGTGGGACGCCATGGTGGAGAGGTACTCCACGGCCTCCACGAGGTTGGTCTTGCCCTGGCCGTTGGAACCCACGAACACATTCACTCCAGCGGCCAGCTCAAGGCTGGCAGTGGAGTAGTTGCGGAAGTCCGTCAGGGACAGCTCGGTCACGAACATGGTCATTCGATCCTAGGCGGTCGTGGTTGGGGGTTTCGACACGGCCGCAGGCGGCCTACTCAACCTCCTGTCGGAATTTCGACACGGCCGCAGGCGGCCCACTCAACCTCCTGCCGGAATTTCGACACGGCCGCAGGCGGCCCACTCAACCTCCTGCCGGAATTCCGACACGGCCGCAGGCGGCCCACTCAACCAGCAGAAGCGCCGGGGGCATTGTGCAATCGTGGTTGGTCCACCAACCACAATCGCACTCTGCCTCTTGCTGTTCAGCGCTTTTCACCCGGGTCGCGTGGGCTGTGGCCCGGATGGTGCCAGCAATGGTTGCAGCTGGCGGCTGCGTCAGCCAGCGGCTGGCGGGTCGTCGGGCTCCAGGAGTCCCCGGATGTCGTCGGCGGAGAGCGGAGCCGCGACGTCGGAGTTGCGACCCACGACGGCGTCGAACAGATCCCGCTTGCGCTCCTGCAGTGCCACCACCTTCTCCTCGATGGTGTCCGCGCTGACGAGTCGATACACGTTGACGTGCTTGTCCTGGCCGATGCGGTGGGTGCGATCGATGGCCTGGCTCTCGGCAGCGGGGTTCCACCACGGGTCAAGGATGAAGACATAGTCCGCCTCCGTCAGGTTCAACCCGAAGCCACCCGCTTTGAGGCTGATGAGAAACACCGGTGCCTCACCTTCCCGGAACGCCTGGATGCGCTCGGGGCGGTTGCGTGTCCGGCCGTCCAGGTACTCGAAGGGGATGCCCTCCTCGACGAGTCGCTGTTTGACGAGCGCCAGGAAGCCGGTGAACTGGCTGAAGACCAAGGCGCGGTGGCCGCCGCCCTGCACCTCGCTCATCAGTTCCAGCAGGGCATCGATCTTCGCCGAGACAGCCGGGTACTCCGGGTCCACCAGAGAAGGGGCCAGGCTGAGCTGGCGGAGCAGTGTGAGGGACCGCAGGATGGTGATGCGGTTGCGGTTCATGTCCCCGACGAGGCCCAGCACCTTTTGCCGTTCACGCGTCAGGTGGCGGTCGTAGAGCTTGCGATGCGCCGATGACAACGGCACGGGCACAATCTGTTCCTGCTTGTCCGGCAATTCGGCGGCCACTGTCGCTTTGGTACGGCGCAGGATCAGCGGCCGGGTCCGACGATGCAGCCGGGCGAGAGCGTCACCATCACCACCCTCGATGGGCTTGCGGTAGAGATCGGTGAAGCGTTTGGGATCGGGGAAGAGGCCTGGTGCCGTGATCGAGAGCAGGGACCACAGGTCCATCAAATTGTTCTCCAGCGGCGTGCCCGTCAGCGCAATCTTGACGCGCGCCCGCAACCGTCGCACCGCCTGGTACGCCTTCGATGAGGAGTTCTTGACGAACTGTGCTTCGTCGAGGAGGACAGCGGACCAGTCGAGATCGAGGTAGGCATCCGCTTCCAGGCGAAGCAGCGTGTAGGACGTCAACACGATGTGCGCGCCGTCGATCGCCTCGGTCAGCGGCGCGCCCCGGCGCTTCTGGGTTCCATTGACGGTTACCACTTTCAACTCCGGCGTGAATCGCGCAGCCTCCGCCTCCCAGGTACCAATCACCGATGTGGGAGCAACCACCAGCATTGGCCGGTCCAGTTCACCGGCCTCCAACGCAGCCTGGGCCATGGCCAGCGACTGGAGAGTTTTGCCCAACCCCATCTCGTCGGCCAGAATTCCGCCCAGCCGAGTTCGCCACAGGAAACTGAGCCAGGCGTAACCCTCCCGTTGGTACGGACGCAGAAGTGCCCGCAAGCCCGCCGGGGGTTGCAGATCAGCCAGCTCCGTATGGTCCAGCAGCGCCCCCACAGCCGATTGCCAGGCCTCGGACTGTTGCCGCACGACACCCAGTTCCACCAGTTCCTGCCACAACCCGGCATGCTCAGGTCGCAGCTGGAAGGTGCCACCCTCCTGATCGACAAGGACTCGCGCCTCCTCGATCAAAGTGCGTAGCTGCTCCAGCTCCGGCACATCCAGCATGAACCAGGTGCCGGAATCGAGGATGAGGTGATCCTCTCCAGCAGCGAGAGCCTGGAACAGGGGTGTCAGAGGCACTTTCTCATCAGCGACGGTGATGTCGACGTCAAGGTCGAACCAATCCCCCTGCTTGGAGTCCTCGAGATTGACGGAGATGATGGGCGCCTCGTCAGCACGCTGGAATGTGGGCGCCTCCTGCGTCGTCACCACAATCACATCGTCACGCTGCTCCAGTGCGGGTAACACCTCGTCCACCCATTCAATCAGCGGCAGACCGGTGACCCCACCTTCGTAAAGAACAGGGTCGCCCTTCTCGTCGGTCGTGCGCCACGGACCCTCCGGGACGCTGGCTGCGAGTCCCATCTCCGCCGTCCGATTGCGCAACGGAGGCTCGGAGCCAGTGGGCCGGACACTAAGATCCTGGACGCGACTGTCCAGGATGTAGCGGAAACCCCACTGCACCTGCGCAGAGTGCCCGTCAAAGGTCACCGTGCACAGAAGCACGGGCGGTTGGGGCTGGGGTAAATCCACGCCGTCGGGGACGGCTACGTTGAAGCGCTCCTGCAACCTGGGGAGATAGCCCGTCGCGAAAATTCCGATGTCGCTGGTGGGGATGGTCATTCCACCAGCCACGAACAGGTTGTGCTCAGACTCTGACAAGGTATGGGCAAGGGGTGCCAGAAAGAAACGATTCGCTGTGCGCACCGCGATGCCATGTGCTGGTGAGCCGAGCAGATCCCGCTTGGAGAACCTGAACTTCTGAGAATCCAGTTGCACCATCGGAGAGAGTTCCATGCCCTGCTCAGTCTCCTCCAGCGCCAGCGTCAGCTCCGCACCGTCTATCAGTTCCGGCGTCGGCAATCTGGAACGGTTGGGACCATCACCCGGCACGAGGACAACACCGGCTGCGACGGCTCGGTGGAGGAGGTCCCACACGACCGGGCGAGCGGCGCCGAGCCGCAACGAATTGCCCGAGCTGTAGTAGTAGTCATTGCGGGTGGTTTCACGCAGCGCGTTGATGATTTCCAGCTGGGCTGCGTCAAGTCCTGCTCGGCTGTATCGCAGGTCGTTCCACGTGGCCCCGGTCTTGACCCAGCGCCCCTTGCCCATCCGCAGTGGCCGTATCGCGGGTCCACCACCGTCGTCGTCGATCTGGAGAGCGAGGTCAGTGCCGCGGACCGCAGATGTGGAGACCTGCAGCATCGGGTCCAGGGCAAGGCGCCACTCGGGTACGCTCCGGCGTGTCTGGGTCGCGCGTGCATGGGACAGCAGTGCCGCGGCATGCTTGCATGCGTAGCCCACTGGGCAGGCACACACCGACGTCATGAAAAGAGCCTCGGTGTCCCGCACCACCGAGACCCGATAGGACCTGTATCCAGATCCGCGGACCTGGGCCGAAATCAGCTTCTCTGCGGTCAGGATGCTTCCCACACGGTTCTGGGCGGCATATTCGACGCCTCTCTCATACGTCGACGTTCCGAAGAATCGCACGAGATCGGCTTCAGTGGGCTCTAGCACCCACGCTGGGTAGTTCTTCATCAAGGTCTGAATGGTAGTTGACGATCGCAGAGCATCCGCAATGAGGGATCCCGCCGCACTCCCGTCGAGCTGTTGGCCCAATCCGTGATGAACAGCTGCATCCGGATGGCGAAACCCCCCAGTTGCAGACTGGAAAGGACTTCTCGCCGGAGTTCTTCGTCCACCGAGCGTTTGACCCTCAGTTGGGCAGACGCATCAGCATGATGACGTGGCGGTAGTCCAGCAGCTGATCGCCGTCCATGCTCGCAAGGCCGGTGATGAGACACGGCTTTCCGGGGGCCGTGAAGGCGAAGTGAGCATACGGTGCGTCGATCGAGTTCAGCGCATCCAGCAAATAGTGCGGGTTGAAGCCGGCGGCGGTGATGGACTGCTCGTCCGTGGTGACGTCGACGTCAGCGGCAATGGCCTCGGAGGCCTGCGCCTGGTCCCCCGTGGCAGCTTCGAGTGCGATGTGGTCCTCATTGATGATCATCCGCAGCGGCGTATTGCGCTCCGCAACCAACGAGACGCGCTTCACGGCTGCGAGCAGGTCGGCGGTGGAGATGCGCACCGCGACGGTGGCCTGCACATCCATGAGGTGGCGGACTTTGGGAAATGCCTGGTTCAGCAGGCGCGTGGTGGCCTCGCGGGAACCCTTGACGCCCTCACCGATGAATCCGGCCAGTCCTTCGCCCTCCGATTGGGTGGTGGACAGCGACACGGTGACCTTGTCACCCGAAGTCAGAGACTTGGCCGTGTCCGCCAGTACCTTGCCGGGCACCAGCACGGCGCCCTCAACCGATGGTGAGGACGGCTTCCAATTGATCTCCTTCAGCGCCATCCGGTAACGATCCGTCGCGAGCAATGACAACTGGTCGCCGTTCATCTCGACGCGAACGCCCGTGAAGACGTTGAGCAACTCATCGCGACCCGCTGCCACCACCACCTGGGAGACGGCCTTCTCGAAGACGTCGGCCGCCACCTCACCGGTCTGCGTGGGCATTTCGGGGAGGCTCGGGTAATCCTCCACGGGCAATGTCTGCAGGGTGAAACGTGCGGAACCGCAAGTCAGCTCCACTTTGGAGTGATCCGCGTTGAGCTCAACGGGCTTGTTGGGCAACGAGCGGGCAATGTCTGACAATAGGCGCCCAGAGACCAGGACGGTGCCCTCATCACTGACCTCGGCCGGCATGCTGACCTTGGCAGATGTGGTGGAGTCGAAGCTGGACAGCGTGACCGCCTCACCTTCGGCCTCAATGAGGAGGCCAGCGAGAATCGGTGCAGTCGGACGGTTCGGCAGGCTGCGGGCCACCCAGGCCACTGCGTCGGCCAGTGCATCGCGCTCCACTCGAATCTTCACGTCGTTCGCTCCTCATTGATCCATCGATGGTCGTATCCGTGCGTTCCACGCGATCAGTGCGCAGGACGCGGTTCGCGCCACAGCATACCGGCTCCCGGTCGCCAGGGTTTCACTGGAGATCAGTCCATCGCGATGGAGTTCGTAAGCGACGCCTGGAACGCCGGGGTTCGCGTGAACCTGCGGAACGCTGCTGCCGGCCCCGGAGAGTTGAGAGGCTTGTGACCGAGGCGATCATCAGGTTCCAGAACTCCGACGATGCGCTCAAACCACAGTGAGCCGACGTCGATGTCACCGATGAAGACTCAGCCTGTGGTGGGAGAGTTGAGTTTTTGTCCCCCACTTTCCCGCTCTCTACTTTGAAGCCCTTTACTCATAGTTGTCATTCAGTAGTGGTCATAGCGTCTGTGAATCCTGTGGGTAACCCGCTACGTCCCTTGTCAGGATGCAGTTGCCCATGTGGAGGGGTAGTGGGACAACCATGAACTACACGGGGAGGATTTGTGGGGAACCTGTCGGCCGGCATCGGAGACAGGCTCCCTACACAGCGAGTCCACAAGCTCATGGGTAAGAGATGTGGAGAGATTTCGGTCGGAGTTTCGACACGTCGCTGGCGCTCCTACTCAACTTCCTGGCGGAGTTTCGACACGTCGCTGGCGCTCCTACTCAACTTCCTGGCGGAGTTTCGACAGGGCATCGCGGGGCTCCTACTCAACTTCCTGGCGGAGTTTCGACAGGGCATCGCCATCCTGGTCACCACGCAGACCGCCTGCAGGTGTGTAGAGGCGTGTCGTATGACAGATGTAGAAGCTGCGTGAACAGTGGCATCGGGCAGGCGGCCACTTGGTGATGCAATCTGTCGGCTGGCTCAGGACTGCTTGATGCGGTTGGTGAGCTCGGTCACCTGGTTGAAGAGGTCGCGATCAACGCCCATCTTCTCGTTGATCTTGCGCACCGAGTGCAGCACCGTGGTGTGGTCCCGGCCCCCGAATTTGGCGCCGATCTTGGGTAGCGACATCTCCGTCAGTTCCCTGCACAAATACATCGCGATCTGGCGGGCGGAGGCGACGGTGGCCACGCGGCTCGCACCTTTCAGCTCCTCCAGCGACATATTGAAGTACACCGACGTCGCGTTCATGATCGAGTCAGCATCCACGCGGATCTCACCGCCGTCGCGCACGAGATCCTTCAGGACATCCTCGGCAAGTTCGATGTCAATTTCCTGCTGGTTGAGGCTCGCGAGAGCGGCGACGCGCGTCAGGGCACCCTCCAGTTCGCGGATGTTGGTGGTGATCCGCGAAGCGATGAACTCCAGCACCTGCGTCCCCGCGGTGAGGCGCTGCCACGCGGCCTTCTTGCGCAGAATGGCGATGCGCGTCTCAAGGTCGGGTGGCTGAATGTCTGTCATCAAGCCCCACTCGAAACGGGAGCGCAGCCGTGGCTCAAGCGCTTCCAGCAACTTGGGTGGGCGATCGGAGGTCATCACGATCTGCTTCTGTGCATTGTGCAGAGTATTGAAGGTGTGGAAGAACTCCTCCTGAGTCTGGATCTTCGACTCCAGGAACTGGATGTCGTCCACGAGCAGGATGTCCACGTCGCGGTAGGAGCGACGAAACTCCGCCGTCCTGTTGTCCGAGATGGCGTTGATGAAGTCGTTGGTGAGCTCCTCGGTGGAAACATACTTCACGCGCAGGTTGTCGTAATAGGAATTGACGTAGTGGCCGATGGCGTGGAGCAGGTGCGTCTTGCCCAGACCTGAGGGACCGTAGATCATCAGTGGGTTGTAGGACTTCCCCGGTTGCTCTGCGACGGCGGCTGCTGCTGCGTGAGCGAACCGGTTGGACGAACCGGCGACGAAGGATTCGAAGGTGTAGCGGGGGTTCAGTTTGACGGGATCCGCTCTGGACCTGGATCGCTGCAGCAGGGGTACTGGAACGTTGTCGGTCTCGATGACCTCCGCCGCAGCATCCGGAGTGTCGGGGACCAATGCTGAATCGATCATGACGGCCAAATGGGTCGCATGTCCTGCATGGTCGCTGAGCCGTCGCTCAATCTCGCTTCTGAGTTTGGACTCCACGCGCTCACGAGTGGTTTCGTCTGGAACGGCCAACATCAGTGTTGTGCCATGCATCGCCAGCGGCTTGGTCCGCCTGAGCCAGGCCCGGGTGGGGATGTCAGCGCTCGTGACAACTTCTTCCCACAGTTCAGCCAGCTCGGGGGTGGGTACTTCGCTCACCAGACCCCTTCCAGCTCGAAATGCTACGGGGCCAGCCCCTTGACGGTTCTTCCACATAGTTTTCCACAGCAGGGTACAACTTCGCCTGTTGGCCTACTTTCAGCACGGTGCCTGTGGATAAGCACTGCACAGACCTCCGAAAGTAGTGCCAGTTGCATGTTGGCGCAACATCGATGCGAGATTCTCCGGAGTGTCGCCTGGACTACGTCGATGTAGTTTGCTCAGTTGCTGATGCTGGGCGGCGTGGTTTGTCCCAACGCTGGCTGAGCACGTATCGTTGTTCAGTCGCTGCCCTTCGGGACAGCTTCCCTTCCCCTGCTCAAATCCTGGGCAAGTTCCTTACAAGATTCCTCGAGGGAGTCAATCCGATGACCAAGCGTACGTTTCAGCCGAGCAACCGTCGCCGTAGCCGCACACATGGCTTCCGCGCCCGCATGCGCACCCGCGCCGGCCGTGGCATCCTTGCCACCCGCCGCCGCAAGGGCCGCGTCGAACTGGCTGGCTGAGCCACAAGCCGTGCTGCCACGCGCCCGTCGGTTGAGAGGTTCCGCGGAGTTCTCCGCCGTCTTCGCATCACGGGTGCGGGCAGCCAGCCGAAGTGTCGTTGTGCACGTGGCCCGGTCTGCAGCCGAGATACCACCCGGTTCCACCCGGGTGGGTTTTGTTGTGTCCAAGAAGATCGGCAATGCAGTTCATCGCAACCGCGTGAAGCGACGATTGCGCCATCTCGTCGCCACTACTGAAGCCCCCTTCGCCGCAGATGTAGTGGTGCGAGCCCTGCCACCGGCATCCAGTGAACCTGAACGCCTGGCGGAGGACTTTGCGAGTGCATGGCGTCGCGCATTCGCCAAGGCATCGTCATGTTGAAGTATCCACTCATGGGCCTCGTGAAGCTGTGGCGTCGAGTTATGTCCCCCAGCTACGGCGAAGTCTGCAAGTTCCATCCGAGCTGTTCCAGCTATGGCCTGCGCGCACTCGAGGTGCACGGAGGCCTCCGTGGTACGTGGTTGATGGTGCGGCGCATCTCGCGGTGCCATCCCTGGTCCATGGGCGGCGTGGACTATGTACCCGGAACGGCAGAGGCCCGCAAATGGGCCGAACAAGAGACGTCCACTTCCCCATCGGGTCATTCCTGTCCCGAGAACACTGTGTCTGAGGTTGCCCGTGATTGACCTGATGATTCCTCTGCTAGCCATCTGGGACAGCATCTATGGTGCTCTTTCAACGATGATGCAGCCCATCTACTGGGCGGTTTCAGGGATCCTTGTGCTGTTCCACACCCTGTGGTCGAACGTCTTCGACCCGGATTCTGGCGCTGTCTGGACTCTGTCCATCATCTCCATGACGGTGCTCATCCGCACGCTCCTGATTCCCCTCTTCGTGAAGCAGATCAACTCGGCGCGCAATATGCAGCTGCTGCAGCCGAAGATCCAGGCATTGCAGAAGAAGCACGGTTCTGACCGTCAGAAGCTGGGCGAAGAACAGATGAAGCTGTACAAGGAGGAGGGCGTCAACCCCGCAGCCTCCTGCGTACCGCTCCTGATTCAGATGCCCATTCTGCTGGCTCTGTTCCGGGTGCTGCAGGGCGTCGCTGACGGGCAGGTTCGAGGGAAGTTCTTCAAGGACAGCCCTGACCTGGTTGCCTCCCTGCAGAAGGCGGAATTCCTGGGGGCAGGGCTGTCAGATCGCCTCCCCGACGGCTTCCCGCCGCTCGGCGGCACGCAGATTCTTGGCGCGTTCCTCGTGATTGCCATGGTGACGACGTTGTTCATCACGCAGCTGCAGCTCATGCGCAAGAACATGCCGCCCGAAGCCCTGACGGGGCCGATGGCGCAGCAGCAGAAGATGATGCTCTACATCTTCCCGATCATGTACTTGTTCTCGGGCTTCATCATCCCCATCGGTGTGCTCATGTACTGGTTCACGACGAACCTGTGGACGATGGTTCAGCAGGCTCTGTTGATCCGCAACAATCCGGCTCCCAACACTCCTGCCTACATTGATTGGGAGGAGCGCATGCGCGCCAAGGGCAAGGATCCGAAGGAGGTCCTGGCAGCGAAGCTCGCGAAGCGCAAGCGGAAGAAGAACAATGGCACTCCGTCGCGCACCGTGGGAGGCGCCACCGCCGTCGCCGTCGATGATGCATCTGAAGGGACGACGCCTTCCAAACCGTCGGTGGCACGTCAGGAAGTGACGCGCAGTACTGTGCGTAACGCCAACGGCAAGACCGTGGTCTCCCGGCAGCAGCCGCGATCCACCACCCGCTCCACACGCAAGAAGAAGTGACCAGGACAAGGAAATGACCAGCTCCATGACTGAGACCAACCCACCCGCCCCCGTGAAGCCGAGCTCTGCCGACGAGGCACTGCTCTCAGATGGCGATCTCGTGGCTGACTATCTTGAAGAGCTTTTGGACATCGCCGATCTGGATGGTGACATCGAGAACTCTGTGGTCAACGGCCGTGCACACATCGTCATCGACACTGAAGACGTCCGTTTCGTCGGCCAGAAGGGCGAGGTGCTGGAGGCCCTGCAGGAGCTTTGCCGGTTGGTGGTCATGACGGAGACCGGAAATCGCTCCAGGCTCACCCTCGACGTGGCGGGCTACCGGGCACGCCGACGGGTGGAACTCGTCGCGCTGGCGAAGGACGCGATTGCTGAGGTCTCCGAGACTGGTGAGAGTGTTCGCATGGCTCCGCTGAACGCCTATGAACGCAAGATTGTGCATGATGAAGTGGCCGCTGCTGGCCTGGTCAGTGAGTCTGAGGGTGAGCCCCCGAACCGTCGCGTGGTCGTCACCAAGTGAGCCCCGGGGCGGCTGGCGGGGAACAAAACTCGGAAGCGGAGCAGGACCGACTCGAATCGGCTTCGCGTACTGCCCTTCACGGCCGCTTTCCGGATGTAGCGGAGCAGTTGGATCGATACGTCGCAATTCTTCGCAGCAGGGGCATTGAGTGGGGTCTTCTCGGACCACGCGAAGGTGACAAGCTGTGGAGTCGGCATGTGTCAAACTCTCTTGCGCTGTTGGACGTATTGGGTGAGGGCGTCGATGTGGCGGATGTTGGATCCGGAGCGGGTTTGCCTGGTATCCCACTGGCCATTGTTCGGCCTGACCTGAACATCACATTGATCGAGCCGCTCCTGCGAAGAAGCACTTTTCTCTCTGAAACCGTCCAGGAACTGGACTTGAACAATGTCCGGGTCGAGCGGCTGCGCGCTGAGGATTGCGATGAGCAGTTCGATGTTGTCACTTGCCGGGCGGTTGCGGGTCTGGAAAAGCTCCTCCTGTGGACCACTCCCCTGTTCTATCCCGACGGTAGGCTGTTGGCGCTCAAGGGATCCAACGCAGAGAAGGAAATCGCGGGAGTCTCTACCTTGCTGTCGCGCTCCGGACTTCGGGCAGACATTCTTGAGGTGCGGGCCGCCCCGGACATCGAGGGCACGCGCGTGGTGCGCATCGCCGTCCATCGGTAGTAGCTCGGGGATCGCAGGGATGGGAGCCGACTGAATCGCGGATCTCCGCATCCCGATCAGCAGCGTTGCCCTGCGGCTTGTCGAAGAGCAGTGTCCGACTCCTCCTCCCCCATGGCAAGAGCCGGTGGGGATGTCCTGCCGCTCGTTCTGGCATTTCAGCCATCCAAACGGTAAAGCGATATATCGCTATAGTTTCACGTGAAACGGGCAAAGCCTTTCCGTCCCGTGAAATGCGAAAGGGATCGCCAGACAGCAGGCAAAGGCGGCGTAGTCGCCCTCTCCAACCATCCGTGCACATCGGGACAGCCAGAGATGTCTGAGCGGTCAGAGGCCAGTCAGTTCGTGGAGCTGCCCTTCACCAGTGTTTTTTAGTTGTGGCCCAAAGGCAGTGAAGCCTGCGCTGTCGGTGGTGTGAAATTGTGATCTCCATGAACTTCATACCGCGCTAGCACCCTTGTGCACAGAAGCGCGAACCGCTCAGCAGGCATCGGTCCACATCGTCCGAGAAGGGAGGTAACGAGCTGCCTGAAGGAGTTCAGAGCATCGACAAGTCGCAATCCCAGCGCACTGCAAGCTTCCTGATTGGGGCGGACAGGAGCGGTTTGACTCCAAGCGGCCCAGCATTGCATTCTACTCCCCCACACCCTCGAGCGCATCTGCATGACGTCGCTGACTGTTCCCTGCGGATGCTCGTAATAGCTTGTAGACGGTAGGTGATCGGGAAGGTGACTGCAGCGTGCTCAACCGCGAGCGGGCAGGAGGAAATTCAGGGCCGGTGAGGGCGACGTCATCGGTCCACGCGGATGACTTCGACATACTTCCATCGGCGCCTCGACGACTTATGGGAAGCACGTTGATGTGGTTATAGCGATAAACCGTTATATCTCTTGATCGGGTAGGGCTGGTTGATTCCATTGCAAAACGCATGCGTATCGCTGGACTGAGGGGCTGCGCATCACGCGACGGATGAGTTGGTGTGACGAATGCCATCCTTGTCGCATCTTGGTCAACAGGGTGCGTCGTTTGGTGGTCCAACTGTTCGTATCTTGACGATAGAGTTAAGGGGGTCTTCGAGAGGATTCACCACGATGGCACTGTTTTTTCGCAAGTCTCGCCACGACCGCGCTGACGTCAGCGATGAGGAGCACTCCAAGCAGGGATCCCTGCGCGTTTCACGTGAAACGGGAATACAGCTACCTTCAGGACCCCGGAGAGCGGCTTTCGATCGGCCGGAGGACGACTGGTCCACCGAATCTGAAGTAAACGGTGGAGATGATCGTCAACCAAGCTCGCCAGCTCTGTCCCTCCCCCGCCCCGCCGCACCACGAATTATTGTGGTCGCCAACCAGAAGGGCGGGGTGGGAAAGACAACAACAGCGGTAAATATCGCTGCCGCGCTCGCGTTCGGGGGCCTCAACGTACTCGTGGTGGACGCAGACCCGCAGGGGAATGCGTCGACGGCACTGGGTGTGGAGCATGGGTCCGGCACCCAAGGAACGTACGAAGTTCTGCTGGATGAGGCAAAGATCGCTGACCTGGTACAACGCTCCCCCCATACGCCCAACCTCCACGTTCTTCCAGCAGCGATCAATCTGGCGACTGCTGAGTTGGAGCTCGTCAATGAGTCCGGCCGGGAGACACGAATGAAACGGGCCCTGGTTGCCTACGTGGAAAGTTCCGCTGTTGATTACGTGCTCATCGACTGTCCCCCATCGCTCGGGCTACTCACGTTGAACGCCCTGGTTGCGGCGACAGAGATTATGGTTCCGATTCAGTGCGAGTACTACGCACTCGAGGGTGTCTCGCAGTTGGTGCGCACGATCAACAAGGTCAAAGGCAACCTCAATGACGCTCTGGAACTCACAACGGTGGTCCTGACCATGTTCGACGCACGCAACAACCTGTCACGGGAGGTGGCCGGAGAAGTCCGTCAACACTTTGCACAGCAAACGCTGGATGTTGAAATACCGCGATCTGTCCGCATTGCAGAAGCCCCCAGCTATGGTCAGACCGTGCTGACGTATCAGCCGAAATCATCCGGGGCAGTGGCATATGTGAAGGCAGCCGAGCAAATTGCCCTGGCTGCAGTTGTGCAGGAGGAGAAATGATGGCGGTACCGAAGCAACACAGTGGTCTGGGCCGGGGCCTGGGCGACCTATTCGCGCGCACGGATGACGCCACGGACAGCGATGGAAGGTCTGTGCCACTCAAAGATGGCTCGTACTTCGCTGAGCTGCCGCTCGAACACGTGAAACCCAACTCCCGACAGCCCAGAACGAGCTTCGACGAGGACGAACTGGAGGAGTTGAGCGCTTCCATCGCCGAGTTCGGTGTATTGCAGCCAGTCGTGGTGCGGGAAGTGGGTCGCAACAGGTTCGAGTTGGTGATGGGGGAGCGACGTTACCGTGCGAGTCAGCGCGCCGGAAAGGAGTCCATCCCCGCGATTGTGCGAGCCACCGATGACGACTCACTTCTCCGTGACGCGCTACTGGAAAACCTGCACCGCGCAAACCTCAACCCATTGGAGGAGGCCAGCGCCTATCAACAACTGTTGGATGATTTTGATTGCACGAAGGAGGAGCTGGGGCGACGCATTCATCGGAGCCGACCACAGATCTCGAACACGCTCCGCCTGCTGAATCTGCCACCTGGGGTGCAGCAGAAGGTGGCGGCAGGAGTTCTGTCAGCCGGTCATGCGCGGGCCCTGCTGGGACTCGGGGATCCTCGCTCACAGGAATTGCTGGCGGAGCGCATCATCGCCGAGGGACTATCGGTGAGAAGCACCGAGGAGATTGTGGCGATGGGGGAGGGGCGCAGCTCTGGAACCAAGACTGCACGTGGACCTCGGATGCCCAGCGAGCGGGAAGCTGGGCTGGGCCAATCGCTGAGCGACCACTTCGATACACGCGTCAAGGTGGACATCGGGCGGGACAAAGGAAAGATTGTCATTGAGTTCGCCTCCGACGAGGACCTGGAGAGAATTCTCGCGGTTATCGATCAGAGATCATTATAGCTGAAGCATTAAAGCATGAAAACGATGTAGCGACAAATAGGTTTAGCAACGCACTGTCCAGGCGACTATGCCGCCATGCTTGCGAAATGGTGAGAGGTAGGCTGGTCCGGTGTCAGAATCTGCAAGTGCCCAGCACATCGATATAGAGGACATCTCGTCCACCAAGGCGGCACTCACGCGTTACCGAGTCATGGCCTGGGTGGTGGGAGTGCTGTTGGCGGTACTGGTACTGGTGGGGCTGCCACTGAAGTACTTGGCTGGCGATGATCGCGTTGTGGTGTGGACTGGTGTCCCGCACGGTTGGCTTTACATGATTCTTCTGATCACTGCCTACGACCTGAGCCGTCGAGTCGGCTGGTCCATCAAATGGGTGTTGATGATCATGGCTGCGGGAACCGTTCCCATGTTGTCTTTCGTGGCCGAGCACTATGCCACCAAAGATGTCAGAGCGCGGTTGGCAGCTGCCGAGAGAGCATCCGAGACTGCTGCCGAACCCAACGTCTAGACGTTCTACACACTGGGAACCACTGATCAATTATGTCTTGGCAGCCGCGCACCGGATCAGGCGATCTGGCGCCCCTGCATCTGGATATGGACATCCAGTACACGCACCAGATGCAGTGACACCATCTCATCCCGCCCGGCCAAGTCCTCGCCGAGAACAGCAATGATCAGCGCTTCCCCAACCCGGAAACTCTCGGCCCTGGCGTGGCATTGAAGCCATCAGGGGCATGTCCCTCACTGGGTTTCAGCCCACGCGCGATGACGATGCTGAACGCAATAGCCGCTGCCGCGAACACCCACCACTGCAGGGCGTACCCCTGGTGCATGGAAGTACCCTGCGCTTCGGGGAGTGCTGCGGACGCGGGATCGAGGCCGAAGCGGGCGGCGCCGTCGGCGTCGAGCGTGACATAACCTGCAATCATGGGTTGCGGCCACTCCTGCACCAGCTCCTGCAACCTCAGTGTCGGGATGGAACCAGCTGGCGCATCTGACGGGGGAGTCAGATCCTCGTCGACGTCACCCGCTGTGAAAATGCCTTCGATGTCCATGTCGCCGGTCGTGGTGACGTCTACGGGTTCATTCGTGAGTCCCACCACGAGCGGCACAATCTGACCGTCGGTCATTTCGAAAGGAACGGCCACCCGCATGGGCCATTGCGAGCCGACGAGCACTTTCACATCAGGAACCACTTGCCCCGAGAGCTCCACCCGCCGCCCGTAGATGTCTTCGATGATGCCATCCGCGCGAATATTGTCGGCAAGCATGACAGGCGTTTGGGACGCTCGCTCCTCGGCGATGTCGACAACTGAACGCTGGAAGCTGGACATCTGCCACACTCCCAGCACCAGCATCACCACGGCCACCAGGACTCCGATGGTGATGGTGATGACACGACGCAGGCGCAGGCTCATCGCTCACCGCGTGCCCGGTCAATCAGTGATGTAAAAACGCCGCCGAGATCCATGTCGGCCGCCTCGAACGCCAGGGGTGAAAGTGATGTTTCGGTCATACCGGGAGCCACGTTCGCCTCCAGGAAAATCGGTTGTCCTTCGCTGGTGACCACCATGTCCACACGGGACAGGTGCCTGAGACCCAACGCCTCATGGGAGGCCAGCGCCAGATCTTGTGCGGCTTGGAGCGCCTCGGCCGGGAGTTCCGCGGGCGTCACGAAACGTGTTGATCCTGCTGTGTAGCGCGCCTCGTAGTCGTAGATGCCAGAGGTGGGACGGATTTCGACGGGGGGTAGCGTCTGCAAACCGTTCTCCGTCTCGAGCACTGTGACAGCCAGCTCAGTGCCCGTGATGAACTGCTCCACGATGGCGACCGGTCCATAGGCGTAGGCGCCCACCATGGCTGTGGCAAGCGCCTCCTGATCAGAGACCATCAGCGCCCCGAGCGCGGATCCGGATCGCGATGGCTTCACCATGAGGGGGTAGCCCAGTCTTTCTCCCAGCGCCTGCATGAGCGCTGCGGCGCCCAGCTCTCTGAAGATGTCGTGGGGCAGGGCCACTTGGTCGGTGACTCCGAGGCCGGCGTTGGCCACGACCTTGGTGGCGATCGCCTTGTCGAAAGCCAGCCGTGAGGCCGAACCCCCAGCGCCCACAAAAGGTATTCCGAGGAGACCGAGCACCTCCCGCAGAGCGCCGTCCTCACCCATGCCGCCGTGCAGCATGGGCACAACAACCGGATCAGGCGTGGACTGCAACATCGGCACGAGTTCCGTGCCGACGTCGGACTCGACGACGGTATGGCCCACCTGACGCAGGGCTTGGGTCACACGTCTTCCGGAGCGGAGCGAGATGTCGCGCTCATGGCTCAGGCCACCGGAGATCACGATGACGGTCATTGAAGCATCAGTCCTTGTCAGAAGGGTTGTGGATCAGGAGATGTCGGCTCCGGGCCCTGGTGCCGGTGGATGACGCGCGGGAGCTTTGACCCCGAAGATGTTGAGCATCTCGATCTCGTTGCGCACCACTTCGGAGAACCGTTCCACACCCGTGACGATGCGCTCTGCCGTGGGAAAGCAGTATGACAGCCGCACGTTCTGGCTTCCCTGGCCATCGGCATAGAACGCGGCGCCGGGAACGAAAGCAACGCGATGCTCCACCCCGCGTGGAAGCATGGCTTGGGAGTCCATGCCCTCTGGGAGCGTCACCCACACGAAGAACCCGCCTATGGGATGTGTCCATGAGGTCCCGGCCGGCATGTGGTCCCTCAGCGCAGTCAGCATGGCGTCGCGCCGTTCACGGTACATGGCGCGAAAGCTGAGGATCTGCTCTTTCCAATCTGAGGTGTCGAGGTAGTTGGAGATGGCGAACTGGCTGAAAACGGGAGGGCAGAGAGTGGCTGATTCCTGCGCCAGCACCAATTTTTCTCTGACAGCGTGCGGAGCCAACACCCAGCCGATTCGAAAACCGGGAGCGAACGTCTTGGAGAAGGAGCCGAGGTAGATGACGTCGGTGTCCACCGAGCGCATCGCCGGCACCGGCTCCGCGTCAAGGGCGAGCAGACCGTAGGGATTGTCCTCCACCACGAGGATGCCGAACTCTGCGCAGACCTGCAGCACTTCGACGCGGCGCTCCCATGGCTGCGTAAGCCCTGAGGGGTTGCTGTAGTTGGGGATGGTGTAGAGAAATTTGATGCGCTTCCCGGCCGCTTGCAGGCGCGAGACCGTCTCCCGCAGTGCGGCGGGGTTGAGACCGGATTCGTCGCTCGCAACGTGCACCACCTCCACTTGGTAGCTTGCAAACGTGCCAATGGCCCCCACGTAGGAGGGTGATTCGGCCAGTACGACATCGCTGGGGTCGCAGAAGATGCGCGTCACTAGGTCCAGACCCTGCTGTGAGCCAGCACTGATCATCACGTCGTCCGCGTGGGCCGACACGCCCTCCAGCGCCATGACGTCGCAGATCTGTTCGCGGATGCAGGGCTCCCCTTGACCGGAGCCGTACTGCATGACCTGCATGCCGTTGGCGCGAATCATTTCAGCCATGTGATCGGCGATGTCACCCAGCGGTAGGTCTTTGATGTTGGGCATGCCACCGGCAAGGGAGACGATTTCCGGCCGATTCGCGACGGCGAACAGGGCGCGAACAGCTGAGACCTTCATGCCGTGGGTGCGTTCTGCGTAGCTGTCGACGAAGCGGTCGAGGCGGGTGTCCCGGCGAGGCGTTGGAACGGTCACTGCAGTTCCTCGTAGAAGGAATCCACCAAGGAAGTGAGTGTGGATGTGTCCTGTTCGCTGAGCCCAGCGACGGCAATAGCCGTGTCATCCACGACGCGGGCGCAGAAAGGGATTGAATTCTCGGCGGAGATGGTGGAGGTACCGCAGCTGATGCCGCCCGAACCCTCCACGGGTTCAACGCCGGAAACTTGAGCGCCCTCAAGGTAGGTGGCCAGATCGGTCTCCGGCCGGGACAGCAACAGGATCAGGCGGTCGGTGCCGTCCGTGTAGTCCGCGCGCGCGATGTCGCGGTCATTGTCGCCGTCGCGGGGGGTGCTGGTGACGTCACCCCTGACGAATTCGTCCATGGTGACTGGTGGTTCCAGTTCCCAGAGCTCTTCCTCGACGGTGGGACTGGGTTCCGGCGCAGGCGAGCCGGACCTGCCCAGACTGAGCCCCAGCCAGACCGACAGGAATAGAAGGGCGAGCACGATCACGATTCCGATGACCTTCACTCCCCGGGGAATGCTGGGCGGATCGGCCCCTTGTGTCGAGGGAGTCAACAGCTCCTCGGTGGTTGGCCGGGGCACGTTTCGCCACATGTCCTCGGCCGCCACCGAGGAATCCTCACTGTCCCCGGTGACTTGATGCTCATCTTGCGGCTCGCTCATGTCAGAGCAGTTCGTCGATGACCTTCTTCAAGGCGTTCTTGGACTTTCCGCCCGAGAGTGACTTCGCCACCCTGCCCGCCTTGAAGAATTGCAGCGTGGGAAGGCTGAGAATTCCCTGCTGAGCGGCGAGTTCCGGCTCAGCGCTCGTATCCACCTTCACGAACTTCACCTGGCCGTCATAGGTGCGTGCCAGCTCGTCAATGATGGGGGAGAGCTGCTTGCATGGAGCACACCAATCCGCCCAGTAGTCCACCACCACGAGTTCGGATGCCATGAGCACCTCGTCGGCGAAGGAGGCTTCCTTCACATCTGTCACTGCCATTGGCTCGCTCCTTCTTCAGGCTGTTCAACCTCGCCAGTGTAGTTCCTGCGGTCAGGATGTGGGGGCTGCCGTCAGGGCCACGTCGTCGAGTGCCGCGAGATACTTTTCGGCATCCAGCGCTGCAGCACAGCCCGAGCCGGCCGCCGTGATGGCTTGGCGGTAGGTGTGGTCCACCAGATCGCCGCATGCGTAGACGCCCACGAGGTTCGTACCGGTGCTATCGGGCTGGGTGAGGACATAGCCCTCGTCGTCGAGTTCCACCTGATCCTTGATGAGCTCGGAGCGGGGATCGTGCCCGACGGCGATGAACAGTCCCTGCACGGGCATCTCTCGCGTTTCGCCGGTCACGGTGTCTTCGAGGGTGAGAGCCTTGACGGAGTTGTCGCCATGGATACCTGTGACCGCAGAATTCCAGGCGAAATCGATCTTTGGATCGCGCTCGGCACGGCCAGCCATGATGGCGGAGGCGCGCAGTTCGTCGCGACGGTGGATGACCGTGACCTTGGTGGCGAAACGACTCAGGAAGGTGGCCTCCTCCATGGCGGAGTCGCCGCCGCCCACGACGGCGATCTCATTGTTGCGGAAGAATGCGCCATCGCAAGTTGCGCACCAGGACACCCCTCGGCCGGAGAGGCGCTCTTCGTCCGGGAGGCCGAGCTTGCGGTAGCCGGATCCCATGGCAAGGATGACGGCCCGGGACTTCCAGACGGTGCCGTCGGAATCGGTGACTTCCTTGACGGCGCCTTCAAGCTTCAGCTCGGTGGCGTCGTCGGTGATGATCTGCGTGCCAAAACGCTCCGCCTGTGCGCGCATCTCCAGCATGAGGTCCGGGCCCATGATGCCTTGGGCGAAGCCGGGGTAGTTCTCCACCTCAGTGGTGTTCATGAGTGCACCACCGGAGTCCAGGGCCCCCTCAAACAGGACGGGCTCCAGCGCGGCGCGTGCCGCGTAGATGGCTGCCGTGTAGCCGGCGGGTCCTGATCCGACGATGATGACGTCGTGGATCTTCTCGGACATTGCGTGACTCCTGAAGTTGTTGCGTGAGTGAAAGTCGGTTGACCTGCCCATCCTACGAGCAGGGATCAAGATTTGGTTTGCTGAGAGGGCAAACACTCACAGCCGTTCTCCGGGGTGGCGAAGCGGGCGCCGATAGGTCGCCGCAGTGCCTCGCATTCTCAACGCGCCCGCGCAGAGCTGCGTCACTGTTGGACTGTTGCAGATCCTCCCAGCCAATATGTGAGCCCAGGTGGCCAGCAGCGTTTTGGATACGCCTTGGCGGCAAGGCCTACATTGGCTGTGATGATGATCCCGGAAGCTTTTCGCATGGCAATCGCTGGCCGCGCCGCTGATGCCGCCGGTTACCCTGACGGCGACGATTGGCTCGCGCAGCTTCCATCGCTTGTGGAGGAGCACCTCGAGCGTTGGGATCTCACGCTCGATGGGCATGCTTGGCATGGCGAGAACGCTTTGGTGCTCCCTGTGCTCCGCGAAGTAGAGCCTGCCGTGTTGAAGGTGACGTGGCCGCATCCCGAGGCGCGTCACGAGCACCTCGCCTTGAAACTGTGGGACGGTCGCGGCGCGGTCCGGCTGCTCGCGGCCGACCCGTCGACGTCGACGCTGTTGTTGGAGCGTCTCGACGGTGACCGCCAGCTCACCGATACCCCGATCCTTCAAGCGTGCGAAGTGCTGGGGGAACTCTTTCAGCAGCTGGACCGGCCCCCGGCCCCGCAGTTTGACGCGGTCGAGGACTTGGCCCTCCGATGGGAGGAACAGCTGAGTCAGGCGTCGGTCCTCGTGCCCCGACGTCTCACACACCAAGCGAACGATGAGCTGAAGGCGCTGGTGGCGAATGCTCCGCCGGCTCGGTTGGTGCATGAAGATCTGCACGACATGAACGTGCTGGCGCCGCTTGAACACGATCGCGGCGAATGGCTCGCCATCGACCCGAAGCCGGTCGCTGGGGAGTGGGCGTACGCCGTCGCGCCCATCGTGTGGAACAGGGCGGAGGTAACGGCGGCTGCCTATTCCGTACGCAACCACGTCCGGATGCGCGCAGAAGTGGTCGCTGATGTGGCGGGGCTCGACGAGGACAGAGTCCGGCGCTGGACCTTTGTCAGGCTGGTGCTCAATGCTGTCTGGGCCGCGGTTTACGCCCCCGATTCCGATGACTTCCGAACACGCATGATCTTGCTTGCGAAAGCGTTCTCGGACTGAGCTGGGAGCGCGGGGCGTTCCCCTCGTCGGCGTGTCTGATGGGAGCGCGCTCGGGCTGCCGAATCCTCGGTGGTGGCATGTGCCACATCGGATGGTCAGTAGGAACGCCGCTGGCGGCCACTACGGGCGCCTCGTCGTAGCCAGGGTAGCCGGGCCAAGATCTTGGCCTCGCAGAGTTTGTCCTTCAAAAGTCGCCCCGTTTCGGTGATTAGTGCTGCAGCAGCAACTGGAGAACAAGAGCGATGATGAATGCCCGTCCGCCGGTCAGCCTTCGATGCTGTTCCCGCGGGGAACGAAGTGGCGGGGTCGGACCGGCGAGGACGAGGAATAGCGGGGCCCCGATCACAGTGGTCATGAGCCAGAACCATGCCCACCGTGTCGCGCGCCAGGGCTGAGGCCCTGAGACGAGGACCACGAACGTGCCGAAAGCGCCAGCGAGAGTGAACCCGAGCAACCAAGAAGGAACCTCGAAGCCATACACCTCAGCGCCCGACATGCGCTCAGGAACCCGTGTGATCAGAAGCGCAGGGTCTTTCTCAGCAAGCTGGTTGGCGATGTCGTAGCCCGTCCGGACCGCCATGTTGTCCTCGGAGGTCCAGGCCCAACTGTCGTCTCCGGGAGTGACCATGACAACGTCGGCACGGTGGTTGAGCCAACCGGACCGCCAGTAAACGGACTGCGTCGTCGCACCCTCGGCTTCCGCTGGCATTCCGGGTGTGACCGTCACCGACGTGACGCCGCCTCTATCCAGTTCGGATTCGAGGTCACGCAGCTGAGTGCTGTAGCTGCCGATGCTCACAGCTACCGCCATGACGAAAAGCCACAACGCGAGCATCATCCAACGAACGAAGTCGAAAACCGTCCTGCGACGCGGGATTTGTTCGTCGGTAACGCACCCGTCAACCCCCGCCGCAACCGAGACTTGATTCGCGGTTTCCATCGGCCGCCTCCGATCCCGACGTCAGTACTCTTGTTGTCGAGAGTATCGGAGCAGGCATGCTGGTTTCGGTGCATTCATCAAGCCCACAACATCAGACCGGGACCATGTGACTTGAGCGGTAAACCTCACCCTGGGACGCGATGTTATCCGGGGACGCTGACGCTCTACAGGGTCTGTGCCTTGCTGGGGCAATGAGCTTCGATGACGAACTGCAGCGGGAGCCTTTCGGGACGCTCACGGGGGCGATATCCGCGTGCGTCGTCCGCGGCCATCAGCTCCGGCCAGGGGCACCATGCCCCGTAGGGGTCCTCCTTGAAGGCGTCGATGACTAATCCCGGCGGGTTCAGAGGCAAGCCGGCCGAGATGAATGACGTGACTCCGACGACGCTTGACATAGTGTCGTCGAGTTACCGAAAGAGCGGGCTCGGTGTGCCCCGGATACTGCGCTGCCACTTGGCCACTGAGTCTTTCAGCGTCAGAATTGGTTCATCGATTGAGTGCCGGCCGAGCGCTCGTTGGCGAAGTCGTCACCCTGTCCCGCTCATGGGTGACGGTGAAAGGTTGGGCCGATCGCTACCAGGGCGGGAAATCAGTGGAGGATCCAGTGCCGGCAACTCCTCTCGCAGGTGAGGGTTTGCTATGGGCGCGCTGGGGCACCCAACGGCACCGATGCCTACAGCAACTAGATCGGATCAGCTATGGAATCCGATGTAATACCAGAAGCTGAGCAGTGTCCATGCGATGTGCTGTGACCCTCACGCCGATTTGTCACCGCTTCGCAGCGTGACGCACCATGAGTGAGGCGGCCAGGCCTAGCGTCAGCACACCTGCCGCCGCCCAGATTGCCACTCCTGCGGCGTCGGCGAAGGTGGAGGGATCAGCCGCTCGGAAATTGCCGCGGAGCGCGATGGCCAGAGCCGTGCCACCGACGGCGCTGCCGAGGGCCGAACCGACCTGCCGCACTGTGCTCTGCACTGCGCTGCCCGAGCCGGATTGGCTCACGGGGACGTCGTGCAGGACCACGGACGTGAGTTGCGCGGAGGCCAGACCGAGGCCCAGGCCGTAGGGGAGGAGCACGATCGCGAGCAGCCAAGCCGGCGCACTCATTGTGACCATGAGGGCTGTGCCCAGGAGGCCGACGAGTTCCAGGACCAGGCCGAGAACCACCACGTTCGGTGAGCCGAAGCGGGCGGCCAAGTGCCGGGCCAGGGCCCCAGCCATGAACGCTCCACCGGCCATGGCAGCCAGAACGAGGCCGGCACCGAGGACGTTGAGCCCCAGCGAGGTGGTGAGGTGCAACGGCAGGATGAACACCAGCGCGAACTCACCGACGGCGACGAGTCCGGCAGTGATATTGCCCCACGAGAAGGTCTGGATCCGGAACAGGCTCGTGTCGAGCATGGCGGACAGGTTGCTCCCCGTCCGTCGGCTTTCGCGCCATACGAACAGCGCAATGATGATGATTCCAAAGGCGATGGCGAGGGGTACAGGTGAGAGGGCAGCGTCGGCGGGCCAGGCCCAGGGACCGAGGCCGAACTCCGCCCTCGGTTTCCACCAGCCGAGACTGGTGCCTTCGATGAGGCCGAAGACGAGTGCTCCGAAGCCGAGCGCCGAGTAGACGGGGCCGAGGACGTCGAAGCCCCCGGCCTCGTGCCCACCCCTGGTTTCCTTCACGAAAAAGATTGCGGCCGCGATGACACCAACGCCCAGCGGAATGTTGACCCAAAAGATCCAGGGCCAGTCAGCAACCCTGGTGAGGAAGCCACCGAGCAGAGGGCCGAGGGCGGCTGCACCTGACATCACGGCGCCCCAGACCCCGAACGCGGCGGCACGATCCTTACCCCGGAAGGTGGCGTTCACCGTGGACAGGGTGGAGGGGAGGACGAGTGCGCCACCGACCCCCTGTAGTGCGCGCGACGCGATGAGCAGGCCACCGGCCCCCGAGAGAGCGGCCATCACGCTGCCCAGCATGAAGACGGCCACGCCGGCAATCATGAGTTTGCGTCGGCCGAACCTGTCGCCGAGCCGGCCGAAGGTGAGCAGCAGCGCTGCAAAGACGACGGAATAGAGGCTGTTCACCCACTGGGCTTCGGTGAGGCTGAGATCCAGGTCCTGAATGATGACGGGTAGCGAGACGCCGACGATGGTGCCGTCGAGCACGATCATGGCGAGCGCGAGGGCGAGCACCCACAACCCGATCCATTCGGAACGCGTGGCACGGTCAATGTTCGACTCTTCAACGACGGTCATGAGGTGCCTGAATTCGCAAGTTCCGTGTGAATGATTGGCAGATGGATGCGGATGCGTCCACCCAAGGTGGTGGCGCGTGTCATGAAGTCTCCTCAAGAATGGAGCGACGGGGTGTCCTTAAGATTGGACCATTGTACTTCAGGACGGGGTGTCGTCAAACTTTCCTGTGCTATATGCTGAGCCTCTGCCTGAACAGGAAGGAGCTGCGTATGCCTCGTATTTCAGCGCCCACGGTCGCCGAGCATCGCACGATGGTTCAGCAGCAGCTCGTCGATGCCGCCGAACAGATCCTCCGCTCGGGGCAGCCCGATGCGCTCACGGCGTCGGCCGTGACCCATGCCGTCGGCATCGCCCGCAACAGCATCTACCGCTACGTTGACAGCGTCGATGATCTGCGGGGTTTGGTGCTGGCCCGCCACCTGCCTTCGTGGTTGGACGCTGTGGAGAGTGAGCTGGCGAGTATCGAGGATCCAGCGGACCGCATCGCCGTCTGGGTGCGGGCCAACGTCGAGCAGGCCGCCCGCAGTGGCCACGGCTGGCTCATGAGTCTGGGCCAGACCACAGCCCCTTCCGAAGCGACCATCAAGGTGATGGAGTCAGCGCACGCGATCATGCGAGACGTCCTCGCGGAAGCCTGGAGCGCGCTCGTCGACGACAGAGAAACAGCTCAGATTGGTGCCGGGCTCATTCGCGGCATCCTCGATTCCACATTCAAACAGCTCGACGCCGGGCGCGATCCTGAACTCATCGCCAAGCTGGGTGAAGCCTCGGCACGTTCGGTCACCGCGACGGTCGTCGACAGCCGATGATTTCCTGCCAGCACTGAGTGCACCAAGGAATGTGACCGGACACACCGCAATGACTGGCCACCACGACAACATATGGCTTTGTGCACGGTGATTGCGTCATCTGCGGTCCGCTCTTGTGTGCACTCGGCCAGCAGAGAATCGAGGATAAATCAGAGAATCGACGACAAACTGCTGCCGGATTCAGCGCGGAATCCTTTGCGGTCAGAAACCTCGAATCACAACCAGTTTTCGTCAGGGTAATCGCTGAGGGTCAGCGAGTGAGCGCGGATCCGGGGGCGATGCGGACAGGTCCGCGTGCCTCGCGGATGTCGACACGCTCGCCTTTCTGCTGCACCACCACCTGCTGCTGATCCACCAACTGCTGCGCCACTTCACGTGTCACTTCGACGATGTCGCGCCAGCCGTCGCCGCCCACCACGCGCGCCGCATCGCTGGGGCAGATGGTGGTGCCATCCCTGTGTCGCAGAAGCGTACGGATTGTGGCGGCAAGCCGATTACGCAGGCCCTGATCGGTGGCCGGTTCCCACCATGGTGCGCCGCGCTCACCGAGGGCGACCTTTGCGTCCTGCACCAGCGGACGTGCGTCGTCGCCCCGAGTCTTCACTTCGCGACGGGCACGCATCAGCTCGCTGACGAGCTCGGAGCGGAGGTTGTCTGGAATCCCCGTATCGCTCGCACGCCACCGTCGTCCCTTCACCACGATGTGATGACCGTCCGGGGTGCGCTCCACGTCGTCGGTCATATTGGAGAGCGTAGACGGCACAGTGCTCGGGCACGGAAAAGGGGCGCCGACGGTGTCGACGCCCCTTCCGCACTTCACCTGCCCAGAGATCGCGGGCTGAGTGTCAGGCTTCCGTTGTGCCGACGGGCTCCTTGATGATGGCGTCGGTGGAAAGACCGTCTGAAGCGCCAGCCTCGGCCTTCTGCACCGCTTCCTTGATGCGGGCGCCAATGTTGTTGTCCACATTGCTCCAGTAGGTGAACGCACGATCCAGCACCTCGGGGTGGACGCCCACGAGTGCGCCAGAGACCGTGGCGACGAAGCGGTCCCGGGCAGCGTCATCGAAGACGTTGCGCACGAGGTTGCCGGCCTGGGTCCAGTCGTCGTCCTCCTCATGCAAGACGTAGGCCTGGCGCACCATTTCGCCGTCGGCCTCCCAGCTCGTCTCGACAGGCCCCTCCTGGTCTGCATAGGAGCGGCCGAAGCTGTTCGGCGCGTAGACGGGCGCATCGCCGCTGTGCTTGTAGGCCATGTTGCCGTCCACCATGTACGGATCCGGCGCATCATTGATGGGCTGGTTGACCGGCAGCTGGTGGAAGTTGGTGCCGATACGGGCGCGATGGGCGTCGGCGTAGGCAAACACGCGGCCGAGCAGCATCTTGTCCGGTGAGTACCCAATCCCCGGCACGATGTTGCTGGGCGCGAAGGCGGCCTGCTCGATCTCCGCGAAGAAGTTCTTCGGGTTCTCATTCAGTGTCATGGTGCCCACCTTGATGAGCGGGTAGTCGGAGTGCGGCCAGATCTTGGTCAGGTCAAACGGGTTGAACCGGTACTCCTTGGCATCTTCGTACGGCATGACCTGGACCGACAGTGTCCACGTGGGGTGCTCACCGCGGCCGATGGCGTCGAAGAGGTCGCGACGGTGGTACTCGCCGTCGGCTCCGGCCAAGCGCTCGGCTTCGGCGGCTGTCAGGTTCTCCACGCCCTGGTCGGTGTGGAAGTGGTACTTGACCCAGAACTTCTCACCAGCCTCGTTGACCCACATGTAGGTGTGCGAGCCGTAGCCGTTCATGTAGCGCCAGGAACGCGGCAGGCCGCGGTCACCCATGAGGTAGGTGACCTGGTGGGCGGATTCCGGGGTGTGGGTCCAGAAGTCCCACTGCATGGTGCCGTCGCGCAGACCCGAGTCCGGAAGCCGCTTCTGCGAGCGGATGAAGTGGGGGAACTTCATGGGATCACGCACGAAGAAAATGGGCGTGTTGTTGCCGACGAGGTCGTAGTTGCCCTCGGTGGTGTAGAACTTCAGCGAGAAACCACGGACGTCCCGCCACGTGTCGGCGGAGCCTTGCTCACCTGCCACCGTCGAGAACCGTGCCAGCATCCGGGTCTTGGTCCCGGGCTGGAAGAGAGCGGCCTTGGTGTAGGCGGAGACGTCGTTGGTGACCTCGAACTCGCCGAAAGCGCCGGAGCCCTTGGCGTGCGGGCGGCGCTCCGGAACGTTGGCGCGGTTGAAGTGGGCCAGAGTCTCCACGAGATGGACGTCGTGCAGCAGGAGTGGGCCATTGGGGGAGAGGCTGAGGCTGTTGCGGTCGGACTCGGCCGGTGCTCCATTGCTCAGGGCGGATCCTTCGGGTGTGGTGCCCTCATGGATCAGGTCTCGATCAAGATCTTTAGTCATGGTGCCTTTCGTTGTTGGTGGGTAGGGGGAGAGAGTTCGCGTCGCTGGCTGGATCAGCCGAGAGGTTGCGACAGGTCGGGCACAGGCCCCAGTAAATGACTTCAGCTTCGTCGATGAGGAAGCCATTCGTCGTTGCTGGCATGAGACACGGTGGTGTCGCAGTGGGACAATCCACGTCGAGGATCATGGCGCAGCCACGACACATCATGTGATGGTGGTTGTCACCGACGCGTGTCTCGTAGAGCGCGGACGAACCGGAGGGCTTGATGCGCCGGACCAGCCCGAGGCGGGTGAACAGCGCCAGGGCGTCGTAGATGGCCTGGGTGGAGACCGCGCCCAGGCGGTCGCGGACGATGTGGGCCACAGCGTCCGCATCAATGTGCGGTGCCTCGTCGACCGCGGAAAGCACCGCGACCCTCGACGCAGTGATCCGGATGCCGTTGTCACGCAGCACACCGACGGCGGAGGAGGCTCCGGTCACGGTCGGTGCTAAGGCTACGTCGTCAGGCATTTACTACAGCGTAGCCCCAAATCTGGAATAAGTCCAAAGTAAGGATGTAGGGGAATACGCGATGGAGGGGCTGACCGGACACGCCTCAACCACTACCCACCGAGGACCTCTACGGCGCGGTGGGCAGTGAGTGCGGCGTGTCTGGTCGGATGTCTACGCGGCGGCCAGTGACTACGGCGTGTCTGGTCGAAGCTGTGCGTGGCACGTCATGAATGCGGCGTGTCCGGCCAGCGAGCGGCTGCACCAAGCGGTACAGCGCGGTGCGGCTTGATGCGGCCCCGATGCAGCCTGATGCAGTTCCGACGCAGCCCAGTACAGCGCGGCCCCCGACGGTGCTCAGTACAGCGCGGTGCGGTCCGATGCGGTCTGATGCAGCCCCATACTTTCACCAGCCTTCGGGACCCGAGGATCCCGCTGGGTACTCCTCCAGCGGCACCGAGTCGTTGGCGAAGGCGTCGAGAACCGGCTGCAGGATCTCCCACGCCCGGACGGGTGACTCGGGATGCAACTCCGTGGCGCCGCTGCGTTGGACGAGACTGCGCACCACGCGGCCGTACGCGGAGAGCCGGGACGGAACCAGGTTCGTGTGGAAGGTGGCGCGCTGGAGAGAATCGCGGTGCACCGGATCGGCGATGTTGATCTCCATCAGGACGCTGTCATTTTCGAAGCTGAGGCGTAGCGTGGTGCCCTGCGCATTGCCGACGGGGTGGTAGCGCACCGTGATCTCCTGTCGGGGATCGCCGATCGCCTTCCCCGAACGCAGGGTGATGGGGACGCCGCGCCAGAAGTCGGTGTCCACGGCAAGGACGACCTCAGCCAGCGTCTCAGTGCCCCGCGCTGCATCCACCCCGTCCTCCTGAGCGTAGTCGGGAAGGCGGTGGCCGGCGATCTCGCCAGCTGTGTAGCGGGCCCTTCGCGCAGAATCCGTGACGTCACCGGCCAAGTGTGTGGCAGCGAGGATCTCTGCAGCGCCGTCGGGGCCATCGGCCGGGTCAGCCAGGGACCGGGCCATGCTCTGCAACAGATGGGACTGCAGCATGTCGCGTGCGGCACCGTTGGCGTCGTAGAACCGTGCGCGTCCCTCAAGGCCGAGTGTCTCGTCGTACACGATGGTCACAGAATCGACGGCGCCACTGTGCCACGTGGCCTGCAGCGGCCGGTTGGTCTGCATCAGTCCGCACAGGTTGACCGTCCCGGACGTGCCCAGGAAATGGTCTGTTCGGACTATGTGGTCCTCGTCAGTGAAGCGATGCAGAGCCTCGGTCAGGGCCCGAGCAGAGGCAGCATCGGTTCCGAAGGGCTTCTCCAGGGCGAACTCGAGACCATCCGGGAGGTCGATCTGCCCGAGAGCGTCGACCGTCAGTTTTGTCACTGACGGCGACAGGGCGAAGTAGAGAATTGTTCGCCCGGTCCTGCCCATCAGCAGCTTTTCAAGATCCTCCGGTGATGTGGCATCAACTTTCATCCACGACGTCTTTGCCACCAGCCGCTCCGTCGTCTCCGCAGGGGCCCCGGCGCTCCGCAGTGCCTCACGTAGGGAGCCTGCGTAATCCTCCTCGGCGGAGAGACCTGCACCCACCAGCGTCACGTCGAGGAGCGGATCCTCGGCCATGTACTGGGCAAGTCCGGGCAGCAGAAGGCGGCGGGCCAGGTCACCGGCGCCACCAAGCACCACAAAAGTCAGAGCGTTCATGTGTGTCAGCGTAGAGAGGCACTGGGTGCACGCGCATATCCTGTTCACGACCAGCCGGGCGGCTGGCAGAGGAAGGACACATGGATTTCGTGAGCACGCCCCTGGAGGACTACGCGCTACTGTCCGATCTGCACACCGCGGCCCTGGTGTCACGGGAGGGCAGCATCGACTGGCTGTGCTTCCCCCGCTTCGACTCCCAGGCCGTGTTCGCCAAACTCATTGGTGAGAGCAAGAACGGGCACTGGAGTGTGGACGTCGTGGACGGTGAGGTGGAGTCCCGACGCTACGTCGGTGAATCCTGCGTTCTGGAAACCACGTGGCGTGCGCCCACGGGCACGCTGGTTGTCACCGATTACATGCCCGTCCATGGCGGTCAGGGACGCGACGTGGCGGACCTTGTGCGCACGGTGCGCTGCGTCGACGGCACGGCAACTGTGCGTCACGTGGCGTGCCTGCGGTTCGACTACGGATCCGCAACTCCGTACTTCCGCAACACTGGCTCGGGGAAGGGCCACGAGATTCACGCCGTCGCCGGCCCGGACCAGGTGACATTGCGCGGCCCGAAGCTCGAATACCGCAACGAGAGCCACCAGGGCGAATTCACCCTCAACAAGGACGACGAGTTGGAGTGGGTGCTCTCCTGGTGGCCGTCCTACCTTGAGCATCCGGAACTGCCAGAGAACCGGTCCTCACTCCAAAGCACCCTGAAATTCTGGAACGACTGGGCCCTGCGCATCGACGCGTCGGGCCCCTATGCGGGCGAGGTCCGTCGGTCGCTGGTCACGCTGCGGGCCCTGACCGAGAAATCCACCGGTGGCATCGTGGCGGCGCCCACCACCTCATTGCCGGAGGATTTCGGGGGCGTGCGCAACTGGGACTACCGCTACGTGTGGTTGCGAGATTCAGCCCTGACCATCGAGGCGTTGGTCTCGCATGGCTTCACACACGATGCGAAGGCGTGGCGGATGTGGTTGCTGCGTGCCATTGCGGGGGACCCGTCGAAGATGCGCATCATGTATGGCCTGGGTGGTGAGCGTCACCTCCCCGAAAGTGAACTGGAGCACCTGAGAGGTTACGAGAACTCGCGGCCGGTCAGGATCGGTAACGGTGCGGCGGAGCAGTACCAGGCCGACGTCGTGGGGGCCGTCATGGTGGCACTGGAGAAGGCACGCGAGGCGGGAATGGAGGAGAACGAGCTCTCCTGGAACCTCCAGAAGTCGATGCTGGCATTCCAGGAGGAGCAGCTGGACCGCAAGGACCACGGCATCTGGGAGATGCGTGGCGAGACCGAGTTCTTCACCCATGGCCGGGCCATGATGTGGGCCGCGTTCGACAGAGGGGTGCGTGCCGTCGAAACTCACGGGTTGGATGACGGGAAGCTCGAGAGGTGGCGAGAATTGAGGGACCAGCTACGCGCCGAGGTGTTGGAGAAGGGCTTCAACACGGAGCTCAATTCCTTCGTCCAGTACTACGGCGGTACGGAGGTGGACGCGTCGCTCCTGCAGATCGCGCAGGTGGGACTGGTGGACTACGACGATTCCCGCATGCTGGGGACAGTGGCGCGCATTGAGGACCATCTGCTGGACGAGCAGGGCTTTCTTGTGCGCTACCTCACCACCTCTGGCATGGATGGCCTCACGGGCGAGGACTATCCCTTTTTGATCTGCTCCTTCTGGCTCATAGAGCAGTACGCCCGATCGGGCAGGATCGACGATGCTCGGACCATGATGGACAGCGTCCTTGCGGTGTCGACGGATCTGGGGCTGCTCTCGGAGGAGTACTCCCCGGCCCACGCGCGTCTTGCAGGCAATTTCCCGCAGGCCTTCAGCCACCTCGGGCTGATCCGGGCCGCTGATGCCCTCGACGCGGCACTGACCGCAGACTGAGCACCACGGGGCATGGTGGACGAGGTCTCACTGGGCGAAGACTTCGTCCACAAGGGTCTCAGGCACGTCCTCGATACGGGCGTGGCGCCACTCGGGCGTGTTGTCCTTGTCGATCAGCAGGGCACGGACGCCCTCGACGAAATCGACGGGCACCATACGTTGTGCCAATCGGAGGTCCTGCGCGAGGACGCCGTCGTAGTCCAGCGTTGCGGCACTGCGCAGGGCTCGAAGCGCGACGTGGACTGAGAACGGGCTGCGCGCTCGCAGTTCCCGAGCCGCAATCCGCGCATCAGGATGCGGGTGCGCCTCCAGCGTTCGCGCTATCTCCACAGGATCATCAGTGGCGTAGCACTCATCAATCCAGTCTCCCGAAGCGTCGATCAATGGTGCGGGAAGCGGTCCTTCGGAGGACTCGTCGGCGAGTCCGATGACAAGTGCGTCACCGCCACCAAAGGGAGCCGATGTGAGGGCGATGTGGGTGCCGACGGCGCCAGCGCGCGAAAGCTGGAACATCACACCGGCGTCGGGAAAGAGTCCGATCTTGGTCTCCGGCATCGCCAGCTGGCTGGAGAAGTCAACGATCCGTCGGGATGCTGCGGCCGTGAAACCCAGACCACCCCCCATGGTGATGCCGCGCATGTGGGCCGTGACCGGCTTGGGATAGTGCGCAACGAGCGCATCCAGTTCATACTCTGAGCCGAGAAACTGGAGCCAGTCCTCGTCAGCGCTCACCAGAGCAGCCATCTCACGTACGTCCGCTCCGGCACAGAAGCCTCGATCTCCGGCACCGGTGAGCTCGACGGCGCGGACATCTGCGTCGCCCTGCCAGGTGCGCAGCACACTGATGCAGGCGTGGATCATCTCGCGATTGAGTGAGTTGATCACTCGTGGACGGTTGAGTTCGAGGCGGCCGACGCCAGCGTCGACGTGGGCAACAATCAGCTCAGACATGGCGCTCACACTAGTTCGGATGTGGGTGCAGGGGAGTGGATCTGCAGATCGCGGGGGAGAGCGGCTGAGGCGTGCCACCCACGAGCATTCGTCAGCGGTTCCTCAGGTCCATGCGGTGCCGGCGCCTACGATGGGGGAACTGTGACGCTTCCCCTCCTGATACTTCTCACCGTGGTAGGCCTTGCGCTGCTCTGGCTGGCCTCGGACCAGTTCGTGATAGGCGCCTCCGCCCTGGCCAGGAGGTTGGGCGTGTCACCGCTGGCCGTTGGGGTGGTCGTGATGGGCTTCGGGACGTCAGCACCGGAGTTGGTGGTCTCGGCCGTCGCTGCACTGTCGGGATCGCCGGAGGTGGGCATCGGCAATGTCGTCGGCTCGAACCTTGCAAACCTGACGCTGGTGCTGGGTGTGGCCGCCTTCATGGCTCCGCTGGCGGTTTCCTCGAAGACCCTCAGGCGTGAGGTAGTGCTTGCAGTGGGCGCCACCATCGCCTTCGCCGTCGCCATTCAGGGCGGACTGGAGCGCTGGGAGGGCGCGCTACTGCTGGCTCTCCTGGTTGCGGCGCTCACCCTGTTGCTGCGCGGTGGCAAGCGTGTCTCCGTCGGGAATGAAGTGGTTTCCTCGGCAACGCCGACGCAGGAGGGTGGTGTCACGATCTCACTCAGCCGCGAGGTGGTGCGTACCGTCGTGTCCCTGATCCTCATCGTGGCGGGCGCGGACCTCTTGGTGCGTGGCGCTCTCGGAATCGCGGACATCGCTGGGCTCAGCGGCGGCTTCGTGGGTGTGACCATCGTGGCACTGGGAACGTCCCTGCCGGAGTTGGCGACGGCGATTGCTGCGGGCCGCAGGGGCGAAACCAGTCTTATCGTGGGGAACCTGCTCGGCTCCAACCTCTTCAACGGACTGGCAGTGGGTGGCGCCGTGCTACTTCTTTCCCCGGGGCCACTGGAAGCCGCGAATCTCACCGGCATCGGTGCGAGTGCCATGGTGGCTGCTGCTCTGCTGGCACTGGTGTTCATGCGGACCGGATACAGGGTGGGTCGACGTGAGGGTGCACTTCTCATGCTCGGCTATCTGGCCGTGCTTCCACTCCTGTGGTGACCGACCTCGTCCGAGCGGGCGATCAGTCCAGGCGCAGATTTGGCCGCATGCGTCGCAGTACGGCACGAGCGGTTTCATCGTCGATCACCAGATCCGTCATCACGCCGGCTCGGAGTGCGCCGAGCGCGGGCGCTGCCTTGGACACACCACTGACCACGCAGATCCGCTTCGGGACGGCCCGCAGTTCAGCGGGGGTCATTCCGGTGGCACGCTCGTTGAAGGCAATGTCGCGCCAGGAGCCGTCCTCACGCAGCATGACCGTGCAGACATCCCCCACCACGTTGCTGCGGCTCAGCTCCGCGAGGTCATTGACGTCGAGGTAGTTGGCGGCATAGACGTGGCTCTGCAATTCGGCCCCGAGACCTCCGACCCCGAAGACGGCCACGCGGCTGCGGGCTCTGACCTGCAGCACGTGTTGCGTGCTGCGTTCCCGCCACATGGCGGCCTTGGTGGCCGGGTCATCAAAGAAGGCAGGCAGTGTGAACAGCTGTTCCTGACCGCGGAAGGCAGTCGCGAAGCGCTGCAGGATGGAGCCGACGTAGGGGAGGCCGGTGGTGCGGTGGTTGGCGCCCCCGTTCAGGCCGACGACCGTGACGCCGGTGAGGTCTCGCGGACGCAGTTGTACTGCAATGGCGGATGTGGTGGTGCCCCAGGCGACACCAATGGTGTCCTCATTTTGTACTGTCTCATCGATGAGCTGCGCGGCGACCTTGGCAACTTGGTCCAAACGGAAGACACCACTGGCTCCGGTGCGAACGTGGACGAGGTGGGCGTTGACGTGAAAATACCTGTGGAACAGTTCGGCGAGCCGGGTCAGGGGCCGCTCGGGATCGACGATGGTGACGCGGATCAGACCCAGCTCGCGGGCGTCCCTGAGGAGCCGGGACACGGTTGACCTGGAGACCCCGAGTTGGTGCGCAATGGCATCCATCGTCTCTGACTGGACGTGGTAAAGCCGTGCCACCCGCAGAAGCAGCTCGTTGTCTCGATCCATCTCGAACCTCTTGTCCTGTGCTGGGCCCGCTCTACGATTGGCGTCGGGAGCAGGCCGTCCGTGCGACATCCTAGCCTTGCCTGCACGAACGTGCAGCGGGGTTGTGAATACGTGCAGATCGCGGAACTCTTGAAAACATCAAGGATCAAAGGAGAGTCCATGGCTGAATCACTGACACCGTCGCAGAGGTCCACAGCGCTTGATGCGCTGGGAGAGGAAGAGTTTGATGTTCTGGTTATAGGTGGTGGTGTGACCGGGGCCGGAATCGCTCTGGATGCGGCATCCCGAGGACTGCGCACGGCCGTCGTTGAAGCGCAGGACTGGTCCTCAGGAACGTCATCGCGTTCCTCCAGACTCATCCACGGTGGCCTTCGCTACCTCTACAACCTGGATTTCAAGCTGGTTTTCGAGGCACTCACCGAGCGCGCCCGGCTGCTGACGACCATCGCACCGCACCTCGTCGAGGCCCAACCCTTCCTGTGGCCACTGAAGACGCGCGTCATCGAACGCGCCTACTCCGCCCTGGGCGTCGGTCTGTACGACGTGATGTCCATCGCGGGCGCAGGCGGCAAGAAGATCGTCCCCATTCAGAATCACCTCACCAAGAAGGGGGCCATCGAACGGTTCCCGGACATCAGCCCCAAGGCTCTGATCGGTGCAATTGAGTTCTACGACGCCCGCGTTGACGATGCCCGCTTGGTCATCCAGCTGATCCGCACCGCTCTGGAGTACAACGCGGTAGCGGTCAGCCGTGCCAAGGTGACGGAACTGGCCAAGGACGCAAGTGGCCGCATCAGCGGAGGCACCGTGACGGATCTCGAAAGCGGCAGGGAGATCAGGGTCCGCGCCAAGAACGTCATTGCCGCCACCGGCGTGTGGACCGAGGACACCCAGGACATGGCGTCCGCCAGCGGTGGACTCAAGGTCCTGGCGAGCAAGGGCTCACACATCCTCATCCCGCGCGAGCGGTTCACGGGCAAGGCCGGACTGTTCCTGCGCACCGAGAAGTCCGTGCTGTTCGTCATCCCGTGGCAGCACTACTGGGTCATCGGCACCACCGACACGGCGTGGCATGAGCAGCTCAAGCATCCGGTTCCCACGAGCGAGGACATCGACTACATCCTCGCGCAGGCCAACGAGGTGCTGGACGTGCCCCTGACGCGCGATGACATCATCGGCACTTATGCCGGTTTGCGGCCGTTGCTGCAGCCGAAGGTGCTGGATGAGTCCAAGTCCACCAAGGTGTCCCGTGAGCACACCGTCACGGAGGTCGCGCCCGGCATGATCTCCATTGCCGGGGGCAAGTACACCACCTACCGGGTGATGGCCGAGGACGCCGTTGACTTCGCTCTGGGCGAGAAGCAGGCCAGGAAGAAGCCTTCCGTCACGGCCAACCTGCCGCTGCTGGGCGCCGTCGGTTTTGATGCGATGGTCAACCAGTCCGAACGGCTCGGGGACAAGTACGGCTTCGACGCCGACCGGATGCACCATCTGCTGCGTCGTTACGGCTCGGAGCTCCCTGAGTTGCTGGCCACCATCGACGCGGATTCCTCACTCGGCGAGCCGCTCAAGGGTGCGCCGCAGTTCCTACGGGCCGAGGTGCACCGCGCGTGCTCCGTCGAGGGGGCGCTGCACCTGGAGGATATCTACATCTCCCGGGTTCGTCTGAACTCCGAATCCCCTGATCGTGGTGGCTCCACCGTCGACGAGGTCGCGGACATAGCTGCCGCGGTGCTGGGTTGGGACGAGGAGCGTACCAACACCGAGAAGGCCAACTACCGCGCGCGGATCGCCGCGGAGCTGGCCGCGCAGAAAGCCAAGAGCGACGATGCTGCATCCGCTGCGCGGATGGAGGCAGACGACATCGTCGGTGATGGAGTGCTTGTTTGATCTGCACGGTGATGTGACCAATCGGCGCCCGACCCCTTCAGGGCTCGGGCGCCGATTCGTATGTCGACGGAGAGCCGGCACCCCCAGCGAACCACCGTCGGCCCGTCTGATGAAAGTTTGTGGGCGCACGAACGGGCGTTCAGCTGGCTGTCAGTTCTCGGAGACAGCTGTCCTTGCGTGGTTCTTCTGGGACGTGCCGTTGAAGACTGCATTGAGCACCACCGCCGAGAAGGTGGCCAGCAGAATCCCCGATTCGACCAGGGGATGGATCTCGGCGGGCATCCACTGACTGAAGTTGGGTGCGACCAAGGGGATCATGCCGATACCCAGTGAGATCGCGACGATGAGCAGGCTGTTGCGATTGGCGGCAAAGTCGACGCCCGAAAGGATGCGGATACCGGTGGCGGCCACCATGCCGAACATGGCGATCCCGGCGCCACCCAGGACTGCAGTGGGCAGCGCCTCCACCAGGGCACCCATCTTGGGGACCAGGCCCAGCACAATGAGGATGCCACCGCCCGCCACACACACGAAGCGACTGCGGACACCGGTGACGCCGACGAGCCCGACGTTCTGGCTGAACGAGGTGTAGGGGAATGTGTTGAAGATCCCGCCGATGAGGGTGCCCAACCCGTCCGTGCGCAGACCGGCAGACAGCATTGGCTGCGTGACACGCTTTCCCGTCACTTCACCCAGCGCCAGGAACATCCCGGTCGATTCAATGAGCACAACGATCATGACGAGCGACATCGTCAGCACCATGACCGGATCGAACAGCGGCGTGCCGAAGTGGAAGGGGGCCACCAGTGCGAACCATTCGGCTTCGATGACGGATGTGAACGAGATCTTGCCGGCGACGACGGCGATGAGACTGCCGATCACGATGCCCAGCAGCACGGAGATGTTGGCCAGGAAGCCTCTACCGAAGCGTGCGACCACCACGATCGCGATGAGCACAGCCACCGAGATGGCCAGATTCCCCAGCGTTGCATAGAGGGGGTTGGGGAGGCTGGGCGCAGCTTCCAGCCCGGGCGGTATCAGTGGGATCGGACTTCCGGGAGCGGCGGAGATGTCACCCACCGTGGTGAGCCAGTCCGAGTGAGCGGGGTCCACCATCATGGGTGAGGTGGAGCCCATGGGATTGCCGAAGATCCAGTTGATGCCAATCGGCATGAGCGACACACCGATGACGAGGATGATGGTGCCGGTCACGACCGGCGGGAAGAACCGCAGGAGCCTGCTCATGAGAGGCGCGATCAGCATCGTCACCACGCCAGCGGCCATGACCGAGCCGAACAGTTGCCGGGCCCCCTCGGTCCCGGGGTTCGCGGCTGCGATGGCAACCATGGGGCCCACTGCCGCGAAAGTCACGCCCATCATGACCGGCAACCGAATGCCGAACCACGCAGTGGCACCAAATGACTGAAGGATCGTCACCACTCCACACACGAACAAATCAGCCGAGATCAGGAAAGCCACATCCGAGGGAGAGAGTTGCAGTGCTCGACCCACGATCAACGGCACGGCGATCGCGCCGGCATACATGACAAGGACGTGCTGCAGTCCGAGGGCAAGCAGCTTCGGTGGAGCGGGCACCTCGTCGACCGGATGGCCTGTCGTTGTGATTTTCGTCGTCGCCTTCTCGTGCGCGCGCGAACCCGAATTCATCCGGCCAGCACCTCCCGAGCCCGCTGAGCGCCGGGATGGTGCGCGAGGTCCTCGGCCAGCCTCATGAGCCTTATCCTGGCGTGTGGAGCGAGTGCGAGCAGACGCTCTGCCGCTGCACGCAACTCAGCCGGCGTGGCTGCGTTGGGATCAAGCACCTCCGCGAAACCAGCTCCCTCCAGGGCGGCGGAACCGGCAAATTGGTCCGTCGACAGAGGCAGGAGCAACATGGGGACGCCTGCGGTGAGCGACTCGGTGACGCTGTTGTTGCCGCCATGGGAGATCGCCAGCATCGAACGTGCCAGCAAACTCACCTGTGGCAGGACCTCGCGGACGAGCCAGGACGCCGGAATGGTGCCGAGCGCAGCTCGGGGTGTGGAACCGTTCGCGAGCGCGACCCGCACGTCAAGGCCGCGCAATGCGTCGCAGATGCGGGCAAGCACGTCGGATCGGACGGACAGGAAGCTGCCCAGGCTCACATAGATGATCGGGGTATCACTGGAGTTGACCCATTCGTCGACCTCTGCGTCCGGTGATTCGGTTCGGACGGCCGAGCCGAGGAAAGCGTGCGGCCCCAACAAAGCGGTGCGCTCAGCTGGGTGCAGTTCACCGGGATAGTTCAGCAGCAGGACGTCGCCGGTCTCGGCGAAAGCGTCCTCGCTCGCAGCAGCCCCCGGGTCGAGGGTGGACAACGCTTCGTTCCACTGCGCAGTGAAACTGTCCCGAACGCGCTCACACAGGTGCCGCAACTCTGCCAGAGCAACCGGGTCGGGATGAATGGCTTCCGGCCAGGCCGGTGGGTAGCCGTACACCTCGTCACCGACGGTCAGTGCGCTGGGATGTCCGAGGATGACGTCGCCGTGCCGGATACCGGAGCTCGCGAGGGCGAGCCGTGCGCTGAAGGCGAGGTGGTCCACGATGACGTGACTGGGCTGCACCCTTGTGACGACGCGCTGAACCTCGCGCGCCACGTTGAGGGGATCCCACAGGAGATCGTTGCCGCGGGCTGATGCTTGGAACGCCAGGGTTTCCACCGCACCGCGCCGGGTGGCCTCGAAGAAGCCCCGCAGGGCGTCGTCCTCGCCGCGCGGTTGGTCCTCGGCCCGAATCACGCCCGGGTTTGTTCCGCGGCCCAGCTGCAAATTCTCGCGCTCGAAACCGAACTGAGTCACGATGGCGTCAGTTGCGAGACCTGTCGCGACGACGACACGCTCGCCAGCGCGTTGCCATGCCGTCCCCAGAGTGGCCAACGGGTAGAGGTGGGAGGCGTAGTCAGGACTGATGATGAGCAGTGTCACGAGTGACCTCCCTGTAGATCCCGGCAAGGGCGGAAGCCATCGTCTGGATGCTGAAGCGCTCGGTGATCAGCGCCCGGGCTCGGTCGGCACGCTCGGCGGCCTCCGGTGCGGACGCCAGATCAAGTGCGGACGCCAAAGCGGCACCGAGGGCGCGCGGTGAAGTCGTCTCGGCGAGAACGCCGGTGACACCGTGCTCCACGTAGGTGGCGGGCCCCCCGTCCTGGGGAGCGACGACGACGAGACCGGACGCCATGGCCTCCAGGATGGCGATGCCAAACTCTTCCTTGAGGCTTGCTGACACGTAGATGCCTGCGGGTGCCGCATGGCCGCGACGGCCATGACGGACCGCTGCCAACCACACCGCGACGGTGCCGTTGGGCTTGTGACCAGCGAGCAGCAGGCCATGTGCAGGGCCGTCCTCTCGGGGGACGACGGCGTCAATGTGGTCCAGCTGCTCGCGCTCGTCGGCGGAGGGATCTTCGAGGTCTCCGCCCACGATGAGCAGGTTGCAGCGGCTTGTCAGAGCCGGATCAGATGCCCAGGTTTCGACCAGGGAAGCCATGCCCTTGACACGGTGCAGCCGCCCAACGGTGATGGCCAACGGCAGTCCGCGGCGTTCCGCGGGCAGGGTGTCAAGCACTGCGTCGAGGTCAGCGAGGGCGACCACGGTGGCTTCGGACGCAGGACCACCACGCCGTTCTTCCTGCACCTCTCGGGCGGCGGTGTCGAGTGGCGCGAGGTCTATGCCCTCGGCGACCGTACTGACGCGCTGGGCGTCGGCGGGGTCCAAATGGAGCAGGTCTCGCAGGTCTCGGCCGAGGTTGGGGCGGGGGAAGACGACGAGGTGTGCGGCCTGGGCGGCGAGATCACGCAGCAGTCTGACGCGGAAGACGAGGTGTTCCGCGTGATCTGCTGCTCCGAAATTGGTGCGGTCGAGGGTGCCAGCCGCTTCCCGCGCGGCGATCAGTGCGTGAGGATCGGGCGCCAGGGTGAGTACGGTGGTGATGCCCAGCTCGCGTGCCACTTCGGCGGCGGCCCAGGAAGCGACGTCAGCCATCCGCAAATGCAGGACATCGACCCTCCCGGCGGATCCCAGAATCCGGCGCAGTTCGCGGCGCGCCGGTATGCGAAGTGGCCACGCATCGGCGGACTGTCGCACGGGTCCGGGCAGGGGCACAGGGATGTAGTGATGGCCGGGTCCAGTGGGGACTGCGCAGTCGGGCGTCCCGCCGGGGCCTCCCCGGGACAGCGTGAGAACACGCTCAACGGTTCCTTCGGAGAACAGGGCATCGCCAAGCTGGACCAGCAGCGTGGCGATGCCGCCGGTGTCACCCTGCCCGGCGTGGCTGAGAGTGCCGTCGATGTCGGCGTGGAGGTACAGCTGAGCCACGGTGAAGCCCGAGCTGGAAGTGCCGTGGTGCTGTTCGTCCGCGACCTCGTTGGTGGCGATGCCGCGAGGTGGGAGACCCCATGTATCCAGTGTGGCTTCGGCGACAGTGCCGGTGAATCCTCCTCGGTCCACCATGCTGGTGAGGGCGGACACCGCGTCGCTCAGATAGGCCGACCTGTGCAGTGCCCACGCCGCGTGCTCGCGCAAATGCGGTGCGCGTGAGGACAGGAGAGGGACGAGTAGCCGGGAGGCCGTGCGTGGGCCCGCTGCCGAAGCGGCGTGAACGGCTGCGATGGCGCTCAGGGCGTCGCCAGATGTGATGACGTGAGCCAAGGGGCCGGCTGCTGCATCCGCCTCGGCCCGCGCCGTCGTCATGACGGCATCCATGAGGTCAATTCCTGCGAGCAGTGTGGGCGCATGTTCGACGGCATCGAGAGCTTGCCGAGTCCGTTCCCCGTCCACGCCCATGCGTCAAAACTAGCCGCCTGCGCAAACGTTACGGAGAACGCGAAGTGTTGAGACCGCTGCAACAACACCACTCGATGTAGTTGACATGTCACGTAGTTAATGACAGAGTTGAGGTTGTGTCACCGACTTGGTGGCGACCACGACCTTGAGGAGCCCTTCATGACCAACAGCACCCAAGCCCCCGCCACGCTCGCCGACCTGTCCGGCGACTGGACCATCGACGCCGCCCACTCCCGGATTGGTTTCGTCGCCCGACACGCGATGGTCACCAAGGTGCGCGGCAACTTCAACGACTTCGAAGGCAGCGGCACCATCGACGCCGAGGATTTCTCCAAGTCCTCCGTCACATTGACCATCAAGGCTGCCAGCATCGACACGCGCAATGAGCAGCGCGACGGTCACCTGCGCAGCAATGACTTCTTCAACATGGAGCAGTACCCCGAAATCACCTTCGTCTCCACCGGCGTGACCAAGACCAGCGATACCAGCCTGGAGGTCACCGGAGATCTGACGGTGAAGGGCACCACCAATTCCGTCACGGTCCCCTTCGAATTTGAAGGCACCGCCACCGATCCCATGGGTAACGACCGGGCCGGGTTCGAGGGCTCCACCGTGATCAACCGCAAGGACTTCGGGGTCACCTGGAATGCGGCGCTCGAGACCGGCGGCGTGATGGTCAGCGACAAAATCACCCTCGAATTCGAGATTTCCGCAATCAAGAACGCCTGACCCGCCAGCTCTGGCGCGAAAACGTGGGCTGGTCCAGGCATCCGCCGGGCCAGCCCACGTCGTCGTCCCATGGGCAACAATGGACCTGACATGACACCCCCGGTCGAGCGATGCTCGATATTCCGCCTAACGAGGAGAACCGATGAGCGGACCCGTCACTCAGAGCGATGCGGCTGCCAACGTCGCAGATTCTGGCCATCCCAGCGCCCCCTGCGTCGAGATTTCTGAAAGTCGTGACGGGCAGGTGGGCAATGTCCAGGTGCGCCGGGCACTACCTCGCAAGGGTCGTCGAATGGTCGGTGCCTGGTGTTTCGCCGATCACATGGGCCCTGCCGACGTTACCGAGAACAGTGGGCTGGACGTGGGTCCACACCCCCACATCGGCCTGCAGACGCTCACGTGGCTCATCGACGGCGAAGTTCTCCACCGCGACAGTCTTGGATCCGAGCAGGTGATCAAACCGGGTCAGCTGAACCTGATGACCTCCGGCGGTGCGGTGACCCACGCTGAGGAGGCCACCGGTCACTACAGAGGCGTGCTGGAGGGAATCCAACTATGGGTTGCGCTTCCGGAGTCGACGCGGCACGGTGACGGCGCGTTCGAGCACCACGTCGATATGCCACAGATGGATCTTGACGGCGCGGTGGCCACCGTCCTGGTCGGGAACTTCGGTGACCTGGTCAGCCCCGCACGCCACGACACTGCGTTGGTGGGTGTGGATCTGAACATGCACGGCCCCACCGCGGTGCCTTTGAATCCCGGATGGGAGTACGGGCTGGTGGTGCTGGAGGGTGCCATTGAACTTCACGGACGCCCCCTGCCGCCCGGTAAACTCGGGTACTTGGGCCGTGGACGGGACGAGCTTGTTCTCAATGTTGCCGAACCGACGCGTGCCATCCTCCTCGGTGGGGAACCATTCGATGAACCGATCATGATGTGGTGGAACTTCGTGGCCCGCAATCGCGCGGAGATCGACGCCGCCTACGCGTCGTGGTCAGCGCAGGATGACCGGTTCGGCCGTGTGCGCTCGAATCTTCCGCTCATTCCTGCCAAGGCGCCCTTCTGGCAGCAGAATTGAGGAAGCGCATGAGGAACGTCGACGACACCCACATGGAAGAAGGCAAGACATGACCGACCAAGTCAGTGACGTACCGGAGCGTCAAAGGTTTGAGATCCTGCGCGACGGCGAGGTGCTCGGCCACGCCGCCTACCAGAAGACGGATCAGATGATCATCTTCACCCACACGGAGATCGACCCCTCGTACGAGGGGCAGGGACTCGGAGGCCACCTGGTGCGCAGTGCTCTGGACCAGGTCAGGGACAGTGATCTCAAGGTATTGCCCATCTGTCCGTTTGTTCAGGCGTGGATGTCGCGTCATCCCGAATACCAGGATCTGGACTACCGCCGACCCGCCAGTAACGTCACTGACTGAACTGCCCAAGTTGCTCGGCCCGGTCAGGCAACGGGAATGCTGGAGGGTGTCTTTGCGGACAAGCCGGGGGACAATTCGTGAGCACCGTGAAATCGACGAAAGGGACAATGACGTGACTTGTAAGCATCTTGATGACCTCACTGCGGTCGAACCAAGGACGCCCGACGGATGCGAAGAGTGTCTCCGGGATGGCAGCACATGGGTGCATTTGCGCCTGTGTATGTCATGCGGCCACGTTGGCTGCTGTGACTCCTCACCGAACAGGCACGCCACCGCGCACAACAAGGACACGGGTCACCTCGTCGTCGAGTCCTTCGAGCCTGAAGAGAGCTGGGCCTTCTGCTACGAGGACGAGGAGATGCTCCGCGACGTCGGGGATGCCCTCAACCGCAGCTACCAGTGAACTGGTGGGGGCGGTCGTCAGCGACGGTGATCCCAGCGCTCCGGGTCATGCTCCAGATCTTCCCTGTCCCAGCCGCTGTGAGCAGCGGCGGCGTCGTAGGTGGTCTGCAGGAACTCCATGAGCGCCGCATCCGGATCGGGCGCCGTGCGGACCGCTTCGTAGGGGAGGAGGAACTGGCCGTTCTCCTGACTGTAGAAGGCTCCGGCCGGGCCGACGGGGTAGTCGGCAAATCCTTCCGGTTCCGGATAGGCATATGAGTAGAACGCACCCTCGTCGCCACCACCGGGCCAGAATCCGCAACTGCTGAGTTCGTGTGAGTAGCCCTCCTCCATCACCCAGTCACCACAGTTCGGGGCGCCGCCGGGATGGGTGGGTGCTGCTCGGCCGGAAAATCTGGTGCATGCCAGGTCCACCGCACCCCAGAAGAAGTGCACGGGACTCACCTTGCCGATGAAGTGCGACCGGAACTCCTGCATCACCCGGTCAGCCCGCACCAGTTGGCGCCAGAAGAGGTGGACGGACTCGGCGTCGTAGGAGGCGTGCTCGTAATCTTCCGCGAACGGGATCGCGGGGTCCACCTCGTTGGGTGTGGACTGTATCTCCGTCTCAATGCCCAACTCGCCCAGGGCCTGCATGACTTCGCTGTAGAACGTGGCCACCGGTTTGGGTTCCAGGGCGACGAGTCGGGTTCCGCCGTCATCGGTGCGGATGCGCAGCTGGTGATCCACGAAGTCGAACTCGATGTCGAACATCCGCGACCGGCCGTACGGGATCGACTACGTCGTGAGCCCGCGTGGGCTGACGTACAGCGTTACGTTCCACCAATGATTCACGAGCGGCGTGTGCACGAGGCGGATCTTGCCGACGATCTGGGTCCACATGTGCAGGGTGTCCCTGGTCTCGGCCCAGTCCTTCACTTTCAAGCTCGGCCACGCCTGCGGGGTCTGAGCGGTGGTGGTCATGATGAGGCTCCCATCGTTTGTGCGGCCCAGTCAGCGAACGAGGTCCAGCCCACTTCGGGGTGGCTGGCGTGGAGGGCCGTCACATCCACGTGGTACCCGTCGCGCTGCAGGAACTTCCACATGGCAAGCATGTCGTCGCTCTCGATGGTGCTGAGCTCCACCTCGTCGTGGCGAACCGGGTGGCCGGGCGCACGCGTCAGAGCTTCGGCCATCTGCGTGGGTGTGGGGTCATCGCTCGCGAGTTCAATGCGTTCTCCGATGAAGCGTTCCGGGTCCAGAAGCACGGTCGCGGCGAAGCGTCCGAGATCGGCCCGGGACAGTTGTTGTAGGGGACGGTCACCGGGGAGGGGGAGCTCGAGGATGCCGTCGCGGATCTGCTGCTCACCACCGAGGGCGTTGTCGAAGAAGTAGGTGGGGCCAAGGATTGTGAACGGTACGTCACCGGCCGCGAGTTCCTTCTCGACAACCGCCTTGCTCTCGAAGTGTGGCACGCCGCTGTCCTGGGTGGCACCTGCAACGGAGCTGAGGACCAGGTGCGGCAGCTTTGCTTTGCGTGCCGCCTCCAGGATCGCCCTGCCCTGTGTGACTTCTGCATCCGGGCCGGATTCGAACGGGGTGGTCAACGTGAATGCCCCCTCGACGTCGCGCATGGCGGCAGCGAGGGAATCGCTGTCGCTCAGTGAACCCGTCGCCAGGTCCACGCCGCGGGACGCCAAATGTCGGGCCGACTTCGAGGTCTGGTCCCGGACGAGAGCGCGAATGGCGACACCGCGTTCCTGTAGCGCTTCGACGACGGCACCGCCCTGTCCGCCTGTCGCGCCGAGCACCAGAAGTGGTAGTTCAGTCTTCGTCATGACGATTCCCTAGGCGACGGTGAGGTGTATGGGTTGTTGTTCCCGGGGCGTGGTGAGCATGAGAGTGTGTTCGTCCAGCCGGACTGGGACCGGGCCCATCGGGAGATGGCCCGGGTGGGTGTGACGCTGAAGCTTCTTCATGGTGAGTACGCCGATTCGTGCGCCGCGGCTGGGGAGCCGGCGATGGGCTATGACCGGTT
>CANLSH010000001.1 GCA_947493705.1 uncultured Arachnia sp. | reverse complement strand
TACCAGGGACGCGGCCGCTCGGACGATCGCCGTGAGGGTGGCTACCAAGGCCGATCTGATGATCGTCGTGGTTCCGGTGACCGCCGTGAAGGTGGCTACCGTGGACCCGGCCGTCCCTACACCGGAGGTGATACCAACGAACGCAGGTTCCGGGATGCTGATGAGGTCTACGTAGCGAAACCAGGAACGGCAGCTGCAGCAGATGAGCCGCCAACACCCGAGGACTTCAATGAGAAGGCGCTGCCATTCCCGGTTCGGGCCGAGATGAAGGGACTTCCGAAGGAGCTTGCGCACACTGTGGGCGCCCACATTCTCGCTGCCGGGGAACTCATCGACATCGATCCAGAGCTAGCCTTCAAGCACGCTGAGGCGGCCCGTCGCCGGGCTGGTCGACTTCCGGTGGTCCGGGAAGCGGCGGCAGAAACTGCATATGCGGCCGGTCACTTTGACGTTGCACTGCGTGAATACCGTGCCATTCGTCGGATGAGTGGCGGTGATGAGCTCATTCCGGTGATCGCTGATTGCGAGCGGGCTCTGGGCAAACCGCGCGAAGCGCTGGAGACGCTCGCCAGCATCAAGCCCCAGGACGGCGTCCTGCGTGCTGAATGCCTGCTGGTGGAGGCGGGCGCCCGTGACGACCTCGGCCAACGGGACGAGGCTCTCCGTCTTCTGAAAGCTGCCATTACTGAGCGAATTGGTTCACGCGAGTCACAGGCTCGGTTGCGCTATGCCTACGCCAATTTTCTGGAGGAGAGCGGCAGCACGGAACCCGCTCTGCACTGGTTCAATGATGCTTCTGGGCTCGATGTTTCCGGGGACTTGGACACAGCAGACCGGATTGCCAGCCTGGAGGGTGTCACCCTTCCCGACAGCATGGAGCTGGAGCGTGAGGATCCTTCCGACGCTGAAGACTCTCCTGTCGCCGAAGCGACCTCCGACAGCGAAACTGTCGAAGGTGAGCGAGCGCCGGACAGCGATGTGAATGACGCAGCCGGAGAGCCGGGGCCGGAAAGCTCCCAGGCTCTCGAGAGTGGACGCGAGGACTCGGAATGACCCGCCTGGTTGATGCATACGACGCCGCGCTGTTCGATCTTGATGGTGTGATCTACTTGGGCCCGATGGTGATTGACGGCGTAGCGGAGGCATTGTCCGAGCTGCGCTCCACGGGAGTGCATGTCGGATTCGTCACCAACAATGCTGCACGTACACCAGCCACTGTGGCTGCGCATCTGGAAGATCTCGGCATTGCGGCCACGGTCACCGATGTGGTCAACAGCACCCAGGCAACGGTGCGGATGCTGCAGGCGGATCTCCCAGCAGGTACTCGCATTCTCGTCGTCGGAACTGACGCCTTGGCGAAACAGCTTCGAGAGGGCGGATTCGAACCCGTGTCATCACTGGAGGATGAGCCGAGCGCCGTCGTGCAGGGATACCATCCCACGCTGGATTGGCAACTGTTGGAACTGGGAGCCATTGCCGTTCAGAACGGCGCACACTGGTATGCCACGAATCCTGACATGACGCGTCCCACTGAACGAGGAATCCTGCCGGGCTGTGGGGCCCAAGTGGCGGTGATTCGAACGTGTGTGGATGTGGATCCCAAGGTCGCCGGCAAGCCGTTCCGCCCCCTTCTGGACGAGACGGTCCGGCGCCTCGGAGCTGAGCATCCCATTTTCGTGGGGGACAGACTGGACACCGACGTCATGGGCGCCAACGCGGTGGGTATGGACTCGCTGTTCGTCTTCACCGGTGCCCACGGCAAGATGGACCTTCTTGACGCAGAACCCACTGCTCGGCCCACCCACATCGGTTGGGATGTCGCAGCCCTCCTGCAGCCAGCCCACAACGTGGAGGTCGTCGATGACACTCGCGTCAACTGTGGCCGACAGGTGATTCACGTGAAGGCCGGTGAAGCCTCACTTCTCACAGAGACGAGAGGCGTGGAGGAGCAACTGGACGCCCTCCGAGCTCTCCTGCATGCCGTGTGGGAGCTTGGCGCCGACGCTGGCGACGTCCCGACGCATCTGGAGCAGCTCCCATGAGCTCCGCACCCACCCCCAGCACTCCCAGTCCCGGATCCGCGGCTTCCTCGGGCGCGCGCCGTCAACGAGCGATTTATGAGGCGATGGCCTCAGTGGACGACATCGTTGATCTGCCAGTGGCGGAACAACTGCAACGACTGGATGAAGTGCAACAGGTCCTGTCGGCGGTACTGCAGAATGCTTCCGATATTCCGCAGCCCGAAATACCCGGTATGGCACACCGGAGATGAGACTGGACCTGGCACTCGTGGCGCGCGGCCTCGCTCGCTCGAGGAATCAGGCCGCAGGTCTCATCCGGGAGGGTCGTGTGACCGTTGATGGGGTGGAGGTCAACACTGCCTCCCACCAGGTCATGCCGAACTCAGTGGTGGAGACGACCGCCGATGCCTGGGTCTCGCGCGCTGCACACAAACTGCTCGGGGCTCTGGACGCATCGGGGACCCGGGTTCCGAGCCGTGTGCTCGACGCGGGCGCGAGTACGGGGGGATTCACGGCGGTCTGTCTGGATCGGGGTGCGCAGCGAGTCTTTGCAGTGGACGTCGGGCATGCCCAGCTCGCGGAGGAGCTGCGACGGGACCCGAGGGTTGTTGTTCGGGAAGGTCTCAATCTTCGTGACTTGGAGATCGACGATCTTGACGGTGAGCAGGTTGACCTCGTCGTCGCCGACCTCTCCTTCATTTCCCTGACACTGGTTCTGAAGCCGATGCTGGCCGTACTGACGGACAGCGGGAAGGCTTTGCTATTGGTCAAGCCCCAGTTCGAGGTTGGGCGGGAACATCTGGGCGCCGGTGGTGTGGTCAAAGACCACTCTCTGCGGCGCTCGGCGGTGGATGGCGTGGTGGCTGCAGCCGCTCAACTCGGGTGGGTCAGCGACTGGCAGGCGGAAAGCACCCTGCCGGGGGCAGCGGGCAACGTCGAATTCTTTGTACGTCTGACTCGATAGGCTGGAGCAGTGGAAACCCGAAGCATTGCCGTCCTTGTGCACCCAGAGCGCGCCGAAGCACTGAGTGCCGCCGCGCAGTTCACCGCGCGTATGCAGGCCGCTGGCTTTGAGATTCTGACCTTTCCCGATGACGTGGACCGGATGCGAGCGGCCGTGCCCGGGGCCAGGATCGAACCAGCCGACGCCCAGGCCGCGGAGCTGGCTGTCGTTTTTGGTGGCGATGGAACAATGCTGCGCGCAGCCGAGTGGGGACAACCCCTGGGAGTGCCGCTGCTGGGCGTCAATCTTGGTCACGTCGGTTTCCTCGCTGAGCTGGAAACCTCGGACGTCCATTCCCTCCACCAGGCCGTCATCTCGCGCCAGTACCAGGTGGAGGAGCGGATTGTTCTTCAGGTACAGGTGTTCGACACCGAGGGCGCACCGAAGTGGCAGTCCTTCGCTGTCAATGAGGTCTCGCTCGAAAAACTCGCTCGCGAGCGGATGCTGAACGTCCTGGTGAGCGTTGACGAAAAACCGCTGTCGCGGTGGGGTTGCGATGGCGTGCTGGTGGCCACCCCGTCGGGTTCCACAGCCTACGCCTTCAGCGCCGGCGGGCCTGTGGTCTGGCCAGCCGTGCAGGCGATGCTGTTGGTGCCCTTGTCCGCGCATGCTTTGTTCAATCGCCCCATGGTGCTGGCGCCCTCCTCGGAAGTTCAGCTTGATCTGTGTGACGCCCAGAGCCGGGGCGTCATCTGGTGTGACGGCCGACGCACTGTGGAAGTGGTGTGTGGCGACGTGGTGCTCGTCACCACGAATGACCGCGCGCTGCGCATCGCGCGTCTGTCCGAGCAGCCCTTCACCACCAGACTCGTGAAGAAGTTTGACCTCCCCGTTGAGGGGTGGCGGAAACGAACGGGCCACTTTGATGCTCACTGAGCTCAGGCTCGCCGGCTTCGGGGTGGTGGATGAGGCCTCCCTGCAGCTCGGGCCGGGGTTGACTGCTCTGACCGGCGAAACCGGTGCAGGCAAAACCATGATCGTGGCCGGACTAGGCCAACTCCTCGGCGCCCGCGGCGATGCCGGCATGGTGCGGCGCGGCAGCGAGCGTGCACTCGTCGAGGGCCGCTGGCAGGTGCCCGCCAGTGTGGTGGCCGATGTGGCTGAGCTCGGCGGCGACGTCGATGATGGCGACGAGCTGGTGACGGTGCGGCGAGTGAGCGCCAATGGCAGGTCCAAGGCAGTCGTCGGTGGGTGCCAGGTGCCGGTCTCCACCCTCGCGGGGGTGCTCAATGAACTCGCCACCATCCACGGCCAGTCCGAACAGCAGCGGCTGGCCACACCCGAGCGGCAACGCGAGATCCTGGATGCCTGGGCGCGCCCGTCCACACTGCAGGAGTACCGGCGCGACTGGAACGAACGGCGCGCGGCCATCGCCGAACTCGCAGAGCTCGTCGAGCAGGCGACGGTGAGGGCACGCGAGATCGACATGCTGCGATTTGGCGTGGAGGAGATCAGCACAGTCGCGCCGGAGCCGGGCGAGGACGAGGCACTCTCCACGGAAGCCAGCCGACTGATGGATGCAGATGATCTGCGTCAGCTCGCCGATGCTGTGCAGAAAGCATTGAGCGGGGACGAGGACGATTTTGATGTGCCCAGCGCCGTCGGACTTCTGGGTGAGGCGCGCAAGACACTCTCCAGCCTGGCCGGGAAGGACAAGCTCGCGGAAGAGCTTTCCCTGCGCGCCCAGGAGGCGCAGTTCTTGGTGGATGATGTCGCGGCGGCTGTGGCCAGCTACAGCGCCGATCTTGTGTCAGATCCCGTCAGGCTGGATGCTGTCGGGCAGCGACGGGCCCAACTGGCAGGCCTGATGCGCAAGTACGGTCCCGGACTCGACGACGTCCTGGCGTGGGGGCAGGAGGCCAGTGAGCGGTTGTTGCGACTGGAGGGATCGGACGATCGCATTGATGTGCTGCGTGCTCGGGTGGCGGAACTGGATGCGAGCCTGAGCGCTGCCGCCTCGCAGATTTCGATGGATCGACGTCGAGCCTCGGAGCAGCTGTCGGTACTGGTGGAGACGGAGCTGGCCGCACTGGCCATGCCCCACGCCACTCTGGTCTTCGATGTCACGCCGGGTGAGATGGGCCCACACGGGGCGGATCGTATCGAGCTCATGTTCACAGCCAACCCGGGCAGCGCGCCCGCGCCACTGGGAAAAGTCGCTTCCGGTGGGGAGTTGTCCCGGGTGAGGCTCGCACTGGAAGTTGTGCTCGCTGGAGAGTCCTCGGAGCACACATTCGTTTTTGACGAGGTGGATGCGGGCGTGGGCGGCGCCGTCGGCCTGGAGATCGGGCGACGGCTGCAGCGTCTGGCGAACACGTCGCAGGTCATTGTCGTGACCCACTTGGCGCAGGTCGCGGCGTTCGCGGATGCGCACTTCGTGGTGGCGAAAGCCAGCGACGGGCAGGTGACCACTGCCGACGTCCGGCAATTGGAGGACACCGAACGTCCGGCCGAGCTCGCCCGCATGATGGGTGGGTCAGGTAGGTCATTGGCGGGCGTGGACCACGCCACAGAGCTGTGGACGGCCGCTCGTCGCTGAACGCCGGACCCCAATTAGCTCGATCCAACTTCGCGGTATGCGTCGGTATCGCTGTCCTGACTAGTGTGGAGCCTGAACTGATCACTCTCGAGTTCTCAAAAAGGAGTACCCCGTGACGCGTGCACTCATCGTCGTTGATGTCCAAAACGATTTCTGTGAGGGAGGTTCCCTGGCGGTCACCGGCGGTGCCGCGGTGGCAGAAGCCATCGACGATCTGCTCGCCGAGGATCACGGCTACGACGTCGTCGTGGCGACCCGTGACCACCACATAGATCCGGGCGCCCACTTCAGTGAGGAGCCGGACTTCGTCGATTCGTGGCCGCCACACTGCGTGGTGGGCACTCCCGGCGTGGAGTTCCATCCCAATCTTGGATACCGCGAGTTCGCGGCCATCTTCGACAAGGGTGAGTACTCAGCCGCCTACTCCGGTTTCGAAGGTGCCGACCACGACAAGGACGACATCAGCCTGGAGGATTTCCTGAAGGAACATGGCGTCGCCGCCGTGGACGTCTGCGGCCTCGCGACAGATCACTGTGTGAAGGCGACGGCACACGACGCTCTTGACGCGGGCTTCGACACTACAGTGCTGCTGGACCTGACAGCTGCGGTGAATCCTGAGGACGTGGATGCGCTGACGGAGAAGTGGAGCAACGACGGTATCTGGGTGTCCCAGAGCTGAGGACCCTGATCGCGCCATCCACATCGAGGGGAATCAGTTGCGGGTGGCGAAAACCTCGGCCAGGTCGTAGGCCTGCGCCACGTCCACCTGGTCCACGAGGCACGAGGCCGGATCCCGGTCTGGGCGCCATCGCAGGAAGGTGACGGCGTGGCGGAATCGGCGCCCCTCCAACTGATCGAAAGCCACTTCCACCACGAGCGCCGGCTCCAGCGGGACGTAGTCTTCGTTCCGGTCCGCCGAGAATCTCGTTCGCGGCGAGAGGAGGGAGGGATCGACCTCGTCGAGCACCAGCGGAGCAAGTTCTGTGACCATCTCGCGACGCATCGCCAGCGGGAAGCCGACGATGCCACCCACCCGCACGAGGGCGCCGTCGTCGTACATCCCCAGAAGCAGTGAACCGACGCCGTCACCGTTCTTTGCGACGCGATAGCCGATCACCACGGCTTCGGCCGTGCGCTTGTGCTTGACCTTGCGCATGCTCCGTTTGCCCTGCTCGTAGGTGCCGCCGAGGGCCTTGGAGACGATGCCATCGAGCCCTGCACCCTCGAAGCGGGTGAACCACTCGGTGGCCAGCTTCTCGTCGGTGGTGACCGCGCTGAGGTGCAGCGATGGGTGAAGATCAGCGCGGAAGATCTCCTCCAGGACGAGGCGGCGGCACTGCCACGGCTGGCTGGTGAGATCGTCATCGAAAAGGGCCAGGACGTCAAAGCAGACAAATTCAGCTGGTGTCTCTTCCGCCAACCTGGTGATCCGGCTCTCTGCCGGGTGGATGCGCTGACTCAGCAGTTCCCACGACAAGCGCTGTGCGCCCGCTTCGCCAGTGCGCACGATGATCTCGCCGTCGAGAATGCAGCGCTCCGGAAGAGTTGCCATCGCCGGCAGGAGCTCGGGGAAGTAGCGGGTCAGTGGCTTCTTGCCGCGGCTGTCCAGGATGATGTCGTCATCATCCCGGGCGACGATGCACCGGAAACCATCCCACTTGGGTTCGTGGGCGAAATCACCGGAGGGGATGGCGTCGACGGACTTCGCCAGCATCGGGGCGATAGGCAGTTCCAGGGGAAGCATGTGGGTCATCGTCGCACGTCGCTGGTGCGGAAGGTGAGGCTTTGACCGGGACGGCCCTGCGCGAGGAGGTCGCATGATCGGTCATCCAGAACGGCGACCACCGGGTATCCGCCGGTCACCGGATGATCGGCCATGAATACCACGGGAAGTCCGGAGGGTGGCAGCTGCACCGCGCCACGGATCAGAGGCTCACTGGGCAGTTCACTGCCCACACGCGAGGGATGCCGTGAAAGGGGAGGACCCTGCAACCGGATCCCCACCCGGTCCGAGTCCGAGTCAATTACCCAGTAAGATCCAGCGAGATCACCGCCAAGCCAGTCTGCGCGTGGACCGCTATGCGCCCTGAGGTTCAGCTGCTCTCCGGTGGGCCGCGGGGCCGGTGCGAAGTCGGTGGCGGGACGTGAGAACCCCGGTCCGACGGGGAGCACCATGCCCGTATGGAGAGGCTCAGGTCCGAGGCCGGAGAGCGTGTCACGCGAACGTGAACCCAGCACAGGCTCCACATCCACGCCGCCGGAGAAGGCGACGTATGCCCTGATCCCGACGGATGCCCAGCCGAGTCTTAGCCGTTGCCCGGTGCGCAGGGGAACTGGGGCCGCCCAATCGACCCTGTGACCGTCCACCTTGGAGCTGCAATCGGCCCCCGTCACAGCCACCCATGTGGGTGCCAATGCCTCCAACTCAAGGCCGCCGAGCAAGACTTCGATGGTGGCGGCTCCCGCGTCATTGCCCAGCAGCGCGTTTGCGAGGCGGTGCGATTCGCGATCAGCCGCCCCTGACGGCGAGACCCCGACGTGCATCCATCCGGGACGGCCAAGGTCCTGGATGGTGGCCAGCGGCCCCACTCGCAGCACGCGCACGCTCACGACAGCGCCCGGAACTGGACGCGCATTCCTGGCATCAGGAGCGCGGGCTGCTCCAAGGTGGCATCCCACAGCGCCCGGTCTGTGTGGCCGATCAACTGCCAGCCGCCGGGGGAGCGGCGGGGATAGACGGCGCTGTACCCGTCCGCAAGCGCGACGGCACCCTCCGGCACTGCAGTGCGTGGTTCTGACCGGCGCGCCACTCGCAGACGGGGATCACCGTTGGTGAGGTAGGCGAAGCCGGGGGCGAAGCCGCCGAATGCCACGTCCCACGCGGTGTCGGTGTGGGCCGCCACCACCTCCTCGGGGGTCAGGCCGCACGCCTGGGCGACGGCGTCGAGGTCCTCTCCGTCATAGCTCACCGGGATCTCGACGATGTCGCCCACTGAAGTTTTCTGCCTCGGCAGGCCGGTGAGAGTGGACAGCGGCTGCTGGAGCGCTGAGGCGTGCGCGGGGTTGGACGCGCTCACGAGAACTGTTTGAGCGGCCGGCACGATGTCGACGATGTGCACCCAGGGCGGCCCACCCTCGGACCTGAGCAACCGGAGGGCGGCGGCCACGGCACGGACCTCGGCAGCGCCCGTCACCTCAAGGAGCCAGGCGCGCTCACCATTGGCCATCACCTTCATGCGAAAGCCGCCACCTCGACGCCGGCCGACTCCAGAGATGCCCGCACCTTCCGGGCGAGCTCCACCGCTCCCGGGGTGTCGCCGTGCAGGCAGATGGAATCGACGCTCACCGTGACGTAGGACCCGTCGATGGCGCGGACCCGCCCCTCGGTGGCCATCAGGACTGCCTGCGCCACGACTTCCTCAACCTCGGTGAGCACGGAGCCTGCAACTTCCCGGGCGACGAGGCCGCCGTCGGGGTTGTATGCCCTGTCCGCGAACCCCTCCGCCACCGGTCGCAGGCCGGCGTCGGAGGCACGCCGGAGGAACTCAGAACCTGGCAGCCCGAGGACGGGCAGTCCCGGCGCGAACCCCGCCACTGCCTTTACGATCGCCTCAGCGGTGTCACCATCTGAAGCGGCGTGATACAGCGCGCCATGTGGTTTGACGAAGCTGATGTGCGCGCCGACTCGAACGGCTTCGGCGGCCAGCGCCCGCAGCTGTCGTATCACCAACCGGCCCACCTCATCCGGTGCAACGTCCATGGGCAAGCGACCGAAATTTATCCGGTCCTCGTACGACGGATGTGCCCCAATCCGCACACGTCCACGCCGGGCGGCATCGCATGCCGCGTGCATGGTGGCACGATTGCCGACATGCCCACCGCTGGCAACCGACGCCGAGGTCACCACCTCCAGCATGGCGGCATCATCCCCGCAGCCTTCACCAAGGTCGGCATTGAGATCCATGCGCATACCAGCCAGCCTATGAGATCAATGTGCTCGTTTTCGGACCCGGTCAATGTGGGGCCGCTCGGCGGCTAAGCTGGAAACCCGTGGAGCATTCCAGGAACACCAAACACGTATTCGTCACCGGGGGAGTCGTGTCCTCCCTGGGCAAGGGTCTCACCGCCTCCAGCCTGGGCAGCCTCCTGATCGCACGTGGTCTCAAGGTCACGATGCAGAAGCTGGATCCCTACCTCAACGTCGATCCCGGCACGATGAACCCCTTCCAGCATGGCGAGGTGTTCGTGACCGAGGACGGCGCGGAGGCTGACCTCGACATCGGCCACTACGAACGATTTCTCGACGTCAACCTCAACGCGGACGCCAACATCACCACCGGGCAGGTCTACTCGACGGTGATAGCCAGGGAGCGGCGCGGCGAGTACCTGGGGGACACGGTGCAGGTGATCCCGCACATCACCGACGAGATCCGTGACTCCATGCTGGCGATGGGTGGGCCGGACATCGATGTCGTCATCCATGAGATCGGCGGAACGGTCGGCGACATCGAATCGCTGCCCTTCCTGGAGGCCGCGCGGCAGGTGCGCCACGTGATTGGGCGGGAATCGGTGTTCTTCCTGCACGTGTCACTGGTGCCATGGATCAAGCCGTCGGGGGAGATGAAGACCAAACCGACACAGCACTCGGTCGCCGCCCTGCGTCAGGTGGGAATCCAGCCCGACGCCATCGTGTGTCGTTCGGAATCCGAGATCAGCCAGCACCTCAAACGCAAGATCGCCATGATGTGCGACGTCGACGAAGAAGCCGTCGTGTCCTGCGCCGACGCCCCGTCGATCTACGCGATCCCCAAAGTTCTGCACGCCGAGGGGCTCGACGCCTATCTCGTGCGCCGCATGAACCTCAGCTTCCGGGACGTGGACTGGAGCGCCTGGAATGATCTGCTGCAACGCGTGGAGTATCCGAAGCATCACGTCAGCGTGGCGCTGGTCGGCAAGTACATCGACCTGCCCGATGCATACCTGTCCGTGTGCGAGGCGTTGCGCGCCGGCGGTTTCGCGAACTGGGCCCGGGTCCATGTGAAGTGGGTCCGCTCGGACGACTGTGACACCCCTGAGGGGGCGGCGCGACAGCTGGCGGATGTGGACGCCGTTCTCGTGCCGGGCGGATTCGGTATTCGGGGGGTGGACGGCAAGGTCGGTGCGCTGCGCTACGCCCGCGAGAACGAGATCCCCACGCTCGGCCTGTGCCTCGGATTGCAGGCCATGGTCATCGAGGCGGCGAGGAATCTTGCCGGTATTGCCGATGCCGCCTCCTCGGAGTTCGAGCCGGACACCGAGCATCCCGTCGTCGCCACCATGGCGGAGCAGACAGAGATCGTCGCGGGCCGGGGTGATCTGGGTGGCTCGATGCGGCTGGGATCCCACGCTGCTGATCTGCTGCAGGGCTCGTTGGCAGACAGCCTCTACGGTTGCGTGCGTGTGGAGGAACGTCATCGGCACCGCTACGAGGTCAACAATGCCTACCGGGAACAGCTGGAGGCCGCGGGGTTGGTGATCTCCGGCACATCGCCCGACGGGGCCCTTGTGGAGTTTGTCGAGCTGCCGGTAGACGTGCATCCGTACTACATTGCGACCCAAGGACATCCGGAGCTGAAATCGCGGCCCACCAGAGCGCACCCCCTGTTCTTCGGGCTGATCCGTGCCGCCCTCGCGCGACGGGAAGGACAGGCAGAATGACCATCGCTGATGAGCCACGCCGCTGGGAGATCCGGGGGCGCGAGGTGCTGGGAGAAGGTGCCATCTCCAGCTTCGTCGACGACGAAGTGATCACCCCCTCCGGGGACGCGGTCAAACGACAGTTCCTGACACATCCCGGAGCGGTGTGCATCGTCGCATGGGACGAGGAGGCCGACGCGATCGCATGCCTGCACCAGTACCGCCACCCCGTCGGAATGGTGCTCGTGGAGATCCCCGCTGGCCTGCTCGATGAGGATGGTGAGGAGTGGCTGCATGCCGCGCAGCGGGAGCTGGCGGAGGAGGCGGAACTCCAGGCCGAGCGTTGGCAGGTGCTCGTCGACGTCTGTCCGACGGCCGGCGCCTGTCAGGAGTCGCAACGGATCTACCTCGCCCGCGAGCTGACGGCCGCAGATCGGCCCGACGGGTTCGAGGCGGAAGGTGAGGAGGCGGACATGACGTGGGAATGGCTGGACCGGGCCACCCTGCTGGATGCGGTGTTGGAGGGCCGGTGCCAGAGCCAGTCGCTTGTCACGGGTGTGTTGGCTCTGGAAACGGCACGCCTCGGCGGACGCCTCGATTCGCTCCGCGCACCGGACGCGGCCTGGCCCATCCGGGACCGCCCGCTCCCATGACAACCGTCGATGCCGTCATTGCCGATTACTTGGGGCACATCCGGGTGGAGCGTGGTTTGGCGGCCAACACGGTCGCGGCGTATCGGCGCGACCTTGCTCGCTGGTCGGCATTCCTCGCTGACCGGGACATCGACACCATCACCGAGGTGACTTCTGTGGAGGTGGACGAATTCGCCCGACAGCTCTCCACCGAGTTGGCTCCGGCGTCGGCGGCCCGCACCGTGGTGGCCGTACGCATGCTGCACGGGTTCGCCGTGGAGGAGCAGATCATCACGGACAATCCTGCCAGGGACGTCACCCCACCGACTCCCCCCAAACGGCTCCCGAAAGCTCTCGGGGTGGATGAGGTGCGTCGTCTCCTGGAAGCACCGGACCGCGACGACGTGGTCGGACTGCGAGACGCTGCGCTGTTGGAACTGCTGTACGGCACCGGCGCTCGGGTCTCCGAGGTGTGTGCCCTCGACGTCGACGATGCCACCACTGCGCTGGCCCAGCAGGAGCCGGAGTTGCGACTGTTCGGCAAAGGCAGCAAGGAGCGTGTCGTCCCACTCGGTTCCTTCGCCCGCGACGCCATAGACGCCTACCTCGTGCGCTCCAGAGAGCCGCTGTCGCGGGGCAGGGCGGACGCAGCGCTGTTGCTGAACCAGCAGGGGCGCAGGTTGTCGCGACAATCCGCCTGGGCCATCATCACCCGGGCCGCCACGGCTGCCGGACTGGAGGAGGAGATCTCACCCCACAGCTTGCGGCATTCCTTCGCCACCCATCTCCTCGACGGCGGGGCCGATGTGCGTGTGGTGCAGGAGCTGTTGGGACACGCCTCGGTGGCCACCACCCAGATCTACACCCATGTCACCATCGACAAACTGCGCGAGGTCTACCTCGGCGCGCATCCCCGAGCGCTCTGAGCGGGCACTAAGGTGGGTAACGCCAAGTCGACATGGAGGTACCAGCAGTGACAGACGAGGGACTCTTCCCCCAGGAGGCGGCAGGTTTCGAGGTGCCCGACGCCCCCGCAGCATCCACCCTCGTCGGCGGCGAGACAATGGGCCCCACCGGTCGTCCCCTCCCGGATTTTCCGGAACCAGCCCGGCCTGATCCTGAGCGTCGCATGCGAGCCGAGATCATCGCCATGTGCAACCAGAAGGGCGGGGTGGGCAAGACCACCACCACCATCAACCTCGGCGCCGCACTCGTGGAGCTCGGATTCTCAGTGCTACTCGTGGACTTCGACCCGCAGGGCTCCCTCTCCGTCGGACTCGGCGTCAATCCCCACACCCTCGGGCTCAGCATTTACAACCTTCTGCTCAGCCGTGATCACACGCCGCACGAGGTCATCCATCCGAGCAGCGTCGAGGGCATGGACATCCTGCCCAGCAACATCGACCTCTCCGCCGCCGAGGTGCAGCTCGTGAGTGAGGTGGCTCGCGAGCAGACCCTGATGCGGGTCCTGGACAAGGTGCGTGGCGACTACGACTTCATCCTCATCGATTGCGCGCCCAGCCTCGGCCTCCTCACCATCAACGCTCTGACCGCCAGCGACTGGGTGCTCATGCCCCTGGAATGTGAGTTCTTCGCGCTGCGTGGCATCGCTCTGCTGACAGACACCATCGCGAAGGTTTCAGATCGTCTGAACCCGGATCTGAAGGTGTTGGGCATCCTCGGCACCATGTACGACGCCCGCACGCTGCACGCCCGCGAGGTGCTGGAGCGTGTGGTGCAAGCCTTCGATGACGAGGTGTTCCACACGGTCATCCGGCGCACCATCAAGTTCCCCGAAACCACCGTCGCCGGTGAACCCATCACCACGTACGCGTCTGCCTCTCCAGGCGCCGACGCGTACCGGCAGCTTGCGCGAGAGGTGTTGCAGCGATGCCACAACCAGTGAACAAGCGCGCCTCTCTGCCCGGGGCATCCGAGCTCTTCCGCCAGACACAGTCCACCCCGACGTTCGATCCACCACCGGGCGCCGCGCCGCGTGATGAAGCTCCGGTGGAACATGCCGCTGATGCGTCACAACCGCCCTCCACCCCGAGCGAAGCACAGGTGCCGTTGGCATCCGGCCGCGTTCGCCATGACCAGAAGATCACCGTGTACTTCTCCTCCGAGGAATTGTTTGCCCTGGAGGATGCGACGCTGGAGTGCAAGCGCGCCCACGGTCTCAAGGTGGACCGCGGCAGGCTCGTACGCTCTGCCGTGGCGCTGGCACTCGCCGATCTCGCCGAGCATGGCGCGGATTCGGACGTGGTGGCGGCCCTGCGAGCCCAGTGATTCCTGACGCAGTGAGCGGAAACCGGATGGCCAAGAGCCCTACTGGCGGAAAGCGCGGACCCGGCACGCGTAAACGCCGTGGGGACAAGGCAGAGCGCCAGGACCAGGTGGCCGGGTTCGATGTCCACCTCGCCAACTTCGAGGGCCCCTTTGACCTGTTGCTGCAACTCATCGGCCGTCATGAGATGGATGTGACGCAGGTGGCGTTGAGCCGCGTCACGGATGAATTCATCGCCCACGTACGCCTCGGTGGCAAGGAATGGGACCTGGACCAGACCAGTTCCTTCCTGGTGGTGGCGGCCACGCTGCTGGATCTGAAGTGTGCCCGGCTGCTTCCCGGTGCGGAAGTGACCGATCCGGAGGACCTGGCCGCCCTGGAAGCGCGAGACCTGCTCTTTGCACGCCTGTTGCAGTACCGCGCCTTCAAGGAATTGGCGTCCTGGATCGCCAGCCACGTGGACGCAGCTCAGCTCACCCACTGGCGTCCGGGCGGGATCGAGGAACGGTTCCGCCACGTGTTGCCGGATGTGGAACTGCATCTCACCCCGGCAGATATCGCACGTCTTGCCGCCGGAGCCCTGGTTCCCCGGCCGGAACCCCACGTGGAGCTGGCCCATCTCCATGGGGCCCAGGTCAGCGTCGTCGAACAGACAGCCCAGGTGGCGTCCCTGTTGCAGGAAAAGGGTTCAGCCACCTTCCGAAACCTTGCCTCCGGATGTGACCGCCTCACGGTGGTTGTGCGATTCCTGGCCGTTCTCGAGCTTTTCAGAGCAGGCCAGGTGGCTTTCGAGCAGGCCGGCCCACTCACCGAACTCCACATCCGGTGGGTGGGAGGCAAGGAGGTCGTGCTCCCCGCCGTCGATGAGTACGACACCCAACCCGAGTTGGAGGATGCATGACAGAGATGACCCGTCCCATCGAAGCCATGCTGTTGATGGCCACCGAACCCGTGACGGCGGCCGATCTGGCGGCGGCGCTTGAAGCTCTGGAACGCGACGTTGTGGAGGCGTTGGAGGAGATCGCGGAGTTCTATCGGGTCAGCAACCGTGGAATGGAGCTGCGTCGGGTCGCGGGTGGTTGGCGGCTGGCCACTGCCGCAGACCTCGCCGACGTCATTGAGGCCTGGGTGGTGGCGGACCAGCGCGCCAAACTGAGCCAGGCTGCCCTGGAGACCCTGTCCGTCATCGCCTATTTGCAACCCTGCACCAGGGGTCGAATAGCCGGTGTCAGGGGCGTGAACGTGGACGGCGTGGTGCGAACCCTGCTCGTGAAGGGTCTCATTGCCGAGGCAGGAGAGGATCCCCACACCGGTGCGATGACGTTCATCACCACCGGGGTGTTCCTGCAGAAGCTGGGACTCGATTCGCTGGAGGAATTGCCGGACTTGGCGCCGCTACTGCCCGACGCCGTAGTGTTGGAGGCCGAGCTCGGCCGATTGGTCGAAGATCACACCACTGAATGAGGAGGCCCTGATGGTCGAGGAGACCACGGGTGTGCGGTTGCAGAAGGTGCTGGCCGCCGCTGGCATCGCCTCCCGTCGAGCCAGCGAAATCATGATTGACAAAGGCCGCGTGGAGGTCAACGGCAAGACAGTGACCGAACAGGGCATGCGCGTGGATCCGGAGCTGGACAAGATTCGCGTCGATGGCTCCCGCATCCCGCCACCCAGACGCCACATCCACATCGTGCTGAACAAGCCGCGCGGTGTGGTGGCAACGATGGAGGACCCGGAGGGCCGTGCGACGCTGTCGGACTACCTGCCCCGCACCAAGGAAAGGCTGTTCCATGTGGGCCGGTTGGACACCGAGACCGAGGGGCTCATCATCCTCACCAACGATGGCGAGCTGGGGCACCGCCTGGCCCACCCGTCGTATGAGGTGACCAAAACCTACATGGTGGAGGTGGCCGGTCACATGGACAACAAAACCTTCCGCCGCCTGGAGAAGGGGCTGCACCTGGAGGACGGGCCGGTGAAGCCTGACAAGCTCAAACTCGTCTCTCGCACCGAGAGCCGCAGCCTCCTCAACGTCACCCTGCATGAGGGACGCAACAGGATCGTGCGCCGCATGATGGAGGCTGTGGGACACCCCGTGGACCGCCTGTCCCGCATCGCCATCGGACCGGTCAAGCTCGGACAGCTTCCGGTGGGACAGACGCGTGAGATCACCCCCGAGGAGCTGGGCGCCCTGATGGACCTCGTGGGGCTCTGATTCGCGCTACTTGACCCTCGGGTACTATTCACCGCGTGCGCTTTCCTTCAATTTCACCCCGTCTTGCTGTTGCTTCCCTCGTCCCGGTTCTTGCCCTCGGCATGACCGCCTGCGGCTCGGATGCTGAACCGACGCCGGAAGCCAGCGAGTCCGCCACCACGTCGGTCCCGTCTCCTGTGGAGCCGAGTGATTCGGCGTCACCGAGCCCCGCGGTGAGCCCGTCGACGGATCTTTCTGCCATCACGGTGAGTGACACGGATCAGCCGGAGGTCACCATCCCCACGCCGTGGGCGATCAACGAGACCCAGTCCAAGGTGCTGCGTGAAGGCGGGGAACAGACGCTGAACGCTGACAGCACCGCCACACTGAACTACGTGGGTCTGAACGGCCGCACCGGTGAGATCTTCGACAGCTCCTATGAGCGTGGTGCGCCAGCCACCTTCCCGCTCCAGGGTGTGGTTCCCGGCTTCGCCGAAGGACTGACCGGCCAGAGCGTCGGCTCTCGTGTGCTGATCGCCATGCCCAGCGAGGCCGGCTACGCGGAGGGCAACCCTGACGCGGGGATCGAGAAGGGTGACACCATCTTGTTCGTGGTGGACATCATCTCCGCAAACTATGACGAAGCCTCCGGCGAGGAAGTAGCGCCCGCCGATGGTCTGCCCGTCGTCTCGATGACAGGTGATGGTCCGGAGATCACCATCCCTGATGGCGCCACCAAACCCGCGGAGCTCGTGGTGCAGCCTCTCATCGAGGGCACTGGCTCCCCTGTCACGGAAACATCATCCATTCAGGTCAAGTACCGCAGCTGGGAGTGGGACACCGGCGCGATGGTCGAGGATGCCTGGCGTCCACAGCAGGGCCCCCTGGCTGACCTCATCGAGGGTTGGAAGCAGGGGCTCGTGGGCCAGCCGGTGGGGTCGCGGGTCATGCTCGTCGTGCCGCCGGAACTCGCCTACCCCGATGGTTCACCGGACATTGAGCTGGAGGCTGGCAAGACGCTGGTCTACGTCATCGACGTCCTCTACGCCACCGAGGGCTGAGCCGAATACAGAGCGGAACATTTACCGCTGGTTGAGTAGTCGCGCGACGTAGGAGCCGACGTGTCGAAACCGACATCGTGCGGTCGTCAGAGGCCTGGACACGGCCGCAGGCGGCCTACTCGACCACCGAGGGATACGTATCTGTTTGCCGGGCGCTGGGCCGGCCACGTGTTGCTACGATTTCACCTCGGTTGGCTGAGGAGTCTTTTGCCGTCCCAGATGGCTGATGCCCAGAATTCCCCTCCCGGCAGACCTGACCTCGGCATGGCTACCAGCGCCTCATCGGTCGTGCGGCATCGGCCCAGTCCCAGCGACTCACTGAGCACCGACAGCACGTCCACCGCGCTCCAGCCCCGCGCGGTGAGGTCCGCCAGCGTCACCGCGCCGTCGCGCTTGGCAAGACGGGCGCCGCTGGTGTTGGTGACGAGACCGATGTGGGCGTACTCCGCAGGCCGAGCGCCCAGCTGCTCAGTCAGCCAGGCCTGCCGTGGGGCTGAGGACAACAGATCCGCACCCCGCGTGATGCGGGTCACGCCCTGGAAGATGTCGTCCACCACGACGGCAAGGTTGTAGGCGGGCGTCCCGTCGCCCCGAACCAGAACGAAATCGTCCACCACGTCGCTCACCTCACCGGCGTGGATGTCCGTTGCGGTGAAGGTGGCACCCTCTGATCGGATCCGGATCGCGCCCGGACGCTCGAGCCGACGCCGGGCTGCCTGTTCGCTGTTCAGCGTCGCACAGGTCCCCGGATAAGGGCGATGCCCGTCGTGCGGGGCCGAGGAGGCTTCCGCGATCTCACGGCGCGTGCAGAAGCACTCGTAGATTCGTTCACCCAGCTGATCGAGCGCCTCGGAATACGCATCACGTCGCTCTGACTGCCACAACGGATCTCCGTCCCAGCGCAGTGCAAGACATTCCAGATCCGAGAGTTGACGCTCCGCCGCCCGGCCAGCGGCGGCTACTCGTGCGGTGTCCAGATCCTCAATGCGCATGAGCCAGTCTCCACCCGCACAACGGGTCAGCAGCCAACCGGCCAGGGCCGTGCGCAGATTGCCCACGTGGAGATCCGACGTGGGGCTGGGGGCGTAGCGATCAACAACAGGGGACACGCTTCCCATTGTCCATGCTCGGCAACCCGTCTGCGGTAGCCTCGGCTCTCGCAGGGAAGAATGGGGTGCAACCGGTGAGCAAAGCCAAATCAGAGCGTCTCGTCAATCTGCTGATCATGATGCTCAGCGCCCGCGGATTCGTGTCCAAGCACAGGATCCGTTCCACCATCGAGGGCTACCGCCACCAGTCCGACGGGGCCTTCGAGCGCATGTTCGAGCGTGACAAGGAAGAACTGCGCACAGCGGGGGTCCCGATTGTCACGGGATCCAATGATCCGGACCTCGACGTGGAAGACGGGTACCGCATCGAGCGTTCAGACTTTGAACTCCCTCCCACCTCCTTCACTCCCGAAGAGCTCGCCGTGCTGGGTGCAGCCGCCAGCGTCTGGCAGGACAGCGTCGCGGCCCAACAGACCACGGATGCTCTGGAAACACTGCGTGCGGCCGGTGCTGATCCTGATCCGGGTCGGCTCATGACACTGCGGCCCCGCATCCCCGCGGAGCCGGGATTCGACACTGTCCGCGAGGCGTTGCTGGCTCGCAGGGAGATCCGGTTTGAGTACAAGGGGCAGCCCCGACGCGTGCAGCCCTGGCGGCTCTCGCAGCGACGCGGCCGCTGGTACGTGGTGGGTTATGACCTCGTGCGGGAGGCTCCCCGCAACTTCAAGCTCAGCCGTATCACCTCTGTTGTGCAAGCCGTTGGCATAGCCAACTCCTACACGGTGCCCGCCGATGCACGCATCGCAGAACACGTGCAATTTGATCGCGACGACGAGGCTGCCACCGCCGTGGTGGCACTGCGCGACGGCTTCGGTGGTGAGCTTCGACGCTCCGCGCAGCCCACTTCATGCGGGGTGTCGATTCCGGTGGGGTTCAGTGCCTGGCAGGTGAAGTACTCACGGCCGGACATTCTGGTGGGAGACATCTGCCAGCTCGGAGCCGATGCCATCTGTCTGTCCCCGCCGGAACTACGAGAGGCAGTGGTGCAACAACTGAGCGACGTGGCGCAGAGGTGGGAAGCATGAAGTCCTCAGAACAGTTGGCCCGCCTGCTGAAACTGGTGCCGTACCTGCAGAAACACCAGGGTGTTTCGGTGCGCCAAGTGGCGCAGGACTTCAGCGTCACACCCCATCAGGTGGTGAGCGACATTGAGGTGTTGCAGTTCTGTGGGCTGCCCGAGGGATTCCATCAGGACCTCTTCGACGTTGACATCGACGAGGTGCGCGATGCTGGCCACATCTTCTTTCGCAATGCAGACGTATTGGCAAGACCCATGCGGATGCGGCTGCAGGAGGCAACCAGTTTGCTGGTGGCGCTCGACATGCTCGTGGAGACTTCAGGTGGTTCGGATGCCGCAGCCAGCGCGCTCGCCAAACTGCGCGCAGTGGTGGGTGAGGTGGATCCGGCGATCTCGGTGTCCGTGGCGGCCGGACGTACGGAACACCGCCAACTGCTCCAGGCCGCCATTTCGGGACTGCATCCGGTGGAGATGATGTACGAGGGCGCAGGACGTACCCCAATGACTCGTCCCGTGGTCGAACCCATGCGGCTGCGAGTGACCGGCGGATATGCCTACCTTGATGGCTGGAGCCGGAATCGAGATGGCTGGCGGTCCTACCGGCTCGACCGCATCGTCGACATCACAGTGCTGGATGAGACCTTCGTGGCTCGCTCCGGACTGCCGGAAGTGACGGACCGCTGGTTCGACGACGTCTCCCGGGAGTTGACGCTGGACCTGGTTCGCGACGCACAGTGGGTGGCCGAGTACTATCCGGTGACAGATCGTGCTGAGCACGCGGATCACATCTCTGCAACGTTCCCCATGGCTTCCATCGGGTGGGCAAGCGCTCTGCTGTTACGGCTGGGACGTGCCGTCCTCCGCGTCTGTGATGATGAGGTGGCTCGAGCGGCCGCTGCGGATGCACGGGCGGCGCTGGCGCACTACGCCGACCCGCCGCACTGATCGGCGTTAGCCGACGAGGCACCCGGGGGGTACCATTTCGTCCGTGATCTGGGTACTCATCTTCGGCGGCATCGCCCTGCTCGGTGCGGTGGCCACAGTCTCCTATGCCGTGTGGCTGGCTCACAAGGCATCTGACCTGTACAGCGAAGTACGCATGTTGGGTCAGCGCGCCGAGGAGGCCGGGGAACTGCTGGCGCGCATCGAGGTGCCCGCCAGCATCCGCGAGTAGAATCACTTTTGTGTCTTAACTAGCCCGGGGGCAGTCCCGGGGAAAGAGGTGGACGGACATGGGTCCAACAGAATTGCTCATCATCCTGGGAATCGCCCTGTTGCTGTTCGGTGGCTCGCGTCTCGCCGGTCTCGGCAAGGGCGTTGGTCGTTCGATCAAGGAATTCAAGCAGGAGGTCAAGTCTGTCGATGACGGCAAGGACGCCGAGGTCGTCGATGCCGAGATCGTGCAGCCAGAGACACGTGTGGGAAGCCACGTCGAGACCGACCAGGAGCGTCGCGTTCGTGAGATCGAGGCCCGCGAGCGTGACCTGCAGGCCCGTGAAGCAGCCGCTCGTGAAGAATCCCTGCACCAGCGCGACACCGGGACCGGGATCTGAGTATGGCCACCACCGCCGCTGAGCCCGACGCGAAGCCGCGTCGGTTCGGTTGGCTGCGCCCGCCGGAGCAATCGCAGGACGGCACCATGGCGCTCATTGACCACCTCAAGGAGGTCCGCTATCGCCTGACCATCTCCGTCATCGCCATCGTCGTCACGGCGGGCCTTGCGGCGTTCTTCTACACGGAGCTCGTGGATTTTGTCCTGTACCCGTACAACGAAGCGGTCGCGGCAATCAAGGATGCCCGGCCCAATTCCGACTTTTTGATCGTCAACGACGGAGTGCTCAGACCGCTCACTCTCGCAGTCATCGCCTGTAGCGTTGCCGGGCTGATTGCTTCATGTCCAATCTGGATGTATCAACTGTGGGCCTTCATCGCGCCCGGGCTGGTCGCGAAAGAGAAGAAATACGCCCTTGGATTCCTCGGTGCAGCTGTCCCGTTGTTCCTCATGGGTTGCACTCTGGGCTACTTCGTCTGGCCCAAGGGCATCACTGTGATGCTCAGCTTCACGCCCAAGGATATGGACATCACCAACTTGCTGGAGATGAGCAGCTTCCTGGCGTTGGAGATCAAGATCATCCTCGTGTTCGGCGTCTCCTTCCTCCTTCCGGTCATTCTCGTGGCTCTCAACCTGGCGGGCGTGGTGCGGGGACATCAGCTCGTCAAGTCTCGCAAGTTCGTCATCTTCGGCACCTTCGTGTTCGCCGCCGTCGCCACCCCGTCCACCGATCCCGTCTCCATGCTGGCGCTCTCACTGCCGATGACGCTGCTGTACATGATCGCGGAGGCCATCTGCCTCATCCTCGACAAACGAAAGGGCATCACGAAAGACGATGTCACGGAATGGTCCATTGATGTGAACGACGGCGCGTGAACAACTCTTCATGAGTGAACTTGCCAAGCCCCGTCTCTACACCCTCGTCGTCAATGAGGGCTCCGGTGGGGGACGCTCTGGCAGGGAGTTGCCCCGTGTTGCGAGGGCCCTGCGGGATTGTCTGCCCACCGCGGAGGTGGCCGTGGTCACATCGGACTCATGGACTGAATCCGAGAAACTGACCCGTGCGGCAGCCAGCGCTGCTCGCGACGGCGACGCCGTCATCGTCATGGGGGGCGACGGCATGGCCCACCTGGGCCTCAATGCCTGCGCCGGTACGGAGGCGACACTGGGTGTCATTCCTGCAGGGACGGGCAATGACTTCGCCCGCGGGGTGGGCGTGCCGAAGAATCTGTCGGGAGCGGTGGACGCCATCTGTGCCGGCGTCACCCGCACCGTGGACCTCGCTCACATGTCCAACGAGGCGTACCCGTCACGCTACGTGGGTGCGGTCCTCTCCACGGGGTATGACGCACGGGTGAACCGGGCCACCAATGACATTTCTCTGCGTTTCGGCAGCCTCAGTTACGGCTGGGTGGCGCTGCGTGAACTAGTCCACTTCTCCCCGCTGCGCTATCGTCTGCGGATCGACGGCGTACTGCGCATCCAGGAGGCCATGATTGTGGCGGTCTGCAATACAGGGATGTTCGGCGGCGGCATGAGGATAGCTCCCGACGCGGATCCTGCCGACGGCAGGCTGGATGTCACCATTGTCGATCCCGTCTCGCGCACCACGCTGTTGCGACTGCTGCCCCTGATGTACTCCGGGAGATTCGCAAAACACCCCAACGTCCAACAATTCAGGGCCCACCAGGTGGAAATCGCAGGGGAGGACCTCTTCTGCATGGGTGACGGCGAGGAACTGGGAGATGTGCCGGTCACCGTGACAGCCGCGCCGGGTGTCCTCAAGGTGTTCGTGGATCCTTCCCATCCCGCTGCTACCGTGAAAGCGTGACAGAAGAAACCTCCACCCTGCATCCCGATGTGGCGGAGTTCTCCCGCGACTATCCATTTGGGCTCGATCCGTACCAGATCGAGGGCTGCGAGGCCCTCGCGGAGGGCCATGGCGTTCTCGTGGCTGCGCCGACCGGCGCAGGCAAAACGGTGGTGGGGGAGTTCGCCGTGTGGACCGCCGTGCAGCAGTGGCGGAAGTGCTTCTACACCACCCCCATCAAGGCCCTCAGTAATCAGAAGTACCACGATCTCGTCGAGCGATGGGGTTCAGATCGTGTGGGACTGCTGACCGGCGACAGCTCCGTCAACCCCGAGGCGCAGATCGTGGTGATGACCACCGAGGTGCTGCGCAACATGATCTATGCGGGCTCACCCACCCTGGGCAACCTTGGGTTCGTGGTCATGGACGAGGTGCACTACTTGGCCGACCGCTTCCGCGGTGCCGTCTGGGAGGAAGTGATCCTGGGGCTTGCCCCCTCGGTCTCGATCATCGCGCTGTCCGCCACCGTCAGCAACGTGGAGGACTTCGGCGACTGGCTCCGGACCGTGCGGGGAGAGTTCAGCGTGGTGCTCTCGGAGCGTCGGCCAGTGCCGCTTTTCCAACAGGTACTGGTGGGACGGCGGCTCGTGGACCTCTTTGATGGAGTGGCTCCCACGGCACAGGAGTTGCCGGGTGCCCGTGCGGCACGGGTGAACAAAGAACTGATGCGGGTCAGCAAAGGGGAGGCCACCCAGGTCCGCGACGACTCGCGTCGACCCCGCGGGCGCTCTGGGAAGGGCAAGCCGAACGGAGGAGGTAGGGGATCGGGGCAGTTCGGTGGTGCGACGCATCCGAGGTTCGCCACCAAACCCACCCGTCGCGACGACATGGCTCGGGTTCTCGAACAGGCAGATCTGCTGCCCGCCATCGTCTTCATCTTCTCCCGCGTGGGGTGCGACGGTGCCGTCCAACAATTGCTGCACTCGGGTGTGCAGCTGACGACTCGTGCCGAGGCCCGCGCCTTGGAGGAGATCGCCGACAGACACACCGCGGGACTGTCCATGGCAGACCTGGATGCGCTGGACTATGAGGATTTCCGGTTCGCTCTGCGCTCCGGGATTGCGGCCCACCACGCGGGCGTGCTGCCAGCATTCAAAGCCATCGTCGAGGAGGGCTTTGCCAGTGGGGCGCTCAAACTCGTTTTTGCGACCGAAACCCTGGCACTGGGCATCAACATGCCGGCGCGCACGGTCGTGTTGGAGAAGCTCGTCAAGTACAACGGCGAGGCCCACGTGGACATCACACCCGGGGAGTACACGCAGCTGACCGGCAGGGCTGGACGGCGCGGCATCGATGTCGAGGGGCACGCCGTCGTACTGTGGCAAGCCGGGATGGATCCGCGGGCTGTGGCCGGGCTTGCATCACGACGCACCTATCCTCTGCGTTCCAGCTTCGCGCCCAGCTACAACATGGCAGTCAACCTCACCGCGACGCTGGGCCGGGTGCGCGCACGCGAACTCCTGAATCAGAGTTTCGCCCAGTTCCAGACGGACAAGTCGGTGGTCACCTCTGCCCGGGTGGGCCGACGGGCAACGGAGGAACTGGCGGATGCGCAGGAGGCGATGGAGTGCCATCTCGGTGACTTCATGTCCTACGCTGAATTGCGGGACGAGATCTCCGGGCTCGAAGCCAGCAGCGCGAAGCAACGTCGCGCGAGGCGCGCAACTGAGACTGCTGACGCCGTCGCTGCTCTGGTGCCGGGCGACATCATCCACGTGGCCCGGCAGGGCTGGAGTGTGGTGCTGGGAGTCGGTCAGAAGGCGCAGCGCGATTCCGTGCCGTGGGTGCAGGTGATCTCAGCGGACCACACCGTGCTGCGGCTGCAACCCCATGACCTGCTGAGCCCTCCGATGGCCGTGGGGCGTGTACGGGTGCCCCGCCGTTTCAGCGTGCGGGACCGCGCCGAGCGCCGAGCTCTGCTCTCGGCAATGTCCAACAAGCTGGACACCGTCGATCCCGACGAGCCCGAAGTATTCGTCGCACCCACGGACGAATCCCACATGGCACGCATCGCCGAGCTGCGGCGCGAGCTGAAGAATCATCCCTGCCACCAGTGTGAGGACAGAGAGATCCACGCCGTCGCGGCGGCGAAGATCATCCGCCTGGAACGTGAGCGTCGCAAGAGCGAGGCGGACATTGCCATGCGCACCAACTCCCTCGGCACGCAGTTTGATCGTGTTTGCGCTGTGCTGGAAGAGCTGGGCTACCTCGACGGCGACGAACTGACCGATGCCGGTCGCATGTTGCGCCGGATCTACAACGAGCTGGACCTCGTGGCCGCTGAGTGCATCCGTCGTGACGTCTTCGACGGGCTCGACGCCCCGGAGCTGGCCGCCGTCATCTCCACGATGCTGTACGAATCCCGGCCGTCGCGGGAGATGCGCAGCCCGCGCATGCCCGACGCGGCGAGCGAGCGTGCGCAATCGGAACTGCGGCAGGTCTGGCGTGAGGTGGGGCTGCTGGAGCGCAAACACCGTCGCGACCGCGGCCGGGAGCCGGACATCGGCTTCGCAGAGGTGGCCTGGCGCTGGTCCAGCGGTCAGGAGCTCGCCAAGGTTCTTGCGCATGGTCAGCTATCGGCGGGTGATTTCGTTCGCTGGGTGCGTCAGGTGGTGGATTTCGCTGGGCAGTTGGCTCAGGCCGCTGGCCCCGGTGACCTGCGCCGCACATGCCTTGAAGTAGTTGACACCATGCGCAGGGGTGTCGTCGACGTGGACATCGAGGAGGACTGAAAGCGCGGCACTGACAAGCAGCTCCCTACAACCACGGCTTCGCTAGGGTTGTGCCATGGCCGTTGCTCTGCGCGTGATTCCCTGTCTCGACGTCCATGACGGACGCGTCGTCAAAGGGGTCAATTTCGAAAACCTGCGTGATGCCGGGGACCCTGTGGAACTTGCCGCAACCTACAGCGCGGCCGGTGCGGATGAGTTGGTGTTCCTCGACATTTCCGCATCCTCCGACGGCAGGGCAACCACCCGCGAGATGGTGTCCAGGTGTGCAGAGACCGTTCTGATCCCGTTGACCGTGGGCGGGGGAGTGCGCAGCGTTGCGGATGTTGACTCGCTGCTGCGCTGTGGCGCTGACAAGGCCGGCATCAACACCGGCGCTCTGGAGCGTCCCGACGTCATCAACGAGATCTCCGCCAGGTTCGGCAACCAGGTTCTCGTGCTCTCGCTCGATGCCCGACGGGAAGAATCCATGCCCTCGGGGTTCGGTGTGACCACCCACGGCGGTCGCAGATCAGCCGGCCGGGATGCCGTCGAGTGGGCCCGGGATGCCGTGTCCCGGGGCGTGGGCGAGGTGCTGCTGAATTCCATGGACGCGGACGGCACCACCACGGGCTTCGACCTCGAAATGATTTGCGCCATCCGCAACGTTGTGGACGTGCCCCTCATTGCCTCCGGTGGTGCTGGCACCGCACAACATTTCGTCGAGGCAGCCGACGCCGGTGCCGACGCGGTGCTGGCAGCCAGCGTCTTCCACTACCAGCGGTTGACGGTCGCGGAGGTCAAGGATGCACTGAGTGCTGCCGGCCACACCGTCCGATAGTGAAAGGGAAGTGTCACATGTCTGATTGTTTGTTCTGCAACATCGTCGCGGGGAATATTCCATCCAAAGCGGTGTACGCCGACGACAAGGCGTTCGCCTTCCTCGACGTTGAGCCGTGGCAGGAGGGACACACGCTGGTGGTGCCGCGTCGCCACGTTGAGCATGCGCTGGGCGATGTTCACGTTCTGACGGAGGTTGCGCCCGCGGTGCTGGCCGTCAGCCAGATTCTGCGGGAGCAGTTGGGCGCCACGGGGTTCAACGTGTTGACCAACGTTGGTCCCGACTCCGGACAAGCCGTCTTTCATGCACACATTCATGTTCTGCCCCGCCATGCAGAGTCGCCCGGCATCGCGAACATACGTGGCACGATTCACCGGGATCTCGATGAGGTGCACACGATGCTGACCACTGGCGATGCGTGACCTGTGACGCGGGGTGATTTCCATGTAGCACTCTGGTCGTCATTATTCAAGGGGTGCGCTCGCCCTTCGTGAGTGCGTCTACTACTCTGTGTAACTCATGATCATCCCTCTGAAACCTCAGTCGGATTCCCAAGGAACGGAGCATCATATGAAGACCGCCAAAATTGTCGGCGTTATTTCTCTCATCGCAGGCATTCTCCTGATCGTCGCCGGGGCGGTGACCTATACGATGGTCAGCCAACAGCTGGCTGATGAGAACATCATTGTTCCCGACGATGCGGCGTTCCTCGCCGGCGACAAGGTGGACGGTCCTTTCTCCGCCTATTCGCAGGCTGACATCATCAATGTGCATGCGCTTGAGGCATCCGGAGGCAACACCTACGCCGAGCTGGGCGATATGGCACGTCAAGCCGAGGCGGAAGGTGACACAGAACTGGCGGAGCAGTACAGCGAACAGCGCGGCACCGTGATGAACGCGTCCTTCCTCAGGGCCTCCCTGTTCACTTCCGTGCTTGCCTTCGGTGTCTCGGCGATGGTCATCGGGTTGGGCGTCATGTTCGGCCTGATCGGTTGGGCGCTGATGAGTATCAAACCGGCAGTTGCACGAGTCGTGCGTGACGACGTCCGGGACGACGTCCGCGTCTCCTGAGACCGGCAACATTGCAGTGGGGCGGGCCGAGAAGATTCTCGGCCCGTCTCACTATGCAGGACGAAAAGATCACTGCTTGACACGACAGCAGTCCTGAGCGATTGTTGTTCTGTGATCGAAGCCCAGTACCTCGTAATTTTCTAAAGCGTTTCGCAGCAACTCCAGCGAAACGCCCCCTCGCGTGCCTTCCGGCGCCGGGGGTTTTTTGTTGGCCGAGATCGCCACCCATGACCCGAAGGGAGAAGCACCCATGTCGGACACCGACAACCAGCTGTTGACAGGCGCGCAGGCGCTCGTTGAATCTCTTGAACGAGTTGGGGTAGAGGTAATGTTCGGCATCCCCGGTGGCGCCATCCTGCCGGCTTATGACCCGCTCTACGACAGCAGCATTCGCCATATCCTGGTGCGGCACGAGCAGGGCGCCGGGCACGCGGCCGAGGGCTACGCAATGGCCACCGGGAAGGTGGGTGTGTGTATCGCCACGTCCGGGCCGGGAGCAACCAACCTGGTGACACCGATCGGCAATGCCTACATGGATTCGACTCCGCTCGTTGCCATCACCGGTCAGGTGAATTCCACCTCCATCGGCACGGACGCCTTCCAGGAGGCGGACATCCGCGGCATCGTGATGCCCATTACCAAGCACAGCTTCCTCATCAAGCGCACCGAGGACATCCCGTTGGCCATTCGAGAGGCCTTCCACATCGCTTCCACCGGGCGCCCGGGACCCGTACTCGTTGACATCGCCAAGGATGCCCTGGCCAATACAGCCCCCTTCGTGTGGCCGGCGGATCTGGATCTGCCGGGATACAAGCCCACGACGAAACCGCACATCAAGCAGATCCGGGCCGCGTCGAAAATGATCATGGAGGCACGCAAGCCGGTCCTCTACATCGGCGGCGGTGTCATCAGCGCCCGCGCCCATGCGGAACTTGCCGAGCTCGTCGAACGCACACAGATTCCGGTGGTCACCACGTTGATGGCTCGGGGAGTGCTGCCCGATACATGTGAGCTGAACATGGGTATGCCCGGGATGCACGGCACCGTCGCAGCCGTTGGCGCACTGCAGAAGGCCGATCTCCTCATCGCCATCGGCACCCGTTTCGATGACCGGGTCACGGGCAAACTGGACACCTTCGCCCCCCATGCCAAGGTCATTCACGCAGACATTGACCCGGCCGAGATCGGCAAGAACAAGGCCGTGGACATCCCAATCGTTGGCGACTGCAGGGAGACGATGCGGTTGCTGAACGATGAGTTCACGGGCGTCGAGCCGCCCGCCATCGATCCGTGGCGCACCAAGCTGAAGGGCATGCGCGCCAAGTACCAACCCAACTGGGATGAAGCACCAGACGGCCGGCTGTCCCCGCAGGAGGTCATCCAGCGAATCGGGGAGCTGAGCCCGCAGGACACCATTTACGCCGCGGGTGTGGGTCAACACCAGATGTGGTCTGCCCACTACCTGCCACACGAGCACCCCAACAAATGGCTGAACTCCGGTGGAGCTGGCACCATGGGCTTCTGCGTTCCCGCAGCCATGGGCGCCAAGGTGGCCTGTCCGGAATCCACGGTGTGGGGCATCGACGGTGACGGCTGCTTCCAGATGACCAATCAGGAACTTGTCACCTGCGCGCTGAACAACATCCCCATCAAGATCGCCGTGATCAACAACCACGCGCTGGGCATGGTCAGGCAGTGGCAGAGCCTGTTCTACAACGAGCGCTACTCCAACACGGACCTGCACACTGAGTCCATTCCGAACTTCCAGATGCTGGCCGAGGCCATGGGCTGTGTGGGACTGAAAGCGACGAACGAAGAAGAGATGGAAACAGCCATCAAGCAGGCACTCGAGATCAATGATCGGCCCGTCGTGGTGGAGTTCGTGGTCCACAAGGACGCGATGGTGTGGCCGATGGTCTCCGCCGGTACCAGCAATGACGAGATCCAAGTGGCCCGCGACATGGCCCCCGATTGGGAAGAGGAGCTGCTGTGAGTACCCATACCCTGAGCATTCTGGTCTCCAACAAGCCAGGCGTCCTGACGCGCATCGCCGCCCTGTTCTCGCGCCGAGGTTTCAACATTGAATCCTTGGCGGTCGGCCCCACTGAACGGCCGGAAATCAGCCGTATGACAGTGGTGGCCAACGCCGAGGATGATGCCGCGCTCGAGCAAATAGTCAAGCAGCTCAACAAGCTGATCGAGGTGCGGAAGGTGCTGGAGCTCGGGCCCAACACGGTGCGTCGTGAGATGGTGCTGGTGAAGGTGCGGGCGGATGTTCACACGCGCAGCCAGATCATCGATGTGGTCAGCCTCTTCCGTGGGAAAGCGGTGGATGTGTCGGCTGATTCCATCACTATTGAGGCCACAGGCAGCAGCGAGAAGTTGGCGGCGCTGCTGGAAATGCTCTCGTCCCACGGGGTCCAGGAACTCGTCCAATCGGGACAGGTGGCGCTCGGCCGCGGCGCCAAGACCCTCAGCGAACACAAACCGCACACCGGGGGCAGGCCCGCCGTGGGCCCCCCGCAGGGACGCCCGTCCTCGACGGGGTAGGTTCTGCAAACAACTACATGTAACCGTTTCCCGACAAAGAAGGACAACAAAGAATCATGGCAGCAGAGATGTTCTACGACTCCGACGCTGACCTGTCGATCATTCAGGATCGCCAGGTTGCCGTCATCGGTTATGGCTCGCAGGGCCACGCCCACGCACTGAGTCTTCGTGACTCGGGTGTTGACGTCCGCGTCGGCCTGCGTCCCGGAAGCCCTTCGGCCGCCAAGGCCGAGGCCGAGGGGCTGCGTGTGGTGTCCGTGGCCGAAGCCGTCGAGGAAGCGGATCTCATCATGATCCTCGCCCCTGACCAGGTGCAGCGGAAGGTCTACGCCGAAGACATTGAGCCCAACCTGGCCGCTGGTGACGCGCTGTTCTTCGCGCACGGCTTCAACGTCCGCTTCGGCTACATCACGGCGCCCGAGGGCGTCGACGTCTGCATGGTGGCACCCAAGGGCCCGGGCCACCTGGTGCGTCGCGAGTACGAGAACGGCCGGGGAGTGCCGGCCATCATCGCCGTAGAGGTGGATGCCTCCGGCAACGCCTGGCCGTTGGCGCTGAGCTACGCCAAGGCCATCGGTGCCCTGCGCGCGGGCGGCATCCGGACCACCTTCACCGAGGAGACCGAGACGGACCTCTTCGGTGAGCAGGCCGTTCTGTGTGGCGGCGCCTCAGCGCTGGTGCAGGCAGGGTTCGAAACCCTCACCGAGGCTGGCTACCAGCCGGAGGTGGCGTACTTCGAGTGCCTCCATGAGTTGAAGCTGATCGTCGACCTCATGTACGAGGGCGGCATCGCCAAGCAGCGCTGGAGCATCTCCGACACCGCGGAGTACGGCGATTACGTCTCGGGTCCCCGCGTGATCGACGAACGTGTGAAGGCGAGCATGAAGGATGTTCTGGCTGACATCCAGAGCGGGAAGTTCGCGCAGCGCTTCATCGATGACCAGGACGCTGGCGCCCCCGAGTTCAAGGAACTGCGCGCCAAGGGCGAGCAGCACCCCATTGAGACCACGGGCCGCGAACTGCGCAAGCTCATGAGCTGGGTGGACAAGTCGGACTCCGACTACGTTGAAGGCTCAGCAGCCCGCTGATCTCCAGCAGTCACAACGCGAGACGGCCCCGACGCAGTGCGTCTGGGCCGTCTGCGCTGCTTGGTAGAAGTGGTGGCGTGCACGCCACCACTTCTACCGACCGAGCAACAGGTGAGAGGCGATGTCGAAGAGTTCCACACGGAGATGTCGGCCCTCGCTAGTGTGGCCGTAAGCGTGCAACCACATTCCACCCGACAAAGGTGACATCATGATTCCCGGAGAGTTCGAGTACCGCGCTGCCCAGAGGGCAGAGCTCCTCCGCTTTGCCAGCTCAGCCAAGACTGACGATGGTTTCGGCTATCTCGACGACACTGGTGCGGTGGATCCGGAACAGTCGATGCCTCTGTTCGTAGTGTGTCGCATGACGCATGTATTCAGCCTGGGAGTCCTCGCCGACGAGCCGCCCGCTGCTGGTGGGCCTGATCGCGACGAACTGGCGGCGCTCGCCGAGCATGGCGTGCGCGCGCTGACAGCCGGTCCACTGCAGGATGCCGAGTTCGGTGGCTGGTACGCATCGATCCAGCCCGATGGATCCCCGGAGGGCGCCAAGCAGGCTTACGCGCATGCTTTCGTTATCCTCGCCGCGACGAGCGCCCTGATGGCCGGTGTGCCGGGAGCCGAACAGCTGTTGAAGATGGCAACCAGTGTGATGGATGCTCACTTCTGGGATGAGACCACCGGCACCGTGGTGGAGGAATGGAACAGGTCCTGGACATCTCTGGACGACTACCGCGGCGTGAACGCCAACATGCACACCGTCGAGGCCTTCCTCGCTGCTGGGGACGTGACGTCGGACCGCACGTGGCATCGGCGCGCGGGGCGGATTGCTGAGCGGGTCGTGGCGCTGGCCGGCGACAACAGTTGGCGGATTCCCGAGCATTTCACCGCCGACTGGTCACCGATGTTGCAATACAACCGGGACCAGCCTGCCGATGCTTTCCGCCCTTACGGCGCCACCGTCGGTCATGGCATGGAGTGGGCTCGGCTGCTGGTCGCTGTCGATGAGAGTCTGGGCGAGAATGCTCCATCGGGACTCAAGGAGGCATCCGTGGCCCTCTACGACCGGGCGGTCGCGGATGGCTGGGCCGTCGACGGCGCGGACGGTTTTGTCTACACCACCGATTGGGACGGCACACCAGTGGTGCACGCCCGGATGCACTGGGTGGTGGCGGAAGCGATCGGCACGGCGACCGTTCTGCATCGCGTGACCGGCGACGCACGCTACGTCGAGGACCTTCGGCGCTGGTGGGACTATGCGGAGAAGTACTTGATCGATCACGAGCTGGGCTCCTGGCACCATGAACTCGACGCTGCCAATGAGCCGGCGTCCGGAACGTGGTCCGGCAAGCCTGATGTCTACCACGCCTACCAGGCGGCGCTGATCGCAGATGTGCCGACGACGCCCTCGTTTGCTGCCGCCCTGGCTGACGGCAAGACGAGCCTTCCCGGAGACTGAGCAGGAGCGTCAATGACGTGTCGAAACCTTTGGTGTGCGGTTGGCGTCTCGACATGCTCGCTGCCGCTCGCTACTTGACGAGCGGGGGAGTTTTCCGGTGGTTGAGTAGGAGTGTCAGTGACGTTTTGAAACCTCTGGCGCCGAAGCTGCGTCGGTAGCATCTGGCTCGTGTGGAATGATGGAGCAGCATGGCTCGTGTAATTTTCTGGATCACCGTGCTCGCTGGCCTGGGGGCCACCGTGATCGCGTGGTTCGTGCTGCCCGATCGGGTGCCCATGCACTTCGGCCCCTCCGGTGAGGTCGACGGGTGGGGGTCCAGAACCGAAAGCGTCATCTGGATGGGGCTGATGACGGTCTTCATGGCCCTGGTCTTCTGGGGATTGGCCACTCTGGTTCCCCGCGCTCCCGAGACATTGCTCAACATTCCACAGAAGGACAAGCAGTGGTGGTTGTCCAGCGCTGAGCGGCGCCAGGTTCTGAACCGCCGGATCGTGCCGGACATCTATGGCATGGGTGCTGCGACGCTGCTCTTCCTCACGGGGCTGTGGGTCATGATCGTGGCGCAGGCCCAGCGTGAGCAGCCGGGACTGGGTGGTTGGTTCTGGGTCATGGTGGCGGTGTACCTCGTCGGTCTGCTGGGCTACACGGGTTACATGATCGCCGTCCGCTACCGCACTCCACGGCAGGGCTGAGCCCGCAGGATCCCCCGTGTGAGCAGAGACCGGACCCTGAGGTCTGCGTGGTCTCTCCAGGCCGCCGCTACGATGGGAAAGAACTGAGAATGCAGGGCACCGAGACACCGCACTTTGCAGCTGAGAGGCCGTCAGGATGTCGTCTGAACCCATCACCCCCGCAGTCGGCTGGCGCACCCCGCGGTCCCGCAGTCCAGCGAGCCGACTGGAACCCCTTCAACGGATGCCGGGAGTCGACCTGGCGCGAGGGGTGGCGCTGGTGGGGATGTTCGCCGCCCATCTCGTGGCCACCCCCGCCCTGCGATGGAGCGATCCTCAGACGTGGACAGGGCTCGCTGTGGGGCGCTCGTCCATCTTGTTTGCCACTCTCGCAGGCGTTTCGCTGAGCCTCGCTTTCGCAGAACCCCGACGTCTGCCAGAGGGTCCAGACGTGCCCAGAGCGTCCACAACAGTGAGGCTGCTGAGCCGGGCAGCGACGATCTGGGTGGTGGGAGCGATCCTTGTGCTGGTGGAAGTGCCAGTGATCGTGATTCTGCCCGCCTATGCCATGCTGTTCGCCTACGCCGTGGTGTTGATCAGGTTCCGTACCCGCACGCTGTTCATGCTGGCCGTCGCCTTTGCTCTGGTGGCTCCCTTCATCGTCACCGCGATCGACCGATATGTGGCGGTCCTCCAGCCCGGGCATCCCAGTGAACTGTTCAACTTGCTGGGCTGGAACTACCCCTTCGTGCTCTGGGTTGCCTTCGCGGCTGCGGGTATCGGCGCCGGACGGCTGCTGCGTGAATGCGGGCAAGGTGCGGTCGTGCTCCTGCTGTTGGGGACCGGTTCAGCGGTGATCGGGTACGTCGGTTTCGGGACCATCGGTGATCGAGCCCTCGCTCAGAGCACTGGGCAAGCAGAGACACCCGGAATGGGTATGTGGCTGCTCACGGTCTTCCAGGACACACCGCACGCTTCCGGAGTTGGTGAGGCATTCGGTTCGGGAGGGTTCGCGCTCGCGATGCTCGCGGTCAGCGTCCTCGTCTGCTCCACGCCGACGTTGCGCTGGTTGATGTGGCCGGTGCGGGCGGTGGGCGCGATGCCGCTGACCGCCTACGTGGCCCACCTGGTCATCTGGGCGGGGTGGATGCACACCCAATCAGGGACGGTGACCGGCCAGGACTTCCGGGCGCTGCAACCGTTCTGGCCGATGACGATCGGGGTGACGATCGGATGCATGTTGTGGACGGTCACGGTGGGTAGGGGACCCATCGAGGCGTTCGTCGCCCGGGCGGCGAGTGCTCTAGCGGGTTGTATATCGAAAATCGCACAGAGGAGACACCCAGACCCACCCACCCTTCGGGAGCCCGGTACCATCGAGGGAGACAGTGAAGGCAGGGCAGCGTGACACTTTTCTTGGTGGTCGGAGTCATCGGCATCGTCGTCGTGCTCCTGTCCATCCTGCTCGGCGACATCGTTGATGGCTTGATTGACCTGGATGTTCTGGGCGGAGATCTCTTTTCCCTTGCAAGCATTGCCGCCTTCCTCGGAGCCTTCGGCTTCGGGGGTGTCATTTCGCTATCCATCCTGAACGTCACGTGGATTGCTGTCATCGTGGGTGTCGTCGCTGGCATCCTCGCCGCCTGGGGAGCTGCAGCATTCACCGGCTGGCTGAAACGCAGCGAAGCGCACTCCACGTTCAAGTCACGCTCCATGGTGGGTTCAACTGCCCGCGTGATCACTGATATCCCCGCCGGGGGTTTCGGGGAGGTACGGATTCTCGGCTCCGGTCAGTCCCGCAAGCGTGCAGCCCGCAGCGACATTCCCATCACGGCCGGCACGGAGGTCTGGGTTTCTGCCATCGTCTCGCCGACGGCCGTTGAGGTCACCCCCAGCCGCGCCCTCCCGGACACGCCAGACACCTTGTGAAGTGCACAATTCCCTCGTCCAAACAAAAGAGGAAGTAGTTCATGTTTGATTTAGACCCACTCGTAGTGGGGATTGGCGGAGCTGTACTGCTCGTCATCCTCCTGGTCTGGCTCATCGCCAGCCGCTACAAGGTCGCCCGCCCCAATGAGGCATACATCATCACCGGCCAGAAGGGGAAGGCGGTCACCAACCCGGAGACCGGCGAGGTCTCCACTGACCTGAGTGCCCAGAAGGTCATTATGGGTGGTGGCGTGTTCGTCGTCCCCTTCATCCAACGCCTCCACATCCTGGACCTGTCCAGCCGTCGCATCATGGTTCAGATCCGGGCCGCCGTGTCCGGTCAGGGCGTCAAGCTGAACCTCGACGGTGTCGCCATCGTCAAGGTGGGTGGCAATGAGGATTCCATCCGCGCCGCTGCTCAACGTTTCCTCACCCAGCAGGAAGAGGTGGAGACCTTCACGCAGGAGACCCTCGCCGGTTCCCTGCGCTCCATCGTCGGCTCGTTGTCGGTGGAACAGATCATCCGCGACCGTGCAGCCTTCGCGCAACGCGTCGCCGACGAGGCCGAATCCTCCCTCACGGGCCAAGGACTGGTGCTCGACACATTCCAGATCCAGGACATCACCGACGACGGCAGTTACCTCTCCGACCTCGGGCGTCCTGAGTCCGCCAAGCTGAACCGCACCGCGGCCGTGGCCGAGGCACTCGCTCGCCGGGAAGCAGAGCAAGCACGTCTTGCCGCAGAACAGGAGATCGCCATATCGCAGCGTTCTCTGGTGCTGAAGGAATCCGAGATCAAGTCGGAGACCGACGCAGCCAAGGCACAGGCTGCCGCGTCCGGCCCACTGGCCCAGGCCGATCGCGATCAGGCCATCCTCGCCGAGCAGGAGAAGGTGGCAGTTCGTCAAGCAGCTCTGAAGGACCGGCAGCTCGACACGGAGGTCCGCAAGCCCGCCGACGCGCGCCGGTACCAGGCCGAGACCGAGGCGCAGGGGCGTCGCAACTCTGAGATCTTCGAGGCCGAGGCCCGGAAGGCGTCCTCGATCGCCAACGCAGAAGCGGAAGCTGAGAAGGCACGCCTGACAGGCGTCGGCGAACAGTCCCGCCGCTCCGCACTCGCCGAGGCGGAAGCCATCGAAGGTGCCAAGCGTGGTGAGGCCGAGAAGGCCCGCCGTATCGCCGAGGCGGACGCCGTGCGTGCGGAGGGTGAGGCCCAGGCCGCATCCGTGGCTGCCATCGGTTCAGCCGAGGCCGAGGCCATGGACAAGCGAGCTGCAGCGTTCAAGAACTACAACGATGCAGCCGTTCTGCAGATGCTCATCGAGGTCCTGCCGGAGGTGGCTGAGAAGGTGGCTGCCCCCATGGGCAACATCGACAAGCTCACGGTAGTCTCCACCGACGGCGCCGCCGCACTGCCGAAGGCAGTCAATGACAATGTGCTGCAGACCGTCGAGATGATCAAGAACACCACGGGCATCGACCTGATGAACATCATCTCCACCAGGTCCTCCAAGGCCACCGGCCAGGACTTGGTGAAGGGGTCAGTCGTCGACGACGAGTGAGTCATCTCGCAAGCGCTACATCGAGGCCCCGGACCGTGTGGTTCGGGGCCTCGACACGTGCGGGGTCAGTCTCCGGCGGTTGAGCTTTCGTCGGATTCGGCGGCGTTCTTGAGACGGACCAAGGTTTTGTCGATCGCCTGCTGCATCCTTGGCGGGGAAGCCACCCGTGGGCGCCAGTAGGGGCATTCGCAATCTGAACCGGGCAGTCGCGGCTCAGATCACGTCCGTCTGTAGTACTGAGTGTTGGCGCGTGAGGCCGATGACAATAGCGGGCGCTAGAGTTTGCCCGAGTCCCACCGCTTGTCCTAAGGATGTCCCGTGATCGAGAAGCTTTCCCGCCTGTTCGTCCGAACCCTGCGGGACGATCCCGTCGACGCAGAGGTCCCCAGCCACCGCTGGCTGGTGCGCGCCGGATACATCAGGCGCGTCGCGCCCGGCATCTACTCCTGGCTGCCGCTCGGCATGAAGGTGCTGCAGAAGGTGGAGGGCATCGTGCGGGAGGAGATGCTGGCGATGGGTGCGCAGGAGGTGCACTTCCCGGCGCTGCTGCCGCGGGAACCCTATGAGACAACCAATCGCTGGACGGACTACGGTGACAACCTTTTCCGCCTCAAGGACCGCCGTGGCAATGACATGCTGCTGGGCCCCACCCACGAGGAGATCTTCACCCTGACGGTGAAGGACATGTACAACTCCTACAAGGATCTGCCGCTGTCGCTGTTCCAGATCCAGACCAAGTACCGCGACGAGGCACGCCCCCGCGCCGGGGTGCTGCGCGGCCGCGAATTCGTCATGAAAGACTCCTACTCCTTCGACATCGACGACGCCGGTCTGGACGCCAGCTATCAGGCTCACCGCGACGCCTATGTCCGCATCTTCGACCGTTTGGGACTCAACTACGTCATCGTTTCGGCCATGGCCGGAGCGATGGGCGGCTCGGCCTCCGAGGAATTCCTCGCCGTCGCTCCCAATGGCGAGGACACCTTCGTTCGCTCACCCGGTGGGTATGCGGCCAATGTTGAGGCGGTCCGTGTGGCGCCCCCGGAAGCGCTCAGCATTGACGAGGCCCCGGAGATGACGGTGGTCGACACCCCGGCAGCCGGCAGCATCTCCGCTGTGGTGGACTTTTTGAACGCCGAGCATCCGCAGAGCGAGCCGTGGACTGCCGACCAGATGTTGAAGAATATTGCCTACGTGCTCACGCGTCCTGATGGCACAACCGAACCACTGATCGTCGGGTTGCCGGGCGATCGCGATGTTGACGCCAAACGGCTCGAAGCGGTGTTCGAGCCATCCACGGTCGCTCCATTCAACGCGGAGGATTTCGAGAAGCACCCTGTTCTGAAGGTGGGCTTCATGGGACCCGTCGACGCGGCCGGACAGGCGGTGCTGGGGGAGGAGTCCGCTTCCAGCATTCGGTACGTGGTGGATCCCCGCATCGTCACCGGAAGCCACTGGGTGACGGGCGCCAACGCCGTCGATCAGCACCTGACGGGTGTCACGATGGGCCGCGATTTCACTCCCGACGGCGTGCTGGATGTCGCTGATGTCCGCGATGGCGACCCGGCACCTGATGGTTCGGGCCCCATGCAGCTTGCCCGTGGCATTGAGATGGGCCACATCTTCCAGCTCGGCCGTCGCTACGCCGACGCTCTGGGTCTGAAGGTGCTGGACAACAACGGCAAGCTGGTCACAGTGACCATGGGTTCCTATGGCGTGGGCGTTTCGCGCGCCGTCGCGGCGGTGGCGGAAACGACCTGTGACGACAAGGGACTGTGCTGGCCGCTGGAGCTGGCGCCGTACCAGGTGCAGATCCTGGCCACCGGCAAGGACGCTGCCGTCTTCGAGGAGGCAGATCGCATCGCCGGTGAACTCTCGCAGCAGGGGCTCGACGTGCTCCTCGACGACCGAAAGGCCAGCCCGGGCGTGAAGTTCGCGGACGGCGAGATCCTGGGCATGCCCATCATCGTCGTGGTGGGCCGCGGGCTGGCCGACGGCGTCGTCGAGGTCCGCAACCGTGCCACCGGTGCACGTTCCGAGGTGGCGGTGGCCGACGCCGTCAGTGCAGTACTGGAGTTGGCGGGCGCCTGAACCCCGGAAGATCTCAGGACGGGGAGACCCATCCCGGCCAGTACGGGAGCTGTCCGCTCCAGCGATGCACCCACGGAACCTGCCCAAGCATGAGATCCAGCCAGTCCGCAGCTCCGGAGCTGTCTGCAGCCGTCAGGACCCCGAAGGCGTCGAGCAGGTTGCTCTCCAGCACAGCCCACGCCCCGAGGATCTCTGCCGATGTGGCCATGTCATTGGGGAATTGCCACACGTCAATCTCCGGCAGATCATCCGGCAGGCTGGCGATGAGGGTGTTGCGCAGTCTTCTGACGGCATCCAAACGCTCCGTGCCTGCTTCACTCAGAGCATCTGACGAGGGCAGACGGCCGAGCCCGAGCTCGAGTCCGCGAATGAGTGCACGCGCGTGTTCCAGTGCCGCCCTCGTCGTGTGGGAAACGTCGGGATCGTCGAATGGTGCTGGTGCGGCACCTCCCTCCATTGGAGGCAGCGTGGGCGCCAGACTCGCGGTCACGGCCGTGGCCAACGAGGCGTGGAACAGCCTGTCCTGACCGACCGAGGCGGCTGTGAGGCCGGTGCGTAGAATCGGCAGACCGATCGCGACTTCGTCAGTGAGCAGGACCAGTGCCTCCTCCAGCGTTGCGGGAGACGGACTGGAGGTGGCCTGAGGGCCCTGTGCGGGGAAGACCGTCGGGCCACCCGTCACGGGATCTGCAGTCACCACCCGGGACAGATGAGCTGACGCCTGATCCTGCAGTGCCGTGATCCATACGAGGCTGGTCTCGTCAGGGGCCCAGGCGGCGGAGGTGAGAGACAATCCGTCCACCAGGGCAGCAAAGCGCTCCACCCACGTCGCGACTGCCTCAGCTTCGGCGGATCGGGTAGGGGGAACCGACGCAGGCACGTCGCCCGGAGTCCCCACGATGACTGGACTTGAGGCACAGCCGGTGGCAACCACCGCCAGCACGGGAAGCTGTAGGAGCGAGCGGCGGGTGCAAGGCATGAGCGACACCTTAACTCGCGCGGAGCACTTCCACTCAGGTCTCGGCGTTCCACCGCACGATGGCCGGGTTGTCCTTCTCATACCCGAGAACACTCAGGGTGCCGGTCTGCAGCGGGAAGTGCTTCCCCATGGCAATCTCGAAGCTCAGCCACTCCATCGCCAACGCCCGCAGTGAGTGACCATGAGCGAAAACAAGTGCGCGCTCGACGCCCGATGCTCGGACGCGCTCCACCACTCGTCGCAGCCGGGCGGATACTTCCTCGATCGTTTCCCCGGGCGCACAGTCATCACGCTCGAACTGCGGGGCGCCGTGGGTCCAGATGCGCCAACCGGGCACCTCCTCCCGGATCTCATCCGAGGTCAACCCCTCGCCCGGGCCGTATGCCCATTCCACGAGATCCGCGTCTTCCTCGACGTCTGTGAATCCCGCTCCCACGGCCGTGTCGCGGGCCCGACGGTGTGGACTCGTGAGCACCAGTCCGAAGTCTGTCCCCTTGAGTCGCTCACCCACCTTCCGCGCGTCCTGTTCACCGTCGGGGAGCAGGGGAAGGTCGGTGACAGAGGTGTGTTGGCCGGACCTGGACCATTTCGTTGCTCCGTGGCGTACCAACCACAGCTGGGTGGCAGTGGTGTCCTTCATTCGACGAACCTCCTGTGTCGTGACCGCAGCATGCGGATCAATGAGCACCCGGCAACCCCGTCAGGGTGGTGGGTAGCCGTGATTCTACGTGGAACCGTAGAGGAGGGACGGGTCCCGGGAGAAAAGGAAGCGCTGCTCGACGGATCCCCGAGGTCCCGGCTCGAAGCCCGTTTCGGTACCGTATGATGGCGTGCTGACGACTGCGCCCACAACTTAAATCGGAGTTTCTTCCATGCACGAACAACAGCTCACGGAACTCATCACTCCCATCCTCGCCCACAGCGGCCTGGAGCTCGACGAACTCGAGATCAAGCCCATGGGCAAGCGCTCCCTCCTGCGCATCACGGTCGACGGTGATGGTCCGGATGGGCGGGGTCCGCTCCTGGATGACATCTCCTTGTCGGCCTCGCACATCTCGGCGGCGCTGGACGTCAGCGATGCGGTGGGAACGCTTCCCTTCACGCTTGAGGTCAGCAGCCGCGGCGTCAGCAAGCCGCTGACTGAACCCAAACATTTTCGCCGTAACACTGGCCGTTTGGTGACCGTGAAGTCCGGTACATCGGAGATCACCGGACGGATCAAGTCAGTGACCGACGAAACGGTGCTCATTGACGTGAAGGGCAAGGACATGACGCGACGGCTGGACGAGATCAACAAAGCTGTGGTGCAAGTTGAGATGAACCCGCCCAAGACGCTTCAGGATGACAGCGCCAGGGAAGTCCCCACGGGAGACGTCGTCGACGAGGAAGAAGAGGCCTGAGATCCATGGACATTGATCTGGCTGCATTGCGCGCGATCGAGCGCGACAAGGAAATCCCCCTGGAATACCTCATCACCACGCTGGAGGATGCCCTCCTCAACGCATACAACAAGACGGAGCACCCGCTGCGTGGCGTCAAAGTGGAGATTGACCGCAAAACCGGGAAGGTTTCGGTACTGGCTCCCGAGTTCGGTGACGACGACGAGGTTGTCGGCTTCTACGACGACACCCCCTCCGATTTCGGCCGGGTTGCTGCCTCCACGGCACGTCAGGTCATCTTTCAACGCCTGCGGGAGGCTGAGGATGACCAGAAATTCGGTCATTTTGCCGGCACCGAGGGCGACATCCTCACCGGCATCATTCAGGCGGACCGTGCCTCCAAATCCGTGCGTGTGGATCTCGGAACCCTCGAGGCGTTCATGCCCCTGGCGGAGCAGGCCCCGGGAGAGGACTACGTCCACGGGCGACGCATCAAGGTCTACGTGGTCAGCGTGCGCCGTGAAGTCAAGGGGCCCCAGGTGGTGGTCTCCCGCACCCATCCCAACCTCGTCCGGAAACTGTTCGCCCTGGAGGTGCCGGAGATTGCGCAGGGCGTCGTCGAGATCATGGAAGTGGCCCGCGAAGCGGGGCACCGCACCAAGATCGCCGTGAGAAGCAACAATCCCAGCATTTCCGCCAAAGGTGCCTGCATCGGCCCCATGGGGCAGCGTGTGCGCGCCATCACCAACGAGTTGGGGGCCGAGAAAATCGACATCGTGGATTACTCCGAGGACCCAACGAAGTTCGTTGCTGAGGCCCTCTCTCCCGCCAAAGTTGTTTCGGTGACTGTGGTGGATCAGGCACAGCGTGCCTGTCAGGCAATCGTGCCTGACTATCAGCTGTCCCTGGCCATCGGTCGCGAAGGGCAGAACGCCCGGCTGGCCGCCCGACTCACCGGATGGCGCATAGACATCCAGCCGGACACAGTCGCCGAGTCCCCAGGTGGATCATCGGCGCGCTGATCAAGATCCATCCCGGCAGTTGCTTGATTACCGGGGCTGTCTTCGTGTCACCGTTCGCGCCGAGATGGCTACGCTGGACGTCATGTCACCCCCCGTGCGAACCTGTCTTGGATGCCGCGGCCGCTCGGAGCAGCAAGCTTTGATCCGGCTGGTACGCCGCGCTGACCTCGTCGTCGACGGCACACGGCCACGGTTGCCCGGACGCGGCGGGTATCTCCACGCAGATGCCCGCTGTTGGGAACTGGCGGAGAAGCGGCGAGCGCTCCAACGGTGCTTCGGACGCGGAGCCACGCTCGATCCGGGTGCGATCCCTGATTGGGAGCAGAAGGCCTCCGCACGGTAAGGTGGACGACGGCCCGGCGTTCATCTGCGTTCGGCGCCATCATCGCATCGGCTGGAGAGATTCCGGTCGCAACAAGAAAGTGGGCTAACGCTCATGACCACTCGATGAGTACTTACCGATGAGCAACACAACCAACCCATAGGTCCGGGCGTGAGGTCTGGGCCTTGTTACAAGGAGAGTAGTGGCCAAGCCTCGCGTCCACGAGATCGCAAAAGAAGTTGGAATCACCAGTAAAGAGCTTTTGACAAAGCTCAATGAGATGGGCGAATACGTCCGCGGTCCGTCCTCCACCCTGGAGTCCCCAGTGGTGCGCAAGATCCGCGAAACACTCGGCGAGAAGCCGAAGGACGAAACCAAGCCCGAAGCAACCCGTCCGGCGGCTGCCAAGCCAGGTGCAGCCAAGTCAACGGCTCCTGCCCCGACGGAAAGTGCACCTGCCCCGGCCGCGGAAGCACCCCCTGCTGAAGCCCCGGCTCCTGCAGCTCCGTCCAAGCCTGTCACCCCCGCACCCTCTGCAACGCCGCCAGCAGCGTCGGCTTCCGAAGCCCCCGCTGCGCCGGATGCACCAGCCGCCTCGGCGCCCAAGCCCGGGGCCATGCCCGGACCAAAGCCTGCTGCGCCCAAACCAGCAGCTCGTCCTGCAGCCCCTCAGGCTCGCCCCAGCACACCCGGCGCCAGCAAGCCCGCAGCCAAGCAACGCGGCGAAGGTGGTCCCGGACCGTCGGCTCGTCCAGCCCCGCCACGTCCCGGCGGACCGACACCTGGCCCTGCCAAGCGTCCGAGTGGTCCCCGCCCGGGCAACAATCCCTTCGCCCCGGCACAGGGAATGGGAACCCAGCAACGCCGCCCCAGCCGTCCTGAGGGTGGTCCCGCAGCACCCGGTGAAGCGCGTCGTGACGGAGCCCCCGGTGAGCGCATGCCGCGCCCCGGTGGCGGTGCACCCGGCATGCCCCGCCCCAACCCGGCGATGATGCCCAAGCAACAATCCGCATCCGTCGGTGCGGCCCCCGCTCGCGGCGGTCGTCCCGGCGGTCCAGGTGGCGGCCGTGGTCGTCCAGGCGGTGGCGGCGGAGGCCGTCCCGGGGGCGCACCCGGTGGTGGCGGTCCCGGCGGTCCGCCCATGGGTGGCTTCGCCGGTCGCCCAGGCGGTGGCGGCCGTGGTCGTCCCGGTGGCACCCAAGGCGCCTTCGGGCGCGGCGGGGCTGGTGGCCGACGTGGCCGAAAGTCGAAGAAGCAGCGTCGTCAAGAGTTCAACCAGATGGAGGCTCCCGCCATTGGCGGTGTGCGTCTCGCGAAGGGTGGCGGTGCCACCGTTCGTCTGCGCCGTGGCGCCTCGTTGAGCGATCTGGCCGACAAGATTGGCGTGGACGCGGCTCAGCTCGTGCAGGTGCTCTTCCACCTCGGTGAAATGGTGACGGCCACCCAGTCCGTCGCCGATGACACCCTGGAGGTGTTGGGCGCTGAGCTCGAGTACAACATCGAGGTCGTCTCGCCCGAGGACGAGGACCGCGAACTGCTCGAGAGCTTCGACCTTGAGTTCGGTGAGGATCTTGGCGACGACGAAGACCTGGAGGCACGTCCACCGGTCGTCACCGTCATGGGTCACGTGGACCACGGCAAGACCCGCCTGCTCGACACGCTCCGCAAGAGCAACGTCGCAGGTGGTGAAGCCGGAGGTATCACGCAGGCGATCGGCGCCTATCAGGTGCAGACCACCGTCGACGACGAGAGTCGTGCCATCACCTTCATCGACACCCCCGGTCACGAGGCGTTCACCGCCATGCGTGCCCGTGGCGCGAAGTCCACGGACCTCGCGGTGCTCGTGGTGGCGGCCGATGACGGCGTCATGCCGCAGACCATCGAGGCGTTGAACCACGCCAAGGCAGCCGATATCCCGATTGTCGTCGCAGTCAACAAGATGGACAAGGAGGCAGCCGACCCCACGCGGGTGCGCGGCGAACTCTCCGAATTCGGCATCATCCCCGAGGAGTACGGCGGCGACACTCAGTTCGTCGATGTCTCAGCCCTGACCGGCGACGGTCTGGACAAGCTGCTGGAGGCCGTCGTCCTGACTGCCGATGCGGCCCTGGACCTGCGCGCCAATCCGGACATGCCCGCCCAAGGCGTTGCCATCGAGGCGCACCTCGACAAGGGCCGCGGCCCCGTCGCGACCGTCCTCATCCATCGTGGAACCCTCCGCATCGGAGAGTCCATCGTGGCCGGCTCGGCCTATGGCCGCGTTCGAGCCCTCATCAACGACAAGGGTGAGAACCTCACCGAGGCGCTGCCGTCGATGCCCGTGCAGGTGCTTGGCCTCACGGCCGTGCCCGGTGCAGGTGACAACGTGCTGGTCGTCGATGATGACCGCATGGCACGACAGATTGCCGACAAGCGGGAATCCCGCATGCGTGCTGCCGCTCAGGCTGCCGGTTCGCGTCGCAAGACGCTGGATCAGCTGTTCGAGCAGCTCGAGAAGGGTGTGACGCAGGAACTGCTGCTCATCCTCAAGGGCGATGGCGCGGGTTCTGTGGAAGCACTCGAGGACGCACTGTCCAAGATTGACGTGGGCGAGGAGGTCTCGCTCCGGGTCATTGATCGTGGTGTCGGTGCCATCACCGAGACCAACGTCAGCCTGGCCGCAGCCTCGAAGGCAGTCATTATCGGCTTCAACGTGCGGCCCACACTGCATGCGCAGAAGATGGCGGACAACGAGAACGTGGACATGCGGTACTACTCCGTCATCTACTCGGCGATCGACGAGATTGAAGCAGCGCTCAAGGGCATGCTCAAGCCGATCTACGCCGAGGAGACGCGTGGCCGCGTCGAGATCCGTGAGATCTTCCGCAGCTCGAAGTTCGGCAACATTGCTGGCTCCATGGTGCTTGACGGCACCATTCGCCGGAACCAGAAGGGTCGTCTGCTCCGTGACGGCGTGGTCGTCGCGGAGACGTCCATCGCCACGCTGCGGCGCGAGAAGGATGACGTCACTGAGGTCCGTGAGGGCTTCGAGTGCGGTCTGACCCTGTCCAACTTCAGCGACATTCGCGTCGGCGACGTCGTTGAGACCTACGAAATGGTGGAACGCCAGCGGTCCTGACCGTTGTGCGTCTGATCAGGTCCGTGGCTCTCGGGCCAAGGAGGAATTATGGCTAATCCCCGCAACGCCAAGTTGGCGGACCAGATCAAGGTGATCCTTGCGTCGACGATTGAACGTCGCGTCAAGGATCCCCGCCTCGGGTTCGTGACCCTCACGGAAGTCCGCCTCACCGGCGACAACCGTGAGGCCACGGCCTTCTACACCGTCCTCGGAGACGAGACGGAACGCGCTGACTCCGCAGCGGCGCTTGAGAGTGCCAAGGGCATGCTGCGCTCCACCATGGGTGCACAGCTCGGCATGAAGTTCACGCCGTCGCTGACCTTCGTGCTTGACGCCACCCCTGAGGTGGCCAAGAGCATGGAGGATCTTCTGGCGCGGGTCCAAGCCCTGGATGCCGAGGCAGCGACGCAATCCACAGGCAAGACCTTTGCCGGTGATGCGGATCCGTACCGCAAGCCGCGCGAGGAGAGCGACGACGAGTGACGCCCACATCCGGCATCCTCGTCGTCGACAAGCCACAGGGGCTCACCTCGCACCAAGTGGTTGGTCAACTTCGCCGACTGCTCGGGACGCGCAAGGTGGGCCATGCGGGGACGCTGGATCCGATGGCCACGGGAGTGCTGATTCTCGGGGTGAATCGGGCCACCCGCATGCTGGGGCATCTCGCGCTGCACGACAAGGCCTACCTCGCGACCATCCGGCTGGGGGAGAACTCCAGCACCGACGACGCGGAGGGCGATGTCGTGGCAGTGGCGGACGCCTCCCAGCTCTCGCACGGCGATGTCGAGGCGGCCTGCGCGCCCCTGCGCGGCCGCATCAGCCAAGTGCCGAGCAGCGTCTCGGCCATCAAGGTCAACGGCCAGCGTGCCTACAAGCTCGTCCGTGATGGCCAGAGCGTTGAACTGAAGTCTCGCGAGGTGGAAGTCTCTGCATTGAATGTGCTCGACATCCGCTCGGGTGGGGGAATCTCCGATGTCGACGTGGAAGTCGTCTGCTCCAGCGGCACCTATATTCGCGCCATAGCCCGTGACCTGGGGACTTCTCTCGGCGTCGGCGGCCACCTGACGGCGCTGCGCCGTACCCGCATCGGTGGCTACGACCTCTCCACCGCTGTCGTCCTCGGTGTGGACGCGCCCCCGCTGATGTCGATGGCTGATGCTGGACGGCTGAGCTTCCCCTGCATCGATGTGACACAGCAACAGGCATCAGATATTCATGTGGGGCGACGACTGGATCTCGCTGTGCCCGCCGAGGTGACGGGAATGATCTCGCCACGCGGCGATCTGCTGGCGCTCTACCGACCGGACGGAGAGGGCTCACGGCCGGTGTCGGTACTGGTTCCCCCGGAGACTGAGGAGACACTGTGAGCACAGTTGTTGCCATCGGGAATTTCGACGGCGTCCATTTGGGGCATCAGAGCGTACTCACAGAAGCGATGAAGCTCAGTGACTCACCCCTGGTGGTCATCACGTTCTGGCCACATCCCACCTCCGTGCTGCGCCCGGACAAAGCACCGAAACTGCTCGGTGACCTCACGACACGCATCGAGCTCCTGAGATCTGTCGGTGCCCGTGAGGTTCGAGTCGTCAATTTCACCGAGGCAGTCGCTGACCTCAGCCCCAGCGAATTCGTCGAGCGATTTGTACTGCCACTCGATCCGGTACGCGTCGTGGTGGGGGAGAATTTCCGGTTCGGTAAGAGAGCGGCTGGGGACGTCACGGAGCTTCAGCGGTTGGGGGAGGGACACTTCGAAGTCGTTCCGCTGGCTCTTGAATCCGTCAATGACATCGTCACCTGTTCCACGTCGATCCGCGCATTGTTGGCCGAGGGTGACGTGGCAGCGGCAGCACAACACCTGGGCCGCCCCTTCCGGGTCCGCGGCGTGGTGCAGATGGGGGACCAGCGGGGCCGCGAGCTTGGCTACCCCACCGCGAACCTTCCGGTCCCCGGGGACATGGCCGTCCCCGCTGATGGTGTCTACGCCGGCTGGCTCACGGGCACCGACGGTGTGCGGTTGCCCGCAGCCATTTCCGTTGGCTCCAACCCGACCTTCCATGGCGTGGACCGCCGGGTGGAAACCTACGTGCTGGACCGCACGGACCTGGAACTCTATGGCGAGGAAATTCAGGTGGAGTTCATTGATCGTCTTCGCGGTCAAGTGCGCTTCGATGACATGGATCAGCTTGTGATGCAGATGCACAAGGACGTTGAACGTGTTCGCGTCGCCCTGGGGCTTTAGGAACCACTGATCGATCATGTCCTGGCTGCGGCGCACCGGATCGGGCGATCTGATGCCCCTACATCTGGATATGGACATCCAGTACACGCACCAGATGTAAGTGGCACCATCTCATCCCGCCCGGTACGTCCTCGCTGAGAACAGCATTGATCAGTGGGTCCTTCGTAGTAGCCTTCCGCGCCTTTCTTCGCTGCGCTGACCCGTGTCGATTCGCAGGAGCGAAGGAACCTCCTTGGCGCACATCTCACATTTTTTGGAACGTTTTCTCATACTTCTTGATTGCTGCCTATCCCGACTGATCCAGTGAGTCCAGTGCTGGAATACCCGGCAGTTCACGAAGGGACAACGATGCACCTGCACACCTCGGATCCGCCGCAAACGCGGCGCGGCGTGAGTGGTCCTCTTGCCATACTCGCCGCTCTGGCCCTCGCGATCGGACTCGTGGGGCTTCAACCCACCAACGCCGTTGCGGCCACCAATCTCATCTCGAACGGCACGTTCGACAACGCCGACCCAACAACCGGCGTCCCGCAGGGCTGGGGATCCTGGGCCCCTGCCGGGACCTCCGTCGTGTCGGTCGAATCCACTGCTGGGCCTCGGGGGGACCGCGCGCTGCGTATTCAGGCAGAACCCACCAACGATCTGAGCGTTCGTCGCGCCATCACCCAGAAGATCGCCATCGACGACACGGCTCCCCGGTCCATGGTGCTGCGCGGATTCATCAAGGGCGAGGACCTGGCGGCTTCAGGATTCACTGCCATCCGCCTCCAGGGCCGGGACGCCAGCAATGCTGTCACCATCCCCGTGGACTACCACGGCCGCATCAGCGGCACCTTCGGGTGGACAGCCGTCGAGGCGTTCATCACCATTCCCGAGGGCACCACACAACTCTCCGTGGAGCCCATGCTGGACCGCTCAGGCGGCACCGTATGGTTCGCGGACCTGTTCCTGGGAGCCTCCAGCGCCACGGGTGGACTGAGCGCCAGCGTGGCCCCCAACGGCTTCGTGGAACTGTCCTGGAACTTCACGCCGGAGACCCCCGACCACTACGCGGTCTACCGCGCAACAGGTGAGGACCCGCCTGCCATCGGTCCGGACGACTTCCTGCGGACCGCGCGGCCCGAAACCGTGGCGGACGATGACACCACCCCGGGTGAGACCTACACCTACGTCGTCGTGGCGCTCGATGCGGCCGGTGACAGCATCGCGGACTCCGATCCGGTGACCGCCACCGTGCCCGACGAGGTGATCAACCCTCAGCAGATCAACGTCATGACAGCATTCGACGCCGGGGACTCGGTGGAGGTGGGGTGGCGGCTGAACGATGCCACTCTCGCCGGCGGCGACCTGATCCTTCGTGCCGGTGCCTCCGCCGACGCTGCGCTCACCGACGTAAACACCGTCGCGGTGACTGATGAGCACGTCACGCTGCCTGCCGGCACGGGGCCATATCTCGAACTTGTTCAGGACGATGTGGTGCTGGATTACACGATGACCGGCAGCGCGGGTCACCCCCGCGGCATGGTCGACGACGCGGAGATGGAGCGGGTACGCCAGCAGATCGTCGACGATCCGACCGTCAAAGGCGCTTGGAACCAATTGCTGTCACGTCTCACAACCGGCAACTACCGGGGAGAAGGCGCGATGCTGTACAAGGCACGCGATGCCGCGTTCGCCTGGGCGGTCACAAAGGATGACCAGTACGCACGCATCGCCCACCAGGCCACCCTTGAGGGAGGTGAACTCGTCGTTCCCAGTGCTGTCAACCAAGGACTGCGCCTCGGACGGGCCAACCTGTTGCTCGCTGTCATCTACGACTGGGCCTACGACGGCTTCACCGAGGCGGAGCGCACGGATGTGCGCAACCTGATCGCCGAAGCAGCCGATCTGATGTCCACCTACCACCACGACAATCTGGACGGGCCGGACAAGGCCAGCAACTGGATCGGCGTCGCCTCCACCACCGAGCTCGCAGCATTGATGGCGGCGCGTGGCGACGGGGACTTCGGGCTCCGAGAAGGACGGATCGCCTATCTCAGCAACCTGGTGCGCCTCCACCTGCAGCAGGGCTACCGTGACAACGGCTACACACAGGAGGGCTGGGACTACTTCCACTACGCAGGCCTCTACATGCTGCCGTCGGCCTATGCCGCCATCGACGACGGTCACATCAGCCTGCTGCCCGAACTGGAGCGGCCGCAGTGGTGGAACCTCGCGCTGCACACTCTCTCGGCCAGGGACAGTCTGGACATGATCCAGTGGGGTGTGGGAACGCCACGGAACCAGTCGCACGGCATCCTGCCGATGCTCGTGCCGCTGACGCCCGACGACGCCGTCGACGGCATCCAGTGGACCTATGACCAGATCCGTGGCGTGGCGCGGGATGAGCCCATCTTCGACGGAGTCCACGATGCCTACACAATCCTGCTGTACCCCGGCGGGCAGGGCGACATCTCCGAGCTGACAGCGCCCGAGGCGCACGAGGCGATCATGGACGACGGTCCCGGCTTCTACGCCTTCCGCAACGCCTACACCGGCCCTGACGATGTGCTGACCACGTTGAACAACCGCAACTCCATCCACAAGGGATGGTCCGGATCGGAGACCTTCGGCTTGTCGCTGATGGGCTTCGACACCACGTGGGCGCTGATGGCTGGCAAGTCCGCGGACCCGAAACTGTTCTCGGTGCCACTGGTGGACGGGAAGATCCAGCCCCGAGGCCAGTACACGACGGAGCGTGCGGAAGGGTTCACGCTCGAGTCGCGCCGCTACGAGGAGCAGGGCGGTGGCTATGTCCACCTGGACGGGCATCTCAACTTCGAGGTTGCCTCCGCCACCCGGGAGGCCATCGTCGACATGTCTGACGACGTCACAGTGCTGGCATTCGATGATGAGTTCTCCGACGGTGTCACCCCACACGACTGGGACTGGCAGATTCATCCATCGGAGGCGGTCACGCTGGCCGTGGGAGACGACGCCGGTGACGACGCCGACTTCGTACTCACCTCCGACAGCGGTGTGGTGACGGGCTGCGTCGTCGGGGATGGTGAAGTACGGATCACCGACGGCAACCTGCAGGTCCACCAGAGCGGCACCAGTGCCCGGTTCCGGATTCTGATGGCCGTGGCCGCCACGCGGACTTCGGTGGACTGCGGCGACGACGGAGTGGTCGAGGTCGCTGATCGTACGGTGAACATCAATGCGCTGGCCGATTTCGTGCCGTCCCCAACTCCGGTTGTCACGCCGACGCCGAATCCGACGGAGACCGTCACTGCCACACCAACTGTCAACCCGACGGTGACCGTGACGGCCACGCCGACCAAGAGCCCAGGTGCCCCGTCGGGATTCATTCCCAGTGCCCCGTACACACTGCCGGGTCTGCACAATCTGAACGGTCGTATGTGGTTTACCACCTGCGAGCCGTACTCACAGACCACAAGGTGCCGGACATCCATCTGGGCCACGACAGTGAGCAGGGGCTCGGGCGGCTTCAGGGTTGCGAAGGGCTGGGTGTTCAACAACCTGACCTACCTGCCCTTCATGAAGAGGTCGCAGTGGTCCAGCAATCCGTTGGGCCATACCGGCAGTTGGACCGCCTCCGATGGTCGTAAGTGGCGCACTGAGTGTGACACGGCGGCGACGGGTCGAAGTGGCTGCCGTTCCTACTCGGAGGTGACCGTGTACAGGGCGAGGCCGAAGTCGGGTGGCGGCTACACCTTCGACCAGTCCAATGAGTGGGTGTTCAACAACATCGTGATGTTCAGACCGAACTGATGAAACGCTGAGACGAAGAGCCTTGGTACTACCTAGGTCTTACGGTGGTCGCAACTCGTGAAGGTCCACGGGGATTGCGGCCACCGCGTCGCTTCATGGTGAGCAGATTCGGGTGGAAGTTACGTGAACGTCACACCGCCAACCGACAATTACGTTCGTATTGTGGGTTGGGGGTGTTGCGTCGGGCGTCGTCCGCGGACGCAACTGCTGATCAGCGTGCGGTGAGCGACTTCTTGTAGATGGCGTAGTGTGAGCTGGCCCGCGACGGGTCAGGGACCTGCTCCACCTCTGGCTCCGCTACGAACAGATGTTCCCCGGTGGGGTGGTATTCCAGCGAGATGTAGAGCGGCACGGCTTTTTCGTTGTTGGGGTCGACGGCGAGGAATACGGCGGTGTGGCCGGCCTCGCGGGCTTTCTGTTCCACCCACTGGGACAGGGCCTTGCCGGCACCACGACGGCGAGCGCTGGGGGCCACGAACATGTTGCGCAGTTCAGGTGTCATTTCCGAGTTCAGGTCAAGCAATGCCGTACCGACGAGCTCATCGTCGTCGAGTGCCACGGCGACAAACATCCGTCCCTCCCGCTGGAGACGAAAGTGCTCATCGACCAGGCGGGGATCCGTCTGCCCCAAGTGATCGCGGATGGCGGGAAGGTCTTCTTCGGTCGCGCTACGCACGGTGATGGACATGACAACTCCTATCTTGACCTCACGGCCGGGAGCGGCCACTGTATCGCGACGCAGTGGACGCAACACAAGGGCACCGGGATCCGCCGCCGTCAACAGCACCGGAATGGGCCTGTGCAGGGGAGCCGTGGTAGAGTCCTCAGGTTGCCGTTTGATCGGCCACGGAAGCCCAAGAGCCCCAAATGCAACCCGCAACGGGGCGCCGTGCAGCGAACTTAGAGGAGCCCCGCATGGAAGCTGTCAACAAGAAGCAGATCATCGAAGAATACGCCACCGTACCGGGCGACACTGGTTCGCCGGACGTCCAGGTCGCGCTGTTGTCCGCCCGGATCTCGCACCTAACAGAGCACTTGAAGATGCACAAGCACGACCACCACTCCCGCCGTGGCCTGATGCTCATGGTTGGTCAGCGTCGTCGTCTGCTGAACTACGTCATGAAAAATGACGTGGAGCACTACCGTGAGCTCATCGCCCGTCTGGGTCTGCGCCGCTGATTTCCATCGCTTTGTCACATAGATTCACCATCGCACAACACTTGGTTGAGGAGCAGCCCCCGCGCAACCAGCGGGGCGCTGCTCTTCGCCTGTTTCCGGGCGTAGACGATACGCTGTCACACACAACTCCATAGCAAGGCCCAGTTCTTGCTGTCCGCAGGGGGTCTCATCTGGTCCTCGGTAGTGGTTTTCCGGTGCCCACAGGCCCCCGCGAACCTCGATCGAAGACCGGTGGACCAGGCGGACCAGACTGCCCAGTTGAGGGCATCATCCCTACCACCGAAAGGAGCCTGTCCATGGAAGGACCAGGTCTCGAATTCTCCGAAGCAATCATCGACAACGGTGCCCACGGCCGCCACGTCGTCCGGTTTGAAGCCGGACTTCTCGCGCAGCAGGCCGACGGCTCTGCCGCCGTCTACCTGGACGGCGACAGCATGTTGCTCGCCGCCACCACCGCGTCCAAGACGCCGCGCGACCACCTCGACTTCTTCCCCCTGACGGTTGACATCGAAGAGCGCATGTACGCCGCAGGCCGCATCCCCGGGTCGTTCTTCCGTCGCGAAGGCCGTCCCGGCGAAGGTGCCATCCTCACGGCACGACTGATCGACCGCCCACTGCGCCCCGCATTCGTGAAGGGGCTGCGCAACGAGGTTCAGGTTGTTGTCGACGTGCTTTCGCTCAACCCCACCCACCTCTACGACGTCGTGGCCATCAACGCTGCTTCGATGTCCACCACACTGGCCGGGCTGCCCTTCACCGGGCCGATCGGCGCCGTCCGTGTCGCCCTCATCGACGACGCCTGGGTGTGCTTCCCAACGGTGGAGCAGACCGCACAGTCCGCCTTCCAGATGGTGGTGGCCGGACGTGTCCTGCCCGACGGCGACGTCGCCATCACCATGGTGGAGGCTGGCGGCACCGAAGCGACGTGGGAGCTCGTTCGCTCCGGCAGGACTGCACCCACGGAAGAAGTTGTGGGTCAGGGCCTCGAAGCGGCCAAGCCCTTCATCAAGACCCTGTGTGACGCACAGTCCGAGCTGGTCGCCAAGCTGCCGAAGGAAACCTTCGACTTCCCCGTGTTCCGTGACTACGAGGACGACGTCTTCGAAGCCGTCGAGGAGATCGCTGCGACCCGCGTGGCAGAGGCCATGCTAATTCCCGGCAAGCAGGAGCGCGACGAAGCCACCCACGGCATCCGCCAGGACGTCACCGAGCAGTTGGCTGATCGCTTCGCCGATCGCACCGGCGAGGTCTCCGCAGCCATGAAGGCGCTGACCAAGAAGATCGTGCGAAACCGCACCATCTCCGAGGGCGTCCGCATCGACGGTCGTGGTCCACGCGACATCCGGACCCTGTCCGCCGAGGTCGCCATGATCCCGCGCGTCCACGGTTCGGCCCTGTTCCAGCGCGGTGAGACCCAAATCCTGGGCATCTCCACCCTGAACATGCTGGACATGGAGCAGAGGCTGGACACGCTGTCGCCGGAATCCACCAAGCGCTACATGCACAACTACAACTTCCCGCCCTTCTCCACGGGCGAGACGGGCCGCGTCGGTTCCCCGAAGCGCCGTGAGATCGGTCATGGTGCACTCGCCGAGCGCGCCATCCTACCCATCCTCCCGACCCGTACCGAGTTCCCCTACGCCATCCGTCAGGTCTCCGAGGCACTCGGCTCCAACGGGTCCACCTCCATGGGTTCGGTCTGCGCTTCGACGCTGTCCCTACTCAACGCCGGTGTGCCGTTGAAGGCCCCGGTTGCTGGTATCGCCATGGGCCTCATGAGCGACGAGGTTGACGGTGAGACGCGCTACGTCGCCCTCACCGACATTTTGGGCGCCGAAGATGCGCTGGGTGACATGGACTTCAAGGTCGCTGGTACCCCGGACTTCATCACGGCTCTACAGTTGGACACCAAGCTCAACGGCATTCCCGCCTCCGAGCTGCAGAAGGCACTGTTCCAGGCCCGCGAGGCGCGTCACACGCTGCTCGAGGTCATGGGTGAGGCCATCGACATTCCCGACGAGATGAGCCCGAACGCCCCGCGGATCATCACGGTGCGCATCCCGGTGGACAAGATCGGCGAGATCATTGGCCCGAAGGGCAAGCACATCAACCAGATGCAGGACGACACGGGCGCCAACATCTCCATCGAGGATGACGGCACCATCTACGTGGGCGCCACCACCGGTGAGGCCGCTGACGCAGCCGTCGCGATGATCAACGCCATCGCCAATCCGCACATGCCGGAGAAGGGCGAGCGTTTCCTCGGAACCGTGGTGAAGCTGACCAGCTTCGGCGCCTTCGTCTCCCTGCTGCCCGGCAAGGATGGCCTGCTGCACATCTCCAAGCTCCGCGGCCTCGCCGGCGGCAAGCGCGTGGAGGAAGTGGAGGACGTTCTGAGCGTCGGCCAGAAGCTGCAGGTGGAAATCGCCGAGATCGACGATCGTGGCAAGCTTTCGCTCATGCCCGTCGTTGAGGACGAGGAAACCGACGACGACAACTGAGGCTTCTGCCATCGGTAAATGACATGACCACGGGTGGTCCCCCTTCGCGGGGACCACCCGTGGTCTTTGTCTCCAGTCGTGGTTCCGAGCGAGCTGACACACTGATTGACTGGGCGCGACACATCGATACGTCAGGGAGAGGACACGGACAGTGAATGAAATTCTGGTGGGGGTATTCGGAGCCGATGGAAAGATGGGTGCCGAGGTGGAACGGGCCCTGCGGGCTTCCGAGGACCTGCGGTTCCTGGCCGGCGTAGACATGGGCGACGATCGCGAGGACGTTGCCGAAGCTGCCGTCGTGGTTGACTTCACGAGCCCGGACGCCGTCATGGACAACGTGGAGTGGTGTCTGTCCCGCGGTATCAGCATGGTGATCGGCACCACGGGTTTCACGGCAGAGCGACTCGAGACCGTGCGCACGCTGTGCGACGACAACCCCGGCGCTGGGGTGCTCATCGCCTCCAACTTCTCCATCGGCGCGGTGCTGATGATGAGCTTCGCCGAGCAGGCCGCACGCTTCTACCCCAGCATCGAGATTGTGGAGATGCATCACCCGAACAAAGTGGATGCGCCATCCGGTACCGCCGTGACAACCGCGCAACGCATCGGGGCGGCTCGCGTTGAAGCCGAGATGGGGGAAGTTCCCGACGCCACCGTGCACGACGACGGCGCGCGCGGAGCCGTCGTCGAAGGCATTCACATCCACGGCGTCCGCTTGCAGGGGCTCGTCGCACATCAAGAGGTGCTGATGGGTGCCACCGGGGAGACCCTGACCATCCGGCATGACAGCTATGAGCGCACCAGCTTCATGCCGGGGGTCCTCGCATCAGTGCATCACGTCGTCAAGAACCCGGGCCTCACCGAGGGCATCGAGTCCGTCATCGGCCTCTGAAACTCGGAGCTGCCTTTTTCGTGTGGCCTGCCCGTTGTTCTACCGGCGTCTGGGCCACACACAAACGATGCCCGCCACTGCAGGACTCCACAGCCCCCTCAGAAATGCGGTGACAGGGACACCTCGCTGCCCACAGTAAGCGGTGTGTCCACAGAAGAACCCCAGACCAAGGGCTCCTCAAACTGGCTGAACAGCAAGCAGGCGTCATTGCCCTGAAGCAGTGCGAGTATGTCGACTTCCAGACTGGTGCTGGACGACGTTGGAAGGGCCAGTGGAACCGCATGCTCAGCGGTATCTACTGCCTGGATGAGCCGACGTGGTCAAGTTGGTGCTGGGCCGCTCTTCTCCATGCTGGCCCGGACAGCGTCGTGGGGGGATCTGCGGCGGCGCACTTGCTCGGCGCGGTTCCGAAAGCCCCGGAGCAAATCCTTGTATGGCACGAAGGAACCAGTGCGATCAAGCCGATCGGCAACGCCGCCACGGGCGTGACCTTTCGCCGTGCAGTTCGCTCAGGGAGAGGAGCGCCGCCACGCACACCCATTGACGTCTCGCTCCTCGACCTGGCTGCCGAGACCACAGAGGACGAGACCATAGCAGCCATCACGCGCGCGTTCAGTCAAGGGCTGACCACGCCGTCGAGGCTGCTGGCAGTCAGTGCCGAACGCAAGCAGGTCAGTCGCCGAGCTTTGGTGAAAGCGCTGTGCAGCAAGTCTGCCCATGGCGTTGAATCGGTGCTGGAGTGGCGATTCCTGACAATCGTCGTGCGTGCCCACGGGCTCCCGGATCCCACTCTGCAGAAGGAACTGAGGCGAGGAACACGATCAGATGCCGTCTGGGAGGATCAGGGCGTCGTCGTGGAACTGGATGGCCGTCTGGGGCATGAGCAGGCTTTCAGGGACATGGCACGTGACAATCGACTCGCCATGTCGGGACTGCAGACGCTCCGATACGGATGGCATGACGTCACCGAAAGACCGTGCGAGGTGGCCTGGCAGTTGCATGACGTGCTGGTATCGCGAGGTTGGATTGGTGTCAGAGGTCGATGCGTGCGATGCAGGGCGGCTCGGATAGGGTAGGTAATCACTACGGTGGTTCAACGGCGGTGGTGGAGGTGCAGCCGCTGATCATCCGCCGGACAGCGGGCTCAGGTGCTTCGATGGCCATGACTGGCGCGGCGGATACCACGCGAGTCTGTCGGCTGCACGGGGGCGCGACATCGCTGTCAGGATTCACCGGGGGTGATGTCGGTGACCATGCGGACAAGCTTCACGCTGGGGGAGTCGTCATCCACGCCCATCTCACGGTGTGCTCCATCGGTGCCCCAGCCGCATTCGACGAGGAAGCCTCGCAAGCCGTCCGCGTCACTGGGGAGCCACATGGTGGCAGTGCCGTAGCCGTCGGCCCGGAGAGTGTCCACGGCTGCGTTCATCAGCCGTGAACTGTGCCCGGCCTCCACAGTGTCCTCATCGACGACGAATTCGACAATTGTTCCGTCCGATGGCTCTGCATCCGGATCCCCACTGGGTCCGGTCACGGCGAACCCGACTATGGCGCCACCACCGATGGCGACGAGGACCCGGCACTGCGCAAGGGGTGGTTTCGTGATGGCCTCATGCCACGCCCGCACCGTCTCATCGGCCGTGACACCGCCCATTGCTCCGGACAGAGCGGGAGTCGCAGCCCAGGATCTGCGCTGGAGTCGAGCGACGTCGACCGCTTCCGCAGGCATGGCAAGACGAACAGAATCGGGAACAGGCATGGATCACAGTCTACGAGACCCCACACATCGAGGCCCGGTGGAGGTCGCCGGTCCACTAACCTGAAGCAATGACTGAACTCAGGACGCCACCACAACTCAAGCCCGGAACACTGCGCATCACTCCTCTCGGGGGTTTGGGGGACGTGGGTCGCAACATGGCGTCCTTCGAGATAGACCGTGAAATTGTGCTCGTGGACTGTGGCGTGCTGTTCCCGGAGGAACACCACCCCGGCGTGGACCTCATCCTTCCTGCGCTGAACAATCTGAATGACCGGCTTGGTGACATCACCGCCCTGGTCCTGACACATGGACACGAGGATCACATCGGCGCCGTGCCCTACCTCCTGCGCAAGCGCCCGGACATCCCCATCTACGGCTCCAAGCTGACTCTCGCCTTCCTGGCCAACAAGCTCAAGGAACATCGCATTCGTGGGCATCAGCTCCACGAGGTCCGAGAGGGTGATCGCGTCACGGTGGGCAAGTTCGACTTCGAATTCGTCGCCGTCAACCATTCCATCCCCGACGCGCTGGCGGTGGCCATCCGCACCCCCGCTGGCATGGTCCTCCACACGGGTGACTTCAAAATGGATCAGCTCCCACTGGATGGCCGTATCACCGACCTGCGTGCCTTTGCCCGACTGGGTGAGGAGGGAGTCGACCTCTTCATGGTGGACTCCACCAACGCGGAGGTTCCCGGCTTCACGACACCGGAGAAGGACATCGAACCTGCCATGTCGCGCGTGTTCGAGACGGCGAACCAGAAGCTGATTGTTGCCAGCTTCGCCAGCCACGTCCACCGCATCCAGCAGGTACTCGATCTGGCGGTCAAGCATGGCCGCAAGGTGGTCTACGTGGGACGTTCGATGGTCCGCAACATGGCGATCGCCCGCGACCTCGGGTTCCTGACGGTGCCTGCCGACACGCTCATCGAGATGCGGGACATCGACAAGTACCCGGCCAACAAGGTGGTCATCGTCTCCACCGGTTCACAGGGTGAGCCGATGGCGGCGCTGAGCCGCATCGCCAACCAGACGCATCCGGTGGTGGAGGTGGGGCCGGGCGACGTCGTCCTTCTCGCCTCGTCGCTCATCCCGGGTAACGAGAACTCGGTGTACCGGGTGATCAATGGATTGTCGAAACTGGGGGCCCAGGTGGTCCACAAGGCGAATGCCATGGTCCATGTCTCTGGCCATGCCTCGGCGGGGGAGCTGCTCTACTGCTACAACATTCTGCGCCCCCGCAACGTTCTGCCCGTGCACGGAGAGATCCGGCACATGATCGCCAACGCGAAGTTGGCCGTTGCCTCGGGAGTTCCGGCGGAAAATGTCATCGTCGCCGAGGACGGGGACGTGATAGATCTCGCAAAGGGTCGCGCCCGGCGAGTGGGGGCCGTGGATTCCGCTTACATCTTCGTGGACGGTTCGACGGTGGGGGACATTTCTGACTCTCTCACGGATCGCCGCGTGCTGGGGGAGGAGGGTTTCATCTCCATCGTGTCGGTGGTGAACCTGGAGACCCGCGAGCTCGTCAGCGGACCCGACGTGCACGCGCGAGGCTTCGCAGAGGAGGAGTCCGTCTTCGACGGGGTGAAGAATGAGGTGGCCAAAGCCATTCGTGAAGCGCTCTCCGACGGGGTGGAGGACACCCAGCGTCTGCAACAGATCACTCGCAGGGTCATGGGGGCCTGGGTTTCGCGAAAGCTGCGGCGACGCCCCATGATCGTGCCCGTCGTGGTGTCCACGTGATCCACATCCCCACGTGGATGGCAGTGCGGGCGGACGGCTTGCGGGGATGACCTTGGAGCCGCGCTACGGTCGGTGCAAGGGAATGATGGACAAGTGGGAGGCTCCGCGATGCTCAAGGTATCCACCATCGAGAACAGCAATGTCGTCACCGCTGACTACAGCGGTTCGCTCGACGTTGACGACGAGAAGAAGCTCCGCAGCGTGCTGGAGGAGGCCGTTGCCAGAAGCGGGAAGATCCGGTTGTTGGTCACCATTGGCGACATCGACCTCGGCCGCATCGAGCCGAAGGCCGCCTGGATGGATCTCAAAGCTGCCGGTTTCTTTCATGATGTCGAGAAGTTGGCCGTCGTCACAGACGCCTCATGGCTGAGCAAACTCAGCGACTGGGCTGGTGACCTCACTGATGTGACCGTTGAGACATATCCCAGCGGCCAACGCGACAATGCCGTGGCCTGGATCACTGAGTGACGCTGGAGGGTTCAGCCGCTGCGTGTCAGCTCCGGATCAGCCCAAGTGGCGCACGCTGAGCGGTATTTCGACGGCTCGGTCACCGGCGCGGCGGACCTGAAAAGCCTGCCGTCCCCGGTCCTCGGACACAGCTTCGACGAGCTCGCCGTCGCGCCAGAGCAGCGCAGTGTGGTCGTCCGCGCCGTAACCGTCAGGAAGTGCCCCGGAGCCGATGAAGTTCACATACTTCTCCTGTCGCCCTTCCTCCCCGAAGTAGTGAGGGCATGCGCTGCCACGGAGGAATCCGAGCCCATCGTCGAGCGCATCGAGTGAGCCGAACGAATCGGTGGAGGAGGCCTCGAACCAGCAATTCATCCCTGCGCTGATGCCCGCGAGGATCACACCCTTCGCGGCAGCATGCGACAGGATTTCTGGAAGGCCATGGACTCGCCACACGGCCAACAAATTGGCTGTGGATCCACCGCCGATGTAGACGATGTCTTGATCCAGGAGCATTGTGGGGTTGGTCCAGCCCCATGGATCGTGGGAGAACAGAGAGAGCACCGAAGCGTCGGCGCGATGGCTGAAGGCCTGCATGAATCGCTCACAGTACCCATCGTCATCCCCGCTCGCGGTCGGGACGAAACACACCTTCGGTCCCTTCTTGTTCGTCAGATCAAGCAGGAAGTCATCGAGGAGCGACGACCCATCCTCCGACATTGAGAACCCGCCACCACCCAGAGCGAGAATTGTGCCCTTCATGAGAAGCCACAGTATCGCTCGAAGATTGCATCAGGCATGCCAACTGCGGGACGAAACGACCGGACTCGCCTCGCTCACTCACGGCCACGTCGTATGTGTCCTCTGTTCTTTTGCGCTGGATGCTTTCATTGGTGCATGACTCATTGGACTCTCGCGGACATGCCGGACCAGACGGGGCGGCGCTGGCTCATCACCGGAGCCACAAACGGACTCGGATTGGCAACGGCGCAGGCCGCGGCCGCCGCGGGTGCGACGCTCATTCTGCCAGCCCGCCGAACGGAGCGCGCCGAGGAGCTCAACCAGGAGTGGGGCGGGCAACACCAAGTTCTCCGTCTGGATCTGGCGTCACTGGATTCGGTGCGCAGGGCAGCCGCATCCATCACTGGCGACATCGATGTGTTGGTGAACAACGCGGGGGTCGTCACGCGCCGACGTGAAGAGACGGCAGACGGTTTTGAGAAGATGATCGGGACCAACTTCCTCGGTCCCTTCGCCTTCACAAACCTCCTGCTCCCACAGGTACGCGACCGCATCGTCATTGTGGGCTCCGACGCCCACCAGGGAGCGCGGATGCATGTGAATGATCTCCACTTCCGGACGCGCAAATGGAGCATCATCGCAGGCTACGGCGAGTCCAAGCTCGCGGACATGCTCTGGGGTCTGGGTCTGTCCCGGCGATTGCGTGGAACAGACGTGTCCGTGCAACTTGTCCACCCCGGCTGGGTGCTGAGCAACCTGCAGAGCGCCGTCGGAAACAAGACGGTTGAAAGATTCATCACCGCCGTTTCCACTCCCTTCGCACAGTCGGCCAGAAAAAGTGCGCTGTGCACCCTGTTCGCGGCAACAGCTGATCTGCCCGAGTGTTCCTACGTCGGCCCGGACGGCTTCAGGGCGTTGAACGGTTGGCCCAGCCTGATTAACAGATCTGCGGCGGCCTCGGATCCCCAGCAGGCGGAAGCTGTCTGGGACTTCGCCGAGCGCGAAACATCCACCGCAGCCTGATCCTGATTGGCATTGGTTCTGCACCTCTATCCTGTGCTCATGGTGGGTATGGCAACGGTGCATTCTCCGGTGATCAGACAGTGGTCGGAGATGTCGCGCGACGACGTTTTTGAGATGGTGCTGCTGCGCACTGAGGTGTTCTTCGTTGAGCAGCGAGTTGATGAGCAGGAGTTCGACGCTCTGGATCGTGATGATCGCACCGTGCACATGTGGATTCCGGGGGACGACGGCATGGCCGCATATCTACGGGTAACGAAGCAGGACGCCACTGAAGGGGGTGCCGGACGTGCCTTCGGACGGGTCGCAGTGCACGCGGATCGACGGCACGAAGGCCTCGCCAAACGGCTCATCCAAGAGGTTCTGGAACGCTTCGGCCACGAACCTCTGACCATCCACTCACAGGAATACGTCATGGGTCTCTATGAGAAGTTCGGCTTCGAGGTGGTGGGTGAGCGCTTTGTTGAAGCGGGCCTTCCCCACTTCACCATGGCGCGCCCCGCTGGCGCTACAGCCAGCGAGGAACGGACTCCTTGTAGCGGTCAAACTCCTCACTGAATGCCGCGGACAGGGCCAATTCCTCGGGCTTGACCTGGAACTCGTTGAGCGCCACCCAGACGGCGACGACGGGGAGCAGTGCAGCACCGCGACCTCGCCTCAGTGCGATGCTGATCAGTCCGCCCAGCAGGGCCATGTACATGGGATTACGCGACACTGAGTGGGCGCCATGTATGACGAGCGATGAGACATCGTGAATGTGATGGGGATGAACCGTCGTGTCCTGCTCACGGAATCCTCGGATGGCCCAGAGCCCCATGGAGGCGGATGTCATCAGCAGGAGCAGTGACAACGCCCTCACCCATCGCGGTGTCGGACGACTGCGGAACATGTGCTGCACGGTGGCACCAGCCACTGCCCACAGCACCGGCGGAACCCTGGCGCTCATGAACTCCATCCTGGATGACTTCGGGTTCCCATGCGATGTTCCTCGACGCAAGATCATCCTGTCAGGCTATGCCGTGCCGATGCCTTGACCCTCATGTGCGGCCAGATCCACGCGGGAAGCAGGCCGGGCTGAAGGTTGTGGAGGAACCAATGAGATGACGGAGACCCCCTTCTGAGGCACTTTCGTGCGGCCGTTGACGACATCGAGCTCGCCATCGTCGAGCACGAACATGTAGACGAGTTCCTCGCCCCACATCTCTTCGAAGTCGTCGCGCGTGAACGTGGATGTCAGCCGCGTGTGCCTCACAGTGAAACCCCGCTGCATCAGTTCTTTGAGCTGATTGTTGCTTTTCGGTGGTGCGAAACAGATCGGCACCGTGAGGTGGTCCGCGGCGTTCGTGCGCCCGCCCGTCGCGCCAGCTGGCTTCTCTCGTTGCGTGAGCTGGAAGACGTTGGCCTGTCCCAACACTTTCGAGAACTCTCGTGCTGCGGTGGCATTGACCTCATCGGCGGGGGTGGCTGCGATCAGTGACTTGAACTTTGTGAGTTCCATGTCCTCCACGGCGAACTGGGACAAGATATTGGCCGTCACGGTGTCCAGCCCCACGCGTCGAGCCTTCGCAGTCTTCGGGAATTCGTTGGATACCACTCGCGTCGTGATACCCGCTGCGTTGAGGGTGGTGGCGGTGTCCACGATCCACTGCTGGCCACCGACGAACAGGACACCCTGGGGCGATCGAGCGGCCAGATGGAGTCGTTCTGCCAACCGTCCGACGCCCAGGCCATAGATGGCGACGGTGGCGACGATCACGATGAACACCAGCGGGACCAGCTCGTTGGCCTGCTCAGCGAGGTCGAAGAGTTGGGCGGCTTGGGCGAGCAGGGCATCGGCTTCCTCCCCAGTGGCTTCGGCTGCTTGCACTGCTCGGTCCTCGGCGGCTTGGGTGAATTGCAGCCCGAACACGCTGGTGATCGCTGCAGCGACGATGCCGCGAGGAGCCATCCACAGCATCAGCGCCCGTTCTTCTCGGCTCACTGACGTGCCGATCAGGCCCACGACAACACTGATGGGGCGCACCACCAGAACGAGCAGAGCGACGAAGATCAGTGCGCGCGGCGCAACGTCAATGATGTCCGCGGGAGCGATTCGAGCCGCCAGCACCAGGAACAGCGCTCCCACGAACAGCACTTGCAGGTGTTCCGCAAACTCCTCGACGAGCCGAAGGCGGAGCTTCTTCTGATTACCCAGGTAGATGCCCATGACGGTCACCGTCAACAGGCCGCTCTCAGACTGGATGGCATTGGAAGCAACGAGTGTCCCGACCGCCACAGCAACGAAGAAGACGCCGTGAAGGAAGTCAGGGATGGCGTGGTGGTACATGAGCCAGCCGACTATCCAGCCCAGCCCCAGACCCAGTGCGAGCGACAGGACCAGGGTCAGAAGGAGCGCCAGGATCAGCTCGGGAAGGGGATCACCGCTGCGGAGCTGCAGCATGCCCTGGAAAACCAGCACGGCGAGGACGGCGCCTATGGGGTCGACGATGATGCCCTCCCATTTCAACAGGGAGGAAACCCTTCGCGTTGGCCGAATCATGCGCAATATGGGCGCGATCACGGTCGGGCCGGTCACCACCAGGATGGCACCCACGAGCACGGACATCTCAAGTTGGAAGCCGACGAGCCATGCGGAAGCGCTGATCAGAACCCAGGCGATGACAACCGTCACCGTGCTGAGCCTCAGTACAGGCCGTCTCAGGTCATGGATGTCGCGGAAGCGCAGGGTGAGGGCTCCTTCGAACAAGATGATGCCGACGGCGAGGTTCACCCCGGCGAAGAGGACATCACGGCCGAGGATGTCGTCGGGTTGCACCAGCCGGCCAAGGAAGAACCCGATGACGAGGAGAAGCAGAATGGAGGGAACCTTGAGGGCCCATGCAATCCACTGCGCGAGGACTGCTATCACGACGACGAGAGCCACGTAGGCGGTGGGATCGAGAGCCGCGAAAGCGTCGGTCAGTCTCTGCCAGAACTGTTGCACGGGTCAAGAGTTGCAGTTCCGATGGTCACGGCGTGAAACGGGTTGCCACGAATTGTCCGTGGACCGACGACAAAGTTGCTTCTCCGGTGCCATGCTGGGGTGCATGACTGATCCTGGAATGCATGAGATTCCGTTGCAGGGTGGCGACGTGTCCGACGGTGTGGTGAGGGTGGGCGACACGGTTCGTCGACCGATGGGTCCCCACTCCGAACTTGTTCACCGGCTTCTGGGGCAGCTCGAGGAGGCCGACGTCGACTGCGTGCCACGATTCCTCGGCATCGATGAGCAGGGTCGCGAGATTCTGTCCTGGATCGAGGGAGAGGTGGCCGGGCGGCCATGGCCCGATTGGGTTGCTGATCCGGAACGGGCAACTTCCGTCGCCCGACTCCTGCGGCGGCTCGACGACGCCCTGGTGCACATCGGGCTCCCGGATGACACAGCCGTGCGCTCATGGCCCTCGGGAGCGCCGGAACCGGTGGGACCTGTGGCCAGTTTCCTGGGGCACCGGCACGTGGCCCCGGAGAACACGGTGTTTCGGGACGGCAGGGCAGTGGCGCTCCTTGACTTTGATCTGACGAGCCCATCATCACGAGTGGACGAGGTGGTGAATCTGCTCCTGTGGTGGGCGGGATGGATGGCTCCGGAGGATAGAAATCCTGTTTTTCAAGGCGTGGATCCTGGGGAACGGGGCCGGCTGCTGGTGGATACCTACGGCCTCTCGGATGAGGAGAAGGAGTGGGTGGTTCCTGTCGCCATTTCCGCTGCGCAGCAGTCGTGGCACTGGATGAAACACAGAGCCGAGGATCAGGGCGGGGGCTGGCGCCGCATGTGGGACGAGGGTGTCGGCGACCAGATCCGTCGGCGCGAGCATTGGCTCGTGGCCGAACAGGACGCCCTGCGGCGGACCCTCATGGAGGATCTGCCGGAAACTCACGAAGACGTTGAACATCGCGATGGCGGAAGCACAGCTGTCTCCACCGAGCGATCAGCGGGTGCGTAGCCACAGAGGTACGCCGCCACCACGGTGGAGCACAATGGCCGGATGAAGACAATCGCACGCCTCCTCGCCGGTGCCATTCTCACGCTGTTTTCCTTGCTTCTATCCACATCAGTCGCGGCTGCGTGCAGTTGCGCTGAGATGGACATGGCCCAGAAGGTGGACGGCGCCGATGTGGTGGCGCGCGTGATCGTGGAAAAGTCCGCCGTGGCAGAACGAGAGGATGGTGGCGAACACGTCCTACTGACGGTGCGCCCTCTGCACGTCTGGAAAGGTGATGTTGTCTCTAAATTTCCTCTGACGACGGCCCTGGAGAGCGAGGAATGCGGATTGGGGCTGATCGAGGAGGGAACCGATCTCCTGCTCTTCGCGCACGAATCCGAGGGCCAGTATTCGGCGGAGCGGTGTGCAGGAACCAGTGATGCCAGCGAATCGGTGATGGCGGAATTGATCGAGGCCGCCGGTCCGGGCAAGGGAATTGATCCAGTTGTGGGGGATGAGCCCGGCGCCTTTGTCTGGCCTGCCATCACCGCCGCCGTCGCAGTCGTGCTCGTAGCCGGGCTGGTGGTTTCCTGGTGGGTGCCGCGTCGGCGCAGGTGAGGTGATGGCTCCTCAGTCGTGACGGGCGAAGCTGAGCGTCTGCATGACCAGCTCACCTGCTTCGTCCGAGGCCGCAAGGTCCACGGTGGCGTGGATGGCCCAGTCGCGGTTGCCGGCCGGGTCATCGATCACCTGCCGGACGAGCCACTTCTCGTCGCTCTGCGATTCGACGTCGAAGAATGACGGTCCTCGCGAGTCAGGGCCGGTGCGCAGATCGTCATGCTCGTCCCAGTAGTCGCCCAGTGCATCGTCCCAGCGTTGACGCGTCATGGGTGAGCCGGAGTCCACCACAGCCAGGCCATCGATGTCGTCCCGGGAAGCGAGCTCGACACGCCTCCACAGGGCGTTGCGCACCATGACGCGGAAGGCCCGCTGATTGCCGGTCACAGGTTTCGCCGGCGGCGGGAGCTCATCATCGATCAGCACCACGTCGCCACCCATGGCACTGAGGGCAGCCCACTCATCGAGCAGTGAGGAGTCCACCAGACGCGTGACCTCCCGGAGCCACACGATCAGATCCTCCAGCTCTTCGGTGCGGTAGCCCTCGGGTACGGTCTGACGCAGGGCACGATAGGCGTCGGAAAGGTAGCGCAACAGCAGGCCCTCGCTGCGCTGGATTTTGAGGTGGGCGACGTACTCACCGAAGGTCATGGCGGAGGTGAACATGTCACGTACCACGGACTTGGGGGAGACGGGTGTTTCGAGGAGCCAGGGCGCCTGTGCGGCCATCTCGACGTGGGCGTGGGTGAGCTTTTCCTCCAGCGGCTTCTCCCACGTCACCTCGTCGAGAATCTGCATGCGCTCGTCGTAGTCGTAACCGTCGGCCTTGAGGTCCTGCACCGTTTCGCCCTTGGCCCTGAACTGCTGCGCCATGAGGATGGTGCGCGGGTCCTCGATCGTGGCCTCGATGACGCTGACGACGTCGAGGGCGTATCCGGGCTCCTCCTCGTCGAGCGTCTCGATCACGGCAAGCGCGAATGAGGAGAGCGGCTGGTTCAGGGCGAAGTCGCGCTGGAGATCGACGTCCATGGCGTAGCGACGGCCGGTCTTCGTCGGCTCAGGCAGACGCGTCACCACGCCGGAGCGGATCAGTGATCGGCCCAGCGCCGCAGCGCGGGACAACAGCTGGCGACGGGCACGTCCGGGGTCGACGGCACTGTCCACCAGGCGTACGAGGGCAGCCGCGATGTCGCCGTCGCGCTGAAGAAGGTTCAGCAGGATGGCGTGCGTCACCCGCATCCGTCCCTTCAGCTCTTCGGGCTCACTGTCGATCAGCTTGGTGAAGGTGGCTTCGGTGTAATTGACAAAACCCTCCGGTGGTTTCTTGCGTCGCACCGATTTCAGCTTCTTTTCATCCCCTGCATGCTTGGCCAGGATCTTGGCGTTCTCGACGTCATGCTCAGGAGCCTGGGCCACGACGTAGCCGATGGTGTCGAAGCCTGCGCGCCCTGCCCGTCCGGCGATCTGGTGGAACTCGCGGCTCCGCAGATGACGCTGTCGGCGACCGTCGAACTTGGTCAGCGAGCCGAACAGGACGGTCCGGATGGGCACGTTGATGCCCACACCGAGTGTGTCGGTGCCGCAGATGACGGTGAGGAGTCCGCGCTGGGCGAGCTGTTCGACGAGCCGGCGGTAGCGCGGCAGCATTCCGGCGTGGTGTACGGCGATGCCCTGGCGCAACAGCTTCACGAGAGTTTGGCCGAAGCCGCCGGAGAATTTGAATCCTGCCAGTGCCTCCTTCAGCTCCTCGGGCACGGCTTTGCTGGCCCGCTTCACCACACCCTGGCTCAGTAGCGCCTGGGCGCGCTCGACGGCGGAAGCCTGCGTGGAGTGGACGACGTAGACGGGTGCCTGCTGGTTCTCCACGAGGGTGGCGATGGTGTCATGGACAGGCTCCAGTGACCAGCGGTAGACCAGAGGCACCGGTCGCTCCGCGCCGCCGATGACCGACGTCGAGCGTCCGGTCCGCTCCTGGAGGTCGCTGGCGAGGCGCGAGACGTCGCCGAGTGTGGCGGACATGATGATGAATTGGGCCTGGGGGAGTTCCACAAGGGGGACCTGCCAAGCCCAACCCCGGTCACGATCGGAAATGAAGTGGAACTCGTCCATGACCACTTGGTCGACGTCGGCGTCGGCGCCTTCACGCAGAGCAATGTTGGCCAGGATCTCGGCGGTGCAGCAGATGATGGGGGCGTCCGGGTTGACCGACGCGTCGCCGGTGACCATGCCCACCTGGTCCGCCCCGAACACGGCGCACAGGGCGAAGAACTTCTCACTGACCAGCGCTTTGATGGGGGCGGTGTAGTACGTCCGACCCCGCTCCGCGAGCGTCACGAAGTGGGCCCCGAGTGCGATCAGCGACTTCCCGGAGCCAGTCGGCGTGGTCACGATGACATTGGCGCCCGTCAGGATCTCGATGAGAGCCTCGTCCTGGTGCGGATAGAGCGGAAGGCCATCGGCCTCCGCCCATGCGACGAAACCCTCGTAGAGGGAGTCGGAATCCTTGGGGCCGTCGAGTACTTCGGTGAGCGTCATCGCACCCCATCGTGCCATGGCCCACGTAAAGCGCGCCGCCACTTTCCACTGAAGAGTGGTCATCTGTGGTTGGCAGACCAACCACGATCAACCACTCTTCGGCTTCAGTCGCTAGCCTTCGTCTCGTGATCATTGCTGCCGCCGACGGATCCTCCCTGTCCAACCCGGGCCCCGCAGGCTGGGCGTGGTACATCAGCGACGACATCTGGGCCGCCGGGGGCTGGCCGCATGGCACCAACAACATGGGCGAACTCATGGCGGTGCTGGACCTGCTGCAGTCCACGGCGCACGTGGATGAACCGATCAGGATTCTGTGCGACTCCCAGTACGTCATCAACTCACTCACGAAGTGGATGCCGGGGTGGAAGCGTCGCGGCTGGAAGAAGGGTGACGGCAAGCCTGTGCTCAATGTTGACCTCATGAAGGAACTCGACGCGGCCCTGAAAGACCGTGAAGTGGAGTTCGAATGGGTCAGGGGCCACGCCGGTCACGCGATGAACGAAGCTGCCGACGTCCGTGCTCGTGCGGCCGCCACCGCATTCCAGCAGAACACGGCAGTGGACGAAGGCCCCGGCTTCCCGGACTCGCCGACCCAGCCAGCGAGGCAGCAGGAGTTCACCCCGAAGAACGTCGACGAGGAGCCCGACCTCTTCAGCTTCGACGCTCCCGTCGCGCCCGAAACGTCGACACCCGGCACAGCCAGTGCACGGACCAAGGCGTGGCTCACGCGCCTGACGCGTGAGTTGCTGAGTGAGGAGATCCGAACCGATGGTGAGCGCTTGAACGATGTCCTCCATCACGATTTCGTCGCGCACACCGTCGACGGCGAGGTCATCACCCGCGACCACGGCACCTGGGAGCCCACATCGCAGGACTTCGATGTGCTCAGCGTGGATGAGTACGCCGAGGGACTCGCAGGCGTGCGCTGGCTGCACCACACCGATGAGGAGCATCTTCGCTATTCGCTGTGGCAGAAGCTGCCGGGTGGATGGAAACTCCGGTTCGCACAGGTCACGCGTAAGCCATGAGACAGAACTCGTGGAAGGATGGAGCCATGAAAAACCCGCCTGTGAACGATCAGTCCGGCACCACCCAGCCGCTCAACCGACCCGATCGTGGCATCCTGCGTGAACTCGGCGGTGCGGGCGGATGGCGATTCTGGTGGCCATTCGTCATCTGGGGGCTCGACGCGCTCACTCTTTTCCTCTTCCGGCCGGAAGTCGCAGGGGAGCCCTCCGGTGTGCTGCTGGTGACTTCGCTCATCGCGGTCATTCTCATCTGGGCCATGGGGGCCAGGAAAGCGATCCGACATGGCCACAACAAGATGCTGGTGAGGATGCGTGCGGCGGTTGCCAGCCTCGCGGTCAGTGCCGGGGCGGCCATCGTGACGATGGTGGCGCGGGTGGTAGAAGCCACTGCGGTGGGAGCGGACAACGCCCGTGTCTTCATCACGAGCGAAGAGGAGGATCCAACCATTTGGCTGGGTGCGGCCGAGTACAGCTATCTGTACTACGTACTTCCCGTGCTGGTGGTCATCATCCTCATCGCCTGGTATCTCGTGGGTCTCGGCCGAGCCAGACACCAGGCATAGCAACCCGACGGGTCGGTGCAGGCCGCTGCATCCACTACTCAACTTTCGGATGAGACCGTGATCTTGATGGGTGGGGATTCGTGAAATGACATCGCCGTCCCTGCGTCGAAGACCGGTGTCATGGCGGCACGACGTGCGGCGATAGGATGACGCGCATGTGTGCTGATGTTCTTGCTGCCGTCGCGTGGCCCTACGCCAATGGTCCCCGTCACATCGGACACGTCTCAGGGTTCGGCGTGCCCTCGGACGTGTTCTCCCGATTCAAGCGAATGACCGGTCACAACGTGCTCATGGTCTCCGGTACGGATGAGCATGGCACCGCCATCCAGGTGAAGGCCGAGCAGGAGGGGCTGACGGCACGCGAGTGTGCGGACAAGTACCACCGCATCATTGCCACCGACCTGCAGGGTTTGGGTCTGTCCTACGACCTCTACACCCGCACCACCACGCCCAACCACTACGCCGTGGTGCAGGAGATGTTCACCGCCCTCCATGACAACGGCTACGTCGTCGCGCAGACCCAGATGGGTGCGCTGTCGCCGTCGACGGGCCGCACGCTGCCGGACCGCTTCATTGAAGGCACCTGTCCCATCTGTGGATTCGACGGCGCACGTGGCGACCAGTGCGACAACTGCGGCAACCAGCTCGATCCGGCCGATCTCATCAACCCGCGCTCCCGCATGAACGGCGAGACTCCAGATTTCGTGGAGACCGAACACTTCTTCCTCGACCTCCCGAAGCTGGCCGACGCACTGGGGGTATGGCTCGATGGGCGACAGGACTGGCGCCCCAACGTCCTGAAGTTCAGTCACAACCTGCTGGCAGATCTACGGCCGCGTGCCATCACCCGGGACCTCGACTGGGGCGTTCCCGTGCCCCTCGACGGCTGGCGCGATGCGCCCATGAAGCGCATCTACGTCTGGTTCGATGCCGTCATCGGCTACCTGTCGGCGTCCATCGAATGGGCCAAACGCAGTGGAGACCCCACGGCCTGGCGCACGTTCTGGAACGAGGAAACAGCTGAGTCCTACTACTTCATGGGCAAGGACAACATCGTCTTCCACTCCGTGATCTGGCCAGGCATCCTGCTCGGCGCCAACGGTCAGGGCTCCGTCGGAGGTGAGGTGCACGAGTCGCTCGGAGAACTGCAACTGCCCACGGAGGTGGTCTCCAGCGAGTTCCTCACCATGAAGGGCTCCAAGGTGGCCAGCTCCCGCGGTGGCGCCATCCTTGTGGGAGACTTCCTGGAGGAATTCGGGCCCGATGCGCTGCGTTTCTACATCGCCGTCGCCGGTCCGGAGAACCAGGACACCGACTTCACCTGGGACGAATTCGTCCGCCGCATCAACTTTGAACTCGCCAACGAGTGGGGCAACCTCGTCAACCGCTCCATCTCCATGGCCCACAAGCAGGTGGGCGCCATCCCGGAGCGCGGCGAGCTGACGTTGGAGGACGGCCAACTGCTGGACGCCTCCACCCATGCGTTCGAAACGGTGGGCAAACACATCGCTGCCCGCCGTTTCAAGGCCGGCATCACCGAGGCCATGCGGATCGTGGGACTCGCAAACAAATACCTGAGCGACCAGGAGCCCTGGAAGCTCAAGGACGATCCCGTGCGTCGCGACACAGTGCTGCACGTGGCACTGCAGGTTGTGAGCGACTGCAACACGCTGCTGACACCGTTCCTTCCCCACTCGGCTCAGAGAGTTTTCGAGGCACTTGGCGGAGAGGGTGTCTGGGCGGCGCAGCCGGAACTGGTGGAGGTCAGCGACGGCGGCCTCACCTACCCCATCCTGCAGGGCGACTACGCCAGTGAGCTGGCGCGGTGGCAACCTCGTCCGATCGAGGCGGGCACGAAGCTGGAGAAACCTTCTCCGCTGTTCACAAAGCTTGACGAGAAGCTCGGTGAGACGGGTCCCAGTTGGGCCCCCATCATCACGGAGTGACTCGCTCGACTGGAGACCGTCTTCCAACTGATTGAGTCTCCCAGCCAGGAAGGCGCGCCAACTGAAGACATTTCCTCTGGCCCAACGGGGCCTCGACACGCGTCAGGCTCGTTCCTCGCCGGACGCTACTCGGCCGCCGGAAAACTGTCACGGGTCGGTGGGGAGCATCAGTGAGCGTGTCGAGTGGCAGGGCGGCTCGCCGGACGCTACACGGCCGCCGGAAAACTGTCACGGGTCGGTGGGGAGCATCAGTGAGCGTGTCGAGTGGCAGGGCGGCTTTCAGCCGCACCCTGGAGCGGGAAAACGCACCACTGTTCGGTGGTCGAGTAATCGCTGCGAGGAACGAGTAGCGATGTGTCGAGACCTCGTTCCGGACACACGCGGCCTCCACACGCGTCACGCTCGTACCTCGCAGGGCACTACTCGACCATCGGTGGAAAGCACTCCGTTATCGCACGTCCTGTGGCGTAGGACAATCTTGATACGTCGCTGCTTTTCTCGCTTCGGCGATGCTTTTCCTCGCACCGTGACTCAGGGCATGCGTCCCCTGTGGCGCTACTTGGTCGCTCGTATCCGTATGGGTGGGCGTCGGGGTGTCGAGGTGCGAACTCCGGCCAGCTGTGCGACGACACGCGTTGCCTCCCGCATGCCGACGGGACGGAAGCCCGCGACCATGGCATCCCGGGTGAGCTGCGGCTCGCTGTGGTAGAGCGCGGCACCTCGTCGCAGCAGAACTCCCGGGCTCTTCCGCTTCTCCTTGAGGTCCCGTGCCAGCCGGCGGGTGAAGTTGGTGCTGCGATGCCGGGCAAGCCACAGAGCCTCGACCGGGAGCCTCGTGGCTCTGGCCGCAGCGAGCAACGGCGGGGCGAAGATGCCTTCCGCCAGCAGGACGCGGGCGTCGCCCATGTCCAGTGTGCGGGACCCCAACCGCAGTGATTGCGAAATGTCGTAGACGGGTACCTCTGTGGCGCCGTCTCGCAGGAGCCTTGAAATGGTGTCGATGGCCAGATCGCAATCCCAGGAAGCCACATCGTCCCAGTCAACGATGCCCAGTGTCCGCGGTAGGCCCGGATGATCCAGGTCTCGGTAGAACTCATCCAGCGGAAGAGTCGCGACGCCCCCGGCACCGGTGGCTACGCGGCTGAGCCGCGACTTTCCGCAGCCCGAGGGCCCGGCGACGAGCAGCAGTGTCCTGGAAGTCACGAAGTCAGACTATCGGCTCACCACGATCCCATGCTGGCTCCGCCACCGCCGAAGCCACCGCCACCACTGAAGCCGGAGAAGCCGGACGAGCTGCCTGATGCGCTTTGGGCCTCGGCGGCTGCCGCAGCCGCCGTCGCCTCGGCCATGGCGTTGTTGAAGCCGTGGGACAGGTTGCCCAGCGCCGTGCCGAACGCGTAGCTGTTGTACAGATTGGCGCCGTAGTACCACGAAAGGTTGGGCTCATACAGGCCCATGGCACCAAGATCGGCGAAGACCTTCGCCCAGCGGTCCGCGACACCGAAAATCATGGCGTAGGGAAGGTACCGGCTGAAGATGTCGACGCCCTCCTCGAACTTGATCTGGTTCGCCTCGGCTGTGCGCAGGTACAACTCGAAGCCCCGCGTCTCGGCAAGAACCGCCGAACCGAGAGCTGTGCGAGTGCGGAATCTGCCGGAGGTGAGGATGAGGCCAAGGCCGAGGATCGCGAAGGGGATGGCGAGCAGACCCCAACCGAACTGGCCGAACAGCACCGCGACGCCCGCGCCCACCAGCAGTAGAAAGGCACCAAGACCCAGTGGGACAAGCTGGGCTGTGGCCGGGTTGCTCTTGAACCACTTGCGGGCGACGACACGGGAGTACAGATCAGATTTCGTTTTGTCCTGGATGCCCGCGTACGAAGCATCCCTCAGCTGGCTGATCCGTACTTCGTTGCCGTGTTTGAAGATGCGCTCCAGCAGTTTGCCCTCGTAGCTCTCCAGTGGGTCTGCATCCTGGCGTGTGCGGGTCAGGAGGTGGTCGTTGTTTCCTGCATCGCTGATACGAAGGTGGCCCCGGACGGCCAGGTCCACCAGTGTGGCGGAGATGTCGACGGCGTCGGCGGTGGCATCGATGAGGGTGCCCACCTCTCCCACGCGGACGTTCTTGGGTGGCCGGAAGGCGACGGCCACATTCTGCTTGCCCGACTTCTTCCCCACTTTTGCCTCCTGACCCTTCCCCGGGGTCAGGCCAGGTGTGAGGCCGACGTAGACGTCGTCGCGGCCATGTCGCCGGGTGATGGACACCAGCGCGGCGATAGCGCCCAATCCCAGGACACCAGTGGCGGCCCCGGTGGCGGCGTTGAGCTCAAACATGTTGCCAGCGGTGACGCGGCGGGTCTTGATCTGCTCCACGCCACCGAATGTCCCGGCCGGGAACCCCGCCACCACCTGGACGCCTTCACCCGCCGGCAGCTCTCCCAGCGAATAGATGGCAGTGGTGCCCGAAGAAGTGCTGGAACACTCAGTCCTGAGTTCCGGTCCCCTGAAGCAGGCCGTACGAGAGACGTCGACGGGGCCGTTGACGGTCACCTCGAAGTCCTCGACGCGGGACTGATTGGCGCTGTTGACGGGAGTCCAGCTGAACTCATCCAGACCACTCTCGGCTTGGTCTGAGACGATCAGTCCCTCGACGGTGTAGGTCAGGACGTAGCTCTGTGGTTCGGTGTAGAAGGTGCTCTCCTCACCGACCTGCACGTAGACCTGGCCATCTTCGCGCTGGATGAGAGTGTCGGTCCGAGCCCCCGTCGATGAGGAGACCTGAATGTCGGAGACGGGAAAGGAGAACCACTCATCAGGGTTCTGCCCGTCCTCCTGTCGTTCTTGGATGAGGAAGGTGGGGCCGCGTCCCCTCACCTGGCTGAAATCCATGGTCATGTCGATGGACACCTCAGTGACGCCTTCGGGTGTCAGCGTTGCATCGATGTGGTACTTGGTGAAGGGTGCATTGTCGTCAGCCTCTGCTGGTGACACCAGAGACAGGATTCCGACGACGGCCAACAGCAGTGCGGCCAGGCCCATGCGCAACGTCCTCATGCCCCAAGGGTAACCATCGCTCAAGCGCAGAGGCCCCGGGGGATGCCCGGGGCCTTCGTTTGGATGGTGTCAGACGCCGAGCGCTTCGGCCATCTGTTGGCGAAGCCCCTTGAGCAGTCCGGCGGCCAGGGTTCTGGCGGCGGTGCCCCCGGAGGAATCATCCGGTGGCAGGACAACCTCCAGGTAGCACTTCAGCTTGGGTTCGGTCCCGGATGGACGTGCCACCACGTGGATGCTCTCTCCCGTCAACTCCACACCGTCGGTGGGGGGCAGCGCGTCGCTACCATCAAGGAGGTCTCGGTAGGTGACGGGTTCGTCCAGCAGGTGCGACGGCGGGTTGCTGCGCAGCCGTGCCATGGCGTCGGTGATCTCGGACAGGTTTTCCACCCGCACCGCGAGCTGGCTGGTGGCATGCAGTCCATGGGTGGCGGAGATCTCGTTGAGACGATCTTCCAACGTTTTTCCTTCAGCCTTCAGCTCGGCGACGAGTCGCAGTACTGTCACGGCCGCGGTCAGTCCATCCTTGTCGGGAACAGAGCGGGGATCGCAGCAGTACCCGATTGCTTCCTCGTAGCCGAACGCCATGTCCGGCACGCGACCGATCCACTTGAATCCCGTCAGGGTGGTGACGTGTTCGCGACCCGCGGCGTGAGCGATCTTGCGCAGCAGCGTGGAGGACACCACCGAGTTCGCCAGGACGCCGGGGGCGCCGGTGCGGATGATCTGATCCCCCAGGATGGCGCCGAGTTCGTCGCCTGTGAGCATGCGCCAGTGGCCATCGATGCGGGTGGCGACGGCGCAGCGGTCGGCGTCCGGATCATTGGCGATCACGACGTCGGCGTCGCTGGATTTCGCAAGAGCCAGTGAGAGATCAATCGCGCCCTTCTCTTCCGGGTTGGGGAAGGCGACGGTGGGGAAATCAGCATCCGGCTCCGCCTGTTCAGGAACCTCGATGGCAGCGGGAAAGGATGTTGCCCTGGCCACCGCGCGCATGGGTTTGCTGCCCACGCCGTGCATGGCGGTGTGGACCCACACCACGTCGCGGGGAGCATCGTCGGGAACGAGGGTGGCCGCGTGGGCGGTGTAGGCCTCCTGCAGTTCATCGCCGATCAGGCGATAGTCCCGCTTCCGGTCCATACCTCGCAGCTGGGAGGGAGGGAAGTTCTGGATGTGGGCGGCGATTTCACCGTCGGTGGGTGGGATGATCTGGGATCCGTCTCCCAGATAGACCTTGTAGCCATTGTCCTGCGGCGGATTGTGGGAGGCGGTGACGACGATGCCAGCCACACAGCCGAAGTGGCGGGTGCCGAAGGCAACCAACGGGGTGGCGGTCGTCTCGGCAGTCAACAGGGCTTCGAAGCCCTGTCCGGCCAGGATTTCAGCCGATTCACGGGCGAACTCGTCGGACTTCCACCGGGCGTCGTAGCCGATCAGAACCTTGCCGCCGGCGTGACCGTGCTCGTTCAGCCATGCCCCGATACCGGCCGCGGCCGCTCCCACCACCATCTTGTTCATGTTGCTCGGGCCCGGTCCCGTCTTCCCACGCAGTCCGGCCGTGCCGAACTCCAGGAAACCCGAGAACTGGGACCTGAGCTGCGCCAGCGCGTCCTCGCGCAGGGCCGGGTCGTCGAGCTGGATGAGTTGCTGCTGCAGATGCCGACGCGTGTCCACATCCGGGTCCTCTGCCAGCCAGGCGCGGGCCTCGGAGATCAGTTTTGTGTCCGTTGTCTCTGTCATTGTCCTTGCGTCTCCCGATTTCACAGTGTGTTGACGATGCCGGCCAGCAGTGCGGCCAGGCGGGGTCCGGCTTCCCTGCCCGCCTCCAGCACTTCGGCGTGGTCGAGATCTGCGGCGCCCATTCCTGCTGCCGCGTTGGTGACCAGCGATATGCCGAGCACTTCCAGGCCAGCTTCGCGAGCGGCGATGGTTTCCAGCGTCGTGGACATGCCCACAAGGTCGCCGCCGATGATTTTGGCCATCCGCACCTCAGCCGGTGTCTCGTAGTGCGGTCCTCTGAATTGAACGTAGACGCCCTCGGGCAGGTCAGGGTCGACGGTGCGCGCCAGATTGCGCAACCGCTTGGAGTACGCCTCCGTGAGGTCAACGAATGTGGCGCCGTGGAGCGGTGAGTCTCCGGTCAGGTTGATGTGGTCACTGATGAGCACCGGGGTTCCCGGAGTCCATGCCGGGTCCAGACCGCCACAGCCGTTGGTGAGCACCATCGTTGATGCTCCCCACGCCGCAGCGGTGCGGACCCCGTGGACCACCGGGTCGGTTCCGCGCCCCTCGTAGTAATGGGTGCGCCCCGTGAACACCGCTGCCACCTTGCCTGTTTTGGTGCGAACAACCAACAGCCTGCCGCCATGTCCCGAGACCACGGGTTTGGAAAAACCCGGAACGTCGGCCAGTTCCAGTTCACCGATCCTCTCCCCGAGATCGTCGGCTCCGCTCGACCAGCCGGAACCAAGCACCAGCGCGATGTCGATGGTGGGTACGGACAGAACGGTGGCGGCGTACTCGGCGGCGGCGCGCGCCAATTCCTTGGGATCTTCACTCATCCCTTCACACTATCGGCCGTCCCGGTTCGCGAAGGCAGGCAGGCCGTAAGAGGTTGCGCGATCACTTGCTCGTCAGCGCCCTGGAAGCCCGTTGCGACGGACTGTGACAGGATGAGAACGTGACCAAAGTAGTGATCATCGGTGGCGGACCAGGTGGATATGAGGCGGCCCTGGTGGCCAGCCAACTCGGCGGGGATGTGACCCTCGTCGAGCGCGACGGCCTGGGCGGTGCGGCGGTGCTGACCGATTGTGTGCCCTCCAAAACCCTTATTGCGACCGCCGAGGTCATGAGCACCATGGAGCGCGCCCCCGAGCTCGGCCTGCACTTCCGCGGCGACGACGTGGAGGGCGCGATCCGCGTCGACATGTCCGAGCTCAACGAGCGAGTGCTCGAGCTGGCCAACGCCCAGTCCAGAGATATCGAGTCACGCCTGCGCCATGAGGGCATCCATGTGGTGCGTGGCGCGGCTGAGCTCAAGGGTGCCCACCAAGTCTTCGTCACCACTGAGGAGGGCCAGGAACGATTCGACGCCGACATCATCCTGCTGGCCACCGGCACCACCCCCAGGGAACTGCCTGAGGCGCGGTGTGACGGTGAACGGATACTGAATTGGAAGCAGCTCTACAGTCTTGACGCCATCCCCGAGCGACTCATCGTCGTCGGCTCAGGTGTCACCGGCGCCGAGTTCGCCTCTGCCTACGACGCGCTGGGCGGTGACGTGGTGCTTGTCAGTTCGCGTAAGCAGGTGTTGCCGGGTGAGGACCAGGACGCCGCCAATGTGTTGCAGCGTGCATTCACTGAGCGTGGCATGGACATCATGAGCGAGTCCCGGGCCGAATCCGCCCGCGTTGACGGCGAGGAGGTGGTGGTGGGTCTCACTGACGGTCGCCAAGTGCGTGGTTCCCATTGCTTGCTGGCCGTGGGTTCCACCCCCAATACCGCAGGCATCGGCTTGGAGGAGGCAGGAGTGACGCTCACCCCGAGCGGGCACATCCTCGCCGATCGAGTCTCGCGCACAAGCGTCCGCAACATCTACGCGGCTGGCGACGTCACAGGTGTTTTCCCGTTGGCCTCCGTCGCAGCCATGCAGGGACGTATCGCCATGTGGCACGCCCTGGGTGACGCCGTCGGACCGCTCGATCTGCGCAAGGTCAGCTCCAATGTCTTCACCTCGCCCGAGATCGCCACGGTGGGGACCACCCAGAAGCAGGTGGACTCCGGTGAGGTGCGCGTCGCCTCGGTTCTTCTGCCGTTGGCAAGCAACGCGCGCGCCAAGATGCAGGGCTTCACCGACGGTTTCGTCAAGTTGTTCTGCCTTCCCACCACCGGCATCATCGTGGGCGGTGTGGTGGTGGCCCCCAACGCGTCAGAGCTGATCCACTCGGTGGCCGTGTGCGTGGGGCAGCGCGTGACCGTCGACGAATTCAGCGGCAGTTTCACCGTGTACCCGTCAATGACTGGCTCTCTGGCCGAGGCAGCCCGCCGGTTGCACACCACGGGCGGAGCCCTCCTCACGTCCTGAGGTCCGCTTGAGCCCCGCTGTTTCAATCGTCCAGCATGCCCATCAGCAGGCTGAATCCCCCGATCATCAGGGCACCATGCGTCATGCGTCGCATGCTGGGATCGTTCATCCATCCTCCGTAGTACCCTCTTGCCCACGCAGCATGGTTGCGATCCTCCCAGTACGGCACCGGTCCGCGGCCGTCGTTGACCATCCGGATCTGGGGCGCTGCACCGAGTTCGATGCGGGCCGCGTCCACCGCGCATGCAGGAACGGGACGCACCGCACCGCCGGGGGGCGCCCACTCCACATCGGAGACTGACGGACCGTGTGCGGGATCAAAGAAACACGGTGGGCGCCTCTCAGGCAGCGGCCTGCCCAGTGCGCGAGCCCTGACCCTGGCCACGCAGTGTCGGCCGTCCTCCAAGAGACGAGTGATGTGGGTGGCCTCCGAGTCAGACCGGGCGCCGCGCAGCGAGAGCTTTGCGTTCTCATACGCGTCGAGCGCCCTGGTGTAGTCGCCTCGGGCATCCTCTGTGAGTTCGTAGCCCACTACGTCGAAGTCCAGTTCTCTCAGTTCGATGCCGAAACGTGTGATGTCTGAATCGATGGCATGGCGTGACGCATCGCTGAGGGGTACGTCGGTGGGCAGTCCATAGGGTGTTCGCATGTAGCCGTAGGGAGGCTGAGTCATTCCGTGGTGCCCGCGGCCGGATGGGTTCATGGGGTGGGGAGTGCCGGTGGGAGGAAATGCCAAACGTTCGCCCGTAGTGTGCATCTGTCGTGGCCGGCCCTCGGCCATACCCGAGACGAGCTTCGTGACGATGACCAGCATGATCATCAGACCCAGAATCGTCATGATTCCCACTTCCCGGCAGCAGATCCCCCTGTGAGCAAGGATAACCCTCGCCGTCAAGAGTCAGGCGTCGATGATCTCGCACAACTCCTGACCTGCGGAGACTCCGGAGCCGGCCTCCATCACCAGAGATGCGATGATTCCGCCGCGGTGCGCCATCAGTGGCTGCTCCATCTTCATGGCTTCGATGATCGCCACTGCCTGGCCCTGCTCCACCGTGTCACCCTCAGCAACCGTGACCTTCACGATCGTGCCCTGCATGGGAGCCGTCAGCGTGTTCCCCGAGGGGGCGGATACCGTGGCGCCACCACGAGCTCGCTTGCTCGGTTTGGTGCTCTTGGCCGAGGTGCTGGGCCGTGCACCGAAGCCAGCGGGCAGCTTGACCTCCATGCGGCGACCATTGACCTCGACGGCGATGACCTCGGCCTCGCCGTCGTCGGCGGGTTCACCGATGGTGCCGGAGTAGGGTGCGATCTCGCCGGTGAACTCGGTCTCAATCCAGCGCGTATGGACGAGGAAATCCCCTTCGGCTGCCACGAATGCCGGGTCCTGCAGCACCGCTTTGTGGAAGGGCACCACGGTGGGCATGCCGTCCACCTGCAATTCGCTGAGCGCCCGACGGGAGCGGGCGATGGCCTGCTGCCTGTCGGAGCCCGTCACGATCACCTTGGCCACCAGTGAATCGAAGGCACCGGGCACGGTCATGCCTGTGTGGTATCCCTCGTCGACACGAACGCCGGGTCCGGTGGGCGCGTTCCATTTCACGAGGGTGCCGGGAGCGGGCATGAAGTTGCGGCCAGCGTCCTCGGCGTTGATGCGGAACTCGATGGAGTGACCGCGCGTGACCGGGTCCTCGTAACCAATTTCCTCGCCGCTGGCGATACGGAACATCTCGCGCACCAGATCGAGGCCAGTTACTTCCTCGGAAACGGGATGCTCCACCTGGAGACGAGTATTGACTTCCAGAAAGGAGATGGCTCCATTGAGCCCCACGAGGAACTCGCACGTTCCGGCGCCCACATACCCAGCTTCCCTGAGGATTGCCTTGCTGGAGCTGTAGAGCTGCTCCAGCTGATCTTCACTGAGGAAGGGTGCCGGTGCCTCCTCCACGAGTTTCTGGTGACGACGCTGCAAGGAACAGTCGCGTGTGGAGATCACCACTACGTTGCCGTGCTCGTCGGCGAGGCACTGGGTCTCCACATGGCGGGGCTTGTCCAGATAGAGCTCCACGAAGCACTCGCCGCGCCCGAACGCGGTGACGGCCTCGCGGGTGGCGGATTCGAAGAGGTCCGGGATCTCTTCGATGGTGCGGGCCACCTTGAGTCCACGTCCACCGCCGCCGAAGGCTGCCTTGATGGCCACCGGCAGGCCGTGTTGCTGCGCGAACGCCACCACCTCGTCGGGGCCGGATACGGGATCTGCGGTACCGGGCACCTGGGGGGCACCGACGCGTTGGGCGATGTGACGGGCGCGCACCTTGTCACCCAGCTCATCGATGGCGGCCGGCGGCGGTCCGATCCAGATGAGACCGGCGTCGATGACGGACTGGGCGAACTGCGAGTTCTCCGCCAGGAAGCCGTATCCGGGATGAACGGCATCGGAGTTGGTGCGCTCCGCCACCGCGAGCAACTTCGCAACGTTCAGGTAGGTGTCTGCGGGCGTCGCGCCGTTGAGGGCAAAGGCTTCATCGGCCAATTTCACGAACAGGGAATCGGCATCCGAATCGGCGTAGACCGCGACGGAGGTGATGCCTGCATCCCGCGCGGCGCGGATGATGCGAACAGCGATTTCGCCACGGTTGGCGATGAGGACCTTGGAGATGGGGCGAGTTCCCACGAAAATCTTCCTCCTGGCGTGAGTGAGAGGTTGCCCCGATCACTCTAGTGCTGAAGCTGGTGCGTGGTTGGAAGTGCGCAATCCCGATAGTTTTGGGCCCATGGGAACCCCTGATTTCATCACTGAACTCCGACGCCACGTGGGTCATGCGCCGCTGTGGTTGATCGGAACGGCGGCCGTCGTGCTGCGCGATGCGCAATGGGGCCCGGAGGTGTTGCTGGTGCGTCGATCGGATACAGCCGAGTGGTCCTTGGTGTCCGGGATCGTGGACCCGGGAGAACATCCCAGAGACACGATCGTGCGGGAGGCCATGGAGGAGACACAGGTCACGATCAAGGTGGAGCGAATGCTGTGGGTCGTGGTGGATGAGCCCATCACGTACCCCAACGGTGATGAGTGTCAGTACCTGAACCATGGTTTCGCTGCCCGATGGGTCTCGGGTGAGGCGCGAGTGGGCGATGAGGAATCCACCGAGGTGGGTTGGTTCCCCGTCGATGCGTTGCCGACGCCACGGCGGGCGGGCCTGGAACGAATGGTCGCGATCGGTGCGGCTGCTCCTCACGATCCGTTGTTCACACTGGAGTGAGTTGAACGAAACGGAAGACGGATTCGGGGTAGGAGGACTCCGGGTAGAGTTTTGCGCTGTGATCCGACGACTGCTTGCCACTGCCTGTTGCGTGGCTGTCATCGGCTGCAGCGGGGCCGCTCCCGAAGCAACTACCCCCGCAGCCGTGCCCAGTGCGGCGGCCGCTGCAGCTCCCGAGGGCGGCGTCCTGCTCAGCGACCTCGGCTACAACTTCGCACCTGCCGGATTCTCGGTGCCGGATGAATCGATGATCACCGAGAGGGTGGACCAGGAAAACACAGTCGTGGCCGTCTTCACCTCACCCAGTGGGCCGGATGTGGCGGCCTATCTCCGCATGACCCTGCCGGATCAGGGCTGGGAGATCACGGCGGATGGCAACGGTTCACTGCTGTTCGAACGGGGCGAGGAGTACGGCGCTTTCACCGTCACGGGAGACTATGCTGCCCTCTCCCTCCGGTGGGACGCCCGCTCCTGACCTCAGGCCTTGGTGGCCTCGGCTACGTGCCGTTTCTGAGCTTTCCGTACCAGTGGGGGACCTCCCATTCGTCATCGAACCAGCGAGCCACGACGACGTCGGTGGAGGAGTGCAGGAGAATCGAGAGCACCACTGTGCCCGCGATGAGATCAAACACTTGGAGGCCGTTGTCCAGCCCGGAGGTCAGAACATAGAGCGCGTAGACGACGGAGGCGAATCCCTTGGGACCGAACCAGGCAGCCGCCACTTGCTCTTTGGCGCTCAGCCCCGAACCAAGGAAGGACAGGGCCAGGGCGATGGAGCGGGGCAGGATGAGTGCCAGTACCGCGAATGCCACCCCGAGCCAGCCGTTGTCGGCGATGACCGTGATGGTGATGAGGGCACCGAAAACGAGCAGGGCGGCCAATTTGAGCAGCTCCGCCGCGAGTTCACCGAACTGCTCAAAACTCTCGCTCTGGTCGGGGCCGACGCTCGCCACCGTGATGCCAGCGGCGAAGGCAGCCAGGAAGAGGTTGCCGTGGGTCACCTGACCGAGCGCCAGCACGAGGAGCCCGATGGCCAGTGCTGTCAGCGGCTCGTAGTGGTGCGATGCCTTCAGAAACGGGAGCCGTTCGAGCCCCAGCGCCACCAGCGGAACTGCCACGCCAATGACCAGGCCCACCGTGAGTTCGACGAGGATCTCCGTGTAGTGCACATCGGATCGAGTGGCAAGGGCCAGCAGGATGAGGACGAAAGGCAGGGCGAGGCCGTCGTTGACGCCGGACTCCACGTTGAGCAACCGTCGCAGCCGTTGCGGCACTTTTTCGTTACCCACGAGCGCGGAGGCGAACACCGGGTCGGTGGGGGAGAGAATTGCGCCCACGAGCAGGGACGTCGTCCAGTCCAGCCCGATGATGAAGTGCGCAAGAAGCGACGTCAGAATCAGGGTCAGGGGAAGCCCAAGAATCAGGGCTCTTCCGGGCAGCCGCCAGGCTGAGCGCAGATCACTCCAGCCAGCTTTCATCCCATCGGTGAACAGCACCGCAAACAAGGCAAGTTCAGCCAGCAGTTCGACTGTGGGGTCCTCCGGAGTGATGTCGATGACGCCCAGCGCACCCGAGCCCAGAACGATGCCGCCGACGAGGAACAGCACCGAGGTGGAGAGGATGGTGCGGTCCGCGCGGTTTGAGATCAGCGCGGCGATCAGCAGCAGGCCAGCGAAGCAGAGAAGCAGCACGCGAGTGATTCCTTCCGGTTGCGTGCCGCAAATCTAGTGCGGGAGATGGTGCACCGGGATGGGACAGCAATGGATAAGACAACTCAAGTGGCTTGCGATCAACGGAACCCGTCGGGCAGTGCCACCTCCTCGACCGGATGGGGCAGTTTCATAATGCTGTCCGTTGGCGATTCGCCCCCAACGACGATGGCATGCGAGAGGCTCTCACCAGTGTCGGGACTGAGGACTGTGATGGTGCCGATGGGGTCTTGGAGACGTGGGCTCGGTGACGCATCGGGTGTGGTGAGTTGCGGAGGGCCTCCTCTCATCGTCCTGCCGTCGAGGTAGCCGGAGATCGCAACCACGAGAACGTCGTCATTGTCGGAGGGTGGGCCGGGCGGTTCTGGGATGTCAATGTTCCATACTTCCATGTACTGCCCGTAGGTGGCCTCGGTCACCAGCGCCGTCACATTCGGCTTGTCCGGTTGTCCCACTGACTCCAGCACTCCTGCAACGGTCTCCTCGGCCCAGCCGCGCTGCTCGTCAGTGAAGGCGCTCGTTGTCGTCTCGCTGGGATCCGTCGCTGAGGGTGAGGCCAACTGCGCCTCCTCGAGCGGGAAGAAGCGCGACGAGATCGTGGTGAATGGCCACACTTCTGGTCCGACGATCTGTTCGACGTCGGAGACGAGTTGGGGAGTGGCCAGAAGCGCATCAATCACCAGCTTGTGAGTCTCGTCTCTCACCATGGGGTGGAAGAAGGCGAGCGACGCGCCTTCGCCGTACTGATCGGTCAGGGCCTCGGTGGCGATCTCCATGGCCGCCGCAGTGGGGCCCGTCAGAGTGCCAACGCAGAACGGCTCGCTCCACGACACTTCAAGGATTTCGCGAGCTCTGGCGACGTCGCCGGTCACAGCAAAGTTGTAGAAGCCGTCGTCGATATCCGTCCACAGTGTCTGGAATCCTGGAAGTTCCTCGATGATCGGGCCCAGATCCCGTTCGGAGGAGCTTGCGCCGTAGCCCTGGGTGGGCTCGGCGCACAGCGATGCGAACTCTCTCTCGGGTTCCTCGAGGGGCCGGGAGGGTGCTTCCGGATCGTAGGGGGCGTAGACGTCCGTGGCGGTGAACGTTGTCTGGTCGAAGGTGCCCACCAGGATGGCTGGCGCCCACGAGGCGTCGCCTGCACTGGACTCCCAGTCGAGGTCATCCCACGTGATGCCGGAGACCGGAATGCTGCTTCCGCACTCGGGCGGGCGGGACGCAGTCGTGCCACCTGTGCAGAGTGCGATGCCGTCGTCGGTGTCGATGAGGACACCGGAGGCCGCCACGGTTGCGTCGGCAGAAATGGGGCTGACAGAAGCAGAAGGGGCCGCGGGGACGGCCTGAGGCTCAGATCGCAGGTGCTGCAACGTGCCGCCCACCAACACAGCAAGCATGGCCGCGGCGGCAATTCCGACGCCCCACCGACCGATACTCCGACGACGTGTGGATGTGTCTGTCAGTACGTCCTCGAGAATGCTCTGCCGCCTGTCGTTCCAGAGTGGATCGACGGTGGAGGGGTCGGTGGGTGTGAGTTTGGAGAGATCGTCAGGCATGGGAACTCCCGAGAGCAATGGTGGTGGGGGCCGTGTCGCCGAGGGCGGCGGCCATTTTCTGGCGGGCGCGGTGGACGCGGACGCGCAGCGCGCCGTGGCTGCACCTGAGTGCCCGCGCGGCTTCGAACCCGGTGAGCCCATCCCACGAGACGAGCAGGATGGCTTCGCGTTCGTCGTCGGTCAGGGATGCAAGCGCGGTGAGGAGGTCGGCGCGACGCTCGGCAGTGACGTCAGCGGGATCGGCGGCCAGACGGGTGATCTGCTGCAGGTGATCCTTGACGTCCAGAGCACGCGCCTGGGTGCGGTAGCGGTTGCGGATGGTGTTGCGGGCAGTGACGATGAGCCAGCCGCGCGGTTCCTGTGGGACATCGTCGAGTTTGCGCCACGCGGTCAGGAACGTGTCGCTGACGGCGTCCTCGGCAGTGGAGGCATCGAGGAGCCGCAGGCAGTAGGACATGACGGCGTCCGCGTGATCCTCGTACAGGGCCACAAAGCGTGCGCGCCGATCATCCTTCATACCCATCAGTGTCTCCGATCGTGCTGTTGTTACAGCGCAGCCCCTCTTTGGTGTGGCCTGGGCGCCGAAAGACCAGCGTCCAGGCCACACACAATCCGGACATCCCTGCGAACCGGGCTGACACCGGGCGCGGCTACCGTGGGACGGAATCCGACTAACGAAAGGAATCCCATCATGGCAAAGCTTGATGGCAAGAAAGTCGCCTTCCTCCTTACGAACGGCTACGAGGACAGCGAACTGACCTCTCCCTGGGATGCGGTCATCGAGGCAGGCGCACATGCGACGCTCGTGTCTCCGGCCGACGAAGACCTGACCGGCAAGAAGGGCCACCGCGCACCGGTGGACCTGGATGTGGCGATGGCGGATGCTTCCGACTTCGACGCTTTGATGCTCCCCGGTGGTGTGGTGAATGCCGATCACCTCCGCATGGACGAGAACTCCGTGAAGTTCGCGCGCGCGTTCTTCGAGGCGCACAAGCCTGTGGGTGTCATCTGTCACGGAGCCTGGATTCTCATCGAAGCCGACGTCGTGAAGGACAGGAAGATCACGTCCTACCCCAGCCTGAAGACCGATCTGAAAAACGCAGGCGCCAACTGGGTGGACGCGGAAGTGGTGACGGATCAGGGCCTGGTCTCCAGCCGCACACCTGACGACCTTCCGGCGTTCAACGCAAAGCTGGTCGAGGAGATTGGCGAGGGCCCGCACAAGGGGCAGACCGCCTGAGCGCTCTTCACTGCTGACGACGGGGTCACCCGGAACCGGGAACGGCCCCGCGCGGCTGCCAGGGCGTGATGTCTCATCGCTTCCTCGTCCCCGCGTCGGTCCTCGTCACACGGTCTCGCGCACCGCTGATCGTTCGCACGCGCTCCTGCTTTTGCTGGAGTTGTGTTGGTGCGTTATTCTTCATCAGTTGCCCGCGGCATGAGTCGAGGGTCGACATCTGATCACAAGCTGATGCAGTTCGCGTCGAAACCAAGCAATGAGGAGTACCCAGTGGCCGCCGTATGTGATGTTTGCGCCAAGCGACCCGGCTTCGGTCACAACGTGCCCTGGTCGAAGAAAAAGACGAATCGTCGTTGGAATCCCAACATCCAGCGCGTTCGTGCGACCGTGGCGGGAACCGCGAAGCGGCTCAACGTGTGCACTTCCTGCCTCAAGGCGGGCAAAGTCTCGCGCTGAGACAAGAACGTGGCAAGACATGATGGTCCGTGGGAAACCACGGGCCATTCCTGTGTCTGCCCCCACTTGTAGGCTGCCGGGTATGGCCACCTGGCGAACACCCATCCAGCGTGAACTGAACCTCCGACTACGCGACGCAGTGGGCGCGAAGACTGCCCTCCAGTTCGCGAAACTTGGCGTCTTCACCGTGGGTGATCTGGTTCGCCACACTCCCCGTCGCTATCTCGCGGGTACCCAGATGAGCGACTTCGCATCCCTGCAGGTGGGGGACGAGGTTGCGGTGGTCGCCAAGGTGCAGTCCACGCATATCCGACAGGGTGCCCGGCAGCGTGTCGAGTCGCTGCTGACGGATGGTTCCGGCTATTTGACCGTGACTCTTTTCGCCCCCAAGCCGTACCACGCCACGTACTGGAAATCCCTGCTGGAGGTGGGCTCCCGGGGCATCTTCATCGGCAGGGTGGGTGTCTTCAACAACTCCCTGCAGCTGACCCATCCGGACTTCGTCATGATCGACGGACGGGGACAGGTGACCGGAAAGAAGGAGAAGGACAAGCAGAAGTCGGCGATGCGACGGGCGGTCCAGCGCTCCACGATGGTGGGGATGTATCCGGCCACGCGAGCTCTGCCCACCTGGGTCATCGCGGAAACTCTGGAGATGCTTCTACCCTCCATTGTCTCCATGGGCGACACGCTGCCTCCGTGGGTGGTGGACATGGCCGGGGTGCTTCCGTTCGCTCAAGCGCTGAAGGAGGTGCACGAGCCTGTTGACATTGATCAGGCTGAGCGGGGCAGGGACCGGCTTCGGTTTGATGAAGCCTTCGGTATGCAGCTTGCCATGGCGCAGCGTCGACGTGCACTTGCCCACCTGGTGGCCACGCCACGCCCACGCGTGGTGGGTGCTCTGCTGGATGAGTTCGACTCGCGGTTGCCCTTCGAATTGACGAAAGGACAGGTGAGTGTGGGGGAGACCGTCTTCGACGAGCTCGCGAAGACCCATCCCATGCACCGGTTGCTCCAGGGAGAGGTGGGCTCTGGTAAAACCATCGTGGCTCTGCGTGCGATGCTGACCGTCGTCGATTCCGGGGGGCAAACCGTACTGTTGGCGCCCACGGAGGTCCTTGCCAAGCAGCACTTCACCACTATCACGGGTCTGCTCGGAGACCTGGGGGACGGGCAGCGGCTCGGCGCCCACGAGAGCGCGACCGCCGTCACCCTGTTGACCGGCAGCCTGCCTGCGGCGGCGAAGAGGGAGGCCCTGAACCAGATCGTGAGTGGGGAGGCCGGCATCGTCATTGGCACCCATGCCCTGCTTTCTGATCCTGTTGAGTTCTTCGACCTCGGACTGGTGGTCATCGATGAGCAACACCGCTTCGGCGTGGAGCAAAGGGCGGCGCTTGGTGCCAAGGCCGAGCACCAGCCGCACACACTGGTCATGACGGCCACCCCCATACCGCGCTCAGTGGCCATGACAGTGTTCGGGGATCTCGAGGTGTCGGAACTCCGGGAAAGACCGGCCAAGCAAGCACCGGTCAAGACGGTATTCGTTGACACCTCCAACAACCCCCACTGGGTGGAGCGCGCTTGGCAACGCATCCGTGAAGAAGTGGCCAAGGGGCGACAGGCTTTCGTCGTGTGCCCGGCCATCAGCGCGAAACAGACCGAAGGAGACGTTGACACCGGCTCGGACATGACCGCTATCACCGACCTCCTGCCACAGTTGGCTGCCGGCCCGTTGTCCGATCTCCGGCTGGGCATGGCACACGGCAAACAACCCGCGGCAGAGCGGGATGCGGCAATGACGGATTTCGCCGCCGGGCGCCTCGACGTTCTGGTGTCCACCACGGTGATCGAGGTGGGCGTCGACGTCCCCAACGCCTCGGTGATGGTGGTGATGGACGCCGATCGATTTGGCATCACCCAACTCCACCAGCTCCGGGGCCGCATCGGTCGGGGGGAGCACGAAGGGTTGTGTCTATTGCTCGCGGCCCCCGGGGAGGGACAGGAGAACGCGCAACTGCGCATCCGGGCGCTGGTGCGCAGCGATGACGGATTCGAACTCGCCGAACGAGACATGGAACTGCGCCGGGAGGGCGATGTGCTCGGTGCCGCACAGTCCGGCAACTCGTCGCTGAAGCTGTTGCGGGTGACCGAGGATGCGGAACTGATCCGTGCCACGAAGATTCTGGCCGACGAGGTGTTGGCCGATCATCGGGCCGCAGGTGATCCGCTGCTAGAGGACCTGATGACCCAGGCGGAGCTCGTGGCCGCCGGCGAATGGCTCGAGAAGTCGTGAGGTGAAGACGACATGCTGAGGCGAGTCGAGTCCATGGTTGAGGGACTGACCCCGGGCTACTTCGCGCTCGTGATGGCCAGCGGCATCATCTCCTTGGGTTTGCTGCTGGTGGGCTACGGCGCCCTGTCCCAAATACTGTTCGTCGCGAGTCTGGTCGCGTATGCGGTGCTGTGCCTGCTCAACCTGTGGCGTTTCATCAGATTCCGTCATTCCATGGCGTCCGATTTCCGCGCCCCCAAACGTGCGTTCGGCTTCTTCACATTCGTCGCCGGAACCAACGTGGTGGGGGCCCGGGCCGCCGCCGAGGGCTGGTTCGGGGTGACCGCCGTCCTTCTCACCATCTCTGTGGTGGTGTGGCTCGTGCTCGGATACGTCATCCCATGGAGCGCCGTTCTTGGCCGGGACGACCGCCCGGTGGTGGCTCTCGCGAACGGAACCTGGTTCATCTGGGTTGTCGCGAGCCAATCCGTGGCCGTCTCGGCAGCAACGCTCGAAGTATGGGTGGACACCGGCCGGGAGAATCTCGCCATCCTCGCGGTCTTCTCATGGTCGGTGGGTGTCTTCCTCTACGCCGCCTCGGGCATGATCGTGACGCTGCGGATTATGCTGTACCCGCTCGACCCCAGGGAATTCGATCCGCCGTACTGGGTGTCGATGGGGGCGGTTGCCATTACCGTCGTCGCCGGTGCTCGCATCGTCGAGATGGAATCGGCTCCCATGGTGGACGCCACCCGGGGATTGGTGGCGGGCGCCTCGGTGGTGTTCGGGGCTTTCGCCACGTGGCTCATTCCGGTGCTGGTGGCGGTGGGGGTGTGGCGACATGGCATCCGGAAGGTGCCCCTGCGCTATGAACCGACGCTCTGGAGCATGATCTTCCCGTTGGGCATGTAGGCGGTTGCTGGGATCTACCTGGGGCGTGCTGACCGGCTCCCCGTCGTGGAATGGATCGGTTCCCACTGGCTCTGGGTGGCCGTGGCCGCCTGGCTGGCCGTCTTCCTCGCCATGGTCTGGAGCCACGTGGGAGCATTGCTGGGCCGCGGAGACGCAGGCACCGACACAAGTGGAGGGGACAGTGATGGGCAGGATCATCGCAGGCTCAGCGAGGGGCGCAAGGATCGCGGCCCCGAAGGGTGATGCCACACGCCCCACCTCCGACCGCGTGAAGGAGGCGTTGTTCTCTTCTCTGGCGGCGTGGTTCCACACGGTTGATGACGCCCCTGATCAGCACCTGGCGGGTGTTGCGGTGCTGGACCTCTACGCCGGGACGGGTGGCCTCGCGTTGGAAGCGGCGAGCCGTGGGGCATCCACCGTCGTGGCCGTTGACCAGCACACGGCGCGTACCATCACGGACAACGCGCGCCGCACCAAACTGCCCCTCGGCGTACGGTCAGTGCGGGTGCAGCAGGCCGTCGCCGCACCCGAGTGCCCATTCGACTTGGTGTTCATCGACCCGCCCTACGACGTCCCAGCGACAGAGGTCAACCACCTCATCGCTCAGTTGGCGGCGGCGGGTGGGCTGGCACCGCAGGCACTCGTGGTGGTGGAGCGATCCAGACGCTCCCCGGCACCTCAGTGGCCCGGTGCCTTCACACGCACGTGGGATCGTCGCTACGGTGAGACCACACTTCACTTCGGAGCCACCGACGAAGACCAACCATGATCCGCCCCTCCACGAACCGGAGCTCAACCATGACCGGAGCAACGCCATGAGCAGAGCAACACCGTGAGCACCGCATGATTACGGTGCTGTGTCCCGGCTCGTTCGACCCCATCACGGTGGGACACATCGACATCATCACGCGAGCCCGTGACCTCTTCGGGAGTGTTCTGGTGGGTGTGGGCCGCAACAACCAGAAGCAGTATCTGTTCGGGGACCAGCGCATCGACCTGGTGCGTGAGGCACTCGACGGCATGGACGGCGTCGACGTGTCCCCCATTGAGGGGCTGCTCGTGGACTTCTGCCGTGAGCGCGGCATCACTGCAGTCATCAAGGGTCTGCGTTTCGGCGCAGACTTCGACTTCGAACTGCAGATGGCCCACATGAACCGGGGGCTCACCGGCCTGGAGACCGTCCTCCTGCCCGCCGCCGCCGAGCACGTCACGCTGTCGAGCACCATTCTGCGTGAGGTCATGAAGCTCGGCGGTGACGTCACGCCCTACGTGCCGGACGTTGTCGCGCGGGCCATCGAGGCATGGCGCAGCGAACCTGTCGACTGAGTCGATTTGGGTGGCGTCCGGTGCCGCGGGTATAGTTCCTGATCGGTCACGACGTGATCGAGATGTAGCGGTACGAAGGGGGATTGACCGGCATGGCTCCCATGAATCGGCATCCTGATCGTCACTCTCCCTATGTGTTTGATACACGTGAGTTGAGCAGGCGCGCAGGAACGATGCGTGAGGTCCAGCGTAGCGTCCCCGCCCCCGCCGATCTCGGCCTCCAAGTGATTGCAGTACCCGAGGGCTCCGACGTCGAGCTCGACCTCCGTCTGGAGGCCGTCGTCGAAGGTGTTCTCGTATCGGGCACAGCCACCGTCTCGTTGGTCGGTGAATGTGCACGGTGCTTGACGGAGATCACGGACGAGAAATCGTTTGACCTCCAGGAACTCTTCTTCCATCCCGGCAGGGAAATGGAAGAGGATGAGCGCCTCGTTGATGACGAGTCGATCGACCTGGAACCCACCCTTCGTGAAGCTGTGGTATTGAATTTGCCGTTCACGCCCCTGTGCCGTGAGGATTGCGCTGGCTTGTGTCCTGAATGCGGGGCCAACCTGAACGATGATCCTGACCACGAGCACGAACCGGATGTCGACCCCAGGTGGTCGAAACTGGTGGAGCTGGACGTCGAAGAATAAAGATGTGAATCCAACAGTCCTTGTTTGACAGGAGAAGATCGTGGCCGTTCCGAAGCGGAAGATGTCGCGCAGCAACACCCGGTCGCGTCGGGCCCAGTGGAAGACGACTGTCGTCCCCACGGTCATCTGCGTGAACCCGGCTTGCCGCGAACCACACCTGCAGCACACTGCGTGCCCCAGCTGTGGTCAGTACGGACCCAAGGCGGCTCGCCGCCAGGTCCTCGAGGCCTGATCACAGGTCTGGATCCCGCACCGCGGGTGAGCAGGCTGGTGGAAAAACTTGACGAGCTGGGCGTCCACGTAGACGCCCAGCTTTTTGAGTTGGCATTCACGCATCGCTCCTGGGCCTACGAGAACGGGCGTGTCGCGAGCAACGAACGCCTTGAATTTCTCGGGGACGCTGTTCTCCAGATCGTGGTGACCGAGCACATCTTCCGCACATATCCCCTCATGGCCGAGGGGCATATGGCGAAACTACGCGCCTCTGTTGTCAGTTCACTCGCCTTGGCTGAGGTGGCCAGGGATCTGGGCCTGGCCGAGCACATCAAGCTGGGCAGGGGTGAGGTGGCCACCGCCGGCGACAACAAGACATCAATCCTTGCTGACACCACCGAAGCGCTCATAGGCGCCATCCATATCTCGGGTGGCAGCAAAGGCTCTGAACGTTTCGTGCAGAGCGTCTTCATCCCCCGGATCGCCAATTCCGAGGCCGAGGGCTCCTACACCGACTTCAAGACATCGCTGCAGGAGCTGTGCGCGGTGCGGGGCTGGGCCCCACCACGATACGAAATCACTGGTTCCGGCCCTGACCACATGCGTGTCTTCACCGCTGTCGTCGTGGTGAACGGATCAGCCGTTGCCTCCGGAACAGCCCCCAGCAAGAAGACGGCGGAACAGAAAGCTGCGACGTCCGCGCACCGGATGCTGGCCGAGCCAGCCGATGCCTGAACTACCCGAGGTGGAGGTGGTGCGACGCGGCCTCGCGGGACACCTCACGGGCCGCCGGATCGATACCGTCCATGTTCTGCACCCGCGCCCAGTGCGCTCCCATCCCGCTGGCGCGGAAGGGATGATCGGTGTTTTGCAGGGTCGTACGGTCGATGCGATCCGTCGACGTGGCAAGTACCTGTGGTTGGTGTTGGACACCGATGCCCTCGTTGCGCACCTTGGTATGAGCGGACAGTTCAGGATCAACGACCCATCTGACGAATTCGCCCGCAACACCCGCGTGCTTTTCACACTCGACGATGGCCGCCAACTGCGATTCGTGGACCAGCGCATGTTCGGCGGCCTGGAGTGGTTCCCGGACAGGGCTCAGTGTCCCGTTCCCCACATCGCCCTGGACCCATTCGATGATGCATATGACAGCGTTGATGTGGCGAGACGGATGCGAGCCCGCCGCACCACGGTCAAACGTGCACTGCTCGATCAGCGACTGGTCTCCGGTATCGGCAACATCTATGCCGACGAGGCCCTCTGGAGGGCCCGGCTGCACTTTGAAAATCCGACGCAGCGACTGACTCAGCGTCGGGCTGTGGAGGTGCTGGACCAGGCCCGCACCGTCATGGCTGAGGCACTGGAAGCCGGCGGCACGTCCTTTGACTCGCTGTATGTCAATGTCAATGGCGAATCCGGATACTTTTCGCGCTCCTTGGACGCCTACGGTCGTGAAGGCCTACCGTGTCACCGGTGCGGTGTGCCGATGGTGCGTCGGCAGTTCGCGAACCGCGGCAGTTTCCTGTGTCCGAAGTGCCAGCGTATGCCGAGAAAGGTGGTCTGAGGGGACATGGAGTGGCTGACGTCAAAGTACTCGCGCTACAGCACGTCCATCTGGCAACTGTTTCGCTTCGGCGTGGTCGGTGGCCTCGGTGTACTCGTCAACTTCATCGCCCTGATCACGGTGACGAAGTTGTTCCCTTACATCTGGCCCGGCGCAGGCATCCCCGAGGGTGAGGGCGTGTGGTGGCCCATTCCGGGAACTGCCTTCAACATCCGCTGGTACCACGTCATGGCCTCGGTGGCGTTCCTCGTCGCCAATGTGTTCAACTTCCAGCTCAACAGATGGTGGACGTTCAAGTCGAACCGCGCAGCAGGCTGGTTTCGCGAGTACTGGCCCTTCCTGACCGTTGGTCTGGTCGCGCTGGCCATCGGTTTGGTCATCTTCACAGCGCTCATGAACCCGGGCTCACCCATTGCGCTGCCCACGGACATCCTCGATGGATCCAGTGGATTCCGCAGTCGTAAATACTGGGCCAACCTCATCATGATCACCTGCACCATCCCCATCAGCTTCCTGCTCAACAAGTTCTGGACGTTCCGGGCCATCCGCGGGGCGAGGGTCAACGAGAAGCTGGACTCCTCGGAGAACATCGTCGTGGACGACGGGGCGTGAGATGTATCTCAAACAACTGACGCTGCGCGGCTTCAAATCATTTGCCTCCGCGACCACACTGACCTTCGAACCGGGCATCACCTGCGTCGTGGGTCCCAACGGCTCCGGCAAGTCCAACGTCGTCGATGCGCTCAGCTGGGTGATGGGAGAGCAAGGCGCGAAGTCGTTGCGGGGCGGCAAGATGGAGGATGTCATCTTCGCCGGCACCACCAAGCGGGCGCCCCTGGGACGCGCAGAGGTGGAACTGACCATCGACAACTCGGACGGGGCGCTTCCCATCGAGTACTCCGAGGTCACCATCACCCGCACCATGTTCCGCAGTGGCGGCTCGGACTACTCCATCAACGGAACCCCTGCACGGCTTCTCGACGTACAGGAACTGCTGAGCGATTCCGGTATCGGCCGTGAGATGCACGTCATCGTCGGGCAGGGACAGCTTGATGCCATCCTGCAGGCCACTCCCGAGAGCCGTCGCGGATTCATCGAGGAGGCAGCTGGAGTCCTCAAGCACCGCAAGCGCAAGGAGAAGGCGCTGCGCAAGCTGGAAGGCACCAAGGCCAACCTGGAGCGGTTGCAGGACCTCATTGGCGAACTGGCCCGCCAGCTCAAGCCGCTGGGACGCCAGGCTGAAACTGCTCGCAAGGCAGCTGTGATCCAAGTGGAGCTGCGGGATGCCAAGGCGCGTCTTCTGGCGGATGACCTGTGTGCCGCGCGCAAAGCACTGGCCGAAGATCTCGCCGACGAAGCCGCCGTCACTGCCGCCCGCGAACGTGCAGAGGCCCACGTCCGTGCTGCCACAGAGGCCGAGGATGCAACGGAAAGCGCGCTCAGAGAAGCCGGTATGGCTTTCGATAAGGCGCAGGAAGCCTGGTACGCCGCCGCGAGCCTGCGTGAGCGGGTTTCCACCACACTGTCGATTTCCGCCGAGCGAATGCGTGCAGGTGCCGATCAACCCCAGCTGGAAATTTCGGGAGGTCGCGACCCCGAACAGCTGGAGCGAGAAGCAGCCGAGATCCGGGAGCGCGAGACCAAACTGAGCCACAGCGTCGACGATGCTGAGGCGACCCTGCATGATGCCACGCTGCGTCGCAATGCCGCGGAACAACACCATGCGGCCGCAGACGCCGCTCACGCCAGCGCTCTGCGCGCGGTTGCAGACCGAAGAGAGGGTCTGGCCCGTCTCACCGGGCAGGTCCAAGCCCTGCAGTCACGGCTGCAGGCATCCCAGGAAGAGATCGAGCGGCTGGAGCGTCGTCGCGACGACGCACTGACACGCGCCGAGGAGGCCGCCCAGAACTTTGGAGGCATGGAATCCTCCCTGACCGGGCTGGGAGACAGCGAGTCAGACCTTGACGCCAGTCACGAGGAGGCGACCGCGCGAGTGGAACGCTTCGAAGCAGAGCATGCACGGCTGCGTTCGGTGGAGGCGACGCTGACCAGGGACAGGGCTGCGCTCGAAGCCCGTCTCGAGGCGTTGCGCCTCATGACTGAACGCAAGGACGCCTCGGCGCAGCTCGTGGCTTCCGGTGCGCCCGGCGTCAGAGGCCGCCTGATCGATGCACTGCAGGTGGAACCCGGCTGGGAGCGTGCGGTGTCCGCGGCTCTCCAGGCGGCCGCAGAATCCATCGTGGTGGAGGGACTCGACATCGCCGTCGATGCCGTCAAAAACATGGCCGTCACGGACGCGGGGAGGGCGGCGCTCGTGGTGGCAGGGCCGCCGGAGTCGCTCATGGCCGCGGGATCGCTGATGGAAAAGGTCACACACCCCGACGATCTCACGGGCGCTCTCGCTGTCCTGCTCTCCCATGTCGCGGCAGTCGAAGGTCTGGATGAGGCCCACGCACATGTGGAGAACAACGCCGGCTCGATGGCGGTGACGCGTGAGGGCGACATGGTCTCCGGCTGGCTGGTGGAGGGCGGATCCACCGATGCGCCGTCGCTTCTGGAGCTCTCGGCCCAGCTTGCAGAGGCCGAGGACTCGCTGGACCGGCTGGGGCATGACCGGGATCGCCACCGGTTCGCCGTCGAGAAGGTCACCGAAGAACTGACGGCGGCGAAGCGGGATGCCGCTGAGGCTCTGGCGCGGCTGCATGATTCGGATGCCGAACTTGCTGCGACCCAGGACAGGCTTGGTCAGCTTCGCCAGGCCCAGGCCACAGCGTTGCGCGAGGCGGATCAACTCCGCGAAGCCATGGCTGCCGCTGCCCAGGCACGCTTGTCCGACGAGGCGAAGCTGCTGGCATTGCAGGATCGGCTGAAGGCTGCGAGCAGCGAAGAGGTTGCAGAGCCTGACCCGACGGATCGTGATGAGAAAGCCGTGGAGGCGCGCCGGGCCCGGCAGGCGGAGATGGATGCACGGCTGGCGCTGAGGACGCTGGAGGAACAGGCGAAATCGCTCGCAGGGCGGGCTGACGGCCTGACCAGAGCTGCACAGGCCGAGCGTTCCTCACGGGCAAAGGCTCGGGCCAGGGCCGAGCAGGTCCGCCGTGAGGCCGAGGTGGCGACCACGGTGCACGACGCGGCTGCACGTCTGGCGGCCCTTGTTGACGGTGTGCGCGAACGTGCAACCCGGGACCGGGAGACCGCAGACGCAGCACGGCGGGAGGCGGAAGCCGCCACCGTGCGCGCCCGCCATGACTCGCGAGCCGCTGCCGCAGCGCTGGAGGAGCTGGTGCGGGGAGCCCACCGCGACGAGATGACACGCATTGAACACCGGATGCGCATTGAGCAACTGGAGGAGAAGGCGCTGGCTGAGCTGGGCATTGAGCCTGACCCGCTGGTCGCGGAATATGGGCCTGAGGTGCCAGTGCCTGTGATCACCCGTCCGGATGGCACGGCCCTGGGTGAGGACGACGAGGTGCCCGAGCCAGTGCCCTATGACCGTGCGGAGCAGGCGACACGGCTGCGACGTGCCGAACGCAATCTCACCGTGCTGGGGCGTGTGAACCCGCTCGCGTTGGAGGAATTCGATGCCATGAAGACCCGGCACGGATTCCTAGCGGAACAGCTGGATGATCTCAAGCGCACCCGCGCCGATCTCCTGGACCTCATCGACGAGGTTGACAAGCGTGTCAAAGAAGTGTTCGAGGCTGCGTACAAGGATGTGGAGACAACGTTCGTCGATGTCTTCGGCCGCCTCTTCCCCGGCGGCGAGGGGAGGCTGGTGCTGACGGATCCGGGTGATTGGCTGAGCACCGGTGTTGACGTCGAGGCGCGCCCCGCCGGCAAACAGGTCAAGCGACTGTCCCTCCTCTCTGGAGGTGAACGCTCCTTGGTGGCCGTGGCGTTCCTCGTGTCGCTGTTCATCGCGCGTCCCAGCCCCTTCTACATCCTCGACGAGGTGGAGGCAGCCCTTGATGATGCCAACCTCGGCCGGCTCCTGACGATTTACGAGGAACTGCGCGCCAACTCCCAGCTGCTGGTGATCACCCACCAGAAACGCACCATGGAGATCGCTGACTCCCTCTACGGCGTCACCATGCGCGGCGACGGCATCTCGACGGTGGTCAGCCAACGTCTGGCCTCCGAGTAGTCGCACAGTCTGACGCCAGTGATCGCGTTCACCGTTCGGTTGTGGCGGGTCTTGAGGGCCTACTCGAACGGTTAACGCGAACATGGGGTCGACGGAGGTGCGCCGAGTCTGGTTGTGGTCGTGGTTGTTGTTCGCGTTCACCGTTCGGTCATGGCGGGTCTCCAGTACCCAATCGAACGGTGAACGCGAACAGGAGGAGTTGACGATCGGTGCGCTGGGTCCGGTTCACGGGAGCTCCTCGCTAGGATGACGCCCGTGGACTGGATATTTTGGGTCATTCTCGGACTGATCGGCGCGGCGATCATCGCCGCCAGCATCATCACCTACGTCAGCCGCAAGGGCCTCGGCGCCCCCGAGCGGCAGGAAGAGTTGGAGGAGGAGCCAACTCCTCAGCACGGCAGCAACACCGCCGTGCTGGATGCGGAGTTCGTCGAAGAGGTCATCGCCCCCACGGCCCCGGCGCTGGAGCAGCCGGAATCGCCGCAGTCGAGGTTTGCGCGCCTGCGTCGTCGGCTCTCGTCCAGCAACAACGTGCTGGCGCGCGCGCTGTCGGATCTCCTCAACGTGGACCGCATCGATGCGGACACGTGGGATGACTTCGAGGCGACGCTCATCGCATCGGATCTGGGCGTGGGTCCCACCACGGAGCTGACCGATGCACTGCGCAAGGAACTCTCCATCGACGGCGTAGCGGACCCGGAAGCCGCGCGGCGAGTTCTGCGCTCCGAACTGCTGCGTCTCGTGGATCCCACGCTGGATCGCTCGCTCAACCTCGACTCAGAGGAAGGCAAGCCCGCCGTCATCATGGTGGTGGGTGTCAATGGCACGGGCAAGACCACCACGGTGGGCAAACTCGCGCGCGTGTTGGTGGCGGATGGCCGCACCGTACTGCTGGGTGCCGCCGACACGTTCCGCGCCGCTGCCGCCGAACAACTGATCACCTGGGGTGAGCGTGTCGGTGTGTCCACCGTGCGCGGCCCCGAGGGTGGGGACCCGGCGTCGGTGGCTTTCGAGTCGGTGGCGACCGGGACGGAGGAGGGGACTGACGTGGTAATCATCGACACCGCTGGCCGCCTCCACACCAAGACCGGCCTCATGGATCAGCTCGGCAAGGTCAAGCGCGTCGTGGAGAAGAAGGCTGCAGTGGGTGAGGTGCTGCTGGTGCTGGACGCCACCACCGGGCAGAACGGCATGATGCAGGCAAAGGTGTTCTCCGAGGTGGTCGACGTCACCGGCATCGTCCTCACCAAGCTCGACGGCTCCGCCAAGGGCGGCATCGTCGTAGCGGTGCAGCGCGAGCTGGGCGTACCCGTGAAGCTCATCGGGTTGGGGGAGGGAGTCGATGACTTGGCGCCGTTCGACCCGGAGGGCTTCGTCGCTGGAATTCTCGGTGAGTGATCGCCTCCTCTATCCTTGAGCGGTACCGCCATGCCAGTAGGTACCTGTTTCTCTCGATGAAGGAAGCCACGTGTTCGACACGCTGCAAGATCGACTCTCCGACGTCTTCAAGGGGCTGCGCTCCAAGGGCCGCCTGACCGAGGCCGACATCGACGCGACGATGCGCGAGATCCGCATCGCGCTGCTCGAGGCAGACGTGAATCTCAGCGTCGTCAAAGGCTTCGTCGCCAATGTCAAAGAGCGATGCCTCGGGCTGGAGCTGTCGAAGGCGCTGAACCCGACACAACAGATCGTCAAGATCGTCAACGAGGAACTCGTCGAGATCCTGGGTGGCGAGACCCGCAACGTGCGCTTCAACAAGCGCCCGCCCACCGTCATCATGCTCGCTGGCCTTCAGGGCGCGGGAAAAACAACTCTGGCGGGCAAGCTGGCCCGTTGGCTGCGCGAGGAAAAGCACGCACCGTTGCTGGTGGCGGCTGATCTCCAGCGGCCCAACGCCGTCGGCCAGCTCCAGATCGTCGGCGAGCGCGCTGGCGTGCACGTCTTCGCGCCGCAGCCCGGCAACGGTGTGGGCGATCCGGTGCAAGTGGCCCGTGACGCCATCGAGCATGCCCGTCGTCGTCTCTATGACGTGGTCATCGTGGACACCGCCGGCCGATTGGGCGTTGATGCGGAATTGATGCAGCAGGCGGCTGACATCAAGCAGGCCGTCAATCCCGACGAGGTGCTCTTCGTCGTCGACGCCATGATCGGCCAGGATGCCGTCAACACGGCCAAGGCCTTCGATGAGGGCATTGGCTTCGACGGCGTCGTCCTCACCAAGCTCGACGGCGACGCCCGCGGTGGTGCCGCGCTCTCCATCGCCAAGGTCATCGGCAAACCCATCCTGTTCGCCTCCAATGGTGAGACGCTCAAGGATTTCGACGTCTTCCACCCTGATCGCATGGCCAGCCGCATCCTTGGCATGGGCGATGTTTTGACCCTCATCGAGCAGGCCGAGAAGACATTCGACGCTGACCAGTCGCGTGAAGCGGCTGAGAAGCTGATGGGCAAGAACAAGTTTGGTCTGCAGGACTTCCTCTCCCAGATGCAGCAACTGCGCAAGATGGGGTCGATGAGCAAGATCCTCGGCATGCTGCCGGGCGCAGGCCAGTTCAAGGGTGCGATCGAGGACATCGATGAGCGCGAGATCGACCGCATCGAGGCCATCATCAACTCCATGACCCTCAAGGAGCGCAATGACGTGAGCATCCTGAACGGATCGCGTCGCGCCCGCATCGCCAAGGGTGCTGGCGTCCAGGTCTCGGATGTGAACCAGCTCGTCAACCGCTTCGTCGAAGCGCGCAAGATGATGGAGAAGCTCGCCGGTGGCATGGGTGGTGGCGGCGGAATGCCCGCCGGCATGCCACCCGGCATGCCCGGTGCTCTTCCCAGGGCACGCGGGCCGAAACGTCAGCCCGCCAAGAAGTCGCCGAAGAAGGGACACAAGGTGTCCGGCAACCCCGCCAAGCGCAAGCAGCAGGAAGCGCAGAAGGCGTTGGGCATCAAGCCCGAAAAGGCAGCACCACAGTCCATTGAGGATTTCGAGCTTCCACCGGATCTGCAGAAGATGTTCAACCAGAACAAGTAGTCGCCGCACCCTTTGCCGGTGTGCGGCGTCTGATACGAAGATGCTCTCCACCGGAGAATACGTTCATTTTCCAGCACCACGGTGCGAGCAAAAGCCGCCCTACTGCTCGAGTAGCGTCGGGCTCCTCCGTCGCCGGACGCTACTCGACGACGGGGCTATTCTCGTGTCAGATTCCGGCAGTTGAATGGCACCTCGATAGTCTCGTGTCCATGAGCAACGCATCCCAAGAACCTACCGAGAGCTATCACTTCACCCAAGCCGTCGTTCTGCCCGGCACGGAGCCCCAGGACCTGTGGGTGGCCGACGGCCTGATCGTTGAAGGTCCCGTCTCCGACGCCGTCACGATTTCGGACCCCTGCTGGGTCATGCCAGGTCTGGTGGATGCCCACTGCCACATCGGTCTCGGGCCCGACGGCGCCGTGGACCGGGACACCGCCACAGCACAGGCCCAGGCCGATCTCGATGTCGGTGTCATGCTCATCCGCGACGCCGGCTCACCGGCCGACACCCGCTGGGTGCATGACCAGTCCGAACTTCCCAGACTGCTCCGCTCCGGTCAGCACATTGCGCGCGCCAAGCGGTACCTGCGCAACCTCGCCGTCGAGGTGGAGCCCGCGGACCTTGTGGAGCAGGTCCGCCACGAGGCCCGCTCGGGCGATGGGTGGGTGAAACTGGTCGGCGACTGGATAGATCGCTCCGTAGGGGACCTTGCCCGGCTCTGGCCCGCCGACGTCGCCGAGCAGGCGATCGATGCCGCCCATGAGGAGGGTGCACGTGTCACGGCGCACTGCTTCGGCGAGGAATCAGTCGCCGAACTTGTGAACGCTGGCATTGACTGCATCGAACACGGTACGGGCCTGTCCGATGACGCGATCACAGCCATGGCGCAGCGAGGCACCGCCTTGGTGCCCACAATGATCAACCTGGACAATTTTCCGGATTACGCCGCCGCCGGGGCGTCGAAGTTCCCACGCTACTCCGCGCACATGCTGGATCTGCACGCCCGGCGCCACCGCACGATTGGCACGGCGATCGAGGCGGGGGTGCAGGTGTACTCCGGAACGGATGCGGGCACCGTCGTCGCCCATGGTCGTGTGATTGACGAGATTGATGCGCTCGCGAAGCTCGGTGGCTCCGAGTTCGCTCTTGGAGCCGCGAGTTGGCGCGCCCGGAAGTGGTTGGGGGCGGGCGTCGTGACCCCCGGTGCAAGCGCTGACTTCGTTGTGTACTCCGACGACCCACGCCGGGACCTCTCCACTCTGCGGCGCCCCACGCTGCGGGTGCTGCGGGGCCGCGCTCTCTGATTCAGTGCCGGCGTTTTCCACAGACGCGTCCTCGTGCCTTGGGTCCGGGCACCAATGCTGGTTCACTGGTGGCACACGCCGAAGCAGGAGGAACCTTGATGAGCAACCATGTCCCGCCACCCACGCCCGGATTCCCACCGGCCCCTGCGACTGGTTCTGACATAACGGTGGCTCCGAAGAGGGAGCCGGGAACCTTCAAACGAGGCTTCGGCATGGGAGCAGGTCTGGGCCTGGGACTGGCAGTCACTTTCATTGCGCTGTCCATCGTCGGCGGGCTCTTCGCCGTCATCTTCGTGGCCGCTGGCGTCAGCTCCGTCACCTCCGCCGGCGCCAGCACAGCGCTGACCCCCCTGTGGGGTGACAGTGGCGCGGAGGGCAAGCTGCGGGCCATCTCGATCACTGGCCCGATCATGACCGACGCATCCGAGGGTGGTCTGCTCGTAGCTGGAACTTTTGGCTACGAAATTGCCCAACAGCTCGATGACCTGGAAACCGATGATGCCGACGGTGTGGTCCTGCTCGTCAATACTCCGGGTGGGTCCATCACCGGCTCCAAGGCCATCTCAGATGCCACTGAGCGGTACCAGGAACGCACAGGCCACAAGGTGTTCGTGCACGTCGAGGGGTTCTCGGCCTCGGGTGGCGTGTACTCCACTGCTCCGGCTGATGCCATCTACGCCGATCATGGCTCACTGGTGGGCAGCATCGGCGTGATCTTCGGCCCGTTCGAGCGCTACAACGACGTGGTGGCCACCTCCGGCAGCATCATCGAATCCGGCGTCACCACCACCGGTGGCATCACGCAGGAATACCTGTCCAAGGGCACGGGCAAGGACTTCGGCAACCCCTATCGGGACATGACCGATGAGGAGCGAGAGATGTTCGACGCCATGCTGGAGACGGAGTACACCAACTTCGTGTCCCACGTCGCGGAGAACCGGGACCTGGAGGCCGCGACGATCCGGGAGGAGCTGGGCGCTTTCCTCTTCAGCAACGAAGATGCCGAGAACAATGGCCTCATCGACGGCACCCTCAACCGCGAAGAGTTCTTCACGACGGCTGCGAAGGAGGCCGGGCTCGATCCGAGCGACACCGTCGTGCAGGAGACCAGCCCGCCGACGGGACTGGAGGCACTTCTCGGAGCAACTCGCTCAGTTGGCTCAGCGCTGCCTGTGGCGGAACTGGGTGATGGACATCAGGCAAGCACCGCATTCTGCGGCGGCGCCAAGCCGCTTGTCTTCTCGGGTGATTTGGCGGCGGTCTGCGGTTGAGACGTTGATTTCCTAGCCCCAGCCCAGAGCGTGGAGCCGTTCCTCGTCGATGCCGTGATAGTGACCCAGTTCATGGACAAGGGTGATCTCGATCTCGCTGAGGAGGTCCTCCTCGTCCTCGCACATCCGTGTGAGGGGTCCACGAAACAGCACCACGCGATCCGGTAGGTGCCCGAAGCCGTAGCTGGTGTCACGTTCTGTGATCGCGACGCCCTCGTACCATCCGAGGACGTCAGACCCGTCTTCCGGTTCGTCCTCAACAACGATCATCACGTTGTCAAGGTTCTCCAGGAACACTGCAGGGAGGTGGCCCAGCGCCTCGTCGACCAACTCGTCAAAGCGTTTCTCAGTCAGCTCCATGGCACCCGATGGTAGGCGTTGGCAGATGTCGGGCTGTGGGCTGGGCCCTGCTCGGGCATCGTTTTCTCTCCTGAGTGTGTTTCTGGCAGACTTGTAGCTGAAACTTTCATCGTTGGCGCCCTCTAACTCCGACGATGGCCGTGACATCAGGTCCATGCACCACGCGTGCCCCACACGCCAGCGTGCAGAACCGCCCCATCTCGTCTTGAACAGAAGACAAAACACAACAGGAGAACCACACACGTGGCAACCAAGATTCGTCTGAAGCGTCTCGGTAAGACTCGCTCACCGCACTACCGCATTATTGTCATTGACTCCCGCTCCAAGCGCGATGGCCAGGCCATCGAGGAGATCGGTCTCTACCACCCCAAGAATGACCCATCGGTCATGAAGATTGATTCCGAGCGTGCCCAGTACTGGCTCTCCGTTGGTGCCCAGCCGACAGAGGCCGTCGTCGCGATCATGAAGCGCACGGGTGACTGGCAGAAGTTCAGCGGCGACACATCGCCCTCCGGAGTTGATCCCCAGCCTGAGCGTCGTGACCGTGAGGCTGAGTTCGCCAAGGCACTGGCTGAGGACGGCGGCGCCACCGCGCCTGCCATTTCCAAGGCTCAGAAGAAGAAGTCCGACGACGCGGCCAAAGAGGCAGAGTCGACGAAGTCCAAGGATGAGTCCTCCGACAAGGCTGAATCCTCCGACAAGGCCGAATCCTCTGGTGAGGCCGCGGCTGCCGAAGAGGCCTGATCATGCTGGCCGACGCCCTCGAGCACCTCGTGGCAGGGATTGTTTCCAACCCGGATGATGTCTCAGTCAAAGACAAGGAACTGCGTCGCGGACGCCTCCTTGAGGTGCGCGTGCATCCGGATGACATCGGCAAGGTCATCGGACGGCAGGGTCGCACGGCCCAGGCTCTGCGCACCGTTATGGGTGCGTTGGCGGGTCACGAGCAGCTGCGCGTTGATTTCGTCGACGTGGACAAGCCCCGCCGCCGCTGAGCCGACAAGACATCAACAAGCGCAGTGCCCCGGATCGCCACGTCGGTCCGGGGCACTGCCCTTCCCCGACAGAGAAACAGGTGGCCGCAGGTGGATGAACAGCTCGAAGTCATTGTGGGAAAGGTGGGACGCGCCCACGGAATCCGTGGTGACGTCTCCATTGACCTGAGCACCGATGAGCCGGGGCGGCGGTTCTTTGCGGGCGCCGTGGTGAAGCTGGCCTCAGGGCGTGAGCTCACGGTGGAGAAGACCATCTGGCAGCGCGGCAGACTGCTCGTGAGCTTCGCGGGCTATCCCGACCGCACCGCTGTCGAGAAGTTGACCGGCGAAGTACTGAGCGCACAGGTGCCCGCATCGGAGCTCCCCAGCGAGGACGACGAGTACTTTGACCGACAGCTCGTGGGACTCACGGTGCTCGATCACCTTGGTGAGGAGGCGGGTACCGTCCGCGATGTCCTGCACCTACCGTCCCAGGACCTCCTGGACGTCACAACCGAGAACGGTTCGCGGTTGATTCCGTTCGTCCGGGCGCTTGTCCCCGCCGTGGATCTGGAGGCTGGCACCTGCCAGCTGGCGGATGTTCCGGGACTTCTGGAAGACCTCGAATGAGACTCGACGTCGTCACCATCTTCCCGGACTACATGGCACCGCTACACCTCTCCTTAGTGGGCAAGGCAATCTCGTCAGGTCTGGTGGACCTCGCAGTGCACGACCTCCGCACCTGGACCCACGACAGGCATCACACCACCGACGACACTCCCTACGGCGGGGGAGCGGGCATGGTCATGAAACCCGAACCGTGGGGGGAAGCGCTCGACGCGCTGACCGACATGCACCCCGGACCAATGACCGTTGTGATACCCACGCCGGCCGGCAGACCATTCACGCAGGAACTCGCCTATGAGCTGGCGGCAAGAGAGCGACTTGTGTTCGCGTGTGGACGCTATGAGGGCATCGACCAGCGGGTGCTGGACCATTGTGAAGCGGAATTCGAACTCATCGAGGTCAGCCTGGGTGACTACGTGCTCAACGGTGGAGAAGTGGCAGTGCTCGCCATCGTGGAAGCTGTCGTCCGTCTCATCCCCGGCGTGATCGGCAATCCATTGTCCCTGCTGGAGGAATCCCATTCAGGGGGACAGGAGCTCTTGCTCGAGTACCCCAATTACACCAAACCTCCCACGTGGCGGGGCCGTGATGTGCCGGAGATCCTCCTGAGCGGGAATCATGGTTTGATCGCTGCGTGGCGGCGTGAGCAGGCGATTCAGCGAACCGCGCAGAGAAGACCGGACCTCAGTCGTTGAAACCGCTCATCGCAACAGTGTGATTTAGGCGACCCTACGTCGTCATCTTCCGAGACACCGGTTAATATGGACCTCGTGTCCACGACTCTCAGCACTCATCAGCAGGCGATGCGATCCACAGTTGTGAAAAAGGTCATTATGTCTGTGACCGGCCTCATCATGATCGGCTTTCTCCTGGTCCACATGTACGGCAACCTCAAGATGTTCAGCGGTCCGGAGGCGTTTGATGGCTACGCTCACTGGCTGAAGGAGGACATCCTCTACCCGCTTCTACCCCACGGATGGTTCATCTGGATATTCCGTGCGGTTCTGCTTGCGGCCCTCGTCGCCCACATCTGGTCCGCCGCATCCTTGGCACGTACGACTCTCGCCGTCCGCGGCCCTGGCTATGACACGTTCAAGCCGCAGGTCCAGACGTACTCGGCCCGCACCATGCGTTGGGGCGGCATCCTCGTCTTTCTCTTCATCGTCTTCCACCTCCTGCAGTTCACCGTCAGAGTGCTGGAGACCGGATACAGCTCATCGGACGGCCCCTACGAGATGTTCGTGGGATCCTTCTCCATCTGGTGGGTCTTCGCGCTGTACGCAGTACTGATCTACCTGGTGTGCATGCACATTCGCCATGGTTTCTGGAGCGCTTTCCAGACCCTTGGCCTCAATTCCTCGGCCAAGTCCCGCAGGGCGCTGTCCTTCCTCGCGATCGCTGTGGCCGTTGTCCTCTACGTCGGCTTCATGCTTCCACCGCTGGCCGTTTTGATCGGATGGGTGAACTGATACATGACCACGACTGAAGACCGCACCAGCACTGCCTACGTCTCACCGCAGAGCCTGAAGACCGCGGATGCGCCCACCACGACGAACGCCACGGATTTCTACCTGACCGGGGACGACATTGCTGACACCAAAGCTCCCGCGGGAAGCATCGGTGACAAGTGGAAGACGCGCCAGTTCCAGGCACGGCTGGTGAACCCGGCCAACCGTCGCAAGCTCAACGTCATCATTGTGGGTACGGGTCTCGCCGGTGGCGCCGCCGCCGCGACGCTGGGTGAAGCTGGCTACAACGTCCAGAACTTCTGCTATCAGGACAGCCCCCGCCGCGCGCACTCCATCGCGGCGCAGGGTGGCATCAACGCCGCCAAGAACTATCGCAACGACGGTGACTCCACGTTCCGGTTGTTCTACGACACGGTCAAGGGTGGCGACTATCGCGCCCGCGAGACCAACGTCTATCGGTTGGCGGAGGTCTCTGCCAACATCATTGACCAGTGCGTGGCCCAGGGTGTTCCCTTCGCCCGCGAATACGGTGGACTGCTGGACACACGCTCCTTCGGTGGCGTGCAGGTGCAGCGCACCTTCTACGCCCGTGGGCAGACCGGACAGCAGTTGCTGATCGGTGCCTACCAGCAGCTCGAGCGCCAGATCGCGGCCGGCACCGTGAAGATGCACACCCGCCACGAGATGGTGGAGCTGATCGTCGTCGACGGCGTTGCACGCGGCATCGTGACGCGTAACATGGTCAACGGCAAGATTGAGAGCTGGACCGCCGACGCCGTGGTCCTTGCCACCGGCGGCTACGGCAACGTGTTCTTCCTCTCCACCAACGCCATGGGCTGCAACGTGACCGCCAACTGGCGCGCACACCGCAAGGGCGCCTACTTCGGTAATCCCTGCTACACGCAGATCCACCCCACCTGCATCCCCGTGCACGGTGATACGCAATCCAAGCTGACACTGATGTCTGAGTCGCTCCGCAACGACGGCCGCATCTGGGTCCCCAAGAAGGCTGAGGACTGCCAGAAGGACCCCCGCCAGATTCCCGAGGAGGACCGCGACTACTACCTGGAGCGCATCTACCCCTCCTTCGGCAACCTCGTTCCCCGTGACATCGCGTCGCGACAGGCGAAGAACATGTGCGATGAGGGTCGTGGCGTTGGCCCGGCCATCACCGAGCGCGCGCCGGACGGCACCGAGTCAAAGGTCAGCCGCGGCGTCTACCTGGACTTCGCGGACGCCATCGAGCGACTAGGACAGGAAGCGGTGGCCAACAAATACGGCAACCTCTTCGACATGTACGCCCAGATCACCGGCGAGAATCCGTATGAGACGCCGATGCGCATCTACCCCGCGGTGCACTACACGATGGGCGGGTTGTGGGTTGACTATGACCTGCAGTCCTCCATCACGGGCCTGTACGTCACAGGCGAGGCCAACTTCTCCGACCACGGCGCCAACCGCTTGGGCGCTTCGGCACTCATGCAGGGCTTGGCTGATGGATACTTCGTCCTGCCCAACACCGTGAACGACTACCTTGCCGATGCGCCCTTTGAGAAGCTCTCCACGGATCATCCGGCCGTCGTCGAGGCTGTCGAATCAGCCACGGCACGCGTGAACAAGCTCCTCAGTATCCAGGGCACCCGGTCCGTGGACTCGTTCCACAAGGAACTCGGTCTCATCATGTGGGAGTACTGCGGTATGTACCGCACCGAGGAGGGCCTCATCAAGGCCATCGGACTCATCCAAGAACTGAAACAGGAGTTCTGGTCCAACGTCCGGGTCACCGGTGTGAATGAGGACTTCAACCAGGCACTGGAGAAGGCCGGCCGTGTTGCCGATTTCATCGAACTCGGTGAACTGATGTGCGTCGATGCCCTGCACCGTCGCGAATCCTGCGGCGGTCACTTCCGCGCCGAGTCCCAGACCCCCGAGGGCGAAGCGCTTCGCCACGACGACGAATACCTCTACGTGGCTGCGTGGGAATTCGGCGGCGAGGGCGGCAAACCTGTCCTGCATCGCGAACCCCTGCACTACGAAGCCATTGAACTGAAGCAACGGAGTTACAAGTGAAGCTCAAGCTACGCATCTGGCGCCAGGCCGGAGCCAACGCCACCGGCAAGCTCGTTGACTATGACATCGACAATGTCTCCGAGGACATGTCCTTCCTTGAGATGCTGGACATGCTCAACGAAAACCTCACCAACCTCAACGAAGAACCAGTGGCCTTCGATCACGACTGCCGCGAGGGCATCTGCGGCGCCTGTGGCGTCGTGGTGAACGGTATTGCGCATGGCGGTTCGGCCACCACGGTGTGTCAGCTCCACATGCGCTCATTCGCCGACGGTGCCACCATCGAGATCGAGCCATGGCAGGCGGGAGGGTTCCCCATCATCAAGGACTTGGCCGTTGACCGTTCCGCGTTCGACCGCATCATCCAGGCCGGTGGGTTCATCTCCTCGAACACTGGATCCGCGCCGGACGCGCACGCCATGCCTGCGCCCAAGCGGGAGGCTGACGTCGCGTTCGACAATGCCACCTGCATCGGCTGCGGCGCGTGTGTCGCGGCGTGTCCGAACAGCTCCGCCATGCTGTTCACCGCAGCCAAGATCACGCACCTCGCGATGCTGCCGCAGGGGCAGCCCGAGCGCTACGCCCGGGTGAAGTCGATGGTGGCCGCACACGACGAGGAGGGGTTTGGCAACTGCACCAACATTGGTGAGTGCGCCGCAGTCTGCCCCAAGGGCATCCCGCTGGAATCCATCGCTCAGTTGAACCGCGACCTCATCAAGTCGCTGTTCACCAAGGACGGCAGATAACCGCAGTCATTGAAGAAGAAGGCGCTCCCGGGTGGGGGCGCCTTCTTCTTTGGTCCAAAGAGGGCGCATGTGGCATAGTTTGACGCTGTTGCCCATCAGTGGCAGCCGACCGATGTCCAGCTCCTGCCACTGGGGGACTGTCTGGGATTCGGTACGCAACACTTATACGCGGTGACCTGTGGCACTGACGAGGACAAATTATGACGAACCCCATTATCAAGGCCATCGACAAGGCTGCGCTGCGCGACGATCTTCCCGCGTTCCGCGCTGGCGACTCCGTCAGGGTGCACGTGCACATCGTCGAGGGCAGCCGCTCCCGTATCCAGGTTTTCGCTGGTGTGGTGATCGCGCGTAACGCTGGCGGCATCCAGGAAGCTTTCACCGTTCGTAAAGTGAGCTTCGGTGTCGGCGTGGAGCGCACCTTCCCGCTGCACAGCCCCATCATCGAGAAGATCGAGGTGGAGCGTCGTGGCGACGTTCGTCGCGCCAAGCTGTACTACCTCCGCAACCTGCGCGGCAAGGCGGCCAAGATCAAGGAAAAGCGCTGAGCCTCGCCTCACAGCACTGAAACGCCACCGAAGGGTCGTCGCAATTGCCGACGGCCCTTCGTCATGTCCGGAGGTGTTGCGGAAGCACAGGATTCGGGTTGTATCATCCAATCGGCGGTCAACCGCACATGTGTAGGGAATTGAGGGTCAGATCTGTGGATACCGAAGAGGAAACCACGGTCGATGAGGGCCCCCGACGCGCGGACGTTCAACCAAAATCTTTCGGCCGCCGCGTTCTGGGCTGGCTCGCAGAAGGCGCCATCATCGTCATCGGCGCCCTCATCATCTCAACGTTGCTGCGCACCTTCGTCGCGCAGATGTTCCTGATCCCCAGCGAAAGCATGGAAAACACTCTGCAGGTCAATGATCGTGTACTGGTGGCGAAGTTCGGTGGGTTCCAACGCGGCGACGTCGTCGTCTTCGAGGATCCGGGAAACTGGCTGGCCACGCCGCCTGTCTCCGACAACCCCGTCCGCACGGGGCTGGAGTTCATTGGCGTGCTCCCCAACTCAGCCACCGAACACCTCATCAAACGTGTCGTCGGGATGCCGGGTGACCATGTGAAGTTCTCCGAGGAGGACAGCCACATCATGGTCAACGACGTGGCGCTGGACGAGAGCGCCTACCTCTTCTCCGAAGGGGGAATTCAGGTGGCGCCGGCCACCGTGCCCTTCGAAATCGTTGTGCCGGAAGGACACATCTTCGTGCTGGGTGATCATCGCAACGCCTCGGCCGATTCGCGGTGTCGACTCACGAACACAGGTGCCGGTCAACCCCCCGGAATGGCCGCCTTCGTGCCCGAGGACAAGGTGGTGGGCGCTGCAGTGGCCATCGTGTCCCCCTTTGACCGGATCTCCACGTTCAAGGTTCCTGACACCTACTCCACCGTCGCTGATCCGGAGCTACCAGCGCCAGCTGAGCCGGAGATCATCGAAGCCAGCCCGGGCTGTCAATGATCCGGCCGGGACGAGGAGGCTACGGCTACGAGAGAGCACTGGGCAGGGCCGGTCTTTCGCCGGTGGCTGGGGCAGACGAAGCCGGTCGCGGGGCCTGCGCCGGGCCGCTCGTCGCCGCTGCGGTTGTCCTGGACCCCAGAAAGCCCATCGCGGGACTTGATGACTCCAAGGCACTGTCAGCCGCGCGGCGGCAGCTTCTCCATGACGAAATCATGGCGCGTGCAGTGGAAGTCGCCACTGTCCGGGTGGAGCACGACGAGTGCGACCGCCTCGGAATGCACCAGGCCGACCTTCACGCCCTGCGCCGAGCTGTTGCCCGGTTGGCGGTGTCGCCGGCGTTCGTGCTCACCGATGGCTTCCCGGTGGATGGTCTGGGAACTCCCGGTCTGGGGATATGGAAGGGCGACAAGGTTGCGGCGTGTGTGAGCGCAGCCTCCATCATCGCGAAGGTCACCAGGGACGCCATCATGACCGAGTATCACCATACGTATCCCAACTACGGTTTCGACGTTCACAAGGGCTACTGCACTGCAGTGCATCAAGCAGCACTGGAGGAGCACGGCCCATGTGCCATCCATCGCTGGTGCTTCGACAACGTCGTCCGAACAGCTAGGGTTGTCTCATCATGAGCGCGGAGGACCTGGAGCAGTACGAGAGCAAGCTGGAGCTTGACCTCTACCGCGAATACAAAGACGTTGTCAGTATTTTCACCTACGCTGTGGAGACGGAGCGTCGCTTCTACCTGTGCAACGCTGTGGACCTCAAGGTGCGCACCGAGGGTGGCGACGTCTACTACGAAGTCTCCATGGGTGACGCCTGGGTGTGGGACATGTATCGTCCCGCCCGTTTCGTGAAGTCCGCCAAAGTCCTCACTTTTCGTGACGTCTCGATCGAGGAGATCCAGCACTCGGAGTTCCAGGTCCCGGATGACAACTAGTGTCCTTTCGCCGCTGTTCAGGAGTTGAAACATGTGGGTCATGATCGTCGCCGTTGTGGCAGGTGTCCTCGCCGTCGTGGCAGTGGTGTTCTCCATGCTTGCGTGGAAGCGAGCCGGAGTGGCGAACGGATCCGCGGAGTTGGCGGTCCGCCACGGGAACGACGCCATCAAGCAGGCAGAAGAAGCAACCAGCCAGGCACGTGCCGCAACCGCACAGGCGGATGAAGCGACAGCTGTCTTCAACGAGCAGCGTGAGACAGCGGATGCGAACAACGTCATGGTGCGTGACGCCAACAGTCTCGCTATCGAGGCGTTGCGTCTGACCCGGGACGAACATGAGCGGATGCAGCGTGCGGAAGACGAACTGCATGAGGTGAACTGGGGGGTGGCGTGGGACAACCGGCCACCGTTGGACGAGCCCGAACATGTCCTGGATCGACGTCTTCGAGTGGACCAGTACGGCCCGGACGAAGCCTTTGAGGTCAAGGTGTACTTCTACGTCGGGAGTTTCCGATGGCTGAGCCGGGAAGTGGGGGACATGAAATGCGACGCCCACCTGACTCTGTTCCCCATGCAGCGCGAACGGCTCGTTGAGCAGCAACTGAACCGCCGGTGGAAGGACAGCGCGGGTAATTCGGTCTCGATGAGCGCCGATTCACCTTCTGTGGTGTCGGCGGTTGAAGGTGCGGCGTACCAAGCATTCCATTTCTCCACCAAAGTGCTCATTCGCTGGAAGTCCGCCGCAGGGGTCTCACACCAGACATCGTTCAGGTTCCGGCCGCTCAGCGAGCACCAGCTGGGGGCTGACGTGAGGTTCCCGCTTCCGTAATAGCGCTGTCTCCAGCGACGAGGTGCCCTCGGGGGCTGAGCTCGCCATCACTGGCTGATGCGCGATGAACCCCGGCATTCGGCCTGTGGAAGAACGGTGATCCACGACCTTCACTGACCACAGTGACAGGTGGAGGTGGAAGCCGAATGGCTATCAACAGCAGGGCTGCAGCGTTGGGCAGAGACGGCGAGGATATTGCCGTCGCGCACTTGGAGTCCCAAGGGTGGCAGATCATCGAGCGGAACTGGCGATGTCCGTCGGGGGAGCTGGACATCATTGCGTGGGACGGGGCTGCCGGTGCCATCGTTTTCGTGGAGGTGAAGAGCCGATCCAGCGTCGCCTTCGGTGAGCCGGTGGAGGCCATTACGTGGCGCAAGTTGGCGAAACTGCGTGAGCTCTCCATCTTGTGGTTGCGCGTGCATCGGCCTCGGGTTCGTGAGATTCGGCTCGATGCCATCGGCGTACTGAAGCCGCGCTCCGGGGAACCAGAGCTGACGCACCTGCGGGGGATCAGCGCATGAAAATTGCATCCGCGTGGTCTGTGGCGTTGTCCGGGCTTGATGGGGCACCGGTGCAAGTGGAAGCCGCCGTTGGACTGGGATTGCCGAAGATCACTCTGGTGGGACTTCCTGACTCCGCGTTGTATCAAGCCCGAGAACGGGTGCGGGCCGCGATCAGTGGCGCAGGCTACGAGTTTCCAAAAGGGATCCTGACCATCAACCTGGCACCGGCAAACCTGCCGAAGAACGGTTCGCACTACGACTTGGCCATCGCCGCGGCCGTCATGGCTGCCACCGAGGATGTCCCGGCGGATGCCGTGATGTCCACCATGTTCTTCGGTGAACTCGGACTGGACGGGAGGGTGCGGAGGGTTCGGGGAATTCTGCCGGCGATGCTGGCCGCTTCGCGGGCTGGCTTCACTCGTGTGGTAGTTCCGCAAGGTCAATCACGTGAGGCTGCCTTGGTGCCAGGACTGACCATCTGGCCCATTGCGAACCTGCACCATCTGGTTGATGTGATGCGTGGACAGCCAGTCACGCTGTCGCCGGAAATGATCGAAGAGGGGGCGGAGGACACCAGAGAACCTGCGGACTTTGCCGACGTTCAGGGTCACAGCGATGGGAAGTGGGCCATGGAGGTGGCCGCGGCGGGCCGGCATCACGTGTATCTCCATGGGGCGCCGGGGGTGGGGAAGACCATGCTGGCGTCCCGACTACCGTCGATCCTCCCGGACCTCGGACATGAGGACGCCATCGAGGTCTCGGCGCTCCATTCGCTTGCGGGGCAGGAACTGGAATCTGGCCTGGTGGTGCGTCCTCCATACTCGGACCCGCATCACAGCTCCACCATGGCAGCGCTGGTCGGTGGAGGTGGCCGCGAGATCAGGCCCGGTTCCATCTCGCTGGCTCATCGTGGGGTGTTGTTTCTTGACGAGGCTCCGGAGTTCGGGAGCCGGACCCTGGATGCGTTGAGGACGCCGATGGAGAACGGGTGGGTCACCATCGGGCGTGTGAGTCAGCAGGTTCGGTACCCGGCGAGGTTCCAGTTGGTGCTCGCTGCGAATCCGTGTCCGTGCGGGATGAGTGGTGTGGTGGGGAAGGAGTGTTCCTGTGCGGCGATGGCGGTGCGGCGCTACAGGGAGCGGCTCTCGGGGCCGATCCTGGATCGGATCGACATCCGCCACCACATGTTGCCGTTGACCCGCGCGTTTCTTGCGGATTCTGACGTTCCGCCGGAGCGAAGTGCAGCGGTTCTGGCGCGTGTGATCGAGGCGCGCGGCCGCCAGTGCAACAGGCTGAGGGATACCCCGTGGCGGACCAACGGGGAAGTGCCGGGGTCGTTCCTGCGGAAGAAGCTCCCACTGCCTGATGATTTGGGTCCATTGGAGCGGGGGCTGTCGAAGGGGACGTTGAGTGCCCGTGGTGTGGACAGGGTGCTGCGGCTGGCGTGGACGTTGGCGGATCTCGATGGTGAGGATCGGATAGGCACCAGCAACCTGCGGGTGGCGATGTTGATGCGTCAGGGCGAGTTGGCGAGGGTGGCCTGACATGGCTGAATTTGATGACAGGAGGGCCCGGATGGGGCTGTGTGCTCTGCAACCGCAGGGTAATCCGCAGCTGTCTGAGCTGGTTCAGCTTCACGGGGCGGTGGAGGTGTGGGAAGCGGTGCTGGGCCGTGACGCGAACAGTCCGTGGGGGCGAAGAGCGTTGGCCCTTGATGTGGACCAGCTCGTCGCGGATACGCAGCGGTGTCGGGCACGCTTCCTCGTGCCCGGCGACGATGAGTGGCCCGAATCCCTTGGCCGCTTGGAGGGGGTGCGATTGGGAGGCCAGGGCGATCAGCCGCTGGGGTTGTGGGTGCGGGGCAGTGTGTCGCTGGCTGAGTTGGTGGGAGCGGTGGCGGTGGTGGGTGCCAGGGCGTCGACGTCGTACGGCAGCCACGTGGCCACGGAGTTCGGTGCGGATTTGGGGTTGGCAGGACGGGTGGTGGTGTCCGGGCTGGCGTTTGGGATCGACGCGGCGGCTCATCGGGGAGCCCTCTCGACACGGCATCCCACGGTGGCGGTGCTGGCGAACGGGGTGGATGCGGCCTACCCCCTTGCCCACAGCAGTCTGATGGAGGGTGTGGTGGCTCGTGGTGCGGTGGTATCGGAGGCGCCCCCGGGTTGTCGACCCTTGAAGGCCGCTTTCCTCGCCCGGAACCGGTTGATCGCAGCGCTCACTGAGGGCGTCGTCGTTGTGGAAGCCGCAGCCCGCTCCGGGGCCAGGAACACAGCCAGCTGGGCCAGTGCTCTGGGTAAGCATGTCATGGCGGTTCCCGGTCCGGTGACGTCGTCGCTGTCTGTGACACCGCACCGCCTCATCCGGGATGGAACAGCCACCCTGGTGACCTCCGTCGCGGATGTTAGCGAGTTGCTCTCTCCGCTGCAACCGGAGCTCGAGATTCCCCTGTGGGGTGCTGAGCGGCCGCTGGACCTCCTCCCGGCCCGTCTGCGAGGGCTGCGCGAGGTCGTGGCACCAAGGGAAGAGGTGACTGTGAACGACCTGATGTCGCGCACGGGGTTGTCAGTCCCGGAATGCCTGGCGAGCGTGGATGAGCTGGTCGAGCTCGGATGGTTGGAGGGAGTAGGGGAGGCCAGCTGGCGGCTGCCGACGGGCAAGCGCTGAGGGATGCAGACAGGTGAGCCGGACCTGGCGCAGTTCATCTCGCTGGTCTCCACGGGCGGCTGTGGGATAGGGTGATTCTTTCCCAGCTTTCCAGCGGGAACACTCACGTCTGCCAAGGACACGAACCACATTGACTCCTCTGGACATCCTCGGCTGGGTAGCCGCCAGCTTCGGCATGGCATCTGCTTTTCCCCAGCTCTTTCGTCTCCTGCGTACCCGCTCCAGCGCCGGAGTATCGCTGTCGCTCTTCCAGTTGAATGCCGCCTCCACCGGGGCGTGGGCCATGCACGGATTCATGGTGGGCGTTCCGCAGATGCAATACCCCAACTTGGTGCTGACCATCAGCAGTCTCGCCGTCTGCGTCCTTGTTCAGAGAGACCGTGGGGCGCCGCTGTTTCCCGCGCTTCTCGTACCACCTCTGCTGTCCATGGCCTTGTTCGCGACAGATGTCTGGCTCGGTCCGCTCGTCTTCGGGTTCATCGTCGCTGCGCCCTTCGTTGTGGGACAGGTGTCCCAGCTGCGCACCATGTATGCTGCCCGCGACTTGTCCGGCGTCTCCCTGCCGTTCCTTGCCGTCGCCTTCTTCGTGCAGGCGCTGTGGCTGACCTGGGGCCTTCTCTATGGAGAGACCTCCATCACCGTCTGTGCCTCGTTGCTCGGTACTCTCTCGCTGATCAACCTCCTCTACTTCCTGCACCGCATGGCGCGGGGCACCGTGGTGGTGCACGTTCCAACCACGGTGAAGGAGCCTGTTGCCATGGAGCCGGTGACCTGAGCTTCGCCACATCGACCCGACCTGACAGCCCGATTGAGAAGAAGCTGAAACAGACCGGCTGGCCCACGGAACCACTGATCATTCATGTCCTGGCTGCGGCGAACCGGATCGGGCGATCTAGCGCCACTACATCTGGATATGGACAACCAGTACACGCACCAGATGCAGTGACACCATCTCATCCCGCCCGGTACGTCCTCGCCGAGAACAGCATTGATGAGTGGTTCACTAGACTGCTGCAATGACGTTCACCAATCAGGCCCTGACCGCCCGCCGGGCGAGCCAGGCTCTTCTCACGCTCACACGCCGTGAAAAGGATGGGGCTCTTGCAGCGATGGCCGACGCGCTCGCTGCTGCGGAATCGGAGGTGCTGGCAGCCAACGCCGTGGACGTCGATGCTGCAGATCAGGCCGGAACCAGCGGCGCGATCATTGACCGACTGCGGCTGGACCCGTCCCGCCTGGCGGGAATGGTGGCCGGGTTGCGGGATCTGGCTCTGCTGGCCGATCCCGTGGGTGACGTCGTTCGCGGCTGGAAGCTCCCCAATGGAGTGAGCGTCACCCAGACGCGCGTGCCTTTTGGTGTGGTGGGCATCATTTACGAAGCTCGGCCCAACGTCACTGCCGACGCCGCAGGCATCTGCCTGAAATCAGGAAATGCCGCCCTGCTGCGGGGATCGAGCTCAGCCATCAACACCAACCGGGCCACGGTCACAGCTCTGCGTGCTGGCTTGGAATCGGCGGGCGTGGACGTCAATGCGGTCAATCTCGTTGAAGGCGGACGGGAAGTGACGGCTGAGATGATGACTGCTCGTGGCATGGTGGACGTCCTGATTCCCCGCGGTGGCGCGGGCCTGATCAAGGCGATCGTGGATGGATCCAGGGTGCCGGTGATTGAAACCGGCACCGGCAATTGTCATCTCTTCGTCGACGCCACTGCCGACGTGGACATGGCCGTGAGCATTGTGGCCAACGCCAAGGCGCAGCGCTGCAGCGTCTGCAATGCGCTGGAGACGGTACTGGTGCATCGCGACATCTCGGCCGACTTCTGGCGCAAGGCGCTTCCGGCCCTTGCAGATGTGGGCGTCCAGGTGCATGGTGATACAGCGACCCAGCAGTGGGGTCACGGCGTGATGCCCATCGAGCCCGGGGAGTACGACGAGGAGTATCTCTCCATGGATCTGGCGGCCAAACAGGTTGATTCCCTGGATGAGGCTTTGGAACACATCCGACAGCACAGCACTGGTCATTCCGAGACGATCGTGACCCGTGATCGGGCTGCTGCTCAACGCTTCACAGCAGAGGTGGATGCCGCTGCCGTCCTCGTCAATACATCGAGCCGCTTCGTGGACGGGGGAGAGTTCGGGTTTGGCGCGGAAATTGGTATTTCCACTCAGAAGCTCCACGCCCGTGGCCCCATGGGTCTTGCCGAAATGACGTCCACCAAGTACATCGTCGAGGGGGACGGTCAGATTCGTGCCTGAGCGCGGAACCGTGCTCCTTCACACGCTACGATGCGACCCATGATCATCACGCTTCTCGAAACTGCGGCGTCCGAGCCGGCCATCCCCACCTTTGTTGCCGGAATCCTCGCATTCGCCGGATTCATGGCTGCTCTGGCGTGGGTGGTCGGTATGGGTTCGGGTCGGCCGAACTCCGAGTGAGCAGCACTGAGCTGGGCATCGCCCGCACCACGAGTGGCCGCAGATACCGCCTCGGGGTCATGGGCGGGACTTTTGATCCCATCCACCACGGACACCTGGTGGCGGGAAGTGAAGTCGCCGCTCAATTTGAGCTCGACGAGGTGGTGTTTGTCCCCACGGGTCAGCCGTGGCAGAAGCGTGACCGCGAGGTCTCCATGCCTGAGGACCGGTACCTGATGACCGTCATCGCCACCGCATCCAATCCGCGATTCTCTGTTTCCCGCGTGGACATCGACCGCGAAGGTGACACCTACACCGTTGACACCCTCAAGGATTTGCACGCCGAGCGCGGGTCGGAAGTGGATCTGTTCTTCATCACCGGCGCCGACGCTGTCCGTCAGATCCTCACCTGGTATGGCGCCGACGAGCTCTTTGATCTCGCCCATTTTGTGGGTGTCACCCGGCCGGGGGTACCGATGACCGTTGAGGATCTCAAACATCTCCCAGCGGATCGTGTGACGCTCCTCGAAATCCCTGCACTGGCCATCTCGTCCACGGACTGTCGTGAGCGTGTGCGCAGAAGTGAGCCAATCTGGTACCTCGTACCGGACGGCATCGTCCAGTACATCGCCAAGCGTGGCCTGTACCCCAACCCTGATTCTGGAGTTTGAAATTGACAGCCACTGAAGAAGCCATTCGTCCCGTCAAGGTGGCCGCCCAGGCAGCCGCGGACAAACTGGGCACCAGTATTGTCGCGTTCGACGTCAGCGAGCAGTTGACGATCACCGACATCTTCCTGGTCGCCACAGGCAACAATGAGCGGCAGGTTTCCGCAATCGTGGATGCCGTGGAAGAAGCGCTCCACAAGGTGGGCCGCAAGACGGCACGGCGAGAGGGTGACCGCGAGAATCGTTGGGTTCTGCTGGATTACATCGATTTCGTTGTTCACGTGCAGCACACCGAAGAGCGATCGCTCTACAACCTGGAGCGACTGTGGAAGGACTGTCCGCAGATTCCGCTGGAGGTAGCGTTTCCGCAGCAGGACGCAGACGAAGACGCATCGTGAGCATCACCAAGCTGGTTTTCCTCCGTCACGGGCGCACCGAATGGAATGACACACGGCGTCTGCAGGGCCAGGCGGATGTGGAGCTGGACCGTGTTGGTCTGAAACAGGCACAGTTGGCCGCCCACGCACTGAGCAACCGGGAGTTTGCCGCGGTGTACTCCTCAGACCTGCAGCGTGCGGCGGTGACAGCTCGCGGCGTGGCGGATGTGTTGGGGCTTGAGGTGCAGTTGGACAAGCGCTTACAGGAGATCAACGTCGGCTCCTGGAGCGGTAAGACGCGCACCGAGGTGGAGTCAGAATTCCCGCAGTACGCCACGTGGTACACCGAAGGCCGCGATTTCCGTCGTTCGGAGGACGGCGAGACCGAAGGCGAGATGTTGCAGAGGGCCATGCCGGCGATTGAGCGGATCCTCCGACGTCACAAGGGTAAAGAAGCGCTCATTGTGGGGCACGGGTTTCTGTTCTCGAAGATGCTGCAGCACATTCTGGGGCTGCCTGCGGGGGCTCGAATCATCGGAGCCCTCGGGAATGCGCACTGGTCTGAAGTGGCATTCTCCGAGCGTGCAACCTGGCTCGTGGCACACAACGTGGATACCCAATTGCGCGATTGGTAATGACGGCGCCTCCTGCGCTAACATTGCCGAGTCGCTGAGGCGGCAGCGGGGCTATGGCGCAGTTGGTAGCGCGCTTCCATGGCATGGAAGAGGTCAGGAGTTCGAATCTCCTTAGCTCCACAACAAACAGAAAAGTTCCTGTCCGGCACGTGGCCGGGCAGGAACTTTTCCTTTCACCAGTGTTGCGTGAGCTGGTGCAATGCCTGTGAGCAGTGCGGTCCGGCAACGCCGAAGCCGTCAGGCCACCATCCCATGGGGGTCAATGACGTATTTGGTTGCCGCTCCCTTGTCGAAGGCTTTGTAGCTCTCGGGTGCCTCGTCCAGTGAGATGGTCTTCGCGTTGAGGGCCTTGGCGATGTGGGCCTTGTCGGCGAGGATCAGGTTCATGAGCTGACGGTTGTACTTCTTCACCGGGCACTGGCCTGTGGTGAAGGAGTGAGATTTCGCCCAGCCCGTCCCCAGGTCCACCCCGATGCGCCCCTTCTTGGCAGCCTCATCGACGGCGCCGGGGTCTCCCGTCACGTACAGTCCCGGAATGCCCAGGCTTGCACCCGCACGCGACACCGTCATGACGTCGTTGAGTACCGTCGCAGGCGCCTCGGCAGCACCTTCACCATGCCCTCGGGCCTCGAATCCGACAGCGTCGACCGCGGCATCCACCACGGGTTCCCCAAGGATCTCGGCGATCATGTCGGGGAGGTCATTGCCGCTGCTGAGATCAACCGTCTCGCAGCCGAAGCTCTTGGCCTGCGCCAGTCGTTCGGCGTTCATGTCGCCCACGATGACGGCCGAGGCGCCGAGTACCTGTGCCGAGTATGCGGCGGCCAGCCCCACGGGGCCCGCTCCGGCGACGTACACGGTGGAGCCAGTGGTGACCCCCGCCGTCTGTGCGCCATGGAAGCCCGTGGGGAAGATGTCAGAAAGCATGGTCAGATCGAGGATCTTTTCCAGGGCCTGATCCTGGTCAGGGAATTTCAGCAGATTGAAGTCAGCGAAGGGCACCATGACGTACTCCGCCTGGCCGCCGATCCAGCCGCCCATGTCCACATATCCGTACGCCGCGCCCGGACGGGCCGGGTTGACGTTGAGACAGATTCCGGTCTTGCGCTCATTGCACATGCGGCAGCGGCCGCAGGCGATGTTGAAGGGGACTGAACAGATGTCGCCTTCTTCACAAACAGCACGTCATCCCCGAGTTCGACCACCTCACCGGTGATCTCGTGTCCCAGTGTCTGCCCCACAGGGGCCGTGGTGCGTCCGCGCACCATGTGCTGGTCGCTTCCGCAGATGTTGGTGGTGACGATCTTGAGAATCACCGCATGCGGGGCGCTCTTCTTCAGACCCAAACCGGTCACCACATCGTGGGGGAGTTCGAGCTTGGGATAGTCGATGGACTCCACAGCGGTCTCGCCGGGGCCTTTGTACACCACTACGCGGTTGCTGCTCATGGATGATCTTCCCTTCTGTCATGGGGGCCGCTGAAGGGCCGCCACAGTGGAACGAATCGGCATCTTCGCCTGATCGTCTGGGTCACCTGACGTCGTCCGAGCGAATATGTGATCCTCCTCCGGAGCGGCTCATGTGTCAAGGGCCACATAGAGTCACGAACCGACGGGCGGAGGGTGAAACTCGGGGGGCCGGACCGCTTGATGGACGAAATGTCGCGACCCCCGTCGCAGGTAAGGCTACCCTTGCCATCGTGACTGTTGACGGTGCTGCAAAGAATGACAAGAAGATGGTCCGCGAGGCAGAGGTGGTGGGAGTCGAATGGCTGTCGCCCGGACTCGTGCGACTGTTCTTCACCGGTGAGGACCTGCGTGGCATCCCCCCGCTGGAGTGCACTGACCACTACATCAAGTTCTTCTTCCCCCCGAAGGGTGCGGACTACAGCTGGCCATTTGATCCTGCGCTGCTGCGCACCACGCTGCCGGCCGGTCAACGGCCTGTCACCCGTACCTACACCGTGCGATCGTTCGAACGAGAATCCAACACCATGGCAGTTGACTTCGTCGTCCATGGCGACGAGGGACTGGCGGGACCGTGGGCGGCGAAAGCCACTCCTGGGGACCGGATCGGTTTTCGTGGCCCGGGTGGTAAGTTCATCCCCGATCACTCCGCCGATGCGCTGCTGGTTGCCGGGGACGAGGCTGCATTGCCAGCCATCGCCGCCACTTTGCAGGCGCTGCCCGCCGATGTCGTTGCAGAAGTGTTCGTGGAGGTGGAGGACGAGGCCCATCGCATCGAACTCCCGGTCAATGAGCGCACCACCGTCCACTGGGTGCACAGAGACGATCACTCCCATGGTGTTGGCCTGGCCCAGGCTGTGCGCAATGCCCCGTATCCCGATGGAAGGGTGCAGGCGTTCGTCCACGGCAATGCACACATGGTGAAGGACATCCGTCGCTATCTTTTCGTGGAGCGTGGGCTGGAGAAGGCTCGCGCATCCATCTCCGGTTACTGGCGAACCAACTACACCGAGGACGCCTGGCAGGCCAGCAAGCATGAGTTCGTCGCTGCGATGGAGGCTGAAGAAGCGGCAGCTGGACAGTCCTGACGATGCATCAGAGGGTTGCGGGCTTGCAGACCGGACGCCAACTCTCGTGCCTCAGCTCCTCCGGGCGGTCCGAGGCAACACCAGAGAAATCGCGACACAGATCGATGGCTTCCGAGAGAAGTGCATGGAGCCGAGCCGCAGGATCCGGAACACACGCGAAGGCGATGGACCTCACCGCAACCTCGATGACTGCGGGTCCGGGGGACTGACTGCCCTGACTCCGGGCGGTGCACAGGAATGTACGAGCCCAGTTCTCCGCCATGGGAACTTCGCTGAATGCGGCGCGCGTGCGGGCACTGAGCGTGCCGGGGGGACGGCCCTCCAGATCGGCGTACAGACGTTCGCACACGAGCATGCCCACCGCGAGGGATCGCTGACTTGGCTCGGCCGCGACCGGAAGGGCGTGGGCGGCTGCGAGCAGGGTCAGTTCGTGGTCCCAACGCGGATCCTGACTCTGCAGTCCTATGACTGAGGGAATCAGGATTGCAAGCCGTGGACGAGCCGAGTCGTCGGTGAAGTCGTTCACCAACCGTGCAATGTGCGCGAGCAACCTGTGCGTGCAGGCGGGACTGTCGCTCCAGCGCTCACCGGCAAGATAGGAGGCGAGCTCCATGAAGCAGGCTCCCTTGCGGGGATTGCGATGTTTACCCCTCCCCAGAAGGGGAAGAATGTCGTACTGGCCGTCTTGTTGCGCCATGAGTTTCACCTGCCGATCAACGCTCGGTGCACCTGTAGGTGAATGCCTACTGGTCTAGTTGAATTGTGCGACGAATGTGCGAGCAGAACAAGACCTCGTGCTCAAATCGTTACTTCTGGGCCGCACATACACTGGGCATCTCGACGAAAGAGGTGAGGGCATGCGCCGCACGCAACGCCCCTTGGCGAGCATGGGATGTGCCGCCGCCCTGGTCCTTTCGGCGTGCACGGCTCCTTCAGCGCTGACGCCCGCCGACCCAATGGAATCGCCGACAGACACCGCGTCGACTCCATCCGCCGTATCGTCCTCGCCCACCGCAACCGGAGCCGTATCGAGCCCGCCAGTTTCCCCGTCCCCGGATGAGAACCCATCGCCGTCGTCAACGCTGATTCCATCTCCTCAGGACGTCGCCACGCAGTTGAACGCGCCGTGGTCAGTCGCCTTCCACCAGGAAATCCCGCTGGTGAGTGAGCGGGACTCAGGCCGGATCCTTGAACTTGCGGAGGACGGGACCGCTCGCGAGGTCGCTGTGATCGAATCGTCGGCCGCTCGTGGTGAGGGTGGTCTGCTCGGCCTCGCCGCCAATGATCAGGGCCAGCTGTTCGTGTACTACACCGCCAGCGATGACAATCGGATCGCAAGGTTCGACATCTCGGGAGATGCCGGATCGCTTTCCCTGGGCGAACCGACGATCATTCTGGAAGGTATCCACAAGGCCCCCACCCACAACGGTGGCCGTATCGCCTTCGGCCCTGATGACATGTTGTATGTCACGACGGGGGACGCCGGGGTGCCAGCAAGGTCCCAGGATCCTGGCAGTCTCAATGGAAAGATCTTGCGCATGACGCCCGGGGGTGACGTACCGGCGGACAATCCGTTTGACGAATCCTTGGTTTGGAGCTGGGGGCATCGCAACGTGCAGGGCATGGCCTGGGCTGAGGACGGCACCATGTTCGCCACGGAGTTCGGACAGAACACCTGGGATGAGTTGAATATCATCGAGGCCGGAAACAACTACGGCTGGCCGAATGTGGAGGGCCGAGCAGGCGACGCGGATTTCGTTGACCCTGTGCAGCAGTGGGCGCCGCGGGAGGCGAGCCCCAGCGGCATGGCGTATCTCGACGGAGCACTGTGGATCGCCAATTTGCGTGGCTCGAACCTGCGCAGTGTTCCGGTGTCCGATCCGGCGAGTTCCACGATTCACTGGGAAGGCGAGTTCGGACGACTCCGGGATGTCACCGTCTCACCGAGTGGTCATCTGTGGGTCATGACGAACAATACCGACGGCAGGGGTAGCCCGGATGAGGGCGATGACCGGATCCTCGCCATTTCTCCGGAGGCCTTGTCCGGCTGATCAAGTGACATCAGGGGCGAAGTCAAAGATTGGGTGGGCTATCGTGCAATCCAGCAGGGCCAGGCTCGAAAGAAAGAGGCGCTTCACGTGTCCGATCAGCACAACCAGCCCAGAGATCCGTCGTTCGGAGCGAACGATGAGCCGGAAGTTTTCATCGGCGAGCCGCAGCCTTATCTGACCGGTCCCGAGGACGCAAGGACTGCTCCGGGTGAGGGGCAGCCTGTTCCCGCAGATCGAGCGGGTGATGCGCAAGCTACCCGGCAGCGGCGCATTCACGTTCCGGCGGTGGCAGCGGCTCTTGTGGTGCTCGCCCTGATACTCGGGGGAATCGGCGGATACGTACTGGGTCGGGGTTCACACGATGTGTCTGTCTCAGGCCAGGTGTCCTACGCGTGTGCCTTGATTGAGAACGTGCAGCGGGACCATGCCGCCCCCGAGGACTGGGGGGACATCTTTGAGGACCAGGCCTGGAGAAACGTCTCGGCCGCCTCCACTCTCTTCGGGGGTTTCCTGCCATCCGATGGGGAGGAAGACGAATTCCAGGACGTGGGAGGTCAACTTCTCTTCGCTATGAGCCGTGTGGACGCCGAGGCGCTGGTGACCGCGGTGGAAGCTGCACAGCGTGAGTGTGAAGATCTCTGAAGCCTTGGCAGGGTGATGCGGGGCCGTGCTGGCGAAGCAGGTCAGCGTAGTTGTTGTGGGCGCGCGGGCCGTTGCGCCCCCGCGGCGGCGTCCATTGTTGCCTGTCATGCGCGACGTAGGGTGGCTGTGGTTGTGATGTCACTGATGGGACGGAGAGATCGTTGACGCAGACTCATCTGGGGGCTGTGGAGACAAGACCCGTCACTGACGAATCGCCTGGTGGGCGAACGCTGTGGCCGCCGCGCATCCTCATGGTGATGACGAGTGTGGTCCTGTTGGGCCTTGCCGCGTGGCTCGTGGGATCGCGAGCGTTCCTGCAAGGGCTGGAATCGCTACGGCCGACCTCTATTCTGGTTGCTCTGCTCCTGGGGTTCGTCACGACGGCTGCGCAGTCACTGCGCTGGTACACGCTCGCCCGGCACCGCGGCATCGATGTCACCTTCACGCGGGCACTGGCCGATTGCTACGCCTCCGCCTTCGGCAACATGGTGTTGCCCGGTGGGCTCGGCGGGGATGCAGCGAGAGTGGCTGTATACCGCAGCCAGGGCGACAAGCGCTGGACCTCCCCGCTACTGGCATTGGGAGCTGAACGACTCTCCGCCACCACCCTCCTGTTCACCGCCGCGGCTGTGACACTTGCGCACAGATCAAACGTCCTGGCGGGAGTGGCCGCTCTCGTCGCACTGACGTGCCTGGTCGCATCATTTTCGTGTATGCGTGGACTTGGTGCCGGTCGATCAGTGATCGTCTGGAGTTCCTCAGCGGTGGGTGTGCTCGCGTTGCTTGTGCTCTACCTCGAGGCAATGGCGGCCCTGAACGGACCCATTGTGCTGGCGCTGGCCGTGGCGGGTCTCGCGTCAATGAGTATTCCACTGGGCATGGGCGGATGGGGAGTGCGCGAGCTGAGCGTTGCAGTCATGGCACCCACGCTGGCTGTGGCGGGTGACTACGCCGTCGCCACCTCCACCGCGTACGGGTTGTTGGCCACGATTTCCTGTCTGCCCGGTCTGGCAGTGTTGCTGATCGCGTGGTGGCGACGGCATGGACGGGTCAACCGGGACTGAACCCATTGAAGCGTGACGCTCTACTCTTACTCCATGCATCAGATGAGCGGCACCGAAACGCGGAAGCCGTGGCGAATGCCACTGCGCAAGGTCAACCATGAACCCGCCCCTTGGGTATATCGCCTCCTTGTGCGTGTCGTTCGTGTTTTTGCTCCTCTGTTGACCAAGCGCCACTGGGCGCGCCAGGATGTCATCCCCTCTGAGGGGGGCGTGCTGCTGGTGGCCAATCACATAGGCAACTACGACGTGCTGGTGCTGGGGGAGTTCCTCATCTGGTCCGGCCGATGGCCCCATTTCCTGGGAAAGTCTGAAATCTTCAAAACTCCTGTGCTCGGGTGGGTGGCCCGGCAGTGCGAACAGATACCGGTGCTGCGCAACACCACCGACGCCAAGCAGTCGCTCACATACGCACGCAAGGCGTTGGAAGAGGGGAAGATGGTGGCCGTCTACCCTGAGGGCACCATCACGAAGGATCCCGACGGCTGGCCAATGTCGGCTCGCCGGGGGGCGGCGCAGCTGGCTCTGTCCACCGGTGTACCAGTCATACCGGTGGGTCAGATCGGTGCAGAGGACGTGCTGGGAGGCCCCATCATCAGATGGAGCAAACTCTTGCGTTTGCGCCGTCGGCCCGTGTACGTCCTGGGGGGCGATCCCGTTGACCTGGACCGGTTCCGCACCGAGGAGGACCCCACTTCAGAGACGCTGGATCTGGCGACGTCAGCCATCATGGACGCAATCGTTGCCCTCGTGGAGCAGCTGCGCAATGACAAAGCACCGGAAGGGCGCTGGGACATGCGCGTCGGCAAGCGGGTCGTGCCCAAGCGCTGAACGAGCCGGTCGCAGTAGGCTGACGCCGAGTCACTACCAACCGTGCACGAGGAGACAACCACCAGTGGAGAATTCGACGGCCAGACAGAAGTCCTCGGAAGTGCCCCGAACAAGGGTTGCGCTCATATTCGGTGGCCAGTCACCGGAGCACGGCGTGTCCTGCCTGACGGCGGCCAGCGTCCTGCAGGCCATCGACTCCTCCCGTTTTGATGTTGTTGCGGTGGGTATCACCCGCGAAGGACGCTGGACCCAGGTGCCGCTGGGGGTTGTGGCCAACTACAGCGTGGTGGATGGGCGAGTGCCCCAGGTTGCCGACGGTGATCGCGACGCCATCTGGATGCTCGGCGCCTCCGGATGCGAAGTTGCCTCCCGCGACGGTGAATCGCTCATCGACGTCCATGGTGTGGATGTGGCCTTTGCGCTGCTCCACGGTCCCTACGGTGAGGACGGCACCATCCAGGGGCTGTTCGAGATGATGGGCATCCGATACGTGGGTTCCGGCGTCGCAGCCAGCGCCATCGGGATGGACAAGCACCACATGAAGGTGGCGTTCGAGGCGGCCGGGCTTCCCGTGTGGCCCTACGTCGTGGCCACGGCCCAGCGCTGGCAGGACGAACGGGACACTGTCGTCGACGAAGTCTCCGAACTGCAATTCCCGGTGTTCGTCAAGCCATGCCGGGGAGGGTCCTCTCTGGGGATTACTCGCGTCACGGACATTTCGGGGTTGGATGATGCGATGGCCGGGGCCCAGGTGCACGATCCGAAGGTGATCATTGAACAGGGTTTCGTGGGGGCGCGGGAACTCGAGTGCGCAGTGCTGGCCAATCCCGAGGCGCCGCAGCGGTGTGACGCGTCCACCGTCGGTGAAGTCCGCGTCCTGGCCAAGGACGGCTTCTACGACTTCGAGGCCAAGTACATCGCCGATGATCAGGCCGCCCTGGACATCCCCGCCCGGATCCCCGATGAACTCACGACGGAGATACAAGCCGTGGCCAAACGGGCCTTCCATGCTGTGGGAGCCGAGGGCCTGGCACGCGTGGATGTCTTCGCGACACTCGACGGCGAGGTGTGGGTGAACGAGATCAACACCATGCCCGGTTTCACCGAAATCTCCATGTTCCCCAAGCTCATGCGCCACGACGGCATGACGTATCCCCAGCTCGTCGAAACGCTCATCGACCTCGCCATGACCCGTCCCGCCGGTCTCCGATGACACTGCCCGGCGAGTTCGATCTCATCCGCGGGATCACGGCCGGCCTGGAGCAGTCGGCCACCACCATTGTGGGGCCCGGCGACGACGCGGCTGTCCTGAGGATGCAGGGCGACATGGTGGTCACCACGGACCTGCTCGTCGAAGGCGTCCACTTCCGGCGCAACTGGAGCCCACCGAAGCAACTGGGCCGCAAAGCCGTCGCTGTCAACGTTTCTGATGTGGAAGCCATGGGTGCCGTGCCGACAAGCATCGTGGTGGCTCTCGCCTTCCCGGCGGCGCTCGAGGAGACGTGGATCACACAGTTTTCAGAAGGCATGCGTGAGGAGGGCGCGACAGCCGGCGTGAATCTGGTGGGGGGCGACCTCTCCAGCTCTGACCACATCATGATCTGCGTGACGGCCATGGGGGAGATGCAGGCTCAGACACCCGTGACCCGGAGTGGGGCCCACCCGGGCGACATCGTGGCGGTCTGCGGTCGGCTGGGCTGGTCCTCCGCTGGTCTCACGGTGCTTCAGCGCGGCTTCGGATCCCCCAAAGAGCTCGTGCTGGAACATCAGTGCCCCACGGTGCCCTATGGGCAGGGCCGAGTGGCCGCCGAGATCGGCGCCACGGCCATGATGGACATTTCCGACGGGCTGTTGGCCGATCTGGGACACATTGCGCGCAATTCCCACGTCGCGATCGACGTGGACAGCCACGCCTTCACAGTCACAGATGCCATCGCGCGCGTCTGTGCGGCCACAGGAAAATCGCCCCTGGGCTTCATCCTTGCTGGCGGTGAGGACCATGCTCTCGCCGCCACCTTCCCTGTGGACGTCGCCCTTCCCGAGGGTTGGCACCACGTGGGCTCCGTCAGCGATGGTGAGGGCGTCACCGTCGATGGACAACCGTGGGAGGGTGCAGCAGGCTGGGACCACTTCGCCCGTTGAGTCCACCTGCCGGGCGGTGTGGGGTCCGGGCGATCAGGGCGCTCGTGGGTTAGTCTCGTTTGCATGGCGTCCCGCGGATCTTCCCCAACGCGGAACTCCAGCACCACGACGAGTTCGTCGCGGGCTGCTAGTTCCTCGACCACCAAAAAAGCCCCGAGCAAGCAAGGGGCTACCAGTCGACCTCGGCCGGCGGCCAAGAAACCGGCCCCCAAGAAGTCGGCTCCCAAAAAGCCAGCGGCCAAGAAGCCCCCGGCACGCAAGAGTTCGGGCAGCACCCAGACAACCAGGGTGCAGAAGCAGACACCGGCCAAGGTGGTGCGTCCGCCGCGCGAGGGTCCGGGTGCGCTCAACCTTGCGGGACGCGGTCTCGCTGCGCTGTGGAACGGAATTGCCCACGGCATCGGCCACGTGGCGCGTGGCTTCGGCGGAGGACAGGCTGATGTCGAACCGAATCAGCGTCGCGACGGCGTCGCCCTGTTCATGCTTCTGCTTGGCATCCTCGTGTCGCTGCGCATGTGGTTCGCGATTCCCGGTCCCTTCGGTGATGCCATCGGTATCGCCACCACCACCATCTTTGGTTCACTGTCCATCGCAGTGCCAGCGGTCCTCCTCTACGGTGCCTGGCGAATCATGCGGCACCCGCGTGAGGTTGACGTCGCACCGCGAACGTCCATGGGGTGGATCCTCATTCTTTTCGGTGTCCTCGGGTTGATCAACATCGCCCGCGGTCTTCCGGAAGCCGACGACATGACAGCCCTGCGTGGGGCCGGTGGCATCCTCGGCATGCTGTCCTCCACCCTATTGGTGGAACTGGGCGGCAACTGGGTGGCCATCCCCGTGCTGATCATCCTCACGCTGGCTGGAAGCCTTCTGGTGATCGGCCGACCGCTACCCGAGCTGGTGCGCGGGATCCGTCGTGCTCTCAGCATGCTGGTGGAGACCCGGGAGCAGGACTCCGCACCCCTCCAACTGGGCGTTGACGTCCCATACGACACTCCACTCGTGGAGGATTCCGATGACATCACGCAGCAGTGGAATGAGGACACGGAACAGTTCGATCCCGAACCGGCGGGCGCTTCGTCGCGCAGGGCTCCCGCGGGACGACGTCAGGACACCGTCGAGCCGGCACCGCTGGAGCCCCCCGCACACACGCCGCCGCCGGAGCGGGGCGAGCAGATGCAGCTCACGGGCGATGTCATCTACCAACTTCCCACCGACTCCATGCTGGCGGCCGGTTCCAAACCCAAGAGCCGCACGGAGGCCTCGGACCGTGTGGTCCAGCAACTCGCCCACACTCTGCGGGAATTCGAGATTGATGCGCACGTCACGGGCTACTCCCGCGGACCCACCGTCACGCGCTACGAGGTGGAACTGGGCAGCGCCGTCAAGGTCAGCAAGGTCACCGGACTGGCCGACAACATCGCCTACGCAGTCGGCAGCAACGAGATTCGCATCCTGACGCCCATCCCGGGCAAGTCAGCCATCGGCATCGAGATCCCGAACACGGACAAGGAAGTGGTGAGCCTGGGAGATGTCCTGCGGTCCAACCGGGCACGCAACGATTTCCACCCGCTCACAGTGGGTCTGGGCAAGGACGTCGAGGGTGGCTTCGTCGTGGCCAACATGTCGAAGATGCCGCACCTTCTGGTGGCTGGTGCCACCGGCTCCGGTAAATCCAGCTTCATCAATTCGTTGATCACGTCGGTCATCATGCGCGCCACGCCGGACGAGGTACGCATGCTGCTGGTGGATCCCAAACGGGTGGAACTGAACCACTACGAGGGCATTCCCCACCTCGTGACCCCCATCATCACCAATCCCAAGAAGGCCGCGGAAGCGCTGTCCTGGGTGGTGCGTGAGATGGACATGCGCTACGACGACCTCGCGGCATTCGGCTACCGGCACGTCGACGATTTCAACAAAGCGGTCCGCGCGGGCCAGGTCAAACTGCCGGAGGGATCGGAAAGGACGCTCAGCCCCTACCCGTATCTGCTGGTTGTGGTGGACGAACTGGCAGACCTCATGATGGTGGCGCCACGCGATGTCGAGGAATCCATCGTGCGCATCACCCAGCTTGCCCGAGCGGCTGGCATCCACCTCGTACTGGCAACACAGCGTCCCTCCACGGACGTCGTCACGGGCCTGATCAAGGCCAACGTCCCCTCCCGCCTGTCATTCGCCACCTCATCCATGACGGACTCCCGCGTCATCCTGGACCAGCCCGGGGCGGAGAAGCTTGTGGGCAAGGGCGATGCACTCTTCCTCCCCATTGGCGCCGGCAAGGCTGTGCGGGTGCAGGGCGCGTGGGTCAACGAGTCCGAGATCCGCGACATCGTGGCGCACGTGGCGCAACAATTGCAGCCCACCTACCGCGAGGACGTCACGGCCCCTGCCGTGGAGAAGAAGGTGGTTGATGACATTGGCGATGACATGGGTCTCGTGCTTGATGCGGCCCGTCTCATCGTCGAACTCCAATTGGGTTCCACATCGATGTTGCAGCGGAAGCTGCGTGTCGGCTTCGCGAAGGCCGGACGGCTCATGGACATTCTGGAGAGTCGAGGCGTCGTGGGACCGTCGGAGGGCTCCAAAGCGCGCGACGTGTTGGTCAAACCGGACGATCTTGATGATCTGTTGGCCAACCTTGCCGCCGGATAGCGGATACTTGAGTCCAATATGACTGTCACACGCTCTCCCAGTGTTCTCAACCCCATGAAGGTGCACATCTCCACGCTCGGATGTGCCCGCAACGACGTCGACTCCGAGGAGTTGGCCGCCCGTCTGGAGCAGGGAGGCTTTGAGCTCGTTGATGAGGCCGCCGAGGCCGAGGCGGTGGTGGTCAACACCTGTGGGTTCGTGGAGCAGGCCAAGAAGGATTCCATCGACACGCTCCTGGCTGCGGCAGACCTGAAAAGTGAGGGAACCACGAAGGCTGTCGTCGCTGTGGGGTGCATGGCTGAGCGCTACGGCGTTCAGCTGGCGGAAGAACTCCCCGAAGCGGATGCCGTGCTCGGGTTCGACGATTACACCGACATTGCTGACAAGCTGCGGGGGATTCTTGCGGGGCAGGTTCCGGAAGCCCACATCCCTCGGGACCGCCGCAAGCTGCTGCCGCTGTCTCCCTCAGCGCGCCCAGCCGCCGCTGCGAGCGTCGCGGTGCCGGGCCACGCCGTCCCCGAGGGTGTCGCCCCCGCCAGCGGCCCGCGCGCCTGGCGTCGACGCATGGGCTCCGGACCCAGCTCGCCCCTCAAGATCGCCTCCGGTTGCGACCGTCGGTGCGCGTTCTGCGCCATCCCCATGTTCCGTGGAAGCTACCTCTCGCGTCCCATGGAGGACGTCGTCGCTGAGGCTCGCTGGCTGGTGGAGGAAGGTGTCAAGGAACTCTTCCTCGTGTCCGAGAACACCTCCAGCTATGGAAAGGATCTCAGCGGCCGGGCAAGCCTGGAGGCGCTGCTGCCGGAGCTGGCGCGCGTCGATGGTCTGGAGTGGATCCGCGTGTCCTACCTGCAGCCGGCCGAAATCCGCCCTGCAATGCTGGAGTCCATGCTGAGCACACCCAAGGTGGTGCCGTACTTCGACCTGTCCTTCCAGCATGCAGCACCCCGTGTCCTGCGGAGCATGCGACGCTTCGGCGATCCCGCATCCTTCCTCTCCCTCATCGAGCGGATCCGGGCTGCCGCGCCGGAAGCCGGAATCCGCAGCAACGTCATCGCCGGTTTCCCGGGTGAGACGGAACAGGACGTGGAAACGCTGCGCCAGTTCATCATCGACGCCAACCTGGACGTGCTGGGGGTGTTCGCCTATTCCGACGAGGACGGTACCGAGGGCGAGAATCTGGCAGGGCACGTGGACGCTGACGAGATCGAGGCGCGACGCGCGATGTTGGCGGACGTCGCCATCGAGGTGTGCGAGTCGCGCGCGGCTGAGCGGGTGGGGGAGTCCGCTGTCGTGCTCGTCGAGGGCGTCGCCGACGACGGCGTTGTGGCCCGCGGGCCGCACCAGGGTCCTGAGACGGACGGCATTGTGACCATTCAGGACCGCAGCTCGGCGATCGGGGATCTCGTGCCCATCACCTATGTCGACGCACTCGGCATTGACCTGAAGGCGGAACTGCAATGACCACCGAGAGCAGGCCCAGCAACCTGAACGTGCCGAATGCGCTCACGGTGCTGCGCATCATCATGGTTCCGGTTTTTCTTGTTGTGCTGTTCAGCAACCCGGATGATTTTGGGTGGCGTATTGCAGCGACGGCGGTCTTTGTCGTTGCGATCCTCACGGACCTCGCCGACGGCTACATCGCCCGGAAGTACAACCTGGTGACGGATTTCGGCAAATTGTGGGACCCAGTGGCGGACAAGGCGCTGACCGGGGCGGCGTTCATCGCGCTGGGCATTCTCGGCGAGTTGAGCTGGATTATCATCGTGTTAATTCTCCTGCGCGAGTGGGGCATCACATGGCTGCGGGCGGTCATTGCCAAACACGGCATCATGGCCGCGAACAAGGGTGGCAAGCTCAAAACGGTGACGCAGTCCGTCGCGCTGGGACTCTATCTTCTGGGGCGGGACAATCTACCCGAGTGGCTGTCACTGGTGGCACTGATCATCATGATCCTTGCTCTGGTTCTGACACTTCTGACAGGCATCACCTACATCTTCTCCGCACTGAAGATCCGTCGCGAAGCGATTGCTTCCGGGACTCGCCGGAAGTAGCCGCCCGGCCGAGCTAGAGTGACGAGCACTCACAGAGGCGACAACGAGGAGTCGAAACGGCATGGCACTGGAATCCGCTGAGGCACTGATCAAGAAGATGACCCAGAGGTCCGTCACGCTGGCCACCTGCGAATCCCTCACGGGTGGAGGCTTGGGGGCGGCCATCACCGCAGTTCCCGGCGCCTCGGCTGTCTTTCGTGGAGCGCTGGTCACGTACGCGCGCGATCTCAAGACCGCTCTCGCAGGTGTGGACGAGGAACTCGTCGATACTGAGGGTGTGGTGAATGAGCTGACGGCGCTGCAGATGGCCGTTGGTGCCCAGAGTCAGTGCGATGCGGACTGGGCCATCGCCACCACTGGCGTTGCCGGGCCAACCGAGACGGACGGCCAGAAAGTGGGAACCGTGTGGTTTGCGGTGGTGGGACCGCGAGTGGGTATGTCGCCCAGACCGCAGTACACCGAGCTGCAGCACTTCGAAGGTGACCGCGAGAGCATCAGGGGAGCTGCAATTGAGCATGCGTTGGAGATGTGCCTGCGTGTGCAGTGAGAGGGTTGTTGTCAGTCCCGGAATACTCTGGTGCCGTCGTTCGTTGTAGTTGATGGAGCGGGCGCCGGACCCGCAGACTGGCAGGTTGGTGAAGTGCATACAATTCTGATTCGCAAGGCGATGGGTGAGACGCTGCGCACTTTGCGGCTTGAAGCCGGAATGACGCTGCGCGACGTCTCTGTCGCGAGCATGGTGAGTCTCGGCTACCTGAGTGAGATCGAGCGAGGCTGCAAAGAGGCCTCGAGTGAGGTCCTGTTCGCCGTCACTCAGGCTCTGGGCGTGTCGCTCTCGGAGGCCCTTCTCATGGTGAGTCAGCGCGTGGCGGAGCAGGAGAGCACACGCGTAGCGCCCCGCAGAATTGCCCTTGCAGCCTGACCGGCCCAGCTGTGGCTCTCGGATCTGCGTCCCCGAAAAGGATTTATTCCGTGTCGTCCTGACCCGAGACGGGTACGAGATGCACCTCCACGCCAGCATCCCGGATGCGCGCAACTTCAGCCGAGGGGGCCTGCTCGTCGGTGATGAGAATGTTGACCTCTCTGAGATCCCCCATTTTGGACAGGGTCACATGTCCCACCTTGCTTGAGTCCACGACGACGATGACGCGCTGGGCTCTTTCGATCATTGCGTGGTTGGTGCGTGCTTCGATGTCATCGTGTGTGGTGAGCCCGCCCACCGAACTGATGCCGTCGGCGCCGATGATGGCCGTACCAACATTCACCAGCCGCAGGGTGGCCTCCGCGAGCGATCCAACCAGTTCCAGAGAATTTGGTCTCAGAACGCCGCCCGCAATCAGCACTCTGGCCTGACCCTGTTCAGCCGCTTCCATCCCGATGCTCAGGGAGTTGGTGATGATGGTGAGGTCCTCACGGTGCGCCAGGGCCCGTAGAACTCCAGCCGCAGTGGTTCCACCGGTAAGTCCGATCGCATGCTTTCCTTCGGGAATCATCTGGGCCGCCGCCATGGCGATACGTGATTTTGCCTCCTGATTGCGGCTGCCGCGCAGTCTTTCCGGCAACTCGCGGGTGCCCTGCGCAGGTCTGGCTCCTCCGTGCGTACGCTCCAAAAGTCCCTGGGAGGCGAGGACGGCGACATCACGCCGGATGGTGGCTTCCGAGGCACGGAGTTCTGTCGCGAGATGGGACAGCGGCAACTGACCCTCCGAATTGAGCAGAGCAAGCAGTGCGACCATACGGTCTGAGCGCTTGTGCGAGGGTGTTGCGGCGGCATTCAAAAGGTGACCCCCTGGTGCGAGCGATGACGCAGACAGTGCGCGACTTGTGATCATTGTAGGGGTGCAGAGGCCTTCTGTGCTCCGGTGGCTGCGTTGGAGCGAGCTACCCTGTCATCGTGCGAGAAGCCGAGTTGTGGTCCAGGTTGGGCGAAGTCCTTCCGGACGGATACAGCCGAGTGTGGGCTGATCAGGTGGTTCTCGCTGACCTGGGAGGCCTGACCGTCGCAGAGGCACTGGAGGTGGGGACACCTTGCAAAACCATCTGGCGAGCTGTGTGGCAACATCTTGAGTTGCCCCAGACGATGCGTTGAGGCGTGTCGCACTGCAATCGAACAGGTGTTCGCGTAATGTTGTGCTCATGCAGGGGCTTCAACCATGCTCTTCTCCACACGCAGACTACGGATGTGGGGAATTGTCAGTGCAGGTTCCTACAGTAGAAACAACACCAAGCATTGGCCGCCGTCGCGGTCAGACAGGAAGGGGCCACCATGGCCGTAGCTGATCGTTCGAAGGCACTGGAGGCCGCGCTCTCCCAGATTGAAAAGGTGCACGGCAAGGGCTCTGTGATGCGGCTGGGTGAAGATACTCGTCTTCCCATTGACGTCATTCCCACCGGGTGCGTGGCCCTGGACGTTGCACTTGGCATCGGGGGACTGCCGCGGGGTCGCGTTGTGGAGGTCTACGGACCGGAGTCCAGCGGCAAGACCACCGTGGCTCTTCACGCCATCGCCAACGCGCAAGCAGGGGGTGGCATTTGTGCATTCATTGACGCGGAACACGCATTGGATCCCGCCTACGCCCAGCGGCTCGGTGTGAACACTGATGAACTGCTGGTCTCACAGCCGGACAACGGTGAGCAGGCCTTGGAGATTGCGGACACGCTGGTGCGATCGGGAGCGCTCGCCCTGGTGGTCATTGACTCCGTGGCAGCCCTGACACCGCGGGCCGAGATCGAGGGCGAGATGGGTGATTCGCACGTCGGCCTCCAGGCCAGGCTCATGAGCCAGGCGCTGCGCAAGATGACCGGAGCCCTCAAGAACAGCAACACCACGATGATCTTCATCAACCAGTTGCGCGAGAAGATCGGCGTGATGTTCGGATCGCCGGAGACCACCACCGGTGGGCGCGCCCTGAAGTTCTATTCCTCGGTCCGGCTGGACGTCCGCCGCATCGAGACCCTGAAGGACGGCACGGAGATGGTCGGCAACCGCACCCGCGTGAAAGTGGTGAAGAACAAGGTTGCTCCTCCCTTCAAGCAGGCGGAGTTCGACATCATCTACGGGGAGGGGATCTCCCGCGAGGGCAGCCTCATCGACATGGGTGTGGAGGCAGGCATCGTCCGGAAGGCCGGAGCGTGGTTCACCTACGGCTCGGACCAACTCGGCCAGGGCAAGGAGAATGCACGGAACTTCCTCCGCAAGAACCCTGAGATGGCAACAGAGATAGAGAAGCGCATCCGCCTGCATCTTGGCATCGACAAGAGTGATGTCCCCGAGGGCGTTGATCCTGAGACCGGTGAGGTCGATTTCTGAAGACATGAGCGCGATGAGCCGGGATGAGCAACTTGAGTTCGCCCGACGCATCGCGCTCAATCTCCTGGAAACCAGGGCCAGGTCCGAGGCGGAGCTGCGCAAGGCCATGGATCGCAAAAATGTTCCCGCGGACATAGCGGAGGAGCTGCTGACACGACTGAACGCCGTGGGACTCGTTGACGACGAGGCTTTCGCCGTGGCGCTCGTGAACACGCGGACAAAGGTGGCTCGTCGCGGCGGCGCCAGGATTCGGCAGGAACTCCGCGAAAAGGGTGTCCCGGACGATGTGGCGGCCGGAGCACTGTCCCAGGTTGATCCCGAGGATGAGTTGGCAGCTGCGGAAACTTTCGCCGCCAAGAAAGTGCGCTCCATGGCGGGGCTGGATCCGGTGGTGGCCAAGCGTCGTCTCTACGGAGCACTGGCTCGACGAGGCTTCGGCCCTGATGTGGTCCGACGTGTTGTGGCGGAAGCGCTGAGCGGTGACGACGAATCGTGCGCCGACTGATCCATTGGGACCACGTGCTGCTCCGGCTTGTGTTTTCCACAGGGCGGATCTAGTCTCGGGACAGGTTTTCGAACCGGTATGACACCACTTCCCACTGATGTGGGGCTCATTGGACAACTCTCCCGATGACTGTGGCCGATAGTGGTCACGGTGATCGGATTACTGCCTGACAAGTGCATATGTGGCGGCGGGAGGTCCGTCGTCACAGAGGCTCGGCCGTTGCGTCGGGCCTCTGCTGTGGTGTCCCCGGACGTAGTCGAAACCCGAATGCGTCAGAGGAGGTGCCATGGAGTTACTCGGTTGGATAGCAGCAGCTGTGTTGGCTGTCGTGGTAGCGGTGATTGCTCTTCTCCACCGGCGTGCAGTTGCGGCTTTCAACGATGAACGCTCCAACCTTGAGCGCCGCAATCGTCTGGATTCCGATGCTGCACGCACTCAGGCTGAAGAGGCGGCACTGCGCGTACGGATGGACTCGGAGAAAATTCTGGCGCAATCCCAGGCACGTGTCCGGGAATCCATCTCGGACGCCGATCGTCAGCGAGAAGAGTTGGAAGCATCCATGTCAGCTCAGCGCGCTGAGCTGCGGGAGATGCGACACGCACAGGAGCGGATGGAGGCTCGTCTGCACGAGCGTGAAGATCGTTTGGCAGCCGATGCGGAAGGAATCTCCGCCAGGGCGCAGCGCCAGGAAGTCATCAGAGCGCAGCTGAAGCGCGAGCAGCAGGAGCTCGGCGCGATGCGCGACGACGTAGAAGCTGAGCGTGAACGGGTGGCCGGACTGAGCCGTCAGGCCGCGCGTGCCGAAGTGCTGGCTGAGGCGGAACGCCATTCGCGACTGGCTGCTACGGCTCTGAGCCGTGACATTGAAGCCGTCGCCAAACGTGACGCCGAGAAAATTGCGCGCAGCATTGTGGTCACAGCCATCCAGCGATGTGCATCTGAACAGACCAGCGAGTCGGTGGTGTCCACCATCGATCTGCCGAGCGATGACATGAAGGGACGCATCATCGGCCGCGAAGGGCGAAACATTCGAGCCTTCGAACAGATCACCGGGGTGAACGTCCTGATCGATGACACTCCCGAATCAGTGTTGCTGTCCTGCTTCGATCCTGTGCGCCGAGAAACGGCGCGGCTGACCCTGATGGATCTTGTTGCGGACGGTCGCATCCATCCCGCGCGTATCGAAGAGGTTTACGAGCGCAGCCAGCGAAGCATTGCAGAACGCATCCAGCGCGAGGCGGAGGACGCCATGGCTGAAGTGGGCATTGTGGACCTTCACGAGGATCTCATCCCCATCCTCGGTGCACTGGCATACAGGACCTCCTACGGCCAGAATGTGCTGCGTCACCTCGTGGAATCTGCGCACCTGGCCGGGGTGATGGCGGCAGAACTTGGTCTGGATGTGGCCATCTGCAAGCGTGCGGCGTTCCTTCATGACATCGGTAAGGCGCTCACCCATGAGGTTGAGGGCCCGCATGCCATCGTGGGTGCGGATCTGTTGCGCCGTCACGGCGAGGATGAGGACGTCGTACACGCCGTCGAGGCCCATCACAATGAGGTGGAGCCCCAGACAGTGGAGGCGATCCTCACCCAGGCTGCCGACGCCATTTCGGGTTCACGCCCGGGGGCGCGGCGGGAGTCGTTGGAGGCTTACGTGGAGCGCATGGAGCACTTGGAGGCGCTTGCTGCGGAGCGCAGCGGTGTTGACCGTGTCTACGCCATGCAGGCCGGGCGTGAACTGCGGGTCATGGTGACACCGGAGGAGATCGATGACGGTGGCGCACAACTGCTCGCCCGTGAGATTGCTCGCGACATCGAGAAGAAACTGAGCTATCCCGGACAGATCAAGGTCACCGTGGTGCGGGAGAGCCGAGCCACTGAGACGGCCCACTGATCCCGGGAGCAGTCAGGTCAACTTGCGCGCACACCCCACATGGCGACGTGCTCCTCGTCCGGGGCGAGAGCGATGACGCCATCGTGCGTCGGGCCCTCGTTGAAAGCGTCCGGTCCGCAGGTCATGGGTTCCACGGCGAGGGCGTCGCGTTCCGGGCTTGTGAAGACCTGCACCCATGGCAGCGACCGATCCGCCCACACCTCAATGGCGTGCGCGGGCCCGGCAAGACGCACACACCAGTCCTCGCTGGCGGGAGTGGTGAAGGCAGTGTCGAGCACCGTCTGACCCAGTTGTCGCGGTGCCCGGAAGTCGTTGCCGGCCGTGACGGGTGACACCTCGATGGGCAGTAGGCGATCCTCGTCCACGCGCAACTCGTTTTGAAACGGGAGATCGAGTGTGACCTCGTCTATGTCGCTGAAGGCGAAATAGGGATGCACGCCGTAGCCATAGGGAAGGGATGCGTCACCGTCGTTGGTGACGTGCACACGCACCCTCAGGCCGCCCTCGTCGACGCTGTGGATCAGCGTGGCGGTGAGAGTTCCGGGCCACCCCGTCTCGGGATGGAAAACGTGCCGCTGCACCACGGACCTGTCGGTGTGGGAGACCAGCTGCCACGCGAAGCCGTCGTTGAGGCCGTGCAGCGCATTGTGGCGGGGGACCTCGCTGATCGGCAACTGATGTTCAACGCCGTCGAAGGTGTAGCGACCGTCACGGATTCGGTTCGGCCACGGGATGAGCTGCTTGCCCTGGCTGCCTGACGGTGCCTCGTCCTGACCGAAGGTCCACAGCAATTCCCGGCCATCGACCGTGAGGCTGCGCAGGGTAGCTCCCACCTGCGTCACCACGGCGGCGTAGCGCCCGTCGGAGATGGTGTACTGCTCGCCGGTGGGGAGGATGTGATGGATTCGCTGACTGCTCATGCAACGCCACACTAGTGCGGTACTGGGTTTCGGCGGAAGCATGTGGCGCGCCTACAGTAGTGACCATCATGACCAGCGAACGCACCTACAACGTCATCACCTACGGCTGCCAGATGAATGTCCACGACTCGGAGCGCATCTCCGGCCTCCTCGAGGGAGCCGGGCTCAGCCGCGTGGACCCCCCGAGCAGCAACCTCATGGATGCCGGGGCCGATGTGGTGGTGTTCAACACGTGTGCCGTGCGGGAGAACGCCGACAACCGACTGTACGGCAACCTCGGCCACATGGCACGCGTCAAGGAGAACCACCCCGGCATGCAGATCGCCGTGGGCGGGTGCATGGCGCAGAAGGATCGCGACATCATCCTCAAGCGCGCCCCTTGGGTGGATGTGGTCTTCGGCACCCACAATGTGGGAAGCCTCCCCGTGCTTCTGGAGCGGGCGCGCGTGGAGAAGGAGGCGCAGGTAGAGATCGTTGAAGCGCTGCAGACCTTCCCCAGCAACCTTCCCAGCCGTCGCGAATCGCCATATTCCGCCTGGGTCTCCGTGAGTGTGGGCTGCAACAACACCTGCACGTTCTGCATCGTGCCCGCGCTCCGCGGCAAGGAGACTGATCGCAGGCCGGGTGACATCTTGGCCGAGGTTGAAATGCTCGTCTCACAGGGCGTCCAGGAAATCACGCTGCTCGGGCAGAATGTCAATGCCTACGGCGTCGAGTTCGGAGACCGGGCAGCGTTCGCCAAGCTGCTGCGCGCGTGCGGCAGCGTGGATGGACTGGAGCGAGTGCGCTTCACGTCACCCCACCCCAAGGACTTCACCGACGATGTCATCGAGGCGATGGCCTCCACGCACAATGTGATGCCGCAACTCCACATGCCCCTGCAGTCCGGCTCTGACAAGGTACTGAAGGCCATGCGTCGGTCGTATCGCAGTGAGCGTTTCCTTGGGATCCTGGACCGGGTGCGCGAAGCGATGCCGGAGGCTGCGATCACCACAGACATCATTGTCGGGTTTCCCGGCGAGACGGAGGAGGATTTCCAAGCCACACTCGACGTCGTCGAGCGCGCCCGATTCTCTGCAGCCTTCACCTTTCAGTACTCCAAGCGGCCCGGCACCCCGGCCGCGGAGATACCGGACCAGATTCCCAAAAAAGTCGTCCAGGAACGTTATGAGCGCCTGGTGTCGCTCGTCAACGACCTGTCATGGGAGGAGAACCGGGCCCTGGAAGGTCGCGACGTGGAGGTCATGTTCGCGCTGGGCGAGGGCCGCAAGGACTTTGAGACCAACAGAATGAGCGGCCGGGCACGCGACAACCGTCTGGTGCACGCCACCGTCAGCGATGATCCGCTCCTGCGTCCCCGCCCGGGTGACGTCGCCACCGTGACCATCACCCACGCGGCGCCCCATCACCTGAACTCGGATCTCCCCATTGCGTCGCTGCGACGCACTCGTGGGGGAGATGCCTGGCAGGAGGCGACGGCTGCATCTCCCACGCCCAAAGGCGTGGGGCTGGGCCTGCCCGGTTTTGGGGTGCCAGCCCCATTGGCGCCAGCACCCGAGGGTCGTTGCTGACCAGTCCACGAAAGGGATTCAGCGGGTGTCGTCGTCGAGCGCTTGTTCGGTCTCCTCCGCGTAGCGGCTGGCATCCTTGCCGTCGAACTTCTGGTCTTCCTCCTTGTCAATGGCATCTGAGAGGTCTGTGGGGTCCATGGTCATGCGCTCCTCGGTTTGGATGCGTTCCTCCTGCTGTTCCTGTCGTTCAGTCTTCGACGACCTGGTTTCCGCGTCGTCGTTGTTGGTGATGCGGGGGCCTCGGTTTTCGGCCACGGTCATTCTCCTTGGTTGGGTAGGGCTCTTCCGCGCTCATGGTTGCACACGCTGAACTGCTGAGCACAGTCACGGCACAGCAGCGGGGCCGGGACGCTCGGTCCCGGCCCTGCGATGCACAATCTCAGTGGGCGATGCTCAGTTGCCGTGATCGGAGGACTTGTCAGCCTGATCGCTCTGATCTGCCGTCTTGGAGTTTCCGTACTTGTCAGTCAGGAAGTCCTGTCCCTTGTCAACCTGGCTTTCATACTTGTTGCCAGTCTTGTTGTCAACGAAGTCGCCGCCCTTCTCAATGGCGCTGTCGATGAAGCCGCCTTCGCCCGAGGTGGAGTCGTTGGAGCTGTCGGATGTTGTCATGATGTGCCTTTCGAAAATCATTGGATGACTACGGACGCATCCGAGTATGCCGGGGACGTGGGCCACATCAAGGGTGTGTCAGCAGTGTCAGTGCCGTGGTTGAGAATGAATGGGTGCCCGCGATGCCTCGGCGCGGCTGGGAGGATGAGAGCATGTCTTTACCCGTTGTGGTGTTGATCGGTGCCACCGCCACCGGAAAGTCCCGGATGGCAGTACAGGTTGCCCGCGCGCTGCAGGCCAACGGTGGGCGAGCGGAGATCGTCAATGCGGATTCGATGCTCGTCTACCGCGGAATGGACATCGGTACGGCCAAGCCGAGTGAGGCGGAGCAAGAAGGCATCGCCCATCACCTCATCGACATCTTTGATGTGACGCAGAAGGCATCCGTGGCGGATTTTCAGAAGCTCGCGCGTTCCGCCATCGCCGAGATCCAGGCCCGGGGGGCGATTCCGATCGTGGTGGGAGGCTCAGCTCTCTACACTCGCGCCATCGTGGACCATTTCGAGTTCCCGGGCTCCGATCAGCAGGTCAGAAGTCGTTGGGAGGCCGAGCTCGAACGGGTGGGAGCACCCGCGCTGCACGCGCGTTTGATGGAGGTGGCACCGGCATCAGCCGCCAAGATCGACCCGGCCAACGGTCGGCGTACCGTGCGGGCTTTCGAAGTCATGGAACTGACCGGCGGACATGCGCCGGATCTTCCGCAATGGAGCTACCGGCTGGACAACGTGTACCAGTTCGGCCTGGTGGAGGACCGTGCCGTGCTCGATGCGCGAATCAATGAGCGCGTGGAGGGCATGTGGCGCGAAGGTCTGGTGGAGGAGGTGCAACAACTGCTCACATCAGGCTTGCGTGATGGCGTCACCGCCATCCGGGCCATCGGCTATCGACAGGTGGTGGACTTCCTTGATGGCGAATGTTCAGAGGCTGAGGCGAAGGAGCGGAGCAAGAAGGCAACACGTCGATTCTTCCGCAAGCAGCTCGGCTGGTACCGCAGGGATCCGCGGATCACATGGCTTGATGCGAGCTCGGCGGAGAACGTGGAACGGATCCTCGCATCGATAGACTGGCCACCGGAGACGAGGGGGAATCAGGGATGAGGCGCTACGCCTTCCGCAAAGGCCATGGCACGCTGAACGATTTTGTCATCCTCGATGACCACCACGGGATGCAGGATCTTACACCCGAGCTCGTCGCCGACATGTGTCATCGACGAGCCGGAATCGGTGCCGACGGCGTGCTGCGGGTTGTCCGGGCCGCTCACGTGCCGGAGTGGGACGGTGATCCCGAGCTGTGGTTCATGGACTACCGCAATGCAGACGGCTCCGTTGCTGAGATGTGTGGCAACGGGCTTCGCGTCTTCTCACTCCACCTCTTGGAACAGGACTGTGTTGCCCCCGGTGATTTTGCCGTCGCGACGCGGGCCGGACTTCGCCACGTTCGAATGGTGCCCGGAGGGTTGATCTCCGTCAGCATGGGACATGTTGACCTCAGCAGCACGTCCGCAGATGGGGACACCTCCGTCGAGGTTGTGCATGAAGACCAGCGCTGGCCAGCAACACCCGTCGACGTTGGGAACCCACACGCGGTTGTATTCCTCGACGCGGAAACGCGCACCTCGTTGGACTTGAGCGTTGCCCCGCGTTGGGCACCCACAGGTGTGTTTCCCCAAGGGGTGAATGTCGAATTTGTGACCGAGAATTCACCCGGCCAGCTGGACATGCGTGTGTATGAGCGCGGTAGCGGGGAGACCATGAGCTGTGGCACGGGCGTGGTGGCGGCCGCAGCCGCCCATCGCGCGGCGACGGGGTTCTCGGGCATCATCGAAGTTCATGTTCCCGGTGGGGATCTTAGTGTGGAATTCGCTGATGACGAGGTCTGGCTGACCGGCCCTGCGGTCATCGTCGCCAACGGCGAATTCCTGGGATGAGCTCCACGCCACATCACGATTCACCCATATTTGCCAGGGCTGGGACAATGGAGTCACGATGACTGAACGCACAGATGCCCCTGAGGCTTTCGACGATGAGATCGTCGACTTCGACGGCGATCAGGAGGCCTTGGCTGAACGCCGATCGCTGCGCCGGGTGGATGGCATGCGGACCGAACTCGAAGATGTCACCGAGGTTGAGTACCGTCAGCTCCGGCTGGAGCGGGTGGTGCTGGTGAGCGTGTGGACCTCCGGAAGCCAGGCCGATGCCGACAATGCCATGGCCGAGCTGAAGCTTCTTGCCGAGACTGCGGGTTCGGAGGTGTTGGACGCGCTCGTGCAGCGGCGCAGCAATCCGGACCCGGCCACATATGTGGGCAGCGGCAAGGTGGAGGAGATCCGCGAAGTGGTGCAGGCCACTGGCGCGGACACGGTCATCTGTGACGGTGAGTTGGAGGCCGCACAGCTGCGCAATCTGGAGGATCGGATCAAGGTCAAGGTGGTGGATCGCACCGCGCTGATCCTTGATATCTTCGCTTCCCATGCCAAGAGCGCGGAGGGCAAGGCGCAGGTGGAGATGGCGCAACTGCAGTATCTGCGGCAACGGCTCCGCGGCTGGGGCGGTAACCTGTCACGCCAGGCGGGTGGTCGGGTGGCTGGTGGTGCCGGGATCGGTGGCCGTGGCCCGGGTGAGACGAAGATTGAGACGGATCGCCGTCGCATCGGGACACGAATCGCGCAGCTGCGACGCAAGATGCGTGACATGGATGCCACCCGGGAACACAAGCGTGCGGAGCGGCGGCGCAATCAGATTCCGTCGGTGGCCATCGTTGGTTACACCAATGCGGGCAAGTCTTCCCTTCTGAACCGGCTGACGGGTGCTGGTGTGCTGGTGGAGGATGCGTTGTTTGCCACCCTCGACCCCACCACTCGCCGCATGGAGACCACCAACGGCCGCCAGTTCACGCTCACGGACACGGTCGGTTTCGTTCGGCACCTGCCACACGACCTGGTGGAGGCGTTTCGCTCCACCCTGGAGGAGTCCGCGCAGGCGGACCTGCTGATCCACGTCGTGGATGCTGCTGATCCCAATCCCGAGGGCCAGATTGGTGCTGTGCGTCAAGTGCTGGGCGATATCGGGGCCGCTGGCGTGCCCGAACTCCTCGTACTCAACAAGATCGACATCGCCGATCCCACCATGGTGATGACGCTGCGGGCGAACCATGCCGGCTGCGTGTCCGTTTCCGCCCGCACCGGGGAGGGACTGGATGAGTTGGGAGAGGTCCTTGAGGAGCGCCTGCCGAATCCAGAGATAGCAGTCGATGTGCTGGTGCCCTACGAGCGCGGTGACCTCATGGACCGCATCCATCGTGCCGGACGCATCTCCTCGCTGGAGCACACGGGCGAGGGGACGGCGGTGCAGGCACAGGTGCGGCCGGCCCTGGCTGAGGAACTCGCCGAGTTCACCCGTGACTGACACCGCCGGACTCGCCATTCTGGAGGCCGCGATCGACGGTATCCAAGGCGGTGAGAGACCCGGTCAGCGAGCCATGGTGGGCGCCATCGCTGAGAGCCTCGAATCCGGCGTGCATCTGTTGGTGCAGGCAGGGACAGGCACCGGCAAATCGTTGGGATACCTCGCGCCGGTTCTCGCACGGGTGGCTGACGACCCTGAAGAACGCGTCATCATCGCCACGGCGACGCTCGCACTCCAGGCGCAGCTTGGTCAAAAAGACATTCCCGCTGCGCTGGATGCAGTGGAGGCCGTCGTCGGGACGCGTCCCAAGGCCGCCGTCCTCAAGGGACGGACCAACTATGCCTGCCTCTACCGTTCACGCTCAGGCAATGATGCCGATCAGGGTGCGCTCGTTGGTGCCGAAGAGCTGGCATCGGCTGCCAGTGATCTCGATTCCGTCAGCAAACTCGGAGTTGAGGTACTCGCACTGCGTGACTGGGTGGAGGAACAGGTCAGGAGCAAGGGTTTGGCGGACCGGGACGATGCGCCGACGCACACCGCCGCCGGCTGGTCGCAGGTCTCCATCCCAAGTAGAGAGTGCTTGGGTGTCACCGCGTGCCCCTTCGGCGATGAATGCCTCGTGGAGGCCTCCCGTGACCGCGCCCGCAGTGCCCAAGTCGTTGTCACCAACCACGCACTCCTGGCCATCAACGCCATGCACGGCGGCACCGCGCTGCCCGAGCATTCGGCCGTCGTGATCGACGAGGCACACGAGTTGACGTCACGGATGACGACGGCGGCCACGAACGAGCTGACACCGGGCATCGTTGAGCGGGCCGCCAAGCGGGCTCTCACGTGGCTCGATGAGGATCTCGGGGTCGATTTCGTGGAGTCCGCTGATACCTTCCGTGCAGCGCTGGAAGAATCCGAACTCGTGCGGATCACCGCTGCATCTGCACCGCTGGTCTACGCGGCGGCCCAGGTCAGGGACTTGGCCCGCCGTGCGATCAGCGCTCTTGGGGGGCAGCACAATGACAATGATCGCACCCAGGCCAGTGCTGCGGTGAAGGAGATTTTCGACGTCGCCAGTCGTATCGCGACCCTTGCCGACGCCGATGTGGTGTGGGTCAGTGATTCAGAGTTCCGTGGTCGCACCGCCTACGTGGCGCCGCTTGACGTCGCCGGGTTGCTCCGCAGTGAGGTGTTCGGCGAGAAGACCACCATCTGCACCTCAGCAACCCTGAACCTGGGCGGAAACTTCGACGCCTTCGCCACGGGCGTCGGGCTGCGGACGGTGGATCGTGTTGAGGACGGCGACGCAGCACCGGGCGACGATCTACTCTGGCGTGCGCTGGACGTCGGCACCCCCTTCGACTACCGCACCCAGGGGATCCTGTACGCCACGAAGTCTCTGCCGGAGCCGCGCCGCGACGGTCTGACTGAGGAGGTCCTGGCAGAGATCGCGCAGCTGGTGTGGGCCAGCGAGGGACGCACGCTGGGACTTTTCGCGTCGCGTCGCAATGCGGAACAGGCTGCTGCTCACTGCCGGCGGGAACTCCCTCAGATGACCATCCTCTGTCAGGGCGATGCGCAGCTCTCCGAGCTGCAGCGCGCGTTCATCGCCGACCCTGACACCAGCCTGTTCGGCACCATGTCGCTCTGGCAGGGTGTCGACGTGCCGGGGGAGACGTGCCAGCTCGTCATCATCGACAAGATCCCGTTCCCGCGCCCGGATGATCCGCTGATGCAGGCACGCAAGAAAGCCGTTGACGACAGCGGGGGCAATGGTTTCATGACCGTTGCCGCCACGCAGGCCGCGCTCCTGCTCGCGCAGGGCACCGGGCGGCTCATCCGTCGCGGTGACGACAGGGGAGTGGTGGCGATCCTCGATCCGCGATTGGTCACGAAACGCTACGGCCAGTTCCTCGCCAGGTCGCTCCCCGGTTTCTGGAGAACCACGGACCCCGACATCGCGGTCCGGGCCCTGCGTCGGCTGCGCGGCGCCGAGTAGCCGAATCATTGCCCTGTGCGGCTGTCGTGACTTCGACCTTTCCCGCCCCGCAGCGCTGAGGGCGTGGTGTGATGGACCTACTGTCAGAAGACAACCGGTGTCTTCATCAACGGCAAGCGAGTCCTACTTGAGGATGTCCCCCCATGGCCACACAAGTTACTGACAGGACAAAGCCCGTCAAGGAAAAGATGGTGGAGCGGCACCTCCTGGTTCCCTTCATCCTGTTGGTGCTGTGCTTTGCAGCCTGGGGTGCGGCCGCGAATCTGACTGACATTCTCGTCGGTGTCTTCCGCGGTATTTTCGACATGACAAACTTTCAATCCTCCTTGGTGCAATTCGCCTACTACGGTGCCTACTTCCTGCTGGCGCTGCCGGCGGCGTTCATCACCAGCCGGTTCGGCTACAAGACAGGAGTCCTCACCGGCTTGGGTCTTGCTGCCATCGGAGGGTTGTTGTTCCTGCCGGCGAGCAACGCGTTGGTCTACGGCTTCTTCCTGCTTGCGCTTTTCACCCTTGCCGCAGGGTTGTCCATCCTGGAGACCTCGGCAAACCCGTTCGTCATTGCTCTGGGTTCCGAAGAAACCGCCACCCGGCGCCTCAACCTGGCGCAGGCGTTCAACCCCATCGGCGCGAATGTCGGTGTTCTGCTGGGGGCCATTCTCATCCTGCCGAGGCTGACACCGGAAGCCTCGAAGACGATCATGTCGCCTGAGGAACTGCAGCGAGCACAGGAAAGAGATCTGGCACTCGTGCTGAATCCGTACCTCGGCATTGCTGCTGTGCTGATCATCATCTGGCTGTTGATCGCTTTCCGGAGGATTCCCGTTCCACAGGATGCGGCACCAGATCTGACCCGCTCGGGCAACGTGGCGACCCGGTTGTGGAAGAACAAGCAGTACCGCTACGGCGTGGCGGCACAGTTCTTCAACATGGGCGCACAGACCTGCACCTGGACCTTCACGATCCTCTACGCGCAAGACGTGGTGGGTATCTCCGAGGCGAACTCAGGATGGTTTCTGCAGGCGAGCCTGATCCTGTTCCTCGTCGCGCGGTTCGTGATGGTGTGGCTGCTCGGAATTTTCCGGCCGACCAAACTGCTGCTCATCATGGCCATGTTCGGCGTTGCCTGCTGTCTCGTCGCGATGTTTGTGCTCAACATCATCGGACTCCTTGCCGTCGTGGCCATCTCGGCATCGATTTCCCTGATGTTTCCCACCATCTACGGTGTGGCGCTGCGGGGTCTGGGGGAGGATGCCAAGTTCGGGGCGGCGGGACTCGTCATGGCCATCCTGGGTGGCGCTCTCATTCCCATGGTGCATGCGCTGGTGATGGACATCGCCAGCCCTGCCCTGGGCTATGTCGTACCCGGGGTCTGCCTGGCGCTGGTGGCGGTCTATGCATTCTTTGATCTGCGAAGGTCCCAGGACACAGGTCTCGCGGCGCCAACCAGTGTCCTCGATTCGGGAAGGGAATGACCATGACAATCAACGGCTTGCGCCGAATCCCCGGATGGACGCTGACGGCAGCGGCAGCGTTGATTCTTCTCGGACTGTCCGCCTGCTCCGAGCAGGACCAGGAGGAGGTCACCGTCGGACTGATCACCAAACAGGAGAACTATCCGTACTGGATCACAATGCGTGAAGTCGCCCAGGACTTCGCTGACGATGAAGGGGTCACCCTGCTCACGGCAACGGGTGAGAGTGATGTGGACGTCGAGAGTCAGGTGGCGGCAATTGAAGTGATGGTGGAGCGGGATGTGGACGGGATCCTGATCGCGCCCACGGATTCCACGAAGTTGGTGCCAGCCCTTGAGGCTGCTCGCGAAGCCGGGGTGACGGTCATCACGTTGGACACCTCCGTGGAACCCGCGTCCGCCGTCGATGCCTTCTACGGCACGGACAACTACAGGGCGGGAGAGTTGATCGGCGAGTATGCGGCAGCACAGGTGGCAGAACTCGGGATCGAGGCCCGGATCGCGATACTTGATCTGGCACCCGGCATCAGTTCCGGAGAACTCCGCAAGGAGGGCTTCCTTGCCGGATTCGGCATCTCCGCCGACGACCCCCGCATCGTTGGCTCAGTGGACACCGAGGGTGACGAGGAACTGGGCAGGGCGGGGATGGAGCAACTCCTCGAGGAGAACCCCGACATCAACGTCGTGTACACGGTCAACGAACCGGCAGCTCTGGGGGCACTGACCACGCTCAAGGCGGCCGATGTTGATCTCGACGACGTGGTTGTGGTCTCCGTGGACGGAGGGTGTGAGGCGATCAAGAATGCGGTGCGGCCCGGCGAGATTGACGCCACTGCCATGCAGTTCCCCGAGAATATGGCGCGCAGAGGCGTCGGGGCCATCGCCACGGAGGTGCGCGGCGGGGACAAACCCAGCGGCTACCTCAACACCGGCGTCGAACTCATTACGGGTAGCCCCGTTCGAGATGTCGAATCGAGGAATGTGGCGTTCGGGGTCCGCAACTGTTGGGGCGGTTGACGACGTTCTCGAGAGGTGAACGTAGTCAGGTTACGATGATGACCGCAGCCGTGCTCGACGCGTCGCAAGAGCCCATCGGGCCAGCGCATCGAGGGCGAAGCCGATGCATCCGATCACAAGGATCAGTGCCGTGATCTGGTGATAGGCCAACTGGTCCTTGGCGTTCAGGATCTGGTAGCCCAGCCCTGATGTGACGCCCAGCATCTCGGCGGGCACGAGGACCACCCAACCCAGACCGATTGCGGAGCGCAGTCCGGAGAGCACTGAAGGCTGGACTGAGGGTAGGACGACGTGCTGCAGCACCTCCCGGCGGGTGGCGCCCAGACCGTGGGCAACACGCCGGTGGCCGACGTTCACCCGTCGCACACCCTCGGATGTGGCGGTGAGGATCGGCCACACGGCGGCTGCCGTCACCAACGCCACCACGGGCGGGTTGCCGATGCCGAACGCGATGATGGCTACCGGTGCCCAGGAAAGAGGGGAGACCATTCGTAGGAACAGCTGCACGGGGCGGGTGGCGGTGTCGAGCCAGTTGACGCTGCCGAGCAGCAGTCCGCCGAGGATGCCGAGGACCGCGGCCAGCCCGAGACCACACAGCAGTCGGAAGACGCTGATGGAGGCGGAATCCAGCAGTGTCCCACTGGCTGCCAGGTCGGCGAGGCCCACCAGCGCCCTGTCCGGGGAGAATTGTGACACGAGTGGTCGAGTGGCAAACACGACGTCGGTCAGCAGCCACCACAGTGTGACGGCGGCAGCGATGCCGGCCAGTGGCAACATCCACGTGGGAGCCGTGGTGGGGGGTCGCCGGGGGGCGGTGGAGCGACGCAGAAAGGTTGGCAGCGTGGTTGTGGTCATGATGAGAGCACCTCTGTCCGGGCTGTCACGGGTGTCCCGATCGCGGCCAGAGCCTCACGGGTGAAGCGGTCATCCACCAGCTGTGCGTGCACCGAGGCAGGATCGAGATCCTGCAGGAAGGAGGTGTCGCCGTCGATGACGGAGCCCTGCATCAGGGACACCAGTTCTTCGGTGTAGCTGGCATGGGGAAAGGAGGTGAACCCCAGACGCTCGCCGTGCCATCCGGGATTGACGGTGATGTCCCCGTATCCGTCCGGCTCACGTGTGAACACCCTGTTCAGAGCAGGCAAGGGTTGGGGGAGAAATTTTCCGTCGCTCAGTAGAGTGCCGGCGTCGCTGCGGTTCTCATGCAGCCACTGCTGCGCCTGCACAACGCCCGTCGCCAAAGCCTGGACGGCCAGGGGAGTCTCCTCCACCAGCTCCGTACGCACGGCGATGGCGCAACATGCGTGGTCCTGCCACACGTCGCCCAGGAAGCGGTGGACGTGGCCGATCTCCTTGACCTCGACCATCGCGTTGAACGGATCCGCAACGACGAACCCTGCGATTCCCCCGGTACCCAGTGCCGAGACCATCTCTGCGGGCGGCATCACCACGAGTTCGACCGTGCGGGCGGACCGGCTGGCTCGTTGCCGCACGACAGGTGTCAGCCCGACGCTGGCCAGCAGACGCTGCAGGAGAACGGAGTGAACACTCCACCATGAGGGGACGGCGACCGTCGTGCCGGCCAGCTGTTCTGTCTCGAGGATGTCGGGGGCGACGGTGAGTGCGGATCCGTTGGTGTGTCCCCACCCGATGACGGTGATGGGGGACTTGGCTGCCAACTTGAGTTGTACAGCCAGCGGCATGAGCAGGTGGACGACGTCGAGTTCACCGACGATGAATGCCTGTGCCAGTGCGTCCCAGCCACGAAACATCGCGGGGGGCGCTGAAGGCAGGCCCCTTTCGGCCCAGTGTCCACGGTGGTGCGCCACCAGGAGGGCTGAGGCATCCGTGATCGGTAGATGCCCAACCCGCAGGTCGCGCTCCAGGAGGCGCTCGGTCCCTTCGCCCCCGGATCGGGTGTCAGCCCCGGCAAGCCATGCTCCTCGGCCAGCGAGTCCACCGATGGCACCGGCAGCGGCCACACGGCCGGCCAGTTGGAAGAGATTTCGACGTGTTGGCTCAGCCATGCCGCACCCCCGCCGTGGCCGTGCCGGAGAATTCCTCGTCGCCGGGTTCCAGGGTGGCGTCGGCCGGCGCGTAGGCGGCACGGATTCGGCTTCTGAGCGGGTGCAACTGAGCAGCGTTGGCGCTGGGAGCGGGCGAGTCGTTTCGCCAGCGGTGCGCCAGGGTGCCCGAGGTGTCCACCAGGACGATGTCGTCGGCCAACATCAGGGCTTCGTCGATGTCATGGGTCACGATGACGCTCGTGAGCCCGGCCGTCGTCACCGTGGTGCGGAGCCACGTCTGCAGCTCGGTTCGCGTGGCGGGGTCGAGGGCGCTGAACGGTTCGTCCAGCAACAGCCAGTCCGGCTGGATCGCGAGCGCTCGAGCCAGGGAGGTGCGCTGGGCCTGCCCGCCGGAGAGTTCGTCGGGGTAGGAGTCGACGACCGATCCGAGGCCCAGCAGGGTGATGATGTTCTCGAGACTCATCGACCGCGCGCTGGCGTTGCGTGTGAAGCGAAGCCCCAGCCCGATGTTCTCCCGCACGCTCAACCAGGGGTAGAGCCATGCCTGCTGGTTGACCACAGCAGTCCGGGAGCGGGTTCCGTCGTGGGTCACCGTCCCCGATGCGGGGGACAGATCTCCGGTCAGGACACGGACCAGTGTCGATTTGCCTGCCCCGGATGCGCCGAGCACGGCGAGCTGACGGCCGAAGGGAACGTCCAGGCTGACGTCGCGCAGTACGGTGCGGCCACGGTAGCCGGCGTGGACACCGCTCAGGCGGGCAACGTGGCGAGTTCCCATCTCAGGTGTCCTTCCGATGGTGACTGGACTGGCAGAAAAGCTGCCTCACGGAAGCGGCGCGATGTAGCGCTGGTGCGAAGATAGCCGCGCCCACCCGCGAGGGTGGCTTCGAGTCGTGTGGCGCGCCCGGCAAGGTGGGAAGCGTCGAGGCGCAACTGCAGGAGTTCGCGTGCGGTGCCGGAGCTGACGTCTGTCGCGAGTCGGTGCCAGGTCTCGAGCAGTTGAGTGACGTCGTCGGTGAGCTGTTGGACATCGCCAGTGAGTGCCGGGTTGTCGCCACGACGCAGACCTTCGGTGGCTTCGGCCAGGGAACGACGGATGAGGCCGACGCAGAAGGCGCTCTGCAGCACGAGGAACGCGGGACGGAAGTCACGGGCGAAGGCTGCGAGGTCGGTGGAGAGCACTTGGTCGTCGGCCACGGCCACGTCCTCCAGCCGGAGACTGCCTGAGGCCGTGGCATCGAGCGCCAGCAGTCCGGCCACCGAACGGATGGTGACACCCGGTGCTTCCGTGTCGACCCACACCACCAGCGTCTGACCGTCCTCCGTGCGGGCAGGCGCCACGAAGACGCTGTCGGGCACCAGGTTCGACGCCCATGCCACGGGCCCGCTCAGCGACCACCCGTCTGCGACGCGGGTGGCGATGATGTCCACCTCGCCCAGACCGGCCAGGGATTTGAGGCCGGCAGCCATCGCCGTGGCGCCCACGCGGCGGCCTGCGGAGAGGTCGTCGAAGAGTTGCGCCGTCCGGTTCGATCGGTGGCCGCGGGCCAGGTATTCGAGCACCATGCGGTGAGCCCAGACTGAGAAGGCGGATGAGACGCACTCCTCCGCGATGGCGGCGATCAGCTCTGCCGCGGGTCGCACGTCCACGGATGGCCGTAACGTCTCGTGAGCGCGGTGGAGGCCGGTATGCAGCAAGTCGCGCTGCGCCAGCTGGAGGAGCACGGCACTGGCGGGGGCGGTGTTGGCATCCACCGCTGGAGCCGCTGCGGCCACCTCTGCGAGGAGGGTTTCGTCGACGTCAATCGTGGTGGTGCTCATGCTCCCAGCCCCTTCAGGGTGTGCAGGCGGTTCACGGGGGTGGAGACGATGTCGCGGGCACGCACGACGGCATCAGCGTCGGGAGCGTCGTAGAAGCAGAGGCACTTGCCCATGTCCTCACGAACGTAGGTGCGCAGGAAGGACACCTCTGGGATGGACGCGTACAGCGGCGTCTTCTCGGCCTTGCGGGTGAGGTAGGTCTCCATGTCGATGTGGCTGGGGATGTCCCACTCCACCAGGTAACCGGCTTCCGGTTTTGCGGCTTTGACGTCGGCCAGTTCGGCGCCCACAAGGCGGACGGCAGCGGGTTCGGATGCTGGCTCCAGGGCTGAGAGTTGGTGCGCGGCGGCAGCAGCGTCATCGGCCTCCACGATGGCGAAGACGCGTGCGTTGTCGGAGGTGACCTGCGCTTCGATGAGATCGGAGGCGGTTCCCATGTCATCGATCAATTGGCGGGAACTGTCCGCGGTTGCGGGGGTGGGGGTGAACTCGACGAGAAACAGAGTGGGCATGGGAAGTTCTCCAAAAGTGGTGTGGTCACGGGCAGAGCGCCGTGAGGGGAGGGGGACCGTTTGGGGACACAGCTGTCCCCGGAGGTTCTCACATGGGTGCCGCGTTCAGGCGGCGAGTGATGGCCCGGTCAGAGCTGACAGCGGGCGTTGGCGTTGCACATCATCGCCATGGCTGAGCGGCTCGCGGCGGACAGGGCCGGGATCGCGGTACGCGACTGGGACACCTTCATCGTGTTTCCTCACGGTAGGGAGCCACCGGAACACCGGCGCTGGGCATGAAGCTACGCGTCTCGGACACCCACGGCAAAGACGTTCGCTGTCGGCGAACCGGGGAATATTTCCGCTTTGTGCACTCCGGACCAGCGATACCCCCGCTACACGTTCTGAGCGGCGACGCGGCGCCATCGCCTGCCGTGCGAAACAGCTGATGTCAGAATCCGAGTTCTCTCAGCCAGGCCAGTAGCTCGTCCTCCCGTGCCGTTGCGTCGGTGTCGCTCCATGGACCCTGCGCAAGGGAGTCCACGACGACACCGTCGCTGAGGTAGATGACACGATCTCCGCGTGCAGCGCAGGATGGGTCGTGCGTGACCATCACGATGGTTGCGCCGCCGGCGTGCACATCGCTCAGGGCATCCATGACGGAAGCGGACATGCTGCTGTTCAATGCCCCCGTGGGCTCGTCGGCGAACAACACCGACGGTTCCGCGGCCAGGGCTCGACAGATGGTTGCCCGCTGCAGTTGCCCACCCGAAACCTCCGTGATGCCGTGACGGGCGATTGTCTCGATCCCGAACCTCTCCATGAGGGTGTCCACGCGCTTGATGGCTGCATGCTTCGCTGCCGGCCCCGCCTTCAGGGCCGGAAGAAGGATGTTGTCTCGAATGGTGAGGGTCTTGAGGAAGTGGGCCTCCTGGAAGACAAACCCCATCTGCGTCAGCCGCACATGGCTCATCTCGGCGTCGCTGAGTGCTGTCAGATCCCGCCCCCCGAGGAGGATGTTGCCGCTGGTGGGGCGGTCCATGCCGCTGATGCAGTGCAGCAGCGTGGACTTGCCAGAGCCGGATGCGCCCATGACGACGAGGAATTCGCCCTTCTCAACGCTCAGATCGATGCCATTCAGCACCTGAGTCGGTGGATTCGTCGAGTAGTGGGTTTTGCTCAGGCCGCGGCTGAGCAGAGCTGGCTGGATGTTGGGTGCCATGCCGGATGGTCCTGTCATGCTGTGGTGTCCTGTCATGGGTTGAGCCATGCGCTCTTGTCCGAGGTGCGCAGTCGCGATGAGAGCACCCATGCGGCAGCGAAACCGGTCGCGATGAGTGCTACCGGGTATGCGAGGTACACCAGCCAAGGCTTGGAGATGAATTCCAATGAGGTGATACCGAAACCTGACAACGCAATGAGACCGCCGACGAGTGATTCCCCTGCCGTGGCTGCGAATGCAGTCCCTGCGAGCGTGCCCAGAGAGACCATGAGGACAACCTTGAAGATGACCTGCGCCACGAGCTCGCGCGAGGAGAATCCAACGGCAGTCAGAGCGCCCATGGTGGCCCGTTCCCTGGTGAGGTGCAATGTCAGGAAGAGGACGGTGATCAACCATGCGGCCCCGATTCCTAACACACCCGCGAGAATGGCCGTGCTCCTGAAAGCGCTCGTGATGGAACCCAGCGTTTCTTCCACGTACTGGCCCATGGGTATCACCATGACCGTGGGGTCCTCCTCGCTGTACTCCCGTGCCATGGACAGGGGATCGATGTCCTGTGCCACGTCGGCGTAGATCACGTACCCGAGCGCATCAGTCGTTGCCGCACCCTGCATCTTGGCGGTGCGACCGCCGCTTGTGACGTCCTGGTAGACGCCGCTGACTGAAACGTTCCCGGCGGAGTCCGTACTGGTGTCCCGGATGGGCATCTCGTCGCCCACAGACATCTGGAACCGGTTCGCGTTCATGACGGAAAGAGCGATCTCACCAACGCCGGGCGCCCCACCCTCCATGAACTCGATGGTGCCGTCGAAATGGTCACCCACCTCAACGCGAATCGCCTCCCAACCATCCTCCCCGCGGGTCTGCTGAAGGATGTTCGCGAAACCCTTGACATCGACGATGCGGTCGTCGGCTCGCATGCGGGTGAGCATCTGCTGATGGGCGCGGTGGACGTCGTCAGAGAACTGCAGGTCCACGCGCAGATCACTCTCCGGAGCGCCCATGTATGTCACGAATCGAGGGCTCTCGAAAGTGGTGAGTAGGTTCATCGGGAGTATGACGAGGACTGCTGTCAGAAAGAAAACCACGGGTATGAGGATCCATTGACCGAGATCCGCTCGCAGGCCCAACAGTGCCAGCCGCCGGTTGAGGCTGACCGCTCGGGCAGATGTGAGATCGCTGCGCCGCGCCCCTCGAGATTGACGCCTCGCACGTCGAGCGGTCTCCTGCTCAGTCAGGAGGCTCCCGTGCACCAGCGCGCCGACGACCTGCACGCGAGCCACCCCCCGCAGCACACCCCGGCACATTCCGATGACCGCCAGGTAAACCACCAACAGGGCCACCACGGGGACCAGGAACGATGTGAGGGTCACCGAGGATTCCGCGTAGTTGTGCTGAACGCTTCGGGTGAGTACTTGTGCTGCACCGATGGACAGTGCGCCACCGATGATGCAGGCGAACAGGGTCACGGCGCTGTACCGTGCGAGGTAGAGCCCCGAGATGGTTTTCTCCGGAAGACCAATGGCCTTCATGGCGCCAATCTCGTGGACCTCATCCTCCAGAGTCCCTCGAATCACGAAGCGCAGGGCGAGGAGTGCGATGAGGATGAGTAGTCCACTGACGAAGATCAGCGCCACCGCCACGAGGCCGTCACTGAAGGCGTTGATCAGGCGGATCTGCTGATACGTCACCGCTTGCCCATTCTTGGGCACCGCATCGTCGGACTCGTACGCCGCCTGCAATTGCGTCGCCAGAGAGGCATCGGTGAGGAGGTACTCCACAATGATCTCCGGGTCGCCCCCACCGGCGTCGGTGAGCGCCCGGAAATCCTCTTCAGCCACGAGGAATCGTGTCGCCGAAGACAGTGATGACGCCATCTGGGAATCGCGTACGAACCCCCGGACCGTGAGCGGATATCCGCCGGTCTCGGTCCGGATCAGCAGCCTGTCGCCAATCTCCAGTCCGTGGTTCAGCTGGTGCACCACGGGCACATACACCTCACCGGCTGAGGGTTGCGCGATGGTGCCCGTCTCATCGATGAGGAAATCGAAGTCACTGTTCTGGGTGACGAAGAGATTGTCGATCAAGCTGTCCGAGAAGTCGTCTGATTCCTCCGTGGTGGGACGCTGCCACGAGATGGTGGAACCGCCGAAGCCCACCATCTCTTCGACGAACCACGATTCAATTTCCGGGTGGTGACTCGCGAACTGGGTCAGCGCGTCGGCGTTGTAATCGCCCTTGTGCATCTGGAGGAAGTGTGGCGGTAGCGCTTGTGCGAACAACGCATCGACAGATCCCACGAGGCGTTCCATCACCATGGCCCCGGTGGACATGAGAAAGGTGCTGAGAATCAGTATCAGCGCGATGGCGACGTTGGCGCCCTTGTTCTTGATGAGATCAGTGCGCAGATGGCGAAGATACAAAGAATTGCCGGACCTCACGCGGGACCACCGATCCCCGGAATGGGGAGGGGGTGATCATTGCTGAGGGCCATGTCTCCAGCGTGTCAGCGTCGACACAGCACCGGTATCGGGTGAAGCCCTCGTTTCACCCTCGGATCGCGATCCCGATACCCCGGGAGCACCCGCAGCTGCTCAGACCTTGCGCATCACCGCGACAACTTTGCCCATGATGCGCGCATCGTCGCCGTCAATGGGGGAGTACTGCTCGTTGTGGGGCATCAACCAGACATGACCGTCCTTGCGACGGTAGGTCTTCACAGTGGCCTCCTCGTCCAGCAGCGCAGCAACAATGTCGCCGTTGTTGGCGTCGGGCTGCTGTCGCACCACCACCCAGTCCCCGTCACAGATGGCGGCGTCCACCATGGAATCGCCCTGCACCTGCAGCATGAAGAGTTGACCATCGCCCACGAGCTGGTGCGGCAACGCAAAGACATCCTCCACCTGCTCTTCAGCCAGTATGGGTCCCCCGGCAGCAATCCTGCCCAGCAGGGGAGCAGTCACGGACTGGGGGTGCGCATCGTAGCTCTGTTCGGAGGTGAGAGATTCAGTCTCCGGAAGTGTGACCACCAGTGCGCGTGGCCTGTTGGGGTCCCGACGCAGGAAGCCCTTCTCCTCCAACACCTTGAGCTGATAGCTGACGCTGGAGGTGGAGGCCAGACCGGCCTTCTGGGCCAGTTCGCGAATGCTGGGCGGGTAGCCGATGGTCTCGACGGCATCCTTGATGACATGCAGGACCCGGCGCTGACGTGGGGTCAGCCCCCAGGAGTCCTCGGGACCGTCGGGCAGTGTGGCGATTTCCGCCATTTCTGCCTCCACGTCCGCTTTCGTAGGGCGTCCCCGTCGACGCTTGGTAACGGTGGGATCGAGTTCGTCAGCCATGGGTCCATCCTAGACGCATGCGAACGCATGTTCGACAAGTGATGGGGCGTGTCGGTGCCGATTGACGTGGTGGCAGAGGGCGTGCGGGGAAAATGTCAGTGGTGCCCGATGGAATGAGAGCAGAGGAATCCAGAAGGACATGCTTCGAACAACTGTTCCATTCACGTGCCAACTGGGGTACTCTGCATATAGAACACACGTTCGGTCACCGCGGATTGCGGGGCCACAGCGAATGGAGGGTCATCATGACCGCAACCCTGGCAAGCACCGCCCGCTCCTCAGCGCGCGCCACCGTCCGCACCGGCACTGGTGTCCGCAAATCCACCACTTCTCCGGCTGCCCGCCCCGGCCTCACTCGGTCCGCCACCTCGCGGGTCTCCTCGCGTTCCGTGGGGAAAGCTGCTGCCGCATCATCCTGCCGTGTCGTTGTCCCGGCTCCCCGGAGGGATGCTCTAGCCCTCAAGCTCAAGGTTGCTGCTGTAGCAGTCGTCGCGTTGGTGGGCTTGGGCGTGTCCGGGGCGGAGTTCTCATCCTGGACGGAACCGGATCCGGCGTTTGATTTCGTTTCCGGTCACCCGGCGTGGGCGCACGTCTCCCGCTGAGCCTCAGGGAGGATCAATCCCGCGGCGTGTTGCACTGGTCGTGCTCAGACTTGCGTGCGACTTTCAGCGACACGCCGATCTGAGGTTGACGGCGGCCGAAGCGGCTTCTAGTGTTTCACCACATCTAGTAGTCACGACGAGGCCACTCCACCACCCGTAGTAGTATGGACGGATGCGGGACCTACGTCACGCAGCATCGAGAGGATCTGTCCCATGCACTGCCCGTTCTGTCGACACGAGGACACCAAGGTGTCGGACTCGCGGGTGATCGAGGACGGGACAGCCATTCGGAGGCGTCGGGCCTGCCCGCTCTGCGAGCGCAAGTTCACCACCGTGGAACAGATTGTGCTCACTGTTGTGAAGCGTTCCGGGGTGGTGGAAGCTTTTGATCGGGACAAGGTGATCAAGGGCGTCAGAAAGGCGTGCCAGGGACGCCCGGTCACTGACTTCCAGCTCGCCGTTCTGGGGCAGCAGGTTGAGGAGGCGCTTCGTGCCAGCGGCCTCGCCCAGATCCCTGCGGGTGACGTCGGTCTCGCGATCCTCGGACCACTTGCCGATCTCGATCCCGTGGCATACCTGCGTTTCGCCAGCGTCTACGAGAAGTTCGATTCATTGCAAGATTTCAGCGATGAGATCGAACGCATAAAGCACCGGCCGCCACCCGAGGACTCGGTGGACGGTCAGATCCGTAGCTCCGTCAGGAGACCGCGGGGACCCACCAATCAGGAACCCCTGATCGGCTGAGCCCCACTCAAGACCTGCACCATCCAGCACCACATCCCCCCAGACGACACTTCAGACTGACCAGCGAGGTAATGCCATGACGACGACCGCCAACCCGTCCACACGCCGCAGCAACAAGAACAGCGATTCTGCGGGCAACCGTGGACTCACCATTGCTCGGGTGTTCACCACTGAAGGTGTGCACCCCTACGACGAGGTGGAGTGGGATGCCCGCGACGTCGTGCAGACGAACTGGAGGACAGGTGAGGTGGTCTTCGAGCAGAAGGCTGTCGAGTTCCCCACCTCATGGAGCGTGAATGCTTCCACGATCGTCACCACCAAGTACTTCCGGGGCGCCGTCGGCACGCCCGAGCGCGAGACGAGCTTGAAGGGTCTCATCGACCGCGTGGTCAAGACCTACGCCAAGGCCGGTAAGGACAACGGCTACTTCGCCACGCCTGAGGACGCAGAGGTCTTCGAGCACGAGCTCACGTGGATGCTGCTGAATCAACTGTTCTCGTTCAACTCGCCCGTGTGGTTCAACGTGGGTACCCAGTCGCCGCAGCAGGTCAGCGCATGCTTCATCCTCAGCGTCGATGACTCCATGGATTCGATCCTCAACTGGTACAAGGAGGAGGGTTTCATCTTCAAGGGCGGCTCCGGTGCCGGCCTGAACCTGTCGCGGATCCGCTCGTCCAAGGAGCTCCTCAGCTCCGGTGGCACGGCCTCTGGCCCTGTTTCGTTCATGCGCGGCGCCGATGCCTCCGCCGGCACCATCAAGTCGGGTGGCGCCACGCGTCGCGCCGCCAAGATGGTGGTGCTGGATGTGGACCACCCGGACATCGTGGAGTTCGTCGAGACCAAGGCCAAGGAGGAGGACAAGATCCGCGCCCTCCGTGACGCCGGGTTCGACATGGATCTGGGCGGCAAGGACATCGTCTCGGTCCAGTACCAGAACGCCAACAACTCGGTGCGCGTCACCGACGAGTTCATGGAGGCCGTCCGGGAAGGCGCCCCCTATGGGCTGCGCGCCCGTGGCGACGGCAGCGTCATCGAGGAGGTGGACGCCCAGAATCTGTTCACCAAGATCGCAGAGGCCGCGTGGGCCTGCGCAGATCCGGGCATCCAGTACAACGACACCATCAATGACTGGCACACCACGCCCGAATCCGGGCCCATCACGGCGTCCAACCCTTGCTCGGAGTACATGAGCCTGGACAACAGCTCCTGCAACCTCGCCAGCCTCAACCTGCTGAAGTTCCTGCGCGACGACAATTCCTTTGACGCTAAGCTGTTCGTCAAGGCCGTCGAGCTGATCATCACGGCGATGGACATCTCCATCTGCTTCGCGGACTTCCCCACCGAGGCCATCGGGAACACCACGCGTGATTTCCGCCAGTTGGGCATCGGGTATGCCAACCTCGGTGCGTTGCTCATGGCCATGGGCAAGGGCTACGACAGCGACGGTGGACGCTCCACCGCCGCCGCCATCACCTCGATCATGACGGGCACGTCGTATCGCCGCAGTGCTGAACTTGCCGCCGTCGTCGGGCCATACAACGGTTACGCCCGCAACGCCGACGCCCACCAGCGTGTGATGCGCAAGCACCAGGCCGCCAACGATGATCTGCGCGCGATGCAGGATGACCGTGCGCTGCACAGCGTCGCGGCCCGCGAGTGGGATCAGGTGGTGAAGCTGGGCGCCAAGAACGGTTTCCGCAACGCCCAGGCCTCCGTTCTGGCCCCCACGGGCACCATCGGTTTCATGATGGACTGCGACACCACCGGTGTGGAGCCTGACTTCTCGCTGGTGAAGTTCAAGAAGCTCGTCGGTGGCGGCTCCATGCAGATCGTCAACCAGACCATCCCGCGTGCGCTGAAGAAGCTCGGCTACGCCAAGGACGAGGCTGACGCGATCGTCGACTTCATCGCCAACAACGGCCACGTGATCGGCGCACCCGGCCTGGCGCACGAGCACTACGAGGTCTTCGATTGCGCCATGGGCCAGCGCGCCATCAAGCCCATGGGTCACGTACGCATGATGGCTGCGGTGCAGCCGTTCCTCTCCGGCGCCATCTCCAAGACGGTGAACCTGCCCGAAACCGCCACGGTGGAGGAGATCGAGGATGTCTACCAGAAGGGCTGGAAGTACGGACTGAAAGCACTCGCCGTCTACCGCGACAACTGCAAGGTGGGACAGCCCCTCTCCGACGGCGGCAAGAAGGCCGACGCCAAGGAGGAGACCAAGGCCGAGCCGGAGGTGCGCATCGAGTACCGCCCGAAGCGCGCCCGCCTACCCAAGTCACGCAACAGCCGCACCACGAGTTTCTCCGTCAGCGGTGCAGAGGGCTACATGACCTCGGGTGCCTACGATCATGGCGGCCTCGGCGAGGTGTTCCTCAAGCTGGGTAAGCAGGGCTCCACCCTGTCCGGCGTGATGGATGCCTTCTCCATTGCCGTGTCCATTGGTCTGCAGTACGGCGTGCCGCTGGAAAGCTTCGTGCAGAAGTTCACGAACCTGAAGTTCGAGCCGGCCGGCATGACGGACGACCCAGACATCCGGATTGCGCAGTCCTTCATGGACTACATCTTCCGCCGTTTGGCGCTGGACTACCTCAGCTTCGACGATCGTGCCGACCTGGGCATCTACACCGCCGCCGAGCGGGCCCGCTACGTCGAGACCGGCAGCTACCAGTCGGAGGAGGACGAGGCCGCGATGTCGGAGGCTGACAGCCTGCGCAACGACGACTACGACAACTTCAACGTCGACGGCGCGCGCCAGCCCTCCCTCCTGGAGGCCCACACCACGGCCGAGCTGATGGAGTCCCTCACGGGCCACGACATCGACGCGCCGCTCTGCATGACCTGCGGCACCAAGATGCGCCCGTCGGGTTCCTGCTACGTCTGCGAAGGCTGCGGCTCCACAAGCGGCTGCAGCTGATAGCAAGTCATATGCGAGCAGGTGAATCATTCCACGGGGGTGCGCAAGTTCAGCGCACCCCCGGTGAATGCTTGGCGAGGCGCCTCAGCCGTCGGAGGGAAACATGAATCGTTCATACCCAGGGGGTTGGTGGTCGGTAGCGTCCGGAGCTGGGAAGGAAGCCTTCCTTGCTGACGTCAAGAAGTTCCCCACAGATGCTCAAGCGTCGATTGTTGCTGTGATGCAGCGATACGCAGCGGGGAGAACGACGCGAAATGAGGTCAACGCCTGGGGTGACGGGATGCGCGAACTGCGCAAGAAGGTTGATGGCTGCTGGTACCGAGTGATCTTCGTTGAGCAACCACCCAAACTGGTCGCAGTCGCGGCGTTCATGAAGAAGAGCAATCAGACTCCGAGGAAGTTCGCGTCGCTTGCCCGGAAGAGGAAACCTGATGCGGGCAGCACTGACCTTGTGCGTCTGGATCTCACAAAATTATTGGACGATCTTGGTCCCTGACCAGAACTGGGCTAAGGTCGGTTTAAACCGAACCTGGCGTTCCCCAAGAGCTTGAAGAAGTACCAAGCCAAGGAACGGGGTTCTGTGACGACCACCATCAAGCAGGAGCCACCATGACCAACGAAGCTCTTTCGTCAACCCCTCAAGTGCGCATATCAACGGTGCGAGACAAGTTCAACGACGCTGTGCAGCGCCAGGATTTCATGGCTGAACTGGTCAATAGACGCTTGGCGCTAGGTATCAAGTCCAGGGACGTGGCAAAAGCGATGGGGGTGACCCCGTCCACGGTTTCCGAGCTGGAGAACCATCAAGACGATCCACGTCTGTCAACCGTTCAGCGTTATGCGAGGGCTATCGGTGTGAAAGTCAGCTTTGCCACGGTGAGTCCAGCTGCACAAGGATGGACGGGGCTCGGGCCATCAGCGGCAGAGCGTTGGTTGTGGATGAAGGCCCAATCTGAGGCAGCGGCGGCTTCAGTTGGAGCAATCAGGGCCAACTCCGCAACCGACTTCGCCCTGGGAGCGTGATCGAATGATCGAAGAGCACCGGCAGTTGGCTGCGCGGGTTGCGGGCCACGCAGAGATTCAGGACGTGCAGGTATTCAAGCTGGCGGCTGAATTACTGATGCAGCCGCAGCCAGGTGAAGGCCTCAACTACAACCTCCAGCAGAGCGTCAAGTACACGCAACCATCCGGCAGCACATTGGTCACTGAAGGCACTTATGAGCTGGAGATCTGGCAAAGGACTGACGCTGATGAACGCTTTAACCTAGCCACGGTGAGCCTGGTTGCGGGAGCCCTATACCAACTGCCCGACGACGAACGGTCACACTCCGATGAAGAGCTTCAGGCTTTCGCGGAGACGACTGGACAATTCGCCTTGTATCCGTTCATGCGACAGCAGATCTACGACTTGACTGGACGCATCGGTCTACCGCCACTTGTCCTTGGGGTGCTGCGGATAGGGCTTGACCGCGATGAAGTCGATGCTGCGCACAAACCAGGAGATTAGCTCGCTGCGGGCTTCGTCGCGTCAACCTCACGTGATGGCCAGCGCGGTGAGCCCATCGTGGCGCGTTGGCCCAGGCCGATATGGTGCGCGGCGGATGGGACTACTGCGAGAGGGGTCCCCCTGACCTGCCTCACCAGTTGGGTTCCACTCAGGGTGGCCAACTGGCAGCTAGAATCTGTTCTTTTTCGTCGAGTCTCTCGTACTCGATCGGCGAACGTTGGAACGCTCCCGCAGGCTGTGTGGGGTAACCAACGTCCCCCGACAGTGCACTTAGTCATGCAGCAGGTCCCAGACCCACGGCGTGGGTGTGTCGAGCGGCTCGCTCGTATGGATTGCTGACAAACTGACATGATGGAATTTAGCCCTGCCGAGTTGTTACTGGACGTGACGAACCCGCGGTTCGAGCCAACCGCTAGCCAACGTGACGCAATCAACGCCCTGCTCGCGGATCGGGACAAGATGCTCGCATTGGCGGGCGACATCGTGGACAAGGGCATGTTGAACCCTGCTGAGTCGCCCATCGTGGTTGAGGAGCAAGGTGCGAAAGTAGTGGTGGAGGGCAACAGGCGGCTCGCATGCTTGAAGGTCATCGCAAACCCTGACCTGGCCGACGACGCGAAGGTGCGGGCCGACTTCGAGAGACTTGCCTCCAAGGGCACCGGCCCGGCCCGTATTGATGTGTGGGTTGCGCCGTCGCGGGACGCGGCTCGCCCGTGGATTGAGTTGCGGCACACGGGCCAGAACGGCGGCGTGGGTGTGAATCCGTGGACGACGGAGCAGCAGCAACGGTTTGACAGGAAGCTTGGGACCCAGGCGGATCGTGCGTTGACGTTCACGGATGGGATGACAGCAGCGTTCTCTGGCGACACTGAGGTGTTGGACGCATTGAAGGCGGCGAAGACCCGCTCGATCACCACGATTGGTCGTGTCATCGCTGACCCGGACGTGCGGACCGCGTTCGGCTTCGACCTACGCGACGGCCAGCTGATGTTACTGTACGAGCGCGCAGCGATGAGGCGATCGCTGCTCAGGTTGCTGCGTGACCTTGCGGATAACCCGGTGGGGACGTTCATGTCGAAGGACGACCGGCGCGACTACTCCAAGGACTCGGCCGCGGATCAGCCGACGAAGGATGACCGCTTGCCGAAGCCTGTTCACGCTGGCGATTTGCCTGCAGACGAGACCGACGACTCGGACGACGCGAGCAGTGATACTGGAGACGCGGGTGGCTCCACTGGAGCGGCGAAGCCGAAGGGCAAGCCGACGAAAGATGAGAGAGTCATCTACGAACGACTGAAACTGAAGTACGTCGCGAATCGAACAAAGACCACCTTGGACGAGGCGAGACTGATTGCGATCGAAGACGGCCCGCACGTAGCAGCGGTCATGCTGCGCGTCGTCCTCGAACTGGTCCTCTCGGAGGCGGGGGAACTGTACGGCTGGTGCGCCGAGCACGACAAACTGCACCAGAAGGTCGTCAAGACCATCAAACAACTCGACCCAAACTGCGACAGTTCTTCGAAGTGCAACAAGAAGTTGCAGCCGGCGTACGTCGCAGCTCACGTTGGCAAGGGAGGCGTCGCCATCGTGGACCTGAACCAAGCCGTGCACAGTTTTAGCAAGGTCGCGTCCACCTCGGACGTTCGAGCACGCTCTGCGGACTTCGGGCCTTTGCTCGTGGTCGTGGATGAGTATTTCGGGCAGAATCCTGTCTCGTGATGCGTTACTTGTCCCCGTTGCGGTATCCAGGCGGCAAAGCACGCCTCGCCCCTTACCTCGCGGGCCTGCTCCGGCAGCAACGACCCCGACCGACCACGTATGCCGAGCCGTTCGCCGGGGGTGCAGGAGCCGCACTACGGCTCCTCGTTGACGAGCATGTGGACACAATCCACATCAATGATCTGAACCCCGGGATTGCCGCGTTCTGGCGAGCCGTTACCACCCACCCCACCCAGTTCGAGGAACGTATCCGAGACGCCACCGTCAACATCGACACGTGGCACGAAGCAGTCGCTATCTACTCCAACCCAGACGCCCCCGACGACCTCACACTCGGTTTCGCGACATTCCTCCTCAACAGATGCAACCGGTCCGGAATCATCGACGCTCGACCTATCGGCGGGCTCGATCAGACCGGCACTTGGAAGATCGACGCTCGCTACAACGCCGACACGCTCGCCCAACGCGTCCGCTTCATCGGTCAGTACGCGACACGCATTCGCGTCACCCAACTCGACGCCCGCGACTTCATCACCCAGGTTGAGGACTCCGAAAACGCCGACCGGACGTTCATGTACGTGGACCCGCCCTACCTAGGACAGGGCGAACACCTCTACATGGACTCCCTCACTATCGATGACCACCGAGAGCTCAGCCAGCGGCTTCGCGACACCGCGACCAAGTGGTTCCTTACTTATGACGCCGATCCGCGCATCACCGACGAGCTGTACGCCGGACTCCGTTGCAAAGAGTTCGACATCGCACACACCGCCCAACGCCAACATGTCGGCACCGAGTACGCCGTCTACAGCGATACCAGTGCGGTCTCCGGCGAACGACTCATGCGCATCGGCACGTCCCGCTGGATCCACGACGACACACCCACCGCCACCCCGCCCTGATCAGCGATAGCCGAGTGAGAACTGGCAGCGGATCGGAAACGATATGGGCAGCGTTTGAGGATTGATCGTCGTACCAGTCAGGACCCCGCAGGGCGACTTGCAGGTCTTTCCCGTTTTCTAAGCCAATTCCAAGTAACACCCGGAGCAAAGATCTGGGAGGGTGTAACGCGTTCATGGTGAATGGAAGCAGGCACCCCAACATTCGCAATAGCCGGCACGAAGCTTCCCGCTGGTTCGTCGCTGGCAGGACTGGCACTTGGTGGTGGCCCAGCTCCAAGACGTTGCCGCCCATATGCTGGCGGCAGGCAATGATGAAGGAGAGCCGACAGTGTCTGACCTAAGATTCCGCAACATCGACGTCGACCCCGGCGATCCGGTCGAGGACTGGGGCTTCGAAGGGCTGCTCTCCGCCGTGGATCGCGGGGGCATTCGTGACCGGCAGAAGGTCGTCGCAGCGTTTCTACGAGACCCGTGGGGACCTGGCTCGCATTCTTGAGCGAGAAGTGTTTGACGTGGCGGAGTCCTCCGGTGTTGTGGGCGCCATGCAGACTGCCCTGACAATCGCACGAAGGGATGCGCAGGCACGAGAGCAGCAAGTCGTTGCAGCGGAACTCATGGAGCTGCTAGAGCGTTCGTCGATGTCTCGAGTTCAGTTCGCCGAGCGGCTCGGTACTTCGCAGAGCCGTCTCAGCACGCATCTTTCAGGCAAGGTCACGCCATCGGCGTCACTAATGGTGCGTGCCCGAGGAATCGCAGACGGTATGTGGTAGCTACTCTCGTCGGCGCATCATGGTTGCGGCGGGTCTGGTGCCGCGTGGACCGACGATGTAGGTCCTGCCCAGCGGGGAGGTCCAGCACAGTTCGGCAAACTCCGTGCGTCGCACCTTCCAAGCACCCAGTGTTTTCGCTCGGTGAACCAACCGGGCCAGTGGCGCCAACCCGTGGACGCTCGTTTGTCGAGGTTCCCAGAGATGCCCAAACTTGTAGGCCACGATGTGATCGAGATCGAGGTGATCGGAGGTCGTGGACGTGAACGGGAAGGCCTCGAACGGGGATCCACGCCGGACCGCGTCGCGCAGTGCCTCAGGGATCTCGTAGGAGTCCACGGGAGCGATACGGGAGTCGTCGATGACAGGCCGCACCGTGACGTTCGTGCCAGCCAAGAACTCGGGCAGCGTCTCCACGGTCAAAGGACCGAAGCCCTCGACGCGTGCTACCCCGGATTCCGGATCGACCAGTGTTTCCTGCCCCAGGTGCAGGTAGACGATGCTCCGCCCCCGGGAGGCACGGCGTACTCCTCCGGCCGTCGTCGAGGTGGTGTCGGTCAGCCAGGACAGTGCAGCCGCGGGATCCGACAGGATCCCCAAAGCCGCTGAACGACGCTGGTCGTGGGTGCGCTGGTCTCCGGATTCTCCCATCGCGACTGCCAGGTCGGACAGTGTTTTGTCCAGTGCGACTGCGTCGCGGGAGGCCAGGCTGGCCCACATGTCGGTGGTGCCGCTCATGTCTGGGCCAAACCGTACCCCGCGATGTTCCCGGGCTGATGCTTCTTCTTCAGCTGCGAGCTGCGGGTCCGCCTGTGCCACCCACCCCTTCGTCAGCCGCTTCATACGCTGGAACGACAGCCGTCCCACTTGGCGCGCGATGCGCTCGTCGACCCATGCGGCTGCCGGCGCACGGAGCGCACTGGTCATGTCCACGAGGACATCGGCCTGCCACCGCGGCACCAGGCCGCGCAGGAATGAGTCCCACGTCTGGGGGTGGCGGTGCTTGAGGTTCAACACTGCAGCCACCATGTTGAAGGCGGTGCGCCGAGAGACACCCAGCGCGGGTCCCAATTCCAGGCACAGGAACTCGGACACCCCTGGGGTTCCGTCATCACCGGGGTGGATGGTCTTTTCTGCCAACTCGGGGATCAGTGTGTCCAGTTCCACGCAGTAGGTTTCTGCAAGGTCAGCGAGTGCGATGGACTGGCGGATCTCGGCGCTACGGATTTCATCCGTGGCGGCAAGAATCTTGTCCAGTGTCCGTCCCGCCAGTGATTTGTCCATATCTAATAATCTCACCCACCCCTGACAAAACCAGATCGCGCGAGCCCATTGAAGGATGTCTCCGAGGCCTCACCTGTACCAACCAAAAGGCGCCTCGACGCAGCCGCAAGCGGCCTACGCGACGATCTGTGAAACCGCGCCCTCCCCAGGGCATTTCCGTCACGGAGTCCTGCCCCGGTGTCGAAGCAGCCAGGTAGCGCCGTCAGATGTTCACGAGTGCGTCGGCCGCTTCCAACACAGTTTCCTGTGTGCTGTGGTGTGGGGCGAACCCCAGCAGGTCACGCGCTTTGGCCATGGAGAAGTGGGGTGAGCGCGTGATGTGGTCGTGCGTCATGACAGCATTCTTCTCGCCCACCTCTGCGACGAAGTCGGTCCATGGCAGGAAGGTGAGCTGCGGTTCGTGGCCGAAGTGGCGAGCGAGTAGCTTCGCGTAGGCCCGCAGGGTCATGGACTGCTCGGCGACGCAGTTGAAGGCCTCTCCGGAAGACTTCTCCGAGTTCATCAGCGCCAGACGGTGCAGCTCAGCGACGTCGGCGGCATGCACGTGTTGCAGGAGCGCCATCCCGTCGAGCGGGAGTGTGACTGAGCCGTCGCGCTTCAGTGAGCGGTAGACCTCGACGTCGAAGTTTCCGGCGGGATTGACTGCTGCCCAACCGGGACCAGAGATGTGGCTGGGATGAATCACCGAGGCGGGTACCCGCGTCTGCTCGTACAGCAGAAAGTCCTCCACCGCGGCCTTGCCGCTGTCGTAGGCGGTAATCGGCTCCTTGGGAACATTTTCGGTCATGGGGACCACGCTGGTGCGGCCCCAGGACCAGATGCTGCCAGTGACCACCAGAGGCTGCCCATCCAGAGAATCGATGAGATGATGGGCCTGCTGCGTCGTGAAGCACCGCAGATCGATGACGCCATCCGGTTCCTGGTCGGCGATCAACCGCCCAAAGGTGCCGTCCGTCTCGGCCTCCTCTCGGTCACACGTGAGCATCTGCACCGACGACCACTCCTCGTCCTCGGAGTAGGGCTTCTGCTGGCCACGGCTCACCACAGTGACCGCGTGTCCCTCACGTACCAATGAGGGCACGAGGTACGTGCCGATGTGACCGGTGCCGCCGATGACAGTGATGTTCATGCCTGCACGCTAGACCATTTCTACGGCGGCCCGGCACTATGGTGAAGCCGCAACACTCCAATAGTCGCCGACCCCCCTGAGAGCCCATTCATGCTGTTGTCCGAAAAGTCACGCCCAGTCATCGAAGCCACACTCCCGGTGGTGGGCCAGAACATCAACGAGATCGCCAACCGCTTCTACAAACACATGTTCGGCGATCACCCGGAACTGCTTGATGGGATGTTCAACCGCGGCAACCAGGCCGACGGCGGGCAGCAACAAGCCCTGGCCGGATCGGTCGCGTCTTTCGCCACCTTCCTGATCGATCGCCCCAACGAAATGCCCGAGGCTCTCCTCAGCCGGATCTCGCACAAACACGTCTCCCTGGGCCTCGCCCCGAACCAGTACCAGATCGTCCACGACCACCTGATGTGGGCCATCGTCGACGTACTGGGGGATGCGGTGACCGACGACGTTGCGGCCGCCTGGGACGAGGTGTACTGGATCATGGCCAACACGCTGATCAACCTCGAGCGTGGCCTTTACAGCGCACGCGGCGTCACCTCGGACACCGTGTGGCGTGAGTGGGAAGTGATTTCGAAAGTTCAGGAGACTGACGACGTCGTCACCTTCAAGGTGCGCAAAGTTGATGACCGGTTGGTCAAGACCTCGCTGCCAGGCCAGTACGTCACCGTACAGATGCTGATGCCCGACGGTATTCACCAGCCGCGGCAATACAGCCTCACCGCCGCCGACGACGGTGAACACCGCCAGTTCTCGGTCAAGCGCGTCACAGGTAAGGGAAAACCGGACGGTGAGGTGTCCAACCTCCTGCACGATGACGTCATGGTGGGCGATCGCCTGACCATGTCGCTGCCCTACGGCGACGTCGTGCTTGACGACTCGGGACGTCCGGTCGTCTTCGCCAGCGCGGGCGTCGGCATCACACCGATGGCGGGAATGCTCTCCCATCTGGCCAACGCATCTTCCGGCCTCCCCATCCAACTCTTGCATGCCGACTCGAGTGAAAAGGCTTTTGCTCTACGGGATCAAATCTCCGACGACATCGCCTCCTTGAACAATGCGGCACTGCACCTGTGGTACGAAAATGGCGACATGAGCGCACTGCCAGCCGATTCGGTCCACTCGGGCTTGATGAACCTCGACGACGTCGACCTGCCCGAGGGTGCCATGTACTACCTGTGCGGACCGATGGCTTTCCTGAAGGCGGTCCGCAGTTCGTTGATCGGACGGGGCATCGCGCCGAAGGACATCCAGTACGAGGTGTTCGGTCCGGATCTCTGGCTGGCGGATTTTCAGTAACTGCCAGGACAAGGCAGGCATCTGCGCTCAGTCGTCGTGGGAGTCTTCTTCCTCGTCGGTCTCGTCGCTGGCTCTGACCTCGACGGACCTGACACCGTCGATGTCGTCGAGAACGGGGATGAGAGTGCTGAGTCTGCCTCCGCCCTTGAAGCGTGCGTCGAGTTGGACAAGGTCGCTGTCCTCGAGACGTCGGGTGGCGAAGATGAAGGTGCTGGAGCCTTCTGCAGTCGCGGCGGCCAGCAGGCGACGGAGCACTCCCTGCCCATCCACGTAGGTGATGCGCAGAACACGCTTGGTGTCGCGGGTGGGGAGAGCAGCGGCAACGGGACCGAGAACGAACATCACGAGCAGGTGTGTGGCCGTCATGCCTATGGCCAGTGATATCAGGCCTGAACCCGCGGCCATTCCGACGGCGGCCGTCACCCAGACGGTGGCTGCCGAGGTGAGGCCGCGCACGGAGTCGCGCCGCGTGAAGATGAGCCCGGCACCCAGGAAGCCGATGCCGGAGACGATCTGGGCAGCGATGCGGGATGGGTCGAGGGTCGTGTCGAGCCCCAGCACCGTGGAGAACCCAAACCCCGATACGAGCGTGAACGCGGCCGCACCGGTACCGACGAGAACATGGGTGCGGAATCCTGCCGACTTCTGGCGGAACTGGCGCTCCAGCCCGATGAATGAACACAGGACCAGTGACAGCAGGAGCAGTCCGAGCTCCGTCGCCGACGTTTCCGTCCACCAGTTCATGGGCAACGACTCCTGTCCGGGCCAAGGCCCCTTTCGGCGGGGCACGGTGACGAATCCTATCCACAGTGAAACCGAGGAGTGTGGAGGAGAACCGAACTGCTAGCGATCCTCCCGCCTGAAACTATTCCCAATGGTCAGCACACGCCCTATTGGAGCAGTTTCCTGACGCAACGGTCATCCGTCTCTCCTGCGATTAGCCTTTTTGGGCCCGCCACGCGCGCCACGCTCCGGTGGACCAGAGGGCCCAGATGATGAGGACGGGCTGGAAGGGCAGCCGGAGCCAGCGCTTCAGATCGGTGTCGAGGCCAAAGGAGTCGTTCTGCGTGACCAGTTGCGAGATATTGCCGGGGAAGACTGCGACGAAGAATGCTGCCACCACCCAGCCGACGGCCACCTTCCACTTGTACGCGAAGATCAGGGCTGCTCCCAGCGCGACCTCCACGAATCCCGACGCCAGGACGACGAAGTCCTTGTCCAAGGGTATCCAGCCAGGGACCTGTCCTTGGAACGACTCGCGCGCGAATGTCAGATGGCCGAGCCCGGCGTAGCCCAGGAACGCGCCCAGGGCGATCCGCCCAACGCTGCGGGCGAGCAGGCTGCCACGTGACGGCTGAGGGACTGGATCACGCGTCGACGAAGCGGTGTGTGGCACGCACTCCAGCATGGGGCATGGGTTGGCGTCGGCGCCAGCTGCCTCATCGACAGTTCCCGTGGTCGCATCAGCCCCAACGGCAACGGAGAAGCATGGGGGCGCTAGCCTGAGATCACGCTGATGCGTTCCCACCAGCGAGACACCACTGTGAAAGAGGTGAGGGCATGGGTCCGGAAGACACGATGACGGAGCCGGGGGCACCACCAGTACTGTCGCTGGAGCACGTCTCCAAGAGATTCGGCCCAGTGACCGTCATTGATGATGTGTCCGTGTCCGTGTACCCGGGAAAGGTGCAGGTTCTCCTGGGAGAGAACGGTGCCGGCAAATCGACCCTGATCAAGATGATGGCCGGGATCTACCAACCCGACGGCGGACGCATCGTCATCGACGGCGTCGAAACCAAACTGCCGGATACCAAGGCATCCGAGGCCCACGGAATCGCCACCATCCATCAGGAGCTCAACCTGGCACCCAACCTGACGGTTGCCGAGAATGTGATGCTCGGACGCACGCCACAACGGTTTGGGCTCGTCGACACGGCTGAGATGAACCGTCAGGCTCAGGCAGCGTTGGACCGGATCGGCCTCGATGTTCCCCTCAAGACAAAGGTCGGACGATTGGGGGTCGCCAAGCAACAGCTCATCGAGATTGCCAAGGCACTCAGTCTCGACGCCCGGATGCTTATCCTCGATGAACCCACCGCTTCCCTGACGGGCAAGGAGGTCCGCCAACTGTTCGAGGTTGTCGAGGACCTTCGCAAGAACAACGTCGCAATGGTGTTCATCAGCCACCACCTGGACGAAATCGCAGCCATCGGCGACACAGTGACGGTTCTGCGCGACGGGCAATTCATCGAGGAGGTACCCGCCAGCACACCGGAAGAGGAATTGGTCAAACTGATGGTGGGGCGCGACATTGACGAGCAATACCCCCGACGCGTCCCCGAATACGGAGAAGCCCTGCTCACCGTCGACGGACTCACCCGCGAAGGCGCCTTTGCCGACATCGGGTTCTCGGTCAAGGCAGGTGAAGTCCTTGGAATCGCTGGCCTGGTGGGCGCAGGACGAACCGAGGTGGTAAGGGCGGTAGCCGGCGCCGACGATTACGACTCGGGCCGCATCACCGTCCATGGCAAGGATGTCCCGAAGAACGACGTCGCCACCGCCATCAAGTACGGCATCGGGCTGGTGCCCGAGGACCGCAAGAGCCAGGGCTTGGTTCTCAACGCCGACGTGAACGAGAACATCGGATACGCCACCCTCTATTCAACGGCCCACGCGGGACTGGCAGATCTCAAGGGCCAGCGCAAACGTGCAGGCGAGATCGCAGCGACGCTACGCATCCGTATGGCGGGCCTGGGGCAGAAGATCAAGAACCTCTCCGGTGGCAACCAGCAGAAGGCGGTTTTCGGACGCTGGATGCAAGCACATTCGGATGTGCTGCTGCTGGATGAACCCACACGTGGGGTTGACGTGGGGGCCAAAGTCGAGATTTATGAGCTGATCAACGAAATCACTGCCCGAGGCGGGGCGGTCATCATGGTCTCCAGCGACCTCCCGGAGGTTCTCGGGATGAGCGACCGGGTGCTGGTCATGAGCCGGGGGCGGGTGGCCGGCGTGCTTCCGGCCGTGGAGGCAACACAGGATGCCGTGATGACCCTTGCGGTTCGCGATGTCAGTGCGCACGATGGAGCCAATTCGAAGGAGAAAAACTGATGAGCGAAGCGACGACTGAGGAGAAGCCTCAGGAGACGACGATGCACAAAGTGACACGCTTTCTGGCCAACAACGGGGCGCTCGTTGGTCTGGTGGGTATCTGCATTGCACTGTTCATCGCGACGCCCAGGTTTCTGACATCAGGCAACCTCCTGAACGTTGGCATCCAGGCTGCTGTCATCGCAATCCTTGCGTTCGGCATGACCTTCGTCATTGTCACCGCCGGCATTGACTTGTCGGTGGGTTCCCTGGCCGCGCTCGGCGCCATGGTCACGGCGTTCATGTTCTCTGTCTCAGGCATGCCGGGGTGGCTGTCTCTCATTGTGGGGCTCGGTATCGGCGCGCTCACGGGGGCGGCTTCCGGATTGGCGATCGCCTACGCCAAGCTGCCACCCTTCATCGCCACCCTGGCCATGCTGAGCATAGCCCGCGGGTTGACGCTCGTGATCTCCGACGGCAGGCCCATCAGTACTCCGGCGGCAGTGAATTTCCTTGGCTCCGACGTGGGTCCCATCCCCGTGCCCATCATCATGATGGCCATTGCGGGGATCGTCTGCGCTTTCATCCTCAACAAGACCGTGCTCGGCAGGACAATGTATGCCATCGGCGGCAACCCTGAGGCGGCACGCCTCTCCGGTTTGCCCGTGCGGAAAGTGCTCGTCATCGTCTACGCCCTCTCCGGCCTGTTCGCTGGATTGGCTGGACTGGTCCTGGCCGGCCGACTGTCGTCGGCTCAGCCCACAGCCGGTGCGGGATACGAACTGGACGCCATTGCTGCCGTCGTCATCGGCGGAGCATCGCTTGCCGGAGGAGTGGGTGGCGCCTTCGGCACACTGATCGGCGCGCTACTCCTGGCGGTCATTCGCAACGGCCTGAACATCCTCAACGTGTCATCCTTCTGGCAGCAAGTTGTCATTGGGCTCGTCATCGCCCTCGCTGTGGGGATGGATACCCTGCGTAAAAAAGTCGATGACTGACCCTCAACTGGAACAATCGCAGGAACAACCACAGGAAAGAGATTGATATGAAGACCAAGAAGTTTGCGGCGCTGTTTGCAGCTCTGGCACTCGGCGCCACGGGCCTGGCGGGATGCAACCGCGATGGCGATACCGGCGACGGCAGCACCAGCGATGGCGGTGCGGCAGAAGGAGGCCAGACGGTCCACCTCCTTGTCTCCACCCTGTCCAACCCATTCTTTGTGCAACTGCGTGACGGGGCGGAGCAGGAGGCCGACGCGCTGGGCATCGAGCTGGAAATCCTGGATGCCCAGGATGACGCGGTCACACAGACGAACCAACTCAACAATGCTCTGGCCACCGGCGCCGACGCAGTCATTGTGAACCCCGTGGATTCCGATGCGGCTGTCCCCGGCGTCACGGGACTGCTCGATGGTGACGTGCCGGTTATCGCCGTGGACCGTGGTGTCACCGACGTCGACGTCACGTCTTTTGTGTCCTCAGACAATGTGCAGGGTGGTCAGCTGGCCGCCGATGCGCTGGCCGAAGCCATGGGTGAGACAGGGGAGGCCATCGTCCTGCAAGGCATACCGGGATCCTCCGCGTCACGTGAACGCGGCGAGGGATTCAACGAAGGTATCTCCGCGTACTCCGACATCACGGTGAGCGGAACGCAGACAGCCAACTTTGATCGCGCAGAGGGCCTGAACGTCGCCACGAACCTCCTCCAGGCGAACCCTGCCGTCAGTGGCATCTTCGCGGAAAATGATGAGATGGCGCTGGGTGCCGTGGAGGCCCTGGGTGCTCGCGCGGGTGAGGATGTCTTTGTCGTCGGGTTCGATGGCACCGACGACGGTCTCGCAGCCGTGAGCGACGGCACCATGGTGGCGACCATCGCCCAGCAGCCCGAAGAACTCGGCCGGCTCGCCGTGCAGCAGGCCAAGAAGGCGCTGGATGGCGAAGAGACCGAAGCAGTGGTTCCCGTTGAGGTCGTCGCCGTTACCGAGGAGAATGTGGCAGATTTCCAATGAGCCAAGCCATCGTCGTGGTCGGGTCCATCAATGCAGATTTGATGATCCAGGTGGAACGTCATCCCCTGCCGGGGGAGACGCTTCACGGTGGAGGAGGTGAGATCCTTCCCGGAGGGAAGGGCGCCAACCAGGCAGCAGCCGCGGCGCTGCTGGGGGGCGATGTTCACATGGTGGGGGCAGTGGGGGATGACCCCAATGCCCAGGCAGCCACCGCGATTCTTCGGGAAGCAGGCGTGAATCTGGATCACATGCGCGTCCAACCGGGACCGACGGGCCTGGCCGTGGTGGTGGTCGATGAGCGAGGAGAGAACAACATCATCGTCATCGGCGGAGCCAACGAGAGTGTCACGGCTTCAACTGTGGAAGCGGTTGCCGAGGTGGTCTCAACGGCAGCTGTCGTCGTGCTCCAGGGTGAGATACCACGTTCCGGCATCGAACGTGCCGCAGAACTGGGCACGGGACGCCTTGTCGTCAACCTCGCGCCGGTCATCGATGTGGACCACTCGGTGGTACTCAAGGCAGATCCACTGGTGGTGAACGAGCACGAAGCGGCGCTGGTTCTGCAACTCCTCGGACGCACAGCGGAGACTGCCGTCGGCGTCAACTCTGGCGCGGAAAAGGCCATGGTGGAGGAGCTGCTCCGTGCTGGCGTCGCATCCGTGGTCCTGACGATGGGTGCCGAAGGCGCGCTGGTAGGGGAAGGAGCAATGGTGACGGGCCTGGCCTCGCCGAAAGTGAACGCTGTTGACACGACAGGGGCCGGAGACGCCTTTGTTGGCGCCCTGGCCATGAAGCTGGCACAGGGGGAGTCGGTGCTGGATGCAGCCGGGTTCGCCGCCCGAGTGGGTGCCTACGCCTGCACCAGCAGCGGGGCTCAACCTTCGTACCCGACCCTGGATGACGAGCTACCGAAGGTGGAGTGACGTGAAGAAATCAGGCCTGCTCAATCCGGCATTGGTGCATGCCGTCGCACGGCTCGGCCATACCGACACCTTCGTCGTCGCCGACTGTGGCCTGCCGGTCCCGCACGATGTGGAGATCATCGACCTCTCGGTGGTCTTCGGCATTCCACGTTTTCGCGACGTGCTGGACGCCATCCTCATTGAGGTGGTCTCTGAAGGAGGCATCGCTGCTGAGGAGGTCCGCGGCAGAAGAGCGGACCAGTGGATCACGGACCAGGTCTCGCCCGTGGAATACGTGCCTCACGAGGAGCTGAAGAAGCTTGTGGCTGATGCGAGCTTCGTCGTGCGCACCGGCGAGACCACGAGCTATGCAAACGTGATCGTGCGGTGTGGGGTGCCGTTCTGATTCGGCCGGCTTGATCACAACGCCCGACGCGTTTCGACACGCGGCCGCTCCCCTTTGACACGTCGGCTCCTTCGTCGCGCGACTGCTCAGGACGGCGACTTCGGCGCGGCCGCTACTCAACGAGCGGTGTAGGACTGTCACCGGTGGTTGAGTAGGCCGCCTGCGGCCGTGTCGAAACTTGGTGCGGCCGCCCGACGTCGCGTGTCACGGCGTTGATGGTGCTCCTGTGTCAACCGCAGAGCTGGGTCATGAGTTCGCGAAGGAACTTGTCCTGGTTCTCGAGGTGGGGCGAGTGGCCGCAGTTGGTGAAGACGACTTCACGGTAGCTCCCGCCGTTGGCGGCGTAGCGCTCCAGGACGGCCCGGGTTTGGCTGAGCATCGGCTGCGCCGGCGCGGCTTCGGCGCCCGGCCAGCCCGGGATGGCTCCCAGAGCGCCCAAGTGGTTGAGATCGAAGAGGGACGCGTCGGAGACGATGGCATCCGCGTCACCCCGGATCCAGAGGATGGGTGGCTTGGTTGCAAGATCAGCGATACCGGAGACGTTGAAGTGCGTCGGTGTCATGGTGTTGAGTACGCCGGTGTCGCCTGGACCGAAGCCCGGCCAGGCGTCGGCGGGCACGCTGTTGCCGGGGTAGTTGCCGTCGCCCGTGACAGTGGTCAGCATCGAGGCGACCCACAGGTCTTCGAGCTCAGACTTGAAACCCGGCGCCACGTAGGTGGAGCGGTAGACCGAGCGGGGCGACGCGGGGGACTCGGCGGTGTCGTCCTCGTCCTGCAGCCGCGCGATGAAGTCGGGGTTCGCACCGCCGCCACCCGTGCCAGCGCCGCCATTGATGAGCGTCCCGTCGATGCCGGCGGTGGATCCGAAGCCGTACGGTGAGACTGGTGCCTGCAGTGTGAGGGAGGCAACCATGTCAGGATGGTCCAGCAGGTACTGCATGACGACGCCGCCGCCCATGCTCCATCCGACGAGATGCACCGGTCCTGTGTCCAGTGTGTCGAGGACGGAGGCGACGTCGTCGGAGAAGTCCCGCACCCCCCGGGTGGCGTCCACGGGGAGGGCCTCGGAGCCGCCGAAGCCGCGGAGATCGATCGCGATGGCCCGGACCTCCGGTGGAAGAGCCAGCATGAGTGGCTGCCAGAACAGCGACGATGACACATTGCCGTGAATAAACACCACGGTCGCCAATGGTGCCGCCTGCTCGGCGCCGCGCTCCACGACGTGTGCCTTCAGGCGGGGGGTCTCCACGACCGAGGAGGCGATGCCGTCAAGGATGAGGTTCATGTCAGTTCCTCCTGGGTGATCTGTTCCTCGATGACTGATGCCACGTGTGATGCGCCGTCGGCTCCCAGCACAATCGTGTAGTGATTGACGTCGTCGATCTCGCGGAACGAGATGTTCGGGAACTCCGTGACGAGTCGCGCGATCTCGGCATCCGAATACAGCGGCGGCACCTGGTCTGCCAGACCTCGGGGGGCGCGCAGGAACTCTATCGGCAACCTCAAGCCAGCCAGTGCCTCCCGATACCCGTCCGTGCCATCAAGTTCCAGAGAGTTCTCGACGACGGCATCGGGATTCGACGAGGGCGACAGAAGGGGGGCTTCACCGTCCAGGTCGTAGTTGACGTATTTCTCGATGGTCTCGTTCCAGTACGGTCCGAGCGCCGGATGAGAACGCCAGAACTCGACGTACTCGGCACGTGAGCTGAACGTCATGGACAGCCGGCTCAGTGCAGGCCCAAGAACGAGCGCGGGAACATCCTCGGGCGCCACTCCGGGCGGCGGCTCGATGGGAAGCCCGCCGTCGATCAACACTAGGCCGACGACGCGTTCCGAAGCACGCTCGGCGAGACACACGGCCACGAAGGCGCCCATCGAATGGCCGGCAACGAGCACACGCTCCATGCCCAGATATTGCAGGGCTGCCTGCATGTCCAGGGCATGCGTGCGCAGATCGAAGGGACCGGGCAGCGTGTTACTGCGTCCGCGACCGCGCAGATCCAGCGCCACCAGGCGCGTGTTGAGATATTCAGCCACCAGTGGCCAGCTCATGTGGGAGGCGGTAATGCCATGGATGGCGAGCACCGGTGGCGTGTCGGCAGCATTCTCCGGTGTCCACATGCCGCCGATGAGATCCCCGCCTCGAACAGGTATGCGCAGGCTTTCGTAGCTGGTCATCCGTCCTCCCGCCCGCAGTACATCGTGATCATTGAGGTGCTCCTTCTCGAGCGGATCGTGCGGAAGGATTGTGCGTGGCTGTGGTCTCCGGCCGTCCGAGTGCGCGCCCGATGAAGAGCATCATTTGTTCGAACACCTCTTCCGGGACTTCGCTGGTGCCGCTCGCGAATGGGTCCGAATCCTCGCCCGCATTGCCGTCGGGCCAGAGCACCCAGCGCATCCCGATCATCTCGCCGATACCCATGAGGGCCCACGCAGCGACGGTGGGATCGATGTCACCGATCTCGCCGGCATCACCGGCGTCTTTCAAACCTTCGATATAACCGTCGACGATGCGCCCGTAGTGGAGGCGTAGTGCACCGGGGGAAACGAGTTCTGCTTCTCGTACGATGCGATACAGAGCCGGATGTTCCGCGGTGAATCGGAAGAAGGCGCGAAAGCCGGCCCGCTCGGCCTCGATGCGGTTGGGGGCTGCCCGGGAGGCCTCGCTCATGGCTCGCCGGACGCGGCGGTTGAGGTCTTCGACGAGAGCCTCGAACAGATCGAGCTTCGAGGCGAAATAGAGATAGAAGGTGCCCTGCCCGACGCCGGCGTGCTCGGTGATCCGGGACACGGACGCTTCGCTGTAGCCGTGGCGCGCGAAGATCGCCTCGGCAGCAGCGAGTATGCGCTGCCGCGTCTCCCGTCCCTTGGCGGTGCGTGGTGTGTGACTCACGGTGTGCTCCTTGACGTCTCACGCTCGGTGACCCAGGACTTCAACAGGTGACGGCGCAGCACCTTGCTGCTGGAAGAACGGGGAATGGCCTTCACGATCCGGAATTCTTGGGGCACCTTGAAGCGGGCAAGGTTGTGCGACGCGTGAGCCCTGAGGTCCTCGTCGTCGGTTGTGGTGCCGCGGTGCAGGACGATCCATGCCACCCCCACCTCGCCCCACCGCTCGTTCTCCACCCCGACGACGGCGACGTCCGCCACAGCAGGGTGCTGGGCCAGGACGCTTTCCACCTCTGCCGGCGCGATGCTCTCTCCGCCGGAGATGTAGATGTCTCCCAGACGGTCCACGATCGTGTAGAAGCCATCGGCATCCCGGTCCACCACATCACCGGTGTGCAGCCAGCCGTCGCGAATTGCCAGGCGTGTGGCTTCCGGATCCCGGAAGTATCCGGCGAACACGCCGGGTCCGCGCACGAGCAGCTCCCCCCGGGCCGCACCCGTGAGCAACTCGCCTGTGACGGGATCAGCGAGGGCAACATCGACGTGTGGGTACGGCTTACCGGCTGAACCCGCCCGTCGTCGAGCATCCTCATCGGCCAGACACAGGACGTTGGGGGAGGCCTCCGTGAGGCCGTAGCCCTGGGTGAGCGCAACTCCCCGAGCATGCCAGGTTCGGAGAAGAGGTGCGGGCATGGGTGCCCCGCCGACGATGGCGTGTCGCAGCGTGGACAGATTCGCCCGTTCGAAGTCCGGATGCTGCGAAAGGAACAGGTAGTTGGTGGGTACACCCATCATCGTGGTGATGCCCCGCTCGGCGATCAGGTGCAGTACCCGGGCCGGATCGAACGTCCGCTCCAGCACAACCGTGGCGCCCTGCCACCACGCGAGGAGGGGCTGGATGTTCCAGCCGCCCACGTGGTACTCCGGCATCATCGCCAGCACCACGTCGCGGGAGGTGATCTCGGCGATGCGGGAGAGGGAGAGATTGGTCCAGAAGCAGTTGGAGTGGGTGAGCACGGCACCCCTCGCTGCACCCGTGGTGCCCGAGGTGAAAATGATCAGCAGGGGGTCGTCGTCACCGACGGCGCGACGCCACTGCGACGCCACTTCCGTGAGCAGCGCGGGTACCTCGACCTCGATGCCCTGCGATCCCAGGCCCGTGGTGGGGATGGTGTGTGCAAGGCGGGATGTGACTGAGCGGGCAAGCGTGCGGAACTCATCCTCGACCAGAAGGATGGCCGGTTCTGCGACGTGTAGTTGTTCGGCCAGTTCTCGGGGCGACAATCGCCAGGACAGCGGCACGAGAACAAGGCCAGCCTTGGCGCATGCGAAGAACACCACCACGTGGTCGGCGCTGTTGCCGGTGATTGTGGCCACCCGCGACCCCAGCGGTAGACCGGCATCGACGAAGGCAGCGGCCAGGGCGGTGGCCCGTCGGTCGAGTTCTGCGTAGGTGATGCAGACGCCACGATCATCGACGGCAACCCGGTCCGGTGTTGCGCGGGCACGGTCGCTGGTCCAGCGGCCAAGAGTGTGCAGTCCGGTGAACTCCGCGTCCTCCGGAGTCAGTGCTGCATCATGCTGGCTCATCTTGGGCCCCCTTGCCGCCCGTCGTGGCCGGGCGCTTTCTGTCACTGAGTCGCTTGCCGATCCCGGCGATCCCGCCGGGAAAGAACATCACGACGAGGATGAACAATGTTCCCAGAATGAACAGGGGCTCCGACAGGGGCACCCGGAGGAAACCGGGGAGCGAGTTCACCGCGTTGGAGCCAGCCAGGGCGGTCAGTCGCTGATCCAACAGCGTGTAGATCATCCCGCCGACGATCGCTCCCCACCGCATGCCCACGCCACCCAGCACCACGATGACCAGCAGCGTCAGCGTGAAATCCGCCGTCGCCACCCTGGGGGAGGCGGTGCTTTGCAGGAGCAGGTACCCCATGCCCGCGATGGCCGCCAGCACACCGGCGACGGTGAAGACAAGCAGCTTGACCAGGTACGGACGCAGCCCGAGCACACGAACCCGCAGTTCATTCTCCCGTCCCGCTGCGGCGACGTGACCAGCCCGGGACTTCTCGAGCCACAGGGCCACGAGGTAGGCGATCACCAGAATTAGCAGCGCCACCCAGAAGAGGTTGCGGGTGTTGACCACCCCCACGAGTGCGTCGGGGACGTGGGTGATGTCGAGCGCCAGCCCCTCGTCGCCTCCGGTTGCCCGTCCGGGGTTGCGGCGGATCACCACGGAGCCCGCCTGCGCAAACGCGAGCGTGACCATCGCGAAGGAGATGCCACCCACACGCAACGCGAGTGCCCCGGTCACGGTGGCGAGCACGAAGGCGAAGACGAGCGTGATGAGCAGCGCAGCGAGGAAAATTACGGACGAGGGGAGCGTGGCGGGGGCGAGCAGGTCCAGCGCGATGCCCAGCCCGTAAGCCCCGGCGGCGAAGAACAGCGCGTGCCCGAAGGACAGCATGCCGCCCACGCCGAAGATGATCCGGTAGCTCAGTGCCAGGGCCGAGATCAGCATGGCGTAGGCCAGCAACTGCAGCGTTCCTGGGGTGTAGCTGGGGCCGGGAAAGATACCGGGAACGGAGATGTTCAGCAGCGGCAGCATCGCGGTGAACACGACGAGCACGACACCGAGAGCCACGGGTAGCCATCGCTTCAGGGGACTGGCGGGTGGGGTGCCCTCATCGGTGTCGAGGGTTCGGGGGGTCATGGAGGCGCTCATGTCTTCTTTCCCATCAGCCCGCGTGGGCGGATCAGCAGTACGGCGGCGAGCGCCAACACGACGGCGAGGTCTCCGGTGCCGCCGACGTAGAAGTTCGCGAATTGCTGCAACAGGGCAACCAGCACCGACGCGACGGCGGCACCTGAGAGTGATCCGAGACCTCCGATCACCGTCACAATGAAGGCGAAAATGAGCAGCGAGCCACCGATGTGGGCCGAGACGTATCCGTAGTAGACGCTGGCGAGTACTCCGCCGAGCCCTGCGGCGGCGCCTCCGATGGCGAACACGAGTGTGAAGGCGCGTCGCACGTCGATGCCCAGCGCCGTCACCATGGACCGGTTCTCCACACCTGCCCGGATGATCAGGCCGTAGCGGGTCTTCTTGAGGAAGATCACGATGGCCAGGAGTACCAGGATGGCGCAGCCAATCAGCAGGAACCTGTCATTGGGGATGCGGGCGCCCAGGATCAGCGTCGTCTTCCCCAGCAATGCGGGCTTTGCGGTGTAGATGGGATCGGTGCCCCAGATGCCCTCGAAAAGGGCGACGCTGGCCAGTGCCAGTCCCACCGTCACCAGCACTTGTTCTATGTGGCGCGTGTACAGCGGGCGGATGAGGAAGAACTCCGTCAGGGCGGCCACCACCATGCCGACGAGCGCACCCAACGCCATGGAGGCGATCAACGCTGTCCAGGAGCCGTCGCCGATGCGGCGTGACAGTTCGAAACCAGCGAAGGCACCGATGGTCAGGAAGGACCCGTGCGCGAAGTTGAGAACGCCCATCAGCCCGTAGATGAGTGACAGGCCAGCGGCCACGAGGAAGTAGAGTGCGCCCAGCCCGAGGCCGGTCACGAGCAGCAGAATCACGGTGCTCATGCGTGACTCCCGCCTGTGCTGACGCCGAGGAAACGGTGCAGTTCGCCCTCGTCGTTGACGACGCTGGCGGCATCGCCGGTGTGGACGACGCGGCCGCCTTCGATCACAACGACCCGCTCGGCGAGCCGCCTGATCACGGGCACGTTCTGCTCCACCAGCAGGACGGGCACGCTCTGGGCCGCCACTTCCAGGGCAGCCGTCACCTCGGCGACGATGCGGGGGGCGAGCCCCTTGGTTGGTTCGTCCACCATCAGGAGCCTGTTGGAATTGATGAGTGCGCGGGCGAGAGACACCATTTGCTGCTGCCCGCCTGAAAGGGTGCCGGCACGCTGGGCGCGCCGCTGCACCAGGTCCGGAAAGAGATCGGCGACGAGATCTCGCCGCGGTGAGTCATCGCGTTCGGCGAGGCGAAGGTTCTCCTCCACCGACAGCATGCTGAACACTTCGCGGTCCTCGGGTACGTACCCAACGCCACGCTGGACGATGCGGTGCGTGGGCAGTGCGTCGATGCGGTCCCCGTCGAATGTGACTTCTCCGGAGCGGTCGATCAGTCCGAGGATGGCCTTGATGGTGCTGGTCTTGCCCACACCGTTGCGGCCAATGATGGCGGTGACGCCGCGCGAGGGAACGGAGAAGCTAACATCCTCAACCACCTGCTGGCCACCGATCCTGCCGCTGAGATGTGAGACGGTCAGGATGTCGTTGGGCTGTGTGATCTCCGTCACAGTGCATCTCCCAGGTAGGCGGATTGGACACGCTCATCGGCCATCACGGCGTCGGGGGTGTCGCAGGCGAGCAGCTCTCCGTGGTGCATGACGGCCACGCGATCAACGAGTCCTAGGACAACGTCCATGTGATGCTCCACCATCAGCACGGTCCGGCCGCCGTGGTGAAGGCGACGGATGACGTCGCTGAGAGCGGGGACGTCGCCGGAGGAGACGCCCGCCATGGGCTCGTCGAGCAGAATGACAGAAGGCTCGCTGGCGATCAGCATCGCGATTTCCAGCTTCCGCTTGTCACCGTGGGAGAGGGACCCGGCCTCGCTGTCGCCGTGGTGTCCAAGCTCCACCTCGTCGAGGCGTTTGCGTGCTTCGGAGGTGGCCGCATCCCTGGAGTGGGGAAAGGCGAATAGCTTGGTTGCCCCTCCCAGCCGGGTCTGCGCAGCCATCCGTACGTTCTCCAGCACGCTCAGCCCCATGAAGAGGCTGGAGGTCTGGAAAGTCCTGCCGATACCCAGGCGGGCCCGACGATGGATCGGTTCCCGGGACAGGTCGCGCCCAGCGAGCCGGACTACTCCCGTGGTGGGTGTCATGACGCCGGAGATGACGTTGAACAGCGTCGTCTTGCCCGCACCATTGGGTCCGATCACGCCGAGCATCTCCCCTTCAGCGACGGCGAGAGTCACGTCATGGAGAATGCGTGCACCGCCGATCTGAACTCCGATGTGCTCGATGTCGAGCGCCGCCTGGGATGTCATGCAGTGATCACTCGCTGACAGGTGGTGCGACGCTGTCGGCCTCAACCGTCTCGACCAGCTCGGGCATCCAGGTGCCGCCGTCGTCGACGAGCTTGACCTGGAACATCGGCTGGATCACGGCGTGGTCCTCGGCGCGGATGGTGATCTCGCCCTTGACCGAATCGAAGGTCCAGCCTTCAAGTGCCTCGATCATGCCGTCGACGGTGTCGCCACCCTCACGGACGGCGTGGACGATCATCTGTGCCGCGACGAAGCCGTCGGGGGAGAAAAGGTCCACCACTTTGTCCTCGGCTTCGAGGTACTCCTTCATGGCCATGGCCACCTCATTGTCGGTGGCGCCATCGAAGTAGTGGTTCAGGAAGCTGATGCTGCCGCTCGCGTCGCCGAAGGCGCCGTAGGTGGAGACATCACCGAGGCCGGTAACCACGGGTGCCACGTCGAAGACTTTCTGCTGTTCGAGCGCGGTCCACATGGCGCCGGAGCTGGCGCCGGCCCAGGCGACGAAGATGAGGTCTGGGTCGGCGTCGGTGAGTTGCTGGGCGAAGGGCGTGAACTCGGTGGCGTCCTCGGCGACCAGCACGTCCTGCACCTCAGCGCCCTCGCCACCCAGGACCGCCTGCACGGCGGCAAGGTTGCCCTGGCCGAAGGCATTGTCCTGGGCGAATACGACGACCTTCTTGCCGTCGAGGTCATCCACGAACGATCCGGCGGTTGCGACGTCCTGGTACGTCTGACGGCCGGAGCGGAAGGTGTAATCATTGATGCCGGTGATGGTGTCGGCAGCGGCCGGGCCGGAGATGAACAGGATCTGGTTCTGGGCGGCCTGCTCTGCCAGCGGCCCTGCCACGCCGGAGGAGACCGTACCGGCGATGATCTGATAGCCCTGGCCGATCAGATCCTTCGCCTGGGTGACAGCGGTGTCCGGGTTGCCCTGGTCATCGATCCAGCTGATGTCCAGTTCTCGGCCATCGACGGTACCGGTGCCGTCCGTGGCGTAGTCGAGGCCCGCCTCAAAGCCCGCTTCATAGGCTTCGCCGTAGGCCGCGAGTGGTCCTGTCAGCGAGGTGATCATGCCGACAGGGACCGCTTCGCCTGCCGCAACGCTCTCGGAAGTGGTGGCACCGGGCTCAACGGAGTCTCCTGTGTCACTGCCGGTTTCGGGTGCGCACCCGGTCATCACCAGTGCGGCCGCGGCGAGAATCGCCGGTGCCAGGTATTTCTTGGTAGCACGCATTGTGTACCTCCCATGATTGACGTCGATGTCAAACCTGACAGATGGTTCAGGTCTCAGGAATCACCATAAGCTGAGTGAGCCGCACGGCGCAAGCACCAGTTGTGAATCGTTACCGGACAGCAACATTGCTGCGGTTCACATCCGTGGTGATGGACCAAGATGAGGCGTCCGGGCGGACAGCACTGAGGGCCGCCGAAGCGCACAACTTGACGTGGCTCGCACCGGTGGAGGCAAGCGGACAGATGACTGGGCCTGACCACGCCCTGCACGCCAACCCGCACGGGCCATCTCGGCCCCACTGGAGCGACAGGGGCCACCGTCGTTGATCGCGCCATTATCGAGGTCAACACAACACCACACACCACACGAAGGACACGAAGCCCCCCTGAGGTTTCTGACGGAGTAAAAAACAGTGTGGAGGCGACAAATGCTCGGCCTGTATCGCCCCATCTTGACGCTCGGGAGAGACGGAAACGTTTTACACTGGGCAAGCTTCACGGCAACGGGAGGGGCGCGGGATGAATGGAGGGAACAAGAAGCGAGATGACAGACATTCAGGACGCTGGCCATGGTCGACGGGAACCCGTGCGGTTCTGGCGGCAGTTCGTGGCGCTGTTTCTACTGGGTCTGGTAGGGGTCCTGTCGTTGATCCCGATGGTTCTGGTCCAACTCGACGCGCCCGCCGCCGTGCAGGTGGAGGTACCGGACTGGGTCATCGTCCTGGTCTCGCTCGTTCAGTCCGCCGTTCTCGTTGCGGTCGCAGTCGCTGTCGGTGTGCTATTTACGCATAAGGTCGACCTCACATCGTTGGTGGCCGACCGAGTTCGCAGAGGCACCGACATCTGGCCCCGACTCCGGACGGATGTCCCCATCGCGGTGGGCCTCGGGCTGACCGTCGCAGTGGCGATAATGGCCCTGGACAGCGCCACTGCTCCACTCGCGGGCCTGGACGTCACCGACAATCCGCTGTCCTGGTTCCCCCAGCTCGTCCTCGGGATGCTCTACGGCGGCATCACTGAGGAACTCCTGCTGCGCTGGGGCCTGATGACGGTACTCGTGTGGGCCGGTCACCGGCTCTTTGGGCGGAACCATGTCCGCCCGTCGGAAGCGGTCATGTGGGTCTCGATCCTCCTTACCGCCGTGGTCTTCGGACTGGGCCATCTGCCGGCACTATCGGTGTATGCCGACCTCACGCCCTTCCTGGTGGTCAGAACCGTGGCACTCAACGCGCTTGGCGGCATCGTCTTCGGATGGCTGTACTGGCGTCGCAGCCTGGAGGCCGCAATGGTCTCCCATGCGAGCGTCCATGTGGGCTTTGCGGTGCTGGGAGCGGTGCTCGGCAGTCTCAGCTGATCGCGTGGACCGCACCTTGCGGTGGATGACCCCGGCGCCCAATTGCGCCAATACTGACGTCGATGGAGCCGCACACGTACTCCGCGCCACCACCGCATGGGGTTGGAGGTTAGCGCCAGGACGCGAGGCGCATCGACGCGTCCTGGTAGGTTGCGGTCCCGCTGGCGACGGCGATCACCAAGTCGTAGGCGTCGTCGTCGGGCGCGTCTACGTCGATGCCATTGAGTCCGTAGAACACCACCAGCGACAGCCAGCCAAGGCGTTTGTTGCCGTCGACCAGGGCATGGTTGCTGACCAACGATTCCAGCAGCACGGCAGCCTTGTCATCAAGGCTCGGATACGCATCCCGGCCGAAGACGCTCACGCGCGGGCGGTGGACCGCAGAGTCGAGCAGTCCGACGTCGCGCACGGGGCCAACTCCGAGGTCACCCACCAACAACAAGACGTCCTCGAGTGTGAGGTACTCGATCACTGGCCCAACCGGTCGAGCAGATCGGCGTAGCGGGCCCGAGCTGCGGTGGACAGTTGCCGCACTCTGTCCTCACGGAGGCGTCGTGCGGCGGCCTCCCGGATGGCGCGCACAGTGGCCTCTTGCTTGCTCAATCCTTCTGCTTCGGCGAGCAGGGCAAGAGCCTTTTCGTCCTCGGGGTCCAGCCGGAGCGTCATAGCCATGATCGCGATGATACCAGTGTGATATCTCGCGCTCATGCTTCGTCAGCGTCATCGACGGTTGCTGCCGACCACGTGGACACCATCGTCGCCCACTGCGAGGGACTTGCGGTGTTCCCGCACTGAGGGGCTATGCGCGACGACATTCGTCCCCGGCTTCGCATCTTCAGTTACAAGAAGCGTGCCCATCTCCAGCTTCGTCATCGGCATAGCGATCGATGAGTTCGGCGGCGTAGTACTCGGTGCGAGCGGCCATGCTGAGACCTATAGACCTTTACGTGCTCCGGCCGCGATTGAGCAACCGGAACTGTCGCCCGCGCACTGCTCTCCCGACAGGTGGCGGACAACGTTGAGGCCTACGTGTTGTGCGAGTTTTTCGACGATTGTCGACTGGCAGAGTGGCTCCTGCTATAGGTTGATCGTTTGAGTGGATGGGGCCGTTCGGGGGAGGGTCTGTTGGATCACAAACGCAAATTTGGCGGAGTTTCGTGCACGGTCGCGCTGGCTGTGGTCCTGTCGGGCTGTGCGGCGCCGATCCCGCGTGAGGCGGTGCCTCAAGATTGGGCGCTCGACGTGCACCAGTCGGGCGAGTGGTGGACCCAGCCGTTGATCCCGCGTTCGGTTGTGGTGGAGCGCTGTCCGCCGCCCTTCGGCTGGGCATCCGACCCTGACCTGAGCAGCGTGACGGGTTTGCCTCCCGGCAGCAGCGTCGAGTACTCATTTGTGTTCGATGACTACCACTGCTCGATCGGCTGGTCCGAGCCCGAGGGTGAGGTGGAGTTCGCTGCTGCGGACATGGACACCGAGGCGGGCCTGCGCAGGATCTGCTCGAGCAGCGGCCTTCCGATCGACAGGTCGTGGCGGTTTCTCGGATCCCAAGCGACCGAACGAGTGGGCGATCTGCCCGGCCAAGAAGAGGACGGCCTCGAGTTGGAGGCCGTCACTGCGGCGTTCATTGACGACTTCGGCACCGTGGTGAGTTGCCTGGTCCAGCATTGAGGCGAGGATGATGCCGGCGCTTTTGTGGAGCTGTCGGAAGGCGCTGACACAGATGACGATCTCGGCGGTGCGGCCTGCCCCGTGCAGCCAAGCAACATGGCCCGAGATGAAGACGGAACCCTGTTGGATTACCAGCTGAGGGGTGCCGGCGCCGTCCGTGACGACCGCGGGAAGGCCCTGACCGAAGCGACGAGGCTACAGATCGGTGTGGCCGGCGACAGCGTGGTGACCTCGCACCCTGTGGTGGACGGCATTGCGATCGTCGACGCCTGGGTAGTGCCGAACGCCACCATCCCCTTCGACTGGGACGAACCACTGCCGGTTGAAGGACAGATCTTTGACGCAGATGGCGACCTCCTGGTCACCTGTCGCGGCTGACGCCCCAGCCGTCCGCCGGCTGCAAACCCGCTCATCATCGCCGCACCAATGTCCGTTTCAGCCGCACGCCGGACGCGTCCAAAACGTCGCGCACCAAGTGCGGGCCGAAAGGTGCCATTTTGCTACGAAGCGCTCGATCGTGGTACTACCTGCGGTACCATATTGCATGGCGACCGTGGAGAAGCACGTAGCGGCGATGTGAAAGAACCCACAGAACGTGCGCTATGACGACCTCCATAAGGTCTGCGAGCATGACATCGGTCCGTTCCGCAGAACCGGTGGATCGCACGCGGTGTTCAAGACCCCTTGGCCCGGCGACCCGCGAGTAAACATCCAAAAACAGCAACGGTCAGGCCAAGTCGTATCAGGTGCGACAGGTGATGGCTGCCATCGACAAGAAGGAGGCTAGGTGATGTCTCAGACCCCAACTGTGGACGCGTCCCTTTACACCTACCGCGTGACGTGGTCGGTCGAAGACGACGAGTTCGTCGCCAGTTGTGTGGAGTTCCCCTCGCTGTCATGGCTCGCCGGGTCCCAATCGGCGGCCCTTCGGGGCTTGGTTGATCTGGTTGCCGAGACCGTGTCCGATCTTGCGGCGGAGGGTGAAGTCATCCCCGAACCGTTGGCGAAGCGGAACTACTCGGGCAAGTTCAATCTGCGGGTCGGGGAGGGGCTGCACCGAAGGCTCGCGATCCAAGCGGCCGAGGAGCACCTCAGTCTCAACCAGTATCTCGTACGACGTCTTTCTGAGGCGAGTTGAGCCACCCTCCGCAACATCCGCATGTGCCGCACTAAGTGCTGCCTACAATCGGAGATGTAGCCGAAGCGCGTCGTCGAGTGCCGCCATCAGAGGGATCGGGATCCGTCCTATCACCGGGCCGAGGCGCTCGACCGAGACTGATCGAACCTGCTCCGCCTGAGCCTTGGAGTCCCGCCGGGTCCCCGTCTCCTCCGCCGGCAGAAACACTTGGAACGGGAACACGTGCGTGGTGTTGCTGGTCAGCGGAACGACCGTGACCACCCCGCGCCCGAGTCTGGCCGCGGTCGCGTTGGCGTGATCATTGCTCACCACCACTGCGGGCCGACGTTTGTTCGCCTCACCCGTCAGCACGGGGTCCAGGTCCACGAGCCGGATCTCACTTCGCAGCATCTGCCGACCCGTCGGCGGAAGTGGATTCCCATGCGCGTGCGTCGCCGGAGGAACCCCACTCCTCCCATGCCGCAGCGTAGGCGTCCTCGAGTTCTGCGTCGCCCAACAGCTTGATCGCCTTCTGGATCGCGGCGGACCGGGACCTCAGTCCTGCGGCTTTGGCGTACTTGTCCAACATTGCGACGTCATCCTCGGAGAGGCTGACACTCAACTTCATCACACTCATGCCACCATGGTAATACCGCGATTACTGCCGTGGTAGCTGGAGCGGATCCGCCGCAGCGATGACGGTCGATCATGAGGTAGACGGCTTTGCGAACTGAACTTCATCATGTCTTCATATGGCAAGCACCGACGCCGACCACTTGAGGGGCTACCCTCGAACTGCGATAGGGGTCCATTCTGGTGTCGGCGTCGTTGAGGAGGAGCAGATGTTCGGCGGAGTGCTCGGCATGCTGATTGTCTCCGTCGTCTTCATTCTCGGCCTCTACCTGGTGCATCGCATGACGGCCATCATCGCGTCACCGCATTCGGTGTTGCCCTTCCAGTCGGGCTGGCAACCCTCCGAGCACGCACTTTCGCGCTACCACGTGCGCTGGTACGCCGCCACGCTGCTGTTCCTTGCCTTCGACGTCGAGATGCTGTTCATGTACCCGTGGGCGGTGGTCGTTGCCGCGGAGGGGGCGGGCGCCGTCGTCGAGATGTTCCTCTTCCTTGGCGCCCTCATGGTGGCCGTGTTCTGGGCGTGGCGGGAAGGGGCGCTGAGGTGGGTCTGAGAGCGGCGCTCGCCCGTGTGGCTGTGCGAGGCGCGCACGTTCTCGTGGTGGAGGTGGGTGGACAGTGGCGTGTTCGCGCCGCCGTGGAGAGGGCAGTCCTCGACAGGGGATGGACTCTGGCGTCGTCTCCAGCTGATGCGGATGTATTGGCGGTCTGCGGCGCGCCCGGCCCGGAGCTCGAGGAAGCGATCGAGGGCGCGTGGGACCAGCTCCCGGGACCACGTGTGAGGATCGACGTCGCGACCCGGGACAGTGCCAACGCACTGCTGCAGGACGCCCACACCCGGTTGCTGGACACTGGGGGACACCGACGCGACGCCCACGACCGTCCGTCTGCCGCTGACCTGCTGGACGACTCGGAGATGGACCATGGGGACATGGATCACGGTGAGATGGACCATGGCGATAAGGGCCACGGTGAGATGGACCACGGGGACATGGACCATGGCGAGATGGACCACGGGGACATGGACCATGGCGAGATGGACCACGGGGACATGGACCATGGCGAGATGGATCACGGGCATATGGATCACGGCGACATGGAGATGGCGCCCGGCGGTATTGCTCTGGCCGAAGGAGGGGAGGATCGCGACGGCTTGGAGATGGACGTGCTGAACCTGCCACTGGGGCCGGTGCTGCCGTACTGGCCGGGCGGTCTCGTGGTGCGGTGTCGTCTGCAGGGCGACGTGATCGTTGAGGCCAGCGGCGAGCTCTTGGACGCGGATGCATCAGCCGCAGCCGCCTCCGATGTGACCGCCGCCGAGCAAGCAGCCAAGAGCATCGACAACCTCGTGTCCCTGCTGGCCCTGGCCGGCTGGGAAGACCCAGCGGCTGAGGCGCGCAATCTCCGTGATGAAGTGCTGGAACATGGTTCGGAAGCAGTAACCGAGCGGTTCAAGCAGTGGCAGCGCCGGATCCGCCGCTCCCGCCTGCTGGCGTTCGCTCTCCGTGACCTCAGCGTGCTCCACGCGAAGGATCTGGACCGCGACGGAATGCCGTCGCGTCTGGCAGGCGACAGCCACGACCGTGTGCTCACCATGCTTGACAGGACTCGTGAACTACTCACCGGCGAAGATTCTACGGATCATGCGAGCCCCAACGTCGAGGACGTGGCACGGCTGGTCACCGGCCTCGACCTCGCCGCCGCCCGCCTCGTTGTGGCGAGCCTCGATCTGCATACCCTCGTCAGCGCCAGCGACAGCGAGGTGAGTCATGCCCGGTGAGCCCATCAACGTGGTTGGCCCCGCGTGGGCCATCGTCGCGCTGCTCATCCTCGGCGGCCTGGCGCTCATGGCCAGCATGTTCGACGGCGTACTCGCGGCCCGCAGCAGCAGCGGCACCAGCGGTGCACTGCGCCAGTCGACGCGACCCTTCGATGAGGCGGCCCGCCTCATGCGGCAACGGCGTCGCACCACGGTGAAGGCGGATCGCCCGCTCTGGCGGATCGGTGGCGCAGGATTGCTCGTGGCGGCCGCACTGATGGTGACGGTGGTACCGCTGGGGGAGTGGACGCTGTTCGATTTCGACGTGGGCGTCGTCTGGTTCAACGCCATGGACGTCATGGTGTGGGCGGTTGTGTGGTTGGCGGGCTGGGGAGCCAACTCGACGCACTCCCTGGTGGGCGGGTACCGATTCCTTGCGCACAACCTGGGCTACGAACTACCCCTGATGTTCGCGCTGGTGTGCCCGGCGATCGCGGCGGCCAGCCTGAACGTGGGAGTGGTCCAGAGCGCCCAGGAGAACCTGTGGTTCGTCGTCTGGATGCCTCTGGCCTTCGTCGTCTACCTCATCGGCGTGCTCGGCTTCTCGGTGTGGGGACCGTTCACGCCAGCCTTCGGTGCCGACATCGCGGGGGGTGCCCAAGCTGAGCTCTCAGGCGTGGACAGGCTCCTGTTCAACGCGGGCCGCTACGCCCTCCTCGCTGCGGGAGCGGCCTTCGCCGTGCCCATGTTCCTCGGCGGCGGCGCCGGACCACTGCTCCCGGCATGGGCATGGACACTGGTGAAGACCCTCGTCGTGCTCGCCGCCCTGGTGTGGCTGCGACGCAAGGTGCCAGCGGTGCGCCCGGACAAGTTCATGGAGATCGGTTGGCTGGTGTTGCTGTCCGCGGCACTGCTGCAGATGCTTGTGGTCTCCGTCGTTGTCGTGGTGGGGAGCTGAGACATGGTCGTCGCATTCATCATCCTCGGCGTGATCGCCATCCTCAGTGGCGCCGCCGTGTTCTGGGTGGACTCCATGGCGCGTGCCACCTACGCCCTGGCGCTGTCCTTCATCGCCGTCGGAGTGCAGGTGCTGTTCCTGGCACAGAACTACGTGGGCGTGATCACCATCTTGATGATGGTGATGGAGATGGCCATCATGGCCGTCTACATGGTGATGTTCATGGGCATGAACCCTGCGTTGATGCCCATGAGCATGGTGCACAGCAAGAAGGCGTCGCTCATCGTGGCCATCACCACGTTCGTGGCGCTCACCGCCGGGATTCTCCTCATCGACTGGCCGAGCCGACGTGGCGCGCCCGCCGCCGACGTCACCGCCGCACTCGGCGAAGCGCTGATGGGCAGCAAGATGCTTGTCATGGCCGTGATCAGCCCGGTCATGGTGGCCACCATCGTCGCGGGCGTCAGTCTGGCGCACCACCGCACCCGCTACGACCGCTTCGGCGACGACCTGACCGAGCGCCCAGCGCGCGATCCCCAGCCCGGAGGTGTCGGCCGATGACCCTGGAACTGACACTCATCCTGGCGGCCGCCATCTTCGCCGTCGGGCTCTACGGCGCCATCTCCCAGCAGGTGGTGGTGATGGTGATGATGGGCCTGGAGCTCATGATCAACGCCCTGATCCTGGCTGCCGCAGGGTTCTGGTGGTTCGTCGCCCCCAACCCGACGGGACAGGTGCTGCTCATGGTGATCCTCGCCGTCATGACGCTGGAAATGGCCATGGGTTTCGCGATCGCGACGCTGCTCCACCGCATCCGGAACTCCGACATGACCGACATGGCCACGGATCTGGCGGGCTGAGACACATGACCGAACTCGCGCTGTGGGCCATGGTGCTGCTTCCCGCTGCGGTGGGCGGCGTCTTCGTCATGTCCCGGCAGAATCGCATCGCCACTCCCGTCTCGCTGACCGTGGCCTCCATCACGGTGCTGCTCGCCGTGGTGGTGGCTGTGACGCGACCGCAGGTGTCGGTCCCGTTCGTGGCGGGAGCCGAGTTCTCCATGGGCGTCGACGCCCTCTCAGCGCTCATGGTGCCCACCGTGGCTGCCGTCACCCTGCTGGCGCTCATCTTCGCGGCCGGTGACATTCGCGCTTCCCAGGCCCGCTTCCACGGGCTCATGCTGATCTTCGCCGCTGCAGCGCTCGCGACGGCCACCGCCCAGAGCCTGCCGACTCTGCTCATGGCCTGGGAGATCATGGGGGCAATGTCGTTCGCCCTCATCGGGTTCTGGTGGCGCGACGAGGAGCGCGTTGCCTCGGGGACCGTCGCTTTCGTGACCACGCGCACAGCCGACCTCGGCATCTACTTAGCTGCCGGAGCGGCCCTGGCGGGTGGTGCCGGGTTTGTCCTGGCGGACCTGTCCGGCAGCAGTCCAGGCTGGCGGCATGTCATCGCCGCAGGCATCCTGGTGGCCGCGCTCGGCAAAGCGGCCCAACTGCCGTTCTCCTTCTGGCTGTCCCGCGCCATGGATGGCCCCAGCCCCGTCAGCGCGCTGCTGCACTCGGCCGCCATGGTCGCGATGGGCGGCTACCTCCTGCTGCGGACACAACCCCTACTGGCCTCGACGGGGTGGGCCGGACCCACGGCCGCGTGGGTCGGTGCCATCACGGCGCTGATCATGGGAGCGGTCGCTGTTGCGCAACGCGACCTGAAACAGTTGCTGGCCGCCTCCACCGCCGCCCAACTCGGCTTCGTCGTGATGGGGGCCGGACTTGGCGCGATCACCGGGGGCGCCACCCACCTCGTCGCACACGCATCCACCAAGGCGCTCCTCTTCCTGGCGGCCGGTGCATGGCTCGCGGCTCTCGGCACCAAGAAGTTCGCGGGGCTGGAGGGTGTGGCGCGTCGCTGGCCCGTTGTGGGATGGACCGCGACGGTCGGCGCTCTCTCGCTGGCCGGTATCGCCCCGCTCGCGCTGTGGGCAACCAAGGACGCCGTGCTCGCGCCGGCGCTGGAGCAGTCGTGGCCTTTGTACGCCGTGGGACTTGCAGGCGCTGCGCTGTCCGCGGCCTACGCAGGAAAGATCCTCGTCGTGGTGTGGCGGCCGCTACCGACGGAGCCCAGTGCGGCAGACGGAGGTCTCGACACATCGCGGCTCGTTCCTCGCGGCGATTACTCGACCAGCGGAGGCTCTTTTGTTCCTCGCGGCGATTACTTGACCAGCGGAGGCTCTTTTGTTCCTCGCGGCGATTACTCGACCAGCGGAGGCTCTTTCGTTCCTCGCGGCGATTACTCGACCACCGGAGAATACTCCGGTTCGCGAGTCGTTGGCCTTGCGGAGAAGATTCCGCTGGCCGTGCTGGCCGTCGGTGCCGTGGTGCTGGGTGTTCTGGCTCTTCCACCCGTGGGCGAGTCGATTGCACGTTCGCTGGGGGACCAATCCCCGGGCTCCACCCTGCTGGAGTTGGCTGTCTCCGGAGGCATTGCATTGGCTGTGGTGCTGCTCATTTGGTGGCGGGGTGTGCCGGAACCTCGGTGGGCGCTCAAGTGGCTGGGGCTGGGAAGTGCCGTTCGAACTATGGTGGTGCAACCCACCCTTGCGCTGGCGAAGCGGTGCGCACGTTTCGATGACGATGTCCTGGATCGAGCCGTGATGCACGGCGCCGAATCCGCCATGACGGCTGCGCCACGAATCGCCGCCTTCGATGATGACACCGTCGACGGCGGCATCGAAGCGATGTCGGAGCGTGTTGTCGGCCTGGCCGACCGCAGCGCGAGCGTGGACGGGCACTGGTTGGATGGCGCCGTCGAGAAAATTGCGGCCGGTGCGAGGTGGCTCGGGCGTCTTGCCCGCAGGCCCCAGACCGGCCAGCTGCACCAGTACTACATTCAAGCCGTCGCGGTCCTCGCGGTCGGTGTCCTGCTCCTTGTGGTGGTGAGGTGACTGTGCTCAGTCTGATCGTGTTCCTACCGTTGGTGGCCGCGCTGCTTCTCGTGGCGCTGCCCGTGCTGGGCGACGTCGTGTCCCGGTGGGTGTGGGTGGCCGTTGCCGCCGTCGAGTTGATTTTGATGCTTTTCGTCTGGCAGGAGCACGAGACCACTTCGGCGGGGGCTCTGGCCTTCGAGGAGCAGGTGCCATGGATACCCGGGGTCAACAGCAGCTACCACATCGGCGTCGACGGCCTCTCCCTGCCGCTTCTTGCCATGACCGCCGTGATCTTCCTGGCCTGCGCGGTCCACTCGCTGCAGGAGACGGATCGTCCGCGACTGAAAGCTGCGCTGTTCCTGTTCCTGCAGAGCGTCAGCATGGGCGTGTTCGTCTCGGCGGACCTCATCCTGTTCTTCCTCTTCTTCGACCTCTCCATCGTGGGCATGTACTTCATCATCGCCGGCTGGGGACATGGCGACGCGGCCCGCTCCGCCATGAAGTTCTTCCTCTACACATTCCTCGGCTCGCTGTCCCTGCTCGTCGGTTTCATCGGGCTCTACATCGCCTCGGATCCGCACACCTTCGACATGGTGGAGCTGACGTCCCAAGTGCCACTGGCAGGATCATCCCTCGTGGGCGGGGCCGTGCTGGCCGCCATCCTGCTGGGCCTGGCCGTCAAGACACCCACGGTGCCCTTCCACACATGGCTGCCGCCCGCCCACACCGATGCGCCCTCAGGCGGTTCGGCTGTGCTGGCCGGTGTCCTGCTGAAGATGGGCACCTACGGTTTCCTGCGTATCGCCATGCCGATGCTGCCCGACGCGTGGCGGGCATGGGCGTGGGTGATCATCGTGGTCGGCATCATCTCCGTGGTCTACGGGGCGCTCGTGGCCCTGGCACAGACCAACCTCAAACGCATGATCGCCTACACATCCGTCAACCACATGGGCTACATCATCATCGCGGTGGGGGCAGCCGGACTCGTCGCCGACGATTCCACAGAGGCCCGCTCGATCGCCGTCACCGGCGCCGTCACGCAGATGGTGAGCCACGGCCTGATCACCGCCGCCCTGTTCCTGCTGGCCGGCGTGCTGCACGATCGCCGGGGCACGTACCACATGGACAGGTTCGGAGGCCTTGCATCACCGGCGCCGCGCTTCGCCGCCCTGTTCGCCGTCGGCGCCTTCGCGTCCCTGGGGCTGCCGGGTTTCTCCGGGTTCATCGCGGAGTTCCAGATCTTCACCGGCAGCATCGCTGCCGCCCCCATCACGGCCGTTGCATTGGTGGGCATCCTCGTCACCGCGGCACTGTTCCTCCGGGCTTTCCAGAAGATCTTCACAGGCGAGACACGCGAGGAGTCGCTGCACTTCACGGACCTGCGGGCTCCGGAACTGCTGTCGGTTGGCCCTCTGCTGCTGCTGTCAGTGGCCATTGGCATTCTGCCGAGGTTCCTGCTGGAGGTCATCGAGCCGGCCGCTGCCATGGTGATCGAACTCGTGGGAAGGTAGCCGCTCACTATGGAGCCGATGCTGTTGCTTCCCGAGATCCTACTGTTCCTGGGCGGGCTCACGGTGCTCGTCACCGGGTCCTTCCAGCCGCGTGAACGCCAGTGGGTGACGCGCATCATCGCTGCGGTGGCGCTGGTTGCATCCGCCGTCGCGGCGGGAATCGGGATGCTGGGTCCGACGGAGTCGCCGATGCTTGGCGCGTTCACCGTCGACGTCGCCACCGGGATCGTGCGGATCATCGCGTGCCTCGGAACAGCGGTGGTGGTGGGGCTCGCCTCAGATGAAATAGCCGGAACCGCGAGGGAGAGCGAGACCTACACACTCCTGCTCTTCTCCACCACCGGCACGCTGGTACTGGCTGGAGCCGACGACCTGCTTGTGGTGGCCGTCGGTTTCCTGCTCGCAAGCGTTCCGTTCTACGGCCTCATCGGGATCACGATGACGCGCCTCGGGGCTGAAGCGGCCATGAAGACCTATCTCCTGGGAGCTCTGTTCGGCATCATCTTGTTGGCCAGCATCGTCGTGCTGTACGGCGTCACGGGCAGCACCGATCATGCGGAACTGCCCGATCTGCTGGCCGTCGCACCTCGCGGCGCCGTCGCTGCCGGAGTGGTGGGACTCCTGGTGGGACTGCTGTTCAAGGCGGGGGGCGTGCCCGGCCACTTCTGGGTGGCGGATGCCGCTGAGGGTTCCGGAGGGGCCGTGGCGGCCTTCGTGACGACGGTGCCGAAGATCGGTGCAGTGGTAGCCATTTACCGCATCGTTGAGCTGTTGCCAGACACGCTCGCATGGCCACTCCTGGTTGCCGTACTGGCAACGGCCAGCATGACGCTGGGCAACCTTGCCGCCTACTGGCAGGACGATCCGCGACGGCTCCTTGGCTGGTCCACGGTGAGTCAGGTGGGATACATGCTCGTCCCCATCGCGGTGGCCGGCATCGCGGAGTCCGCACTGCCCGCACTGCTGCTGTACCTCGTGGGCTACACAGTCACCAACCTTGCTGCGTTCGCCATCACCACCGCATTCCCCCGACACCGCACGCTCGACTCATACCGGGGCATGGGCCGCGCCCATCCGTGGCTGGGCGGAGCACTCGTGGTGGCATTGCTGGGGCTCGTGGGGACGCCACCGACGGCGGTGTTCATGGGCAAGCTGACTACCACGATCGCCGCATGGGACGGCGGGCTGGCGTGGCTGGCTGTGGTGGTGTTCATCAACTCCGTGGCCAGCCTGTTCTACTACCTGCGCTGGATCGCACGCGCCTACGGCAGCGGCGAGTCGCTCCATCCTTCAACGTTCGGTGTGGTGACCCCCGCGCGGTGGTCGACTGGCCTGGCAGTGGTGCTCGCGGCAATGACTCTGGTGGTGGGAATCGGTGCGGGACTGCTGTGGCTCGCTGTCACGTGACAGCGCGTGGCCGCAACGTGGATCTTTCCCGGGGCGGCGGTTTCTTCGACCGCTACCCCAGGAACGACGCGGCTGGGTGTCAGCCCATGGAGGTGAGCAGGTCGGCGCATGCCTGCTCACAGCGCCGGCAGGCTTCAGCACAGATGCGGCAGTGCTCGTGCATCTCCGCATGCTCGCCACATTCGTCGCCACAGGACTTGCAGGCAGTGCGGCAGGCTTCCAGCACTGCACGGGTGATGTTGGCGTCGTAGCCGGTGTGCCGTGATAGGACCTTGCCCGTGGTCTCGCAGATGTCGGCGCAGTCAAGGTTGGTGCGGATGCACTTGGTGAGGTCCGCAACCATGTCTTCCGCCAAGCATGCGTCCGCGCAGGCAGTGCAGGTCTGGGCGCACTCGAAACAGGCGGCGATGCAGTCTGCCAGCTTCTGCTGGTCTGTCTGTCCCAGCCCCTTGGGGTAGGTCTCGAGCATTGATGTGACGTGTGTCATGGTTCTTGCTCCTTCGATTCGATGACTGAACCGGCCGGGTGGCCAGCCCGCTTGCGTTCTTTCGACGCTAACAGTGCGGTTGGGTCATCTGAAGTCGGCTTATCGTGAAGATCTGGTTAAGACGCATGGGCGGCGAACTGCCCCTTCACCACGGCGCGAGCAAAGGCCCTATTTCAACAGCATCATTGCATCATTGCGCCGCATTACAACAGCATCATTGCGCCGCCCGCACGTCCTCAACCACGCCGACCAGCGTGGTGGCGGTGATCTCACCGAGCATTCGGGCGGCGACCCTCCCGGATTCATCCAGGACGATGGTGCTGGGGATCGCGTTGGGCGGCACCTGCCCGAAGCCGAGGAGCAGCGCGCCGTCGGGGTCGTAGAAGCTGGGATAGGGGAGCTCGAAGGCGCGCTCGAACGCCTGTGCTGGGGCTGGGTCGAGGTCCCGTGTGTTGACGCCGATGAGCTGCACCTCAGGCATTTCCTCTGCCGCCTCCACCAACTCCGGTGCCTCGGCACGGCACGGTGCGCACCAGGATCCCCAAACGTTGAGCACGATGATCTGGCCGGAGTAGTCAGCCGTGGACAACCGCTTGCTGTCCAGCGTCGTGCCGACCAATTCGGGGGCCGGTACACGTTCCTCCACCGGCACCACCATTACGGATCCGTCGCCGGTCACGAAACCGATGCCGTCCTCCGGGCTCGCCGCATCTCCGGGTGTGGAACACGCCGCTAGCAGGAGAACAACGACGACGAGGAATGTGGTGCGCCATCTGATCATCTGTCAGCTCCTTGTTGATGGCCCGTCAGGTCCGAGGGCCGCCGGACAAGTACGTCCGGGCCGTGTGCATGAGAGATGTCCGCGGCGGGGAGTGTCAGGGTGAAGGTGGCCCCGCGCCCCTCGCCGGGGCTGGTAGCGGTGAGGGAGCCACCGTGGGCGATGGCCAGGCCCCGGGAAATGGTGAGACCGATACCCGCGCCTGCCGCATCCCGTGCTCGGGCCATATCCGCCCGGTAGAAACGTTCGAAGACGTGGTCAAGCTGGTCATCGGTGAGGCCGTCGCCGGTGTCGGTGACGGTGACGGTGACGACGCCTCCGTGCTGTCTTCCCTCGATGAGGACGCTGCCACCGGCAGGAGTGTGGCGCAAGGCGTTGTCCAACAGGTTTCCCAACACCTGAGCGATGCGTTGTGTATCGGCCATGGCGGGTGCCCCCTCCAACTGCTGCTCCAGAGCGACGCCCTTGGCCAGATAGCGGCTGCGAGCCGTGGTGGCGGCGAGCTCCACAACTTCGCTGATCTCGACGGGCTCCTGGACGAGACTGAGCCGACCTTCTTCGGCGCGTGACACGGCGTCCAGATCGCGGGCAATGCGCTGGAGCCGTTCAGCCTGGAGCAGAAGGAGGTGTTGGGTCTCGTCGTTCCACGGGGTGATGTCGTCGGCGATGGCTTCCAGCAGGGCTGTCAGGGTTGCTATCGGTGTGCGTACCTCGTGGGCGACGTCGGAGAGGAGGCGTCGCCGTGTTTCTTCCGTCGCGTCAAGTCGATGCGCCATGTCATTGAAGGCCGTTCCGACGCCGTCCAGCTCGGAACTGAAACCTGCCTGGGGTACCCGTGCCGAATAGTCACCGGACGACACCTGACTCGCAACAGACGTGAGTTGTTCCAAGGGACGCCGCAACCTGTTGGTCTCGTACCAGGACGCAAGAAGCGCCAGTACCAGGGCAACCAGGAACCCGACTGCGAGCGACGCGACCCCCGCGTCAGTGAATGCCCGTTCGATATGTGGTAGCTCCGCAGCGCCAATCTGGCGCCCGATCTGCAACAAATGGTCGTGGAAGAGTGGAGGGCCGACGACGATCGCCACCAACCCCGCCGTGGCAAAGCTTGCCGCGAGCACCATCGCCTGGGTGAGAAACATCCTTGTGCCCCACGAGGTCTGGCCCCGTGAATGGCTGGAACGCCGGTCTCTTCCCATGGGCTGAAGTATTCCTGACCGCCGGCGGGACCACGACAGTCGACGACGCATCCCGGGACATCTTGACCAAATCTTGGCCAAGACTTGAGTGTTGATCGACCATCCTGCGTCATCGGCAGTTTGGAGCTCCGGGCCTCGTTATTGGGCATTCGCGACACGGGCCGGGACAGGTAGCCTTTCAGGTGTGAAGCCTCTTTCGCGAGTTGACCTGCCACGCGCCATGACCATTGTCCTGGCCATCTTGACGGGTCTGCTCCTGGGTGCCGGATACGCACCCATGGGTGTGTGGCCAGCGACCATCGTTGGCGTCGGGTTGTTCACCTGGCTCGTGGCGGGACGGACGCCGTGGCAGGCCGCTGGCCTCGGCGTCGTGACGGGTCTGGCCATGAATGTGCTCACCATCCACTGGATTGGTGTGCTGGGAGTGCCGGTGGCCATCGCGCTGGTGGCGTTCATGTCGCTGTGGACGGCTTTGTTGGGCGTCATGGTGTCGCAGGTGACCCGGCTGGGGTGGTGGGTGCTGTGGGTTCCGTGTTCCTGGGTGGCCGTGGAGCTGGCCGCTGGGCGCATTCCCTTCGGGGGCTTTCCGTGGCTCCGGCTGGCCTTCACCACCGTGGACCAGCCCGTGTCCGGATGGTTGCCCTGGGTGGGGGCGACCGGTGTCACATTCCTGCTGGCGTTGATCGCCCAGCTCGGGCTGCTCGCAATAGGAGAGCGTCGCAACCGCGTGCGAGCAGTAGCGGTCGCTCTTGCCGTCATCGTGGTGGGAGGGTCGCTGAAACTGCTTCCTCAGGCGACGCCGGAACAGCAGGTGGCGGTGGGGGTGGTGCAGGGCAATGTGAACCGCTACCTGCATGGCACCTCGTCCTACGCGCAGTCAGTCACCGACAACATGCTGAGCGAGACCATCTTCCTGCTGGCGTCCAATCGTGCTGAGGGGGAGGCGCCGCCACTGGATTTCGTGCTGTGGCCCGAGAACGCCACCGACGTCGACCCGCTGGTGGAGCCGGAAACCCGCGGCCTGGTTGAGACTGCCGTGGCATTGGCGGATGCGCCCATCTTCGTGGGTGCCGTCATGGAGGGTCCGGACCCCAAGACCACCCGCCAGACCGCTGGCATCTGGTGGCATCCGGAAACGGGCCCGGGAGACCGCTACAACAAACGCAACCTTGTCCCGTTCGGTGAGTACATTCCATTCCGGGACTTCCTCCTGCCACGCCTGCCGGTGCTCGAGCAGATCGGTAGACAGTCCATTCCAGGCACCGAAGCAGGAGTGGTGGCGGCTCCCACAGCGGCCTACGGAGACCTGCAGGTGGGTGACATCATCTGCTTCGAACTGGCGTGGGATGACTCGGTGTACGACACCGTCCGGGGCGGAGCGGACATCATCGTCTCCCAGAGCAACACCAACACCTATGGCGGCACGTTCGAGGTGCCGCAGCAGCTGGTTCTCAACCGGATACGAGCCATGGAATTGCGTCGCGAGGTAGTGGTCTCGACGTTGAACTCAGTCTCAGGCATGGTGGACACGTCCGGCACTTTCCGGGAGTCGACGGAGGAGTTCACGGCCGCCAACCGCACCTTCACCGTCCCCCTGCGCACCAATGTCACCCCTGCTGTCATCCTCAGTCCATGGCTGGGATGGGCTCTGGCGCTCGTCGGCGTCGGTGCCGCCCTGGTCGGTGGAGCACGGGCGAGGCGATCCGAGCGAGGACACGAGGCGACGTCAACAGATCAGAGAACTCCGGTTCCCATGAAGATTCGATGAACTCGCGGGCCGAAGTTTGTCCGGCCGGAGACAGTCCCCTAGTGTCGAACTGACGGATACCCACCGGGGTATGCGATGAAATCAGAAGTGGAGTATGCAATGGGTGGTTGGCAAGGCATGGGAGGGAGCATGGGTTGGGGTTGGCTTTTTTTGGCTCTCCTCGTTGTTGGCGTCGTGTTGCTGGTACTGGCGCTGGTACGTGGCTCCAGTGGTGGCAGGGATGCGCAGCGGCCGACTGGTAGGAGTCGTGCCCGCGAGGTTCTGGATGAGAGATACGCCCGGGGCGAGATCGACACCACCGAGTACGAAGACCGTGTTCAGCAGCTCGGAGAGCGCGAGTGAGCGGCGCGATCAATCGTCGTCAATCACTACAGCTTGGCGCCGTCGGGGCTGCGGGCATCGTCGTCGGAGGGATTGGCCTGTCCCAAACTGGCCTGCCGTGGACAACCGGACCCGTCAGCAATGGAGCGGATTCCGGTTTGGAACTGATGCAGCCTGATGTGTTGCGCAGCGAGAACGGTGTGCTACGCGTTGAGCTTGTTCTTGCGGAGACGGAGGTTGAGCTGGCCGGAACCATGGCGCGCATGTTGACCTACAACGGTTCCGTGCCGGGGCCGACGTGGAACGTCCGGCCGGGGGACCGGATCGAGGTGGTTCTGGTGAACAACCTCGATGCGGCCACCAATCTGCACACGCACGGCTTGGCCGTCTCGCCTGAGGGCAACAGTGACAACCCGTTCCTCAGCATCGGGGCCGGTGAGACTTTCGAGTACCTCTTCGAGCTGCCGGAGGATCACCCCACCGGGCTGTTCTGGTATCACCCCCACCTGCACGGCACGGTGGCCGACCAAATATTCGGTGGGCTGTACGGCGCCATCCTCATTGAGGACGACGAGGACATCCCGGTCTCGCGCGACCGGATCCTCATCATCTCCGACACCACGCTGACGAGCGACGGTGGTGTCGCCCCCCTCTCGAACGAGCAGGTCATGATGGGCAGGGAGGGTGAGCTGCTTCTGGTCAATGGTCAGTTGCGGCCCCAGCTCTCGGCCCGGCCCGGGGAACGTGAACGGTGGCGGGTGGTCAACGCCTGCACGTCGCGCTATTTGCGCCTGGCAGCACCGGAGCAGGATCTCCAACTCCTGGGTATCGATGCCGGCCGCGAGACTCCTCCTCGTCAGGTCGATGATGTGGTGTTGACCCCGGGCAACCGCGTCGACCTGCTGGTGACCATGCAGACCCAGACAAGCGAACTCGTCACCCTGGGCTATGACCGGGGGAGCGGGATGATGGGCATGATGGGCAACGACGAGGTCTCCGGCCCCGCCACCCTGGCCACGGTGGTGGTGGATGGCGACGAGTCCCCTTCCCCGGGAGACGTTCCGGATCGAATGCCGGAGCCGGATCTCCGTGATCGCGAACCGGACAACCGTCGCGAGATCGTTATGGTCATGGGTATGGGAGGCATGGGTGGCGACATGGCATTCGGGTTCGATGAGCAGCTCTTCGATGGGGAGCGCATCGATCAGAGTGTGACCGCCAGCACGGTGGAGGAGTGGACGATCCAGAATCCCACGATGATGGATCACCCCTTCCACCTGCACGTCTGGCCGATGCAGGTCACCGAGGAGGGTGGGAGACAGGTGGAGGAGCCGATGTGGCGCGACGTCGTCAACGTACCGATCCATGGCTCGATCAAGGTCCTCGTCGACTTCGCCCGCCACCCCGGTCGCAGTGTCTATCACTGCCACATCCTTGATCATGAGGATGCAGGAATGATGGGGGTGGTGGCCTCAAGGAGCTGAGGGGGACGCGTCGATGCAACTGTCGAGGTAATCATGCACCGGCGGGCGGCCTTTTGGCCCCTCTCGTCAGCTCGGCGGGCATTCGCGCTCTGCTGGCCTGCTGAAATCAGGGACAGAACGGGCTTCAGCCTCCTCCACGGTACCGGCCACTCCGTTGCGTTCAATATCCTCAATCAACCAGTCCATCTCAAGGATCTCGCGGCGCTGTGCCTCGCTGATCGCCACGGTGAGTTCACACACGCGCACATCCTCAATCTGTGCCCGCTCGGAGCGTGTAATGGCGAGTGAATGGTGCGGAATCATTCCCTGCATGAAATCAGTGTCATCCACCGACGCCTGGCTCCGGTCGAGGAGAGTACCCAGTGCGAGGAGCAAGAGACTTGCGACCACCACTGCAATATTCGCCTTGGTGTTCTTGTACATGTTCAGCATCCACGCCAACATGACCAAGCCCATGGCTCCTCCCATGGTCAGCGCCATGAAGATCCGACTTTCGCTGAATCGGACGTGACTCCATTCCCAAGAGCTGACGAACATCACCCAGTACATGACGAACATGCCGGTGAGGATCATGGCGGCATAGCGAAGGTACATCATCCAAGTACGCGAACCGCTGCCATGTTCGTTCGTGCTGTCATCGTGACTTGTGGACATTTGAAGGCACCCTTCTTCCTCTGTGTCGGTTGGTTGGCTGATTAAAAGCTAACGCCCAAGATGGGTCAGGAGACGCGATCGTCGAGCCCTACAACCGAGGACCGGTAGAAGTTCATCGTTTCTTCATCATTCCTACAACGGGAGTAACGGGTACCCCGCGCAGACTGTCCTGGACGGCAACACCTTGCCCGCTCACTGTCGGTTACCACTGGAGGGTCTGTCCACTGGGCCGGCCCGACGATGAAGGGAGTGATCATGACCGTACTCGTCGTATTCGTCGCCGTGGTCATGATCTTTGCTCTCGTCCTCGGTGTGCGACGTTTTGTCAAGAGAAATCTTTGCGCGCTGTGCGTGAGCGTGTCGCTGACATGGGCTGGGTTGTTGATCCTCCAAAAAGTCGGGCTGTTCGAGAACACCGTGCTGCTTGCCTTGCTCATGGGGCAGAGCGTGACGGGAATCTTTTACATGCTCAAAGACAGGGTGCCCAACGTATTGAGGATCTTCACACTGCCGTTCTTCCTGTCGCTCACAGCAGTTGCCTATGTCCTGATCACCAGTGATTACATCATCTGGACATTCCTGCTGCTCACCGCGGTGTGGATCGCTGGTTGGGTCATCTTCGCAGCACGTGATGATCCAGGAGCACAACCGTTGGCGACAGTCGTCATGGACTGTTGCGAGAGAACGAGGTAGACGATGGAATTGGTTGCCACAGCTTCATTCATCACGGCCTTCCTGGCTGGTGTGGCTGCATTGTTTGCGCCATGCTGCATAGGCGTGCTGCTACCCACGTACCTGGCATCCGTGTTTCGAACCCGGACGAAGATCTTCCTGATGACCTTCATTTATTACCTGGGTTTGCTGACCGTCTTCCTGCCACTCGGGCTCGGAATGGCCTGGCTGAGCACGGCTTTCGGTGATTATCACGAAATACTCTTCGTTGTGGGAGGGCTGTTTCTTTTCGCGCTTGGGGTGTCCCTTGTGCTCGGAAAGTCATTCATGCTGCCCATGAAGGTCAAGCCAACTCTGAAGGGCAACAACTTTGGGTCCCTCTACGTTCTCGGGATTTTCTCGGGGATCGCGACCAGCTGCTGTGCACCCGTGCTGGCCGGCGTTCTGGCACTGTCGATGATGCCGGGGTCCCTGGTACTCGGTCCCGTGTACGCCCTGGTGTTCGTGACCGGCATGGCATTGCCGCTGTTCCTCATGGCATTTTTCATTGACCGTGCCGGCCTCATCGAGCGGTTCAAGGGACTTCGCAAACAGATCTCGTACTCGTTGTTCGGACGCAGGATCAGCGTCCACCTGTCCCACCTGATCTCAGGGGTGTTGTTCATCGCCGTCGGCCTGTTCATCGTGATCTTCGAGCGAACCAGCCCGGAGGGCGTTACGCCGTACCAGATCAGGATCAACGTGGCCACGGCCCGGGTCACCGAGGCGGTCAGCAATAGCCTCGGGGCAGTCCCAGAGTTTCTCTGGGCAATTGTGTTCATCGCGTTGTTTGCCGTCTTCGGCCTCGTGGCTTATCGACAGGCGCGAAGGGGCACCCAGGCAGAGAAAGAAGAAAAGGAGAAGATCTCGTGAAATTAAAGGTATTTGTGGCGGTGGCTGTGGTGTTCATTCTCGCTATGGTTGTTGTCGTTCGTATGGATTCGGGAGGAACCCCTCAGGCGGCCGGCGGTGAGGTTGTCGCCTTCGATGAGATGGTCGGCAAGCCCGCTCCTGATTTTGAACTGCCTTCATACGATGGTGAAACCTACCGTTTGAGTGAGCTCAAGGGAAAGAACGTCGTTCTCTTTTTCAACGAGGGTTTGATGTGCTACCCCTCCTGCTGGAATCAGATCGCCGCGTTCGGCAATGACCCTCGCTTCAACAACGAGGATACGGTGGCCCTGAATATCGTTCCCGACCCCAAGGATGGCTGGGGGGAGGCAATCGAATACATGCCCGAACTTGGGAACGGTACTCTGCTGCTCGACGCCGACAAGTCGGTTTCCACGCAGTACGACACGATGAATTTGCCTTCATCCATGCATCGCGGAGCCATGCCGGGCCACACCTATATGTTGATCGACAAAGAGGGGATCGTTCGATTTGTCTACGACGATGTCCAGATGGGTGTACAGAACGACATGCTGGCAGAGGAGCTCGCCAAGCTGAAAACGAGCAGCTGATCCAGCTACCACGGGGCGAATCCGCAACTCTTTGGGAACACTCCTGTGGGTGAGAAGGGATCGCGGCAATAGAGTCCTCAGAGCACCGTAACGGAATCAGTCCACGACGAGATCTGCATCCCACTCGAAGCGAGGTTGTCAAGGAATGGGAGCGGCGAGACCACGTTTTCGGGAGGAACACACCCGCTCCCATCTCCGCATCACCCCACGCGAGAATCTGGAAATGCGCGGATGTGGCCGTCGCATCCGATTCCGCTGCGCTCACGACGCACTCATGTTTCCACCTCCATGCTCAGGCCGGGTCACGGCCCGGCTCTGTGGGCAGACCGAGCGTCACCCAGTCGTGCATCCCGCCGCGGTAGTAACGGATCCGATCGGCTGGGAACCCGGCCTCGACCAGCTGTTGGATTCCAGTCGGTGACTGTGGGCATTGAGGTCCGTTGCAGAAGAACACCACTTGCTCGTTAGCCTCGAACTCAGCACGGCGATGGACCGCTTCATCGAAGGGCACGTTCACCGCCCCCGGCAGGGTGGCCTTCTCATAGAAGTCCCGGGTTCGGCCGTCGACGAGAGGTACTCCGTCTGCGATCAGTTCCAAAAGCTCCTTCTCGCCAACTGCCTGGACACCAGGGGCTGGTCGCATCGGCTGGATCTCTCCCAGGTCGTGTCCACAGCTACGAGGTCGGCTTCGCCCGGCACTGGATCTGGCACCATCTGTGGGGGCATTTGGCGCTCGCGGGGTTTGCGCTCGGGCATGGACGTCATTGCATTCTTCACGGATTCTCCTCTGATAGATGTGTTGTCTTTGTCTCCAGCAGGCTATGCCGTCGAGCTCTGCACTACCCGACGAGCGGGCTCAAGGTTCTCTCAAGCGGGAGGCGCGGGCCGGTGTCGTCGTGTCTGACTTGCGGCAAAGGTTGTGCTCGGCTTGACCCCAGCTTGAGGTTCCACCTGCAAAATGGCGAGCATGAACACGAATCGACGTCATAAACGTTCTGACCAACAACCCACCATGGGCACATCACTGCTCTCGCCGTTTTCGCCGAGAACGGCCTTGCCATCGGCCCCGTTGAGTCGCAGCGTCGGCGCCGGGTGCGGCATGAGAATGACGCACCACCGAGAGGTTGCATCGTGACGCGCCGTGAGAATCCGGGCATGGAGACAGACTCCACGCGCCAAGGCGTCGCCCAGGTCTATGACAGAGTCGCCCGTTTCTACGACCTCATGACCGCTCCCATGGAGCTGATGGGCGGTAGAGCGTCACGTAGCAGACTGATGGCGCGGGCTCGCGGCCGGGTGCTCGAGGTCGGCGTAGGCACCGGGACAAATCTTCGGCACTACCCGGCAGGGGCGGATCTGACGGGCGTGGACCTCTCCCCACGAATGCTGCAGCAGGCACGAGCGCGAGTCGAACGGCTGGGCCTTTCCGTGCAGTTGGAACAGGGCGACGTCGAGCAGCTGACCTTCCCCGATGCCAGCTTCGACACGGTCACCGCGACTTGCGTCTTTTGCTCGGTGGGCAATCCCGTTCAGGGCCTGCGAGAGGTACGACGAGTGATCAAACGGGACGGCCACGTGCTCATGTACGAGCACGTGCGACCCCAAGGCAGGTTTCTCGGTGCTCTCTTCGACTTGCTCAGTCCGATCACGCGGCGGCTGGTAGGACCCAGTATCAACCGGCGCACCGAACTGAACGTGAAAAAGGCCGGACTGGAAATCGTCGAGGTGAGACGCGAAGGGATCTGGCGCGAGATCGTTGCCGTCCCCACTACATTGGTCAGCCCATCGGCGTGACTCACATCCGATGCTCCGTCACGCCAGCCTGATGACGAACTAGATGGCCCAAATCCGTAGTCGCCCGATGTGTGCGGCTGGACTCAGCTTCACCCGCGAGTCGCCGGACTGTTGCCGGACGGCAAAGCGCCGCAGTCACGTTTCTTCACCAAAGCTTCATCATTCCTGCACGGGGAAGGTGTGACTCTCGGGCATTCTGGATGCGGTCCAAGACACTCGCCCCCCTAAGGAATCCAGTGAATATTTCAGCACGTTTCGTATCTGTCGTCGGGAGCCTCGTGCTCGTGATGGGTGTTTCCGCCTGCGGGGACGACAACACTGCGGGGCAGGACGCCACCCCCGACGCCTCCGTTGCAAGTGCATCGGCTTCGGCATCGCCCGATGCGCCGCCCGCTGAGGACTCGGGACCCGAGGTGGCCATGGACCACAACGAGGCCGATGTCGCCTTCGCTCAGATGATGACCATTCATCACGAGGGTGCTTTGGAGATGGCCGGAATGGCTGCTGGAAAGGCCCAGTCGGAAGAGGTTCAGGCCACGGCTGCGACGATTGAGGCAGCCCAGCTTCCGGAGATTGAGCTCATGCAGAGCTGGTTGACAGCGTGGGACGAGCCGCTGACACCTTCCGGTCATACAGGCATGGACCATGGAGGGATGGACATGAATGGCATGTCCCAGGAGGAAGTCATGGCCGAACTGTCAGACGTCTCCGGTGTCGACTTTGACAGGCAGTTCCTGACCGCCATGACCGCCCACCACGAGGGTGCCGTCCTGATGGCCGAGCAAGAACTGAACGACGGTCTCAATCCCGATGCGCTGGAACTGGCGCAAGTCATCATTGACGACCAGAAGGCGGAGATTGAGGAGATGCAGGGACTGCTTGAGAACCTCTGAACAACTGAAGCTCAGAGCAATCCCGCAAGGATCCCAGGTTCGGTCGGCAGGCCATCTGGAAAGCCCAGATGATCTATTTTTGGATATCTGGAAATCTGCTAAGAAACGATGAAGAAATTGTGAAGAATGGGGGCTGGTTGGTGCGCCACCGTCTTGGACGATTGAATTTCTGAAGATTGTTTCGAACTGGCATGATTGTCATATGACATCGCTTCTGCTGACATTCCCGGACATTGATCCGGTCGCTGTGAATATCTTCGGGCTGATGATCCATTGGTATGCGGTTATGTATCTGGTGGGTTTCGCAGTCGGATACGTGCTGATGCGCCGACGGCTGCGCCATGAGCCCTATGCGTCCATCTCGAGGCCGAAGCCGTGGTCTCCTGTCGACGTGGAGGATCTGCTGCTGTACGCCGTGGCTGGCGTCATTGGCGGCGGCCGACTGGGCTACGTCCTGTTCTACAAGCCGGGCTTCTATCTGGAGAATCCGATTGACATCTTCAAGCTCTGGGAGGGGGGCCTGAGTTTCCACGGGGGAGCGCTCGGGGTGGTCATCGCCCTGGCGATCTTTGCGTGGCGCCGTGGGCGCCCCTTCCTGCAGGTGGCGGACTTCCTCGTCCCGGCCGTCCCGATCGGTTTGGCGGCTGGCCGCATCGGCAACTTCATCAACGGTGAGTTGTGGGGGAGGGCGGCGTCTGCCGACCTGCCGTGGGCAATGATCTTTCCCACCGGCGGGGACGTGCCCCGTCATCCGTCGCAGCTGTATCAGGCGCTGCTCGAAGGTCTCCTGTTGTTCGTGGTGCTCTGGCTCTACGCGCGCCGCCCTCACTACCGCGGCCAAGTGGCGGCCGTCTTCCTCATCGGCTACGGAGTACTCCGGTTCATAGTCGAGTTCTGGCGTGAACCGGACGCCTACCTGGGCTTCCTGTCGCTGGGGCTCAGTATGGGCCAGTGGCTGTCGGCGCCCATGGTGCTCATCGGGATCATCCTGTGGCTGTGGTCGAGAGGTCGCGCCATCAGCGATGTCGAGAATCCCCCGGAACAGGACGTGAATGATGGCGTGTTCGAGGATGGGTCCCCGCGACTGTCCGAGTGAGAAGGAAGCCGCAGGCGGTGTGAGCGGATCAGTGCCCAGTGCCCATCCGGTAGCCGTGACCCCGCACGGTCGCGATGAATCGGGGGTTGGTGGGGTTGTCTCCCAGTTTGCGGCGCAGATTCGCGATGTGCACATCCACCATGTGCTCATCCCCGCCCCAGTGGGATCCCCAGATGACGTCGATGAGCTGGCGGCGGGAGAACGCCACCCTCGGTTGTGCGGACAGGACGTCGAGGACATCGAACTCTGTCGGGGTGACGACCACGGGGGTGCCGTCGAGGACCACCTGACGGGCTGTGGGGTCGATCACGAGTGTGCCGAACACCCGGTTGGGGGTCTCTGTGACTCGCTCGGGGTTCTCCGCCAGTCGAGGACGACGCAGTCGTGCCTGGACGCGGGCCACCAACTCTCGCGTGCTGAACGGTTTAGTGATGTAATCGTCGGCGCCAACTGAAAGTCCCACGAGGGTGTCCACTTCATCAGCCCGGGCGGTCAGCATGATGATGTAGCAGTCGCTGAAGGTGCGCAGACGACGACACACTTCCATCCCATCAAGGCTCGGCAGACCCAGGTCGAGTACGACGAGGTCGGGTGCCCACTCATGCACTGTTTCAACGGCCTGCAGGCCGTCGACCTCCCAGCGGGTCTCGAAACCTGATCGATCAAGGTAGTTGCGCACAGTACCCGCGAGGATCGGCTCATCCTCCACGATCAGAACTCGTCCGTGTGTCGCTGGTTCAGTGGTCATGCACCCATTGTTACCGATGGAACAGATGCTCACCCATCATGATGTTCGTCGTGGGTCTGCGTTGGAGGTTGCGGTCCCTCAGCCGGAGCCTCACCTCCCGCGATAGCTGGTCCAACGACAAAGGCCGACAAGGAGAACAAGGCAGTGAACACGGCGATGGCGACGGCTGGTGCCCGCCAGGTGGAGAACTTCCGGTACAGCGTTCTCAGCAGCGGAATTGAGAAAATGAGGCCGACGAGGAAGAACAGCGCGTTCCCGCCGGCGCCAACGACGAATGTGGCCCCGGCGATCAGGCCGATGTGATGGAGCACGTGTGGTGCGAGCCCGAGGAGTGCCCCGAAGACTGCACCAACGGTGCTGCGAGCCCTGACAAGCCCATGTCGCAGGCCACCGGGACGCACTGCGGAAGGGTGGTGGACCCCCCCGTGCGCTGTCTGGTGGGGCTGGTGCGCCAACGGTGTCGGTTGACTCGTTCATCTCGTTCTCCGTCCTGACGGCGTGCAGCCTCGCTGGGTAGGTCGAGCCCGCAATGGTGTCAGCCTCAGGTGGTGGTGCCCAAGGCCCATGTGGCCTTCAGCTCGTCATCACCTGCTGCACCTCGATGGATGACCAAGGTTGCTGGGTTCATACCGCTGGCGCGATGAGGGTTCAATGGATGTTCTCTGAAGAAAAGCGCCACGGTTCCCGTCGCTGATCGCTCGTGACGTCATCGGGTCCGCAATGGAGGTCATCTCATGGTCGGTTCTGAGTGACCAGTCTTGAGTGAATCTTGGTCGGACGCACGTGACGGCATCACAACGGGAGAGCAGGCTTGTCCCGAGGTCATCAAGGTGGACGTTTGGCGGCACCGCTTGAGACATCATGAACAACTTGGACCCCACGGCTCGGTTAGGAACACATCATGCTGGACTTCATCGTCACCAACTGGATCTGGATCCTGGTTATCGGCGGGATGCTTGTGATGCATCTCGGTCACGGTGGCCGTGGTTGCCATGGCGGGCACGGTGCCAAAGACGCCGAGGAGCCGACGGCACAGCCATCCGGTGAGTCTCGCATCCGGTGAGTCTCGCATCCGGTGAGTCTCGCATCCGGTGAGTCTCCGCACTGATCGGTGCGCACTGGGTTGACGAAGAACTGTGCCTGGTGGATGCCCGTACGGGGCGAGGAACCACCTGTCGGTACGGCAGTTCCATGTGCTCGATCCGCTGGATGCGTGAGCCGTTGTCTCTTGAGCCCGCCGAACCCAGCCAGAACAGGGGGCCCGGGCACCCGCGGGTGCTGGGGGCCTACTTGGAATTTATACACCATGGGGGTATAGGGTAAGTGCTGAAATTGTAATGACGGGAAATGTTATGGATGGAGATCAGGACATGGACACAACCGAGTACACGGTGACCGGCATGACGTGTGAGCACTGCGAGGGCGCGATCCGAGATGAGGTGTCGCAGATTCCTGGTGTCAGTGACATCGAGGTCAGCGCGACCACAGGACATCTAGCAGTGACCGCCGAGCGACCGGTCGACGACGCTGCGGTGATCGCAGCAGTTGACGAGGCGGGCTACGAAGCCGTCCGGATTTGATGAGGGCGCCAGCACGGCTCGGTTTGTTCGCTCTTGTCCTTGCGGTTGTGTTCGCAGTGGCATTCGTCACGGCGGGTGCGGTTGTCCCGGAGAGTAGGGTCCAGAGCTGGGCCGAGGAAACAACGGACGAACACTCAGCAGGACGAGAGACGGACGCCGCCGGACACGACGACCAGGTGGAGAAGGCCTCTTCGCTGGGTCTGGGGCTGGCACAGGACGGCTACCGGCTCTCCGGGCTGAGTGCTCCTGGGGGTGCCCAGGACGTCGGTGAGTTGTCGTTGACAGTCACCGGGCCAGATGGGGTGCCGGTGACGGAATTCGATGTTGACCATGACAAGGAATTGCACCTGATCGTGGTGCGTGCCGACGGGGAGTACTTCCGCCACGTTCACCCGGAGATGAACGCCGATGGCGGTTGGTCATTGCCCTGGGAGTGGGATGCGCCCGGAACCTATCGGGTGTTCGCAGACTTTGTTCCCAGTGGGGCAGATACGGGTATCACGCTCTCGTCGTTGGTGCAGGTGGCCGGAAACTATACCCCCGTCACCCGGGATGAGCAGGTGACCGCGACCACCGTGGACGGGTTTGGGATCAGCCTCAATGGTGACCTCACCGTTGGAGAGCTCTCCGAACTGAAGTTGGTCGTGACCCGTGACGGTGACGCGGTCGCCGACCTGGAGCCGTATCTGGGCGCGTTCGGGCACCTGGTGGCCTTACGGCAAGGTGATCTGGCCTACCTGCACGTCCATCCGCGAGCTGAGGAACCTCAGGCCGAGGGAACCTTCGGTCCGGAGATCGCATTCGAGGCCAGCGCACCGACCCCGGGCCGGTACCTCCTCTTCCTTGACTTCAAGGTCGACGGGCAGGTCCGCACCGCGGCGTTGGTCCTTGACGCCACCGGCGAGCAGGGCAGCAGCGGGAACGTCGACAGCAGTGACGAGGACGCGAACACGAATGAGGAAGAAGGAGGGTCATGACCACTGTGAGTGAGCCCACGACCGGAATGGTGAGCGTGGAGTTGCGGATTGGTGGCATGACGTGTGCCTCCTGCGCGAACCGGATCGAGAAGAAGCTCAACAAGCTCGACGGGGTCACAGCCAGCGTCAACTACGCCACCGAGAAGGCCAGCATCACCGGTGCAGAAGGCCTGGATCCGCAGGCGCTGATCGCTGAGGTGGAGAAGACCGGCTACACCGCTGCCCTTCCCGCTCCACCGAAGGGCTCCGAAGCGGATTCGAAGGACGAGGCCGAATCTGCTGAGTCTGGCGAGGACGCCGAACTGCGTTCATTGCGTCAGCGGCTCATCGGTGCGGCGGTTCTATCGGTGCCGGTGATCGCGATGACGATGATCCCGGCGTTGCAGTTCGACTACTGGGGATTTGCGTCCCTGGCGCTGGCTGCGCCCGTGGTGGTGTGGGCGGGATGGCCGTTTCACCGCGCCGCCTGGATGAATCTCAGGCATGGCACGGCGACGATGGACACCCTCATCTCCGTGGGCACCTCGGCTGCGTTCTTGTGGTCCATCACGGCGTTGTTCTTCGGGACGGCAGGCCAGCCCGGGGTGGTCCATCCGTTCGAGTTCACGATCTCCCGCAGCGATGGATTGGGACAGATCTACCTTGAGGTCGCCGCCGGCGTGATCACGTTCATTCTCATGGGGCGCTACTTCGAGAAGCGTTCCAAGCGCCGGGCAGGCGCAGCGCTTCGTGCGCTGCTCCAACTCGGAGCCAAAGACGTCGCGATCATGCGCGACGGCAAGGAACAAAGGGTGCCGATTGAAGAACTGTCCGTGGGAGATGAGTTCATCGTCCGCCCGGGTGAGAAGATCGCCACCGATGGTGTGGTTGCCTCCGGTAGCAGTGCCATCGATGCCTCGATGCTCACGGGAGAATCCGTGCCGGTCGAGGTCAGCGAGGGTGATGCGGTCACCGGTGCCACCGTCAACGCCGGAGGCCGTCTGGTGGTGCGTGCCACCCGGGTCGGGTCGGACACCCAGCTGGCACAGATGGCCCAGATGGTCGAGGACGCCCAGTCCGGCAAGGCGGCGATCCAGCGTCTGGCCGACCGGGTCTCGGGAGTGTTCGTCCCCATCGCGATCGCGATCTCCGTGGGAGCGCTCGGAGCATGGATCGGGGCAGGGTATCCCCTGTCGGCAGGATTTACCGCGGCGGTTGCGGTGTTGATCATCGCCTGCCCCTGCGCACTTGGCCTGGCCACTCCGACAGCACTGCTGGTGGGTACCGGTCGCGGTGCTCAGATGGGCGTGCTCATCAAGGGTCCTGAGGTGCTGGAATCCACCAAGCGCATCGACACGATCGTGCTGGACAAGACCGGCACGGTGACCACCGGAAAGATGACGTTGACCGATGTGATCGTCGGAGCCGGCGTGGAACGGGCCGAGCTGCTGCGGCTGGCCGGTGCACTGGAGGACGCCTCCGAGCACCCGATCGCGCAGGCCATCGCCGCAGGGGCCACCGCTGAGGTCGGTGACCTGCCAGGTGTCGAGTCCTTCGAGAACGCTGAAGGCCTCGGGGTGCAGGGTGTCGTGGATGGTCACGCCGTGATCGCCGGCCGTGAGTCGCTGCTGGCCGAGTCGTCGCAGCACCTCGACGAGGACCTCCGCCGTGCCAAGCAAACCGCCGAGAGCCAGGGCAAGACCGCGATCGCGGTCGGCTGGGACGGTGCCGCGCGCGGCGTGCTGGTGGTGGCGGATCAGGTCAAACCCACCAGCGCCCAAGCGATCAGCCAGTTCAGACAGCTCGGGCTGACGCCGGTGCTGCTGACCGGGGACAACCAGACCGTGGCCGAGCAGATCGCCGCCGAGGTTGGCATCGAACAGGTGATTGCCGAGGTGCTTCCCAAGGACAAGGTTGATGTCGTCGCCCGCCTCCAGAGCGAGGGCAAAAACGTTGCCATGGTGGGCGACGGCGTCAACGACGCCCCCGCACTGGCACAGGCCGACCTGGGCCTGGCGATGGGCACCGGCACCGACGTCGCGATCGAGGCCGCCGACATCACTCTGGTGCGCGGGGACCTGCGGGCCGCGGCAGATGCGATCCGGTTGGCGCGGCGGACGTTGCGCACCATCAAGATGAACCTGTTCTGGGCCTTCGCCTACAACACCGCAGCAATCCCGCTGGCCGCCTTCGGGCTGCTGAACCCGATGCTCGCCGGAGCCGCGATGGCTTTGTCCAGTGTCTTCGTTGTCAGTAACAGTCTGCGGCTGCGGAGCTTCAAGTCCCGCGCCGACGAAACCACACCCACCCCTGCCGCTCCGGAACCCGCCCGGGAACCGGCACGCGTATGACCACCGTCAATTGACACAAACAGGAAGGCACATCTCATGACTACAAACGACAACCACAAGGACCTGAGCACGAGTTCTGCGGGATGCGGCTGCGGCCACATGCCCGCCGCAGAGAATCTGACGAACATGCAAGCTGATGACGGCGCTGAGGGCTTCGTGGAGATCGGCCTGAGTGCGAGTGATTCGGGAGGCTGTTGCGGCGGCACGTCGAAGGCAGAGGATCTGAGCATGAGTGCTTCGGGGGGCTGCTGCGGAGGCACGCCGAAGGCAGAGGTACGGGAGCAGAGACTATGACCACTTCAACCAGGCCGCCAGCCGCAGCCACCCATGGTTACATCAGTGACAAGGACCGTTACCTCGCCCGGCTCAAACGCATCGAAGGCCAAGCTCGCGGCATCCACCGCATGATCGACGAGGACACCTACTGCATCGACATCCTCACCCAGATCAGCGCCCTGAACTCCGCTCTGGAGAACGTCGCTCTCGGTCTCATGGACGATCACCTCAAGCACTGTGTCGTCAGCGCCGCGAAAACCGGCGGGCCCGAAGCCGAGGAAAAGATGGCTGAGGCCTCCCGGGCGATCGCACGGCTCGTCAAGTCCTGAGGAATCGAGCGCCGTGTCCATGAGGTTGTACGCGGACACCGCCCCAGCAGGCGAGTGCGGAACTTCCTGGTGTGGTGGCGCGGTTGACGGCGCATCGGATGGTTGGAGTCTTGTGTATGACCGGTTCGATCCCACCCAGGAAGGCACTCGCGAAACGCTGTGCACGTTGGGCAATGGTTACTGAGTCAATCTCCACGGCCCCCACCGCGACCAGATGCTCACCAGACAGTGACTCATCAGTAGCCACATCGCGGAGACAACTCGCTGGGACAGAGTGACCCCGAAAGCTGTGGATTGCTTTCCATGGTGACGGGAGCATCAGCCAGTTCGAGGGCTACGGAGAGCTGGAGGAGCTCGACTGGGAACCCTACCGCCGTCTCTACTGCAACATCGGGCGTCTGACCCTCATCGTGCAGCCCGGGAGGACACCACTAACACTAACTGGTACAAACTGTGGAGACATCCCGATGTGCTGAGGGCGTTCTTCTTCATATCCCGGGAATGAAAGTCATGACCGAATAAGGGCCCAATCGTAATAAAATCTTGACGGTATCCTGATGAAAGAAAAACATTCGGCGATATTCTGCCCAGGCTGGTTCTCGTTCCGTCCAGAGCTGGCGGAGCGTGTTATTATTCGGACGGACATCGTCTTATTTAAGGCCCGCAGAGTCCTCGCCATCGCACGCATTATCATCGGGTTCTTCTTCCTGTGGCCATTTTTGGACAAGCTGTTCGGCTTGGGCTATGCGACTCCGAGTGAGCGCGCGTGGATCAATGGGGGCGCACCGGCGCAAGGTTTCATCAACGGCATCGAGACGCCGTTCGCGGGCTTCTTCAGCATCTTCGCCAACCCGTTCGGTGACGTCTTGTTCATGGTTGGTCTTCTGGGTATCGGGGCGGCAATGTTGCTGGGCGTCGGTATGCGAATCGCCTCCGTCGGCGGACTGCTGCTGATGCTGTTCATGTGGCTGGCCCAGTTGCCGTGGGAGATCGGCGGCAACAACCCGATCCTGACCTCTCATTGGATCGAGGGGTCCGTACTGGCGATCGCAGCCGTCACCCTCGCCGGCGACACGTGGGGGCTGGGCCGCTGGTGGGGACGCATTGTGGGCAACGGCTTCCTGCGCTGAACCCACGGGACCTCAGTAAAAGGACAACGAAGTTCGAGACGAGTTGGCCTACAGCACACCAAACGGAAGTCAAGGTTGACCCTTGGACTGGAGCGCACCGGTGGCTCGGGTTCAGGTGCGGTGTGGTGCGGAGAGTCGGTGGAACACCAATGCGGCGACGGCCGTGATGGCTCCGAGCCAGCCGATGGCAAGCAGTAGCCCCGCTGTTTCGTCGAATCCGGTTGTGAAGGCCCCGTCGATGAGCATGCGGACGGCCCCGTGAGCGGGCATCCACGCGCCCCAGCCCGGTGGGGCGGCCTGAAACATGACATTTTGGGCGAGTCCGGCGTCCAGGAAGGGCAGCAGGAACATCAGGTAGAGCCCCCCGAGTCGACCGACCAGGGCGCCGACGACGACGCCGATCATGGCGTAGGTCAATGCCACCATCAGGGTCGCGGCGGTGAAGGTGGCCCATACGTCTGGTGCGAAGCTGATGGCGGTTACTCCCAGCGTGACGGCACTGACCAGTACTGCGGCCAGCGCAATCACTCCGAGCCGGGCAGCCAGTACCTCCCGGGGCCTGTAGCCGGCAATGACCAGGCGCCTGTCGGCCTCGACGGAGCCGAGTACGACGAACAGCCCAGCCAGTCCGGCCAGGAATGCGACCGTGATCGGCACCATGATGGCGCCGTGCAGATCAACCATCGACAAGGTGGTGAGCTCGCGCACCCCGTTCTCCACCAACTCGACGGGAGCAGGCTGGTCGGGGGTGATGATGACCGAGAGGGTGATGAAGAAGAACGGGAGTCCCACCAGCAGCACCCACAGGGCAACGTTGCGCCGGTACTCCCGCCAGACGTGGCGTGAACCGACCCGGAGCCGAGACCAGCCCGATCCCGCACGGGTGCTGCCCTCGCTGCGGTGAGCGGCCAGTGAACGAAGAGGGCCAGTGGTGAGCAGCAGCGTGACGAACGCCAGTGCCAGGCCGCCCACGGTCCACACCAGTGACGCACCAACATCCCCGATGGAACCGGCATGGGTGGTACCTGCATCGAGCATGACCAGGGTGGGGAAATGGGTGGGGAACAGCCGGGTGACCCATGCATCGCTCTCGCCCATGGCCGGCCCCAGGAACACGTCGAACATCCAGATGAAGACGATCACCAGCGAGCCGTTGACCTCTGAGCGCACCAGCGCCCCGACGCTCGCCCCGATTCCCAGATAGATGATGGCGAACATGCCCGTGGCCGCCACCGCTCGTGGGACGTCGGTGATGTCGGTGCGCAGAGCCAGCGCCAGCAGCGCTCCGGCGGCGGCGACGACGGCCAGCAGCAGCGAGGATCCCAGCCGGGCGATGACCACCCGCTGGCTGGATCCGTCGGCGGCGGCCAACCGCCGGTCCGCGGCCCGGGAGCTGTTGACGTGGAAGAATGCGGCCACCCCTGAGAGGAAAGCTGCCGCCCACCCCGCTGTGGTGACCTCGAGTTGGCCCGTGCTGGCGGTACCGCCGAGGATCCTCGCGAAGTCCGCGATCACTCCTGCGGTCAGGGAAACAAACACCACAGGTACCACGGCGAGCAGGACCAGATTCAGCGGGCGACGAGCGTAGTCCACAAGATTGCGCCATGCCAGCACGGTGGTTAAAGGTGGCGCGGTGGTCATCGTGACACGGTCCTACCGTCAACGAGGTCATAGATCCGATCGAAGCGCTCCACGTCGGTGATGAAGTGGCTGATGATCAACAGGCTGCTCCCGGCTTCTCGCCGGTCGCGAGTCAGCTGCCAGAACCGCTGGTAGGTGTCCCAGTCAAACCCCGCATATGGCTCATCGAGCAGCAGCAGTTCCGGGTCTGGCAGGAGCGCCAAGCCGAGGTTGAGCTTGGCCCGGGTTCCTCCCGAGAGCTGTTCGACCAAGGCACTGCGCCACTCTGCGAACCCGAACGTGGCGTAGAGCTCATCGCGCGAACGCGCGATTTCGGGTTCAGTCATCCCGTAGGCGCGGCCGAACAGTTCGAAGTGCTCGTCACAGGTCAGCCGTTCGTAGAGGACGGGTTCCTGGGGGCAGAACCCGATCACACCGGCGTGCTCCATCGCGCCGCTGTCTCTTCGCAGCGCCCCGACCAGGATCTTCATCAGCGTGGACTTGCCCGATCCATTCTCACCCACCAGTGCGACGATCTCCCCTGGCCGCAGGTCCAGATCGGCGCCCCGCAGAACATCCTTGCGTCGGCGTCGGGGCCACCAACCGCTCCGGTATGCCTTGGTGATGCCTCGCGCAGACAGAACAGCGACGCCGTCATCATCGACGAAGGAACCACGCCCATGCCGCGGTGCACCATGGACACCTTCGACGGTGGTTGCGGGGGATTCGGGTTTCATCATTTGCTCCTGTTCCATCAACCGGATGTATCGCACCCGAATGGCGGGTCAGACAAAGCATCCGGATCCGGAATCAACGTTACCTGCATGAACGATAATCCTCCGACGACAATGCGAAATCATGAAGGCTCGGAAAGGGACCACCTTGCCGGGAAGACCACTGAGCAACCTTGTCAGAGTTTCCTCAAGATTCTGTCAGCGGACAGGAGAGAATCTATTCGGAGACGGTGACGTAGCTGGCCCGGTGACGGACATGAAAAATGCCACCCGCCTGACATGGACGTGTCCCGCGTCGATGTTGTTGCCACTTGTTTGGGTTGTGCTCCTTGTCAAGCTGTCGAAGCCGTCCTCGGGTTGAAAAGGGAAACTGTGAAGCCTGCGGTGGAAGTCGGCGAAATGCGGATGTTCACTGCCGGTGCCAGTGCTACTCCAGGGGCGGTCTTCATCGATTCTTGATCACATCATTCGGGCACTTCCATCTTCGCGATGGTAGGTTAATACCCCATACCCGTAGGGGGTATGGGAAGGTTGCGTGATGGAAACGAAGTATGAGGTTCGGGGACTGAGTTGTGCGAGTTGTCTCGTGGAGTTGATCGATGGTGTTCGTTCGGTCTCGGGTGTGGACGCGGTGGCGGTGGATCTGGTGCGGAATGGAACGTCGTCGTTGACGGTGAGCAGCCGTGCTCCGCTGGCTGCTGGAACGGTCCCTGGGGTCATCAGGAATTCAGGTTTTCGGTTGGGGGCCGATGAGCGGCTCGGTGATGTGGAGGTGTCGTAATGAGTGTGCAGGATTGGATTGTGATTGTTGCGGCCGTTGTGGTGACGGCTGCGTTGGGTTGGTTCTTCTTTGGGCCGAAGAAGTCGCGCCGTGCGGAGTTGTCGGGTGGGGTGCAGGAAGTCACCGTGACTGTGAAGGGCGGCTACAGCCCCGATGTGATTGAGGTGCAGCAGGGTGTCCCGGTTCGGCTGCTTTTTGATCGGCAGGAGGCGGGCGATTGCTCCTCCCATGTCGTTTTCCCGGATTTCAAGGTCAATGCTGCGCTTCCGGCGTACGCGAGTACAGCTGTGGAGTTCCTCCCGAGGGAGGTGGGCGAGTTCGGTTTCGCTTGTGGGATGAACATGTTGCGGGGTCGCATGCGCGTGGTGCCGGGGGATGACTCCGCGGGCGGTGATGGTTCTCCATCGGGAGTGGCCGAAGAGCTGTCGGAGAGTTCCCCGGCCAGTGCGGATACGGATCCCCACACGCAGGGTGGTTCCGTCGTGGAGCCGGATGGTGATGCTGAGGCGGCTGAGCGTGCGGCGGAGCTGTCTGATCTTGGGAGGCGGGTGTTGTTCGGTGCGATTCTCACAGCCCCGGTGGTGTTCGCGGTGATGGCTGTGGAGCTGTTTGGTGCTACGTGGGTGCCGTCGTTGCTGATGAATGATTTCTTCCAGTTGGCGCTGATCACGCCGGTCTTTGTGTACACGGGATGGCCGATCCACAAGACCGGTTGGCTGGCCCTCTCACACCGCACCGCGGACATGAACTCGCTGATCACGCTCGGCACGATCGCGGCCTTTGGCTACAGCCTGGTGGCGACCTTCACACCGGGTGTCCTGCCTGAGCAGGCTCAGGTGGTCTACTACGAGGCGGTTGGCGTGATCATCACGCTGATCCTGCTGGGGCGGCTATTGGAGAACAAGGCGAAGGCCGGTACGGGGGAGGCCATCCGTGCCCTCATCGGGCTCCAGGCACGCACCGCGCGCGTGGAGCGGGACGGTGACGAGCTTGAGGTGGCCATCGAGGATGTTGAACTCGGTGATGTGGTGATTGTGCGGCCGGGGGAGAAGCTCCCAGTGGACGGCGACGTGCTCGATGGTTCATCTGCGGTCGATGAAGCGATGGTGACCGGCGAACCGATCCCGGTGGTCAAGGCCTCGGGTGACACGGTCATCGGGGCCACGATCAACCAGACCGGGACGTTCCGCTACACCGCAACCCGGGTGGGCTCGGACACGATGCTCGCGCAGATCATCCGTTTGGTTCGTGAGGCCCAGGGCTCGAAAGCCCCTATCCAGCGAGTGGTTGACATAGTGTCGAGCTATTTCGTGCCGGCAGTCATCGCGATCGCGATCTGGAGCTTCGTTGTGTGGTCCATCGTCGGCCCGGCGCCGGCCTTCGTGTTCGCTCTGGTCGCGGCGGTTTCCGTGCTGATCATCGCCTGCCCGTGCGCCCTCGGACTGGCCACACCGATGTCGATCACGGTCGGCACCGGCAAGGGTGCCACGGCGGGAATTCTCATTCGCTCCGCCGAAGCGTTGGAGACGGCGCACAAGATCGACACCGTGGTACTCGACAAGACCGGCACCATCACCAAGGGGGCCCCGGCCCTGACCGACGTCCTGACGGTCGATGGGATGAGCGAGGAGGAATTGTTGGTACTGGTTGCGGTGGTGGAGCGCTCGTCCGAGCACCCGCTGGCTTCCGCGATCGTCGCCGGTGCGCAGGAGCGCGGACTCGAGCTGCCGGAGGCCACGGCTTTCGATTCGATCACCGGACAAGGGGTGCGGGCCCTGGTGAACGGCCGGGAAGTGTTGGTGGGCAATCGGCGCCTGTTGAGCGCAGCTGGTGTCATCCCTGACATGGGGCCTGTCGAACGACTTGCCGCTGATGGGAAAACGCCCATGCTTGCCGCGGTTGACGGTGCCTTCGCCGGGGTGATCGGCGTGGCCGACACCCTCAAGGACGGTTCGGTGGCCGCGATCGCCGCCCTGCAGAAGCGGGGGATTGATGTGGTCATGATGACCGGCGACAACCGGGACACAGCGGCAGCGATTGCGCGCCAGGTCGGCATCTCCCGAGTGCTGGCGGAGGTCATGCCCGAGCACAAGGCGGCTGAGGTGAAGCGACTGCAAGCCGAGGGTCGGGTGGTTGGTATGGTCGGTGACGGCATCAATGATGCCCCGGCCCTGGCCCAGGCCAACGTCGGCTCAGCCATCGGCACGGGAACAGATGTCGCCATTGAATCCTCCGACATCACTCTCATCTCCGGTGCCCTTGGCGGGCTGGTGACGGCGGTGGACCTGTCGCGTGCGACCATGCGCAACATCCACCAGAACCTGGTGTTCGCGTTTCTCTACAACGGTTTGGGGATACCCATCGCCGCCGGTGTCCTGTACCCGGCGCTGGGGGTGATGCTCAGTCCGATGATCGCCGCGGGTGCCATGGCGCTGTCGTCGCTGTCGGTGGTGGCCAACGCCAACCGCCTCCGCGGTTTCAAGCCCGCCGTCTTGCCCGAAACCGTGCAGGTAGCCCCCACTGACCCGGTGGTGGAGGTGGGCGGCGCCTCCGACACAGACACGGGAATGGCGGCGTCACAAGAGGTGGATGAAGTGGTGGATCCGGTGTGCGGGATGAAGGTTGACCCATCTTCCGCAGCCGCGTCTGCCCAGCATGACGGAAACACCTACTACTTCTGCTCGGAGCACTGCGCCAACAGCTTCCGAGCCGAACCGAGGAAGTACACCAGCTCGGTGAGCCACTGACACCCAGAATCCGGGTGGCCACCGTGCACTTGCGCGGTGGCCACCCGGGGCCGGGAAGGAGAACACGATGACCACAACCCAGACCCAGCAGAAGGACCAACTCCTCCGGCTCGCCCGGATCGAGGGCCAAGTGAGAGGCATCGCCCGGATGATCGAGCAGGACACCTACTGCATCGACGTCCTCACCCAGCTCTCCGCAGCCTCCAACGCGCTGCAACGAGTGGCACTCGCACAACTCGAGGACCACATGGCCCATTGTCTCGTCGACGCCGCCCGTGCCGGCGGCGAAGAGCAGGAGGCCAAACTGAAAGAGGCAACCAACGCCATCGCACGCCTCGTGCGCAGCTGAGCCTTGTCTGTCTGTCTGTCTGTCTGTCTGACTGCGGTGCGGTGCCCCCTCTGTCCGAAGCAACACCATCACCCCCACGACCGGAAGGTTTCTCCGCAGGCAAAATCGACGCTTCTTCACTGAATCTTCATGATGGTGGGGGTGTCGCGCCCAGATGGTTGTTATCCTCAAGAGTGCCATTGAGGCGGAGTCGAGCGAACCCTAGGGAGAGTTCGGTCGGATCTCCACGCGACAGTTCGGATCTCATGTCCGTCCTTCGTTAAGACCGGCCGCTCTTCTACGGATGAGAGCCCGCGCGCTCGGGCGTGATGAAAGACCTTTCTGGGAGGAACTGGATGCTGGACAGCGGCGCCGCCAAGGTGGACGAAGAAGAGATCCACGAACCTGCCACGACGCCCTCGCGTCGCTCCCGGCGCTGGCTGTTCAGCGAGATGCTGATCTTTGCGACGCTCAGCATCATTGCCTCCTTCGTGTTGTCCTGGGATGCGATCCTCATCGCCGGGGACCCCGACGTCGTCCTGAGCTGCTCGATCAATCCCATTCTGGATTGCGTGAAGGTGGGCTCCACCTGGCAGGCCAACGTCTTCGGTTTCCCCAATGCTTTCCTGGGACTCGTCGCCGAGCCGGTGGTCATGACCATAGCCGTCGCCTCGTTGGCAGGCACCAGGTTCCCGCGCTGGTTCATGTTCACGGCCAACGTGGTCTACCTGTTGGGCGTCATCTTCGCCTACTGGCTGCTCTACCAGTCGACGTTCGTCATCGGCGCCCTGTGCCCATGGTGTCTGCTGGTCACGGTCTCCACCACCTTCGTCTTCGTCTCCATGACGCATTGGAACATCCTGGAGAACAACTTGTTCCTTCCTCCGCGTCATCAACAACGAGCCCTGGCGTTCGTCCGAGGAGGCTGGCTGACAATTTCTCTCGTGGCGTGGCTGACAGCGCTGACCCTGATCGAAATCATCAAGTGGGGACCGAGACTGTTCTCCTGAGCCATCCGACGCTTCGGTAGCGCTCAGTCAGTGTGCTCCGGTGCCGTGGGTAGCGTGATCGTGAACGTGGATCCAGAACCGGTTCCGGCACTCTGCGCCCTGATCCGGCCACCGTGCGCCTCAACCAGGGCCCGTGTGATGGCGAGGCCGATGCCGCTGCCGCCGAGCTCCCGGGAGCGGCCGGAATCGATGCGGTAGAACCGCTCGAACATGCGTGGCAGATGCTCGGGCGCGATGCCTTCGCCGGTGTCAGCGACTGTCAGCTGGGCAGTTTTGTTGTTGCATGCTGCGCTTAGGGTCACTCGGCCGCCGGCAGGCGTGTGCCGTAGCGCATTGTCCAGCAGATTGGTGAGGACCTCCTGTAGTCGATCCGGGTCGCCCATCACTGCGCAGTCGTGCGGGATTTCGCAGCTCAGGCTCACGTCGTGCTCCTGGAAGGACCGGGCGGCAGCGGCTTTGGCAGTCGTGAGCAGTACCTTGACGTCGACCCGCTGCACTCGGAGATCGAACCGGCGTTCCTCGACGGCCGAGACGCGGGCAATGTCGCCGACCAGTCGCTCAACCCGGCTCAGCTCGCCCTCGATCAAGCCGTAGGTCTTCTGGTCGGCAGCCATGACGCCGTCGGCCAGTGCCTCGTGGTAACCACGGATTGATGTCAGAGGAGTCCGGAGCTCATGGGCCAGGTCGCGCAAGATCTCGGCGCGTGTGCGTTCGGTCGCTGCGAGGTCGCGGGCCATCCGATTGAACGCCTGCCCGAGTGCGTCAAACTCAACCCCGAGCCCGGACTCTGTCACCCGGGCGGCGTAATGACCATCGGCAATGTCTGAGGCAGCCTGCGCCATCGCCGTGATGGGACCCACCACCCGGCGGGTGACGTACCAGCCGACGGCCAGGCCGGTGAGGGTGGCCGCCAGGATGCCGATGAGCAGTGAGGTCAACGTTGCGTTGGCAAAGGCGGTCTGCAGGTGTTGGCCCAAGTTCTCGGGAATCGGTCCGACTGTCCGCTCGATGTGAGCGCGGAACAGCCCCGGCGCCAGCAACAACGCCACTGCAAGCAGGGTGACGCTCCCGGCCAGGATGACCAGTCCCTGGGCCATCAGTAGCTTGGGTCCGAAGCCCGACGCGGCGCGCCACCTCTGGGCCCCCATCAGCCCGACCCCATCCGATAGCCGACCCCCCGGACCGTGCGGATGTAGCGCGGCGCCTGCGGATCGTCTCCGAGTTTGCGCCGCAGGTTGCCCACATGAACCTCAACCACGTGATCGTCACCGAACCAGTCCCCACCCCAGACCTCCTCGAGCAGGAGGCGCCGCTCGAAGACTCTCCGGGGATGTGCCGACAGCACCTCCAGCAGGTCGAACTCGGTGCGGGTCAGTTCGAGCAGTTTGTCTTCGAGCTGGACCTCCCGGGCCACTGGATCGATCTGCAGGTCACCGAAGCGTCGGATCGGCTCGGTACTCGGATCCGCCGCGCGAGGTCGGCGCAGCATTGCACGAATTCGGGCAATGAGTTCCCGCGGGGAGAATGGCTTGCCGAGGTAGTCATCGGCGCCCACCGACAGCCCGATCAGACGGTCCATCTCCTCGATCCGCGCGGTAAGCATGACGACGTAGGCGTCAGAAAAGGTGCGGATCCGTCGGCAGACCTCGATCCCGTCCACCCCCGGCAGCATCAGATCAAGCACGACCACGTCTGGCTGCGCAGACCGGGCCAGGTCCACACCTGTCTCGCCGTCCCACGCAACATCGACGACGAAGCCGTCGCGCTCCAGATAACTCACGACCAGCTGGGAGATGGACGGGTCGTCCTCCACCACCAGGACCCGCACCCCGGTCGGGGGCGGGCCCTGGTGGGGGCGGTCGTGAGTCTGTGGTGAGCTGCTCACGAGTGCTCCGACATCTCCACGAAATCTCCGTGCCAGGAGTGGTACCAGACTTCACCGGTGGTTGCATGCACTGACAGCATGCCGGTGATTTCACCGTCGTCCACGGTATGCAGCGTGTAGTAGCCGGGGAACTGAACGGGATCATCGGAGGTGAGCCCTTCGCCACGGTCTGCCAGCCAGCCATCAGCGATCTCCTGGGCCTGGTCGGCCGTGATGTCCGCGTCTGAGCCCCCATCGCGGCTCATCATCCCGAACCGGGTGTTCCACATTGTGGCTGGACCCATTTCGGGCCGAACCGCCCCCGTGCGGGAGTCGATGAGCACTTCGGTGACCTTGGACCCTTCGGGCTCCTGCAGATCTGCGTAGTAGTGGTTCTCGAATCGCATCACCTCACCCACCTCCAGTCCGAGCTGCAGGACCTGCGCATAGTCTGCGGCACGCTCCCTTGCCTGGGCCAGGTCGTTGATCGGCTCAGGGTCATCCTCCAACCAGCCGTAGCCTCCCATCATTTCCTCGTATCCGGAACCGCCGCCCATCATTGTGCGCTCACCCCAACTGGAACCCATGCCCCAGCCGGAAGAAGATTGCTGGGTGATGAGCCAGCCCCCTGAGATCAGGAGTGCGACCAGGGCGAGAATCGGCACCCCCCACCCACGACGCCAACGGCCGCTGTTCCGTGTGGTTGCTCTGTTCTGCGTGCTTGACATGGAAAGCCTCACTGTCCCATGTTGTGCGGCGAACGTCCTGAGCGCAGGGCTTCACGCATGCGGTGGTAGGTGGGCTCATCAATCTCACCGGCAGCGAAACGCCTGTCCAACACCTGATCTGCGCTCTCCTGCCATCCGCTGTCCCCGCGTGGCTCACGCTCGCTGCTTCCAGGGCTGAAGGCGCGCGTGACCAACCACACAATCAGGACCAACAGGGCGACCCAGAAGACCGCCATCGCGATCCAACCACCCACACCCATTCCCCATCCGAATCCCATCATCACGAACTCCCTTCATTTCGTCTTGTCGTGCTGATGAGTCAATACTCCCCGACCATGCTCAGGACCTGCGGCGGACCTTCCTCAAGATGCGCTCAAGGCCGAACTCGGCACGTGCGTACGCGTCGGCAAGAATGGAGCAGTGAACAACGTGTCGAATCCTCATCGTGTCCTGGTTGTGGAGGATGAACTCGTACTCGCCGGCATGGTGGTGAATTATCTGAACCGCGCAGGGTTTGTGGCGCGAGCAGTCCACACGGGCTCGGAAGCGATCACCCTTGTGCGGGAGTGGGCGCCCGACGTCGTTGTGCTGGATCTCGGGTTGCCGGGTCTGGACGGGATCGAGGTGTGCCGACGACTGCGTGGATTCTCCGACTGTTATGTGATCATGCTGACGGCGAGAGCCGACGAGGAGGACACCCTCATGGGGTTGGCTGTCGGCGCGGATGACTACATGACCAAGCCCTTCAGTGTTCGGGAACTCGTGGCACGCGTGCAGACACAGTTGCGGCGTCCTCGCAGTGTTCCCACGGAAGCCCGTCGAGCATTCGGGTCGCTCGTGGTGGACCCGGGTGCCAGGGAGGTGTTGCTGGGAGAGGCCGTCATTGAGCTGACCCCGACGGAGTTCGATGTGCTGGAGACCTTGTCGGCTCAGCCGGACAGAGCCTTCACGCGGCGCCAGCTCATCGACGCGATCTGGGGTGAGCACTGGGTGGGGGATGACCACCTCGTTGACGTTCACGTCGGGAATCTACGAAAGAAACTCGGCGACGCAGCCTCCGCCCCACGGTTCGTCACCACGGTCAGGGGTCACGGCTACCGCATGGGAGCTGGGTGATGGTTGCAGCGCGCGGCCCCTTGGCCAGGAGATTGATGGTGGGGCAGTCCCTTGTGCTGGCAGGGATGGCTGTGACGATCGTCGTCGTTGCCATCCTTGTGGGGCCAGCGGTGTTCGACGACCACATGAGACAGGCTGGACATGCGAATCAACCCGACGTGTTGCAGCATGCGCAGGAAGCCTTCTTCTCAGCCGGCCTACTCTCCATCGGAGTCGGGTTGCTTGTGGCCATCGCTGGAGCCCTCGCAGTGACCTCGGTGACCACGGCCCGGCTGGGGCGATGGCTCACGGCCCTCAAACGGGGGGCAGAACGGGTGTCCTCCGGACGATATGAGCAGCCTGTGGTCCTGCCCAGAACCAGCCCGGAACTCGAACGCGTTGCCGACGCCTTCAACGCCATGTCAGCGGAGATCCAGAACACCGAGGCGCGCCGCCGCACGCTGCTCACCGATGTGGCCCACGAAATGAGGACACCACTGGCTGCCATAGACATCACTCTCGAAGCGGTGGAGGACGGCCTCCTCAGCGCAGACGCCGGGACAATGGCCACCCTGCGTGCCCAGTCGCGACGACTGGCCAGGTTGGCGGAGGACATCCGAGACGTCAGCGCCGCTGAGGAGGGACACATGCTGCTCGACCCCGGGCCCGTTTCCACCGAAGCTCTGATCAGCGATGTTGCAGCGCAGTGGCAGCGCCCTTTTCGCGAAGCGGGCGTGGCTCTGCACATGGAAGTGGAGGACTCGGTCGTGGTGTGTGTTGATGAGGCGCGGGTCGCCCAGGTACTGGACAATCTGCTTGCCAACGCTCTGCGGCACACTGATAAGGGTGGTCACGTGCGCCTCACAGCCGCCGTATCCGGAAGCACTGCCCACGTATCCGTGACAGATGATGGCGAGGGGATAGACGCCTCAGCGTTGCCCCACATCATGGAACGATTCTTCCGGGCAGATCCGGCGCGGACGCTTCGTGAGGACTCCGGTACGGGAGTGGGGTTGGCCATATCACGCGCCATAGCGCGGCGGCATGGTGGTGACCTGGTCGCTGATAGCGCTGGATTGGGCCGTGGCGCCACCTTCACGCTGTCACTTCCCGCCTCATGCGCCTGCTGAGTTCTTCACCAAATCTTGAACGTTTTGGAGTGTGGAAACACAAAAGGCCCCGCATGCTGGAGAAGATGCAAACCGACCCCGCCTCGAAGCTTCGGTCACGGCTGAGCGAGAGTGGTGGCCAAGGCATACGCAGCAAGCTCTGACCCACACCAAGCAAGGAAAATGATGAACCGTACACGTACCGCCATCCTCACCGCTGTTCTACTGCTCAGTCTGGGAGTCGTGGGCGGCTGTAGTTCCGTCACTGGCACTGGCCCCGAGCCGGTCGTGACGTCGGAGTCCGCGGGTGACCCGGACGCGCTCCTGTCCGCTCACGGACTCTCCGGGATGGACACGCGCGAGGTGATTGAAACCCTTGATCAGGATCCGGCTGCGCGTCCGCTCGAGATCATGGGCTCCGTCACCTATGACGAGGTCGTTCTCAGCGACGAGAACTCCGAGGTGTCGCTGCCTCTGGATGGGGACGAGTTCTACATTTCGGCTGCGCCCTATGAGACGAGAACCCACGAGTGCTATTTCCACAGTCTCGGCACTTGCCAGGGTGAGCTGACCAACACCGACGTCCATGTCACTGTGGTCTCTGACGACGGTGAGACCCTCATTGATGACGACATGACCACCTACGCCAATGGATTCGTTGGCTTCTGGGTGCCCAAGGACATCACTGGCACGGTGAGAATGACCGTGGACGGCAAGACCGCTGAAGTGCCCTTCTCCTCGGACGAGGAAGGCGCGACGTGCCTCACAACGCTTGAGCTCACCTGACAGGGCGCAGCACAACGGCCTACATCAAGCAGATATCATCACAGGGCCTCGCAGTTCACCCCAAAAGGTCTTGACAGCGACGAACGAATCTCCCGGGATGCAGCGTTATTAGGCAAATGTGCCTCGCTGAGAGGATACTGAGAGAGTGAACACTCTTCCGTTGCGGGTTTGTCTCCACAATGACTACGAGGTGGTCGTTCGTGGTTTGCAGTCGATGCTCCAGCCCTACGCTGACCGCGTGCGGGTCGTGGAGCTTGACAGCCGGATGCCTGTCGCGCGCGACGTTGAAATCACTTTGTATGACACCTTCGGCAAGGCGCAGGTGGACGGTGAGGACATTGACGAAGTCATCGAAAACAGCCACGCTGGCAAAATCGTCATCTATACCTGGAACATGCATCCGGTCCTGATAGACCAGGCCTTCGCGAAGGGCTGTCGCGGATACATCGACAAGGGCGTCTCCGGTGAGGACCTCGTGCACGCTCTCGAACGCATCGATGCGGGCGACGTGGTGGTGTCACCTCTGCGTTCGCGCAACAGCGGTGTCAGCCCTGACGGCCACATCAATCAGGAACGGCATGATCTCTTGGACCCGCACGAACGTGTGGGCGGCAAGGATTCGGACGGGAGCAAGGTAGCCGCTTTCAGTAGAGGTCAGTGGCCGGGAAGGCATGCAAAACTCAGCGCACGCGAAGCCGAGGTCCTTGCCCTGATCACGCAGGGCTACACCAACAATGACATCGCCACACGCAGCTACCTCAGCATCAACTCGGTGAAGTCCTACATTCGCTCCGCCTACAGGAAGATCGGGGTTGAGCGGCGCTCCCAGGCCGTTCGCTGGGGCATGGAGAACGGAATGCTGCCGGACACGAGTCGCACCTTTGTCGCTTGATCCAATCCTTCTTCTCGCGGTTGGAATCGCGCGCTCGCGGTGATCGCAACCGGCTGTGAAATGGCGGGCAGCGAGAGTCGCTGTCACACTTGTGTGGCCCGCGATTCACCTCCCTGAAAAGCAAGGACATCCTCATGACCTCCACCGGACGTGTCACGCTGCCCATCGAGCAGGGAATGGACGAGCAACTTCCCGGTATCCTGTCCCGTCTTGGCGCGGATGCGGTGCGCAACTCCGACGGCACATGGCTCCCTGAAATCACCCCCACACTGGGAGTGAAGGTCTATGAAACCTATTTCCCCGCGCGCGGCAACCAGGAGTTCGCACTGGCCCACCTCGACGCCCGGCCGCGCTTCTATCTGATGTCTCCGCGCGTCGCAGCACCGGCCGACGGCCCCCTCACGATCGACATCATGCACGGCTACCTCCCCCTGCAAGTGACGCCGGACTTCACCGATGTCTCCCGCTGGTGGGAAGTCATTGACCGCACCACGGGCGATGTTGTTGACCCCGGTGGATGGAGCGTGGCTGGTGAGAGCAGCGAGACGGTCGTCACCATCACCAACCCCGCCCCGTACCACGTCTACACCGTCAGCTTCCTGGCGTGGCAGGCGTGGGACTCCACGCAGATGTACAACTACACGACCAACAACTGGCAGAACGATCCCACGCGTGTCCGCGAGATCGGCTACGACGCCTGGCATCCCGAGGCATGGGAATTCATGCAGCACTCCCTGCGCGACTGGTGCAGCGAGCGCCCCGAGGTGGACGTGGTGCGCTTCACGACGTTCTTCTACCACTTCACGTTGGTTTTCAATGACCTCTCCAAGGAGAAGTTCGTCGACTGGTTCGGCTACAGCGCATCCATCTCGCCCCGCGCCATGGACGCCTTCGAATCCGAGTACGGATACGCCCTGCGCGCCGAGGATTTCATCGACCAGGGCTACTACAACTCACCCTTCCGCAATCCTTCCAAGACGTATCTGGACTGGATCGACTTCCAGTCGCGTGCCGTGTGTGAACGCGCCAAAGTCCTCGTCGACATCGTCCATGATCACGGCAAGGAAGCCATGATGTTCTTGGGGGACAACTGGATCGGCACCGAGCCCTACGGTGAACACTTTGCCAGCATCGGTTTGGATGCGGTCGTGGGCTCGGTGGGCTCCGGCGCCACCTGCCGCATGATCTCCGACATTCCCGGCACCACCTACACCGAGGGACGCTTCCTGCCCTACTTCTTCCCCGACGTCTTCACCGAAGGCGGGGATCCCCTGGGCGAGGCCAACGAATCCTGGCTGAACGCGCGACGGGCCATCGCTCGCAGGCCGCTGGACCGTATCGGCTACGGCGGTTACCTCAGCCTCGCCGTGAAGTTCCCCGAGTTCGTCGCTCGCGTGGAGGAGATCACCGACGAGTTCCGAGCCATCCACGACCTCGGTGGTGGCCAACGACCCGACAACGCGCCGATCCGCGTCGCGATCATCAACGCGTGGGGGAGCCTGAGGACATGGCAGACGCACATGGTGGCCCATGCGCTCTGGTACAAGCAGATCCACTCCTACCTCGGTGTCATCGAATCCCTCAGCGGCCTGCCATTCGAGGTGGAGTGGCTGAGCTTCGACGATGTGCGTGGAGGGTCGCTGGAGGGTGTCGATGTGGTCCTCAACGTCGGCGCCGCCAACACAGCGTTCTCCGGGGGCGACGAGTGGCTGGATGCCGAACTGGTGACTGCACTGCGGGCTCACGTCACCCAAGGAGGCGGATTCATTGGTGTGGGTGAGCCGTCCGCGGTGGCGGCGGGAGGTGCATACTTCCAGCTCTCGGACGTGCTGGGTGTGGAGAAGGAAATTGGCTGGTCCCAGTCCACCAACCGCTACCCGTTGGCCCATGGCGAGCACTTCATCACCACTGACCTGCGTGAGCGCGCTGATGTTGGTGAGGGTGCCGGGGACATCTTCGGCCTGGACGGCGCGCAGCTGCTGCAGCTCGATGACGAGTCAGTCGACATCGCCGCACACGCAGCAGGAAAGGGGCGAGCCGTCTACTTCGCAGGCCTGCCGTACAACGCGGACAACACCCGGCTGCTGCACCGGGCCATTTACTGGGCGGCTGGCAGGGAACAGGAGTTCGCCTCGCACTGGACCAGTACCAACCCGGATGTGGAGGTGGCGGTGTTCCCTGCCACCGGCAAGGCCCTTGTGATGAACAACTCCACGGCACCCGCCGGCACCGTGGTGGCTGGCCGCGCCGCCGGTTTCCTCGGCGATGGCGAGGTCATCACCCACGAACTGCAACTCGACGCCATGGAATCACGCTGGCTCGACATCTGAGAGGAATCATTCATGCCGCATCTCCGCTCCCGCACCACCACACATGGCCGCAACATGGCCGGGGCTCGCGCGCTGTGGCGTGCCACGGGCATCGGTGACTCCGACTTCGGCAAACCGATCATCGCGGTGGCCAACTCGTTCACGCAGTTCGTGCCGGGGCACGTCCACCTGCGCGACATGGGCAAGCTCGTCAGCGGTGCCATCCAGGAGGCCGGTGGCATCGGACGCGAGTTCAACACGATCGCCGTCGACGACGGCATCGCGATGGGCCATGGCGGCATGCTGTACTCGCTGCCCAGCCGGGAACTGATCGCGGACTCTGTCGAATACATGGTCAATGCCCACTGTGCCGACGCTCTGGTGTGCATCTCCAACTGCGACAAGATCACCCCGGGCATGTTCCTGGCAGCGCTACGGCTGAACGTCCCCACGGTCTTTGTCTCAGGCGGCCCCATGGAGGCGGGTAAGGCCATCATTGCCGACGGCGGCACCGTCACCACATCGCTGGATCTGGTGGACGCCATGACGGCAGCCGTCGATGAAAGCGTCACCGACGACGAACTGGGACGCATCGAGGCCAACGCCTGTCCCACCTGCGGTTCCTGCTCCGGAATGTTCACGGCCAACTCGATGAACTGCTTGTTGGAGGCGATCGGTCTCGCGCTGCCGGGCAACGGGTCCACCCTGGCCACAGCATCGGCGCGCAAAGAGCTCTTCCTCAGCGCCGGCCGCACCGTGGTGGAGCTCTGCCGGAGGTACTACGACGAGGACGATGACTCAGTTCTGCCCCGCTCCATCGCCACGAAGTCAGCATTCGGCAATGCCATGCGGCTGGACGTGGCGATGGGAGGCTCCACCAACACGATTCTTCACCTGCTCGCCGCCGCCCAGGAGGCTGGCGTGGACTTCGATCAGGACGACATCGACGCCATCAGTCGAGTCACACCCTGCCTCAGCAAGGTGGCACCCAACTCGGAGCGTTTCTACATGGAGGACGTCCATCGCGCCGGGGGTGTTCCTGCCATCCTGGGGGAACTACGCCGTGGCTCGCTTCTGGATGATTCGGTGCACTCAGTGCATTCGCCCACCCTGCAGGGGTGGCTGGATGACTGGGACATCCGCAGCGGCAGAACCACCGCCGTCGCCGAGGAACTGTTCCATGCGGCACCCGGCGGCGTCCGCACCACAGAGGCGTTCTCCTCCACCAATCGCTGGGAAACCCTGGACACCGATGCGGAGAATGGTTGTATTCGCTCCGTGCAGCATGCCTACACCACCGAGGGCGGACTGGCCGTCCTGAAGGGCAACCTCGCACCCGACGGCGCCATCGTCAAGACCGCCGGCGTTCCGGAACACCAGTGGGAGTTCACCGGTCGTGCAGTCGTGACCGAGTCCCAGGACGAGGCAGTGGAGATGATCCTGGGCAAGAAGATTCACCCCGGCGATGTCGTCGTCGTGCGGTATGAGGGGCCCAAGGGAGGCCCCGGTATGCAGGAGATGCTGTATCCCACCTCGTATCTGAAGGCGTTGGGCCTGGGCCCGCAGTGCGCATTGATCACCGATGGACGATTCTCCGGCGGCTCCTCCGGACTCTCCGTGGGGCATGTGTCACCAGAAGCTGCTTCGGGGGGAACGATTGCGCTCGTCGAGACCGGCGATGAGATCACCATCTCCATCCCACGGCGTCGGATGACGCTCAACGTTGACGACGAGACTCTTGCCGCACGCACAGCAACAGCGCAAGCCCGTGGTTGGAAGCCGAAGAATCGTGACCGCAAGGTCTCGACGGCCCTCAAGATTTTCGGGTCAATGGCACAGTCCGCGGACAAGGGAGCAGCTCGTCATTTTGACGGGTGAGCTTCGTCGGTCTCAGACTGCCTCGTCAGGCGTGGATTCCCTCGGAATCGCCTCAGCCGTCGCAATCCGGGTGACACGCTTGCGCACGAGCATGATCGACAACACAGCCACCATCAGAATGCCTGCCGCAATGGTCAGGGGTGGGTTGATGAACCAGAGACGCTTGACAGCGATGAATCCGGCAAAACCCACCGTGCCGTACAGGAACGCCCACATGATGGAGCCGACTGTGACCGAGGGGATGTAGCGACGCATGGGCATGCGCGCCACACCGGCGGCCAGATTGACCATGGTCTGAATGCCGACGGTGAGAAAACTGAGCGCGACCGCAGGAGCGCCCCACCGGTTGATCCAACGCGCCCCCACAGCGTAGGCACGGCTGTCCAGGACACGGGAGAACCGGCTGCGGCCCGTGCCGGCAACAATGGCGCGCCCCAGCCAGTACGTCGCATTGGCCCGCAGCATGACGATGATGAACAGGGCACCGACGACAACAAGGAATGGAGCCTGCCACGTGGTGGGATCCATTCCTTCTCCTTGCAGATGAGGTTGCGTGCCCATCCTAGGTTGGCGACAAAGTGGTGCCCAATTCCACCTTTGCTAGGTTGGCAATGAACAGGAGGTGCAGTGGTGGCAGACATCGATGACTTTGATCTCGACGAGACGATGGAGATGGCCTGGGAGGATTTTTCTGTCCGTCTGGCCGAGGTGCTCTCCGTCATGGATGACACGAGCGATCTGTGTATTTCCGTGGCCGCCAACACCGCCGTCGGCACCACGCCGCCCGTCATCAAGTTCTCCTATGAGGAGCCCTCCACCGTCGCTGCGACGCTCTGGGGCGCCGACCCCGAGATGCTGACGAGACTGGGATGGCACTCCGACGGCGATGGAGTCAACTGCTTGCGTTGGGATCAGGAGGACACCTCGGAGCTGGCGCTCCTGGTGGTCCGGACGATGCAGGAAGGATTGGGGGCCATTCACCCGGTCTTCCTCGAACCCGATCAGCTCGCTGACATCCTGAAACCCGGAGTTCCCATCGAGCGGGGCGCTGGCGTCCTGCCCGGCCCGTACGGGATCGTCATGCCCACCAGCAGGAGTGACCTGGATGCTGTGGTGGGGGCCGAACTTGAAAAGGCCTTCGGTCATCCACCCATGCGGGACAGTCAGGGCGACGTGGCCATACGCATCGGCTCAACCATGCTCTTCCTCCGCTCCACACCTGACTTCGAGGAGTTGGTGCTGTTTGCCATCCTCGTTCACGATGTGGAAGGCCGCTCACGCGCCTGCGAAGTGTTGAATGACCTCAACCGGGAGTCGCGCTACTGCCGCTTCTCACTGCACCTGGACAGGGTCTTCGTGCAGGTCTCGGTCCCGGCCAGGCCATTCGTTCCCACACACCTCAGGAAGGCGCTTGCCACCATCTCCCAGACGGCCGACGGCATCGACGACGAACTCGCCACGCGTCTGCGTGGACGCACCACATTTGGCTAGGGTGGGGCTCCATGACAAGCAACACTGGAACCGACGGCTATTTCGCTGCGCTGGAGCCAGCTGAATGCCGCAAACTGCTGGAGACGGGCAGTGTTGGACGGGTGGCCTGGCAGTCTGCGGTGGGCATCAACGTCCTGCCAGTGAACTACACGGTGGTCGGGGACCACGTGGTGTTCCACACATCGAGAACCGGGCCACTTGCCTCACTGCTGGATCCCACCGCCGTGGGTTTCCAGGTGGATGAGATTGACGTTGAAGCAGCCGTGGGGTGGACGCTGCTGGTGCGTGGAACCTCGGGGCCCACGGTGGGTTTAGACTCCACCTCATGGGTGCCGGACGGGCGCCACGTGGGCGTGGCCATCGCCCTGGAATGGCTTGGTGGCCGCGTTGTTTCGGGAACGTCGAGCTGAAGGATCCAAGGAGGTCGTGATGGAGCAGTCCGGAAAGCAGAACATCAGAAACGAACAGGACATCACCGGTGACCTGCCGGTCAGGAACCCACTCATCGTTGTGGGAGTGGATGGCAGCGATGATGGCTTGCGCGCCGTGCGCTTCGGTGCCAACACGGTCAGGACCTTCGGCGGAGAACTCATGCTGGTCCACGCCGTGGATGACGCGATGCTGGCAGGAGCCTGGGGCGTTGTCTACGACCCTGAGGTACTCCAGAACGCAGGCGTATCGGCCAATGCCCAGGCCAAAGAGCTCGCCCTTGAACTGGGGGTGCCCGAGGATCGCATACGCACCGAAGTGGTGCTCGGTTCGCCCGGTGGCGTACTCGGCCGCCTCAGCGAAGTCGCGGACCTTCTGGTGCTGGGCCGCCGATCCGTCTCCGGTCTGGAGCGCATGTTTGTCGGCTCCACCAGCGTGTCGGTTGTCTCCAACTCATCGTGCCCAGTCCTGGTCATTTCTGCGGCCGCCCACCCCATCGATGTGGGCGGGCAGAAGGTCATCGGTGTCGGGATGAACACCAGTCCCGGCAATCACTCCACACTGGAGGAGGCCTTCAAGCAGGCACAGCGTTTCCAGTCATCACTGGAAATCGTGCATGCTCTGCAGCCGCCGATCGGGATCTTCGCGAAGAAACTGAGTCCGGACGATCTGGAAAAGCAGCTCCGCTTCATCCGCGGTGGTATCAAAGCGCTGGCGAAGTCCATCGCACAGGGATATCCCGACGTGAAGTACAAAGTGATCGTGGTGGCTGACAGTCCCATCAATGAACTGGTGGGCCGCTCAAGCGGCTATGACGCTCTCGTCCTTGGCGTCAGCAATGGGGGCTTCGGTCTCGGTGGGCTGGTGCGTGGCCTGATGGCCCACGCCGAATGTCCGCTGCTGATCACGCATTGACCCTGTGACAGAAACCACGTCACCACGCATCCACTTCGACGATGCACTGCCAATCTCGGCGGAGGCTGACCACATCGCCGAGTTGATCCGGACCAACCAGGTCGTGATCGTGGCTGGCGAGACCGGTTCCGGTAAAACCACCCAACTTCCCAAGATCTGCCTGCTCGCTGGCAGGGAGCGCATCGCCCACACGCAGCCAAGACGGATCGCCGCGCGCACCGTCGCACAGCGCATCGCAGACGAGTGCGAGGTGGAGCTGGGGGACTTCGTCGGCTACCAAGTGAGGTTCACGCGCAAAACCAGCCGCGCCACCCGCGTCAAGCTCATGACCGACGGCGTGCTGCTGAGCGAACTGACCCGGGACAAGGACCTGACCCGTTACGACACCATCATCGTCGACGAGGCCCACGAGCGCAGCCTCAACATTGACTTCCTGCTGGGCTATCTCAAGCAACTGCTCCCCAGACGTCCGGAACTTCGCGTCATCGTCACCTCGGCCACCATTGACACCGCCCGGTTCTCCGAGCACTTCAACGACGCGCCCATCGTGGAAGTCTCCGGCCGTACCTTTCCCGTGGAAGTGCGCTACCAACCGGTGGCGGAATCCGACGACCAGGTGGATGCCATCGCCTCGGCGATGAAGAGCGTCGCAGCCGAGCACGGTACCGGCGATGTACTCATCTTCCTCTCCGGTGAGCGTGAGATCCGGGATGCGGCGGAAGCCATCAATTCTCTGAAGCTGCGCGGCTGGGAGACCACACCGCTGTATGCACGTCTGTCCGCCGCTGAGCAGCAGCGAGTGTTCCAGCCCCATGCAGGGCGTCGTGTGGTGCTGGCCACCAACGTCGCGGAGACCTCCATCACAGTGCCCGGGATCCGCTACGTCATCGACGTGGGCACTGCCCGTATCTCGCGATATTCCACGCGCACCAAGGTACAACGATTGCCCATCGAGCCGGTGTCGCAGGCCAGCGCCAACCAGCGCGCCGGACGATGCGGGAGGCTTGGCCCCGGCATCGCCATCCGCCTCTACAGCGAGGAGGACTACGAGTCGCGTCCCCGCTTCACCGAGCCCGAAATACTGCGCACCAACCTCGCCACCGTCATCCTGCAGATGGCGGAGGCGGGACTGGGTGACATTGAAGCATTCCCCTTCGTCGAGGCGCCGATTGCCGCGCAGATCAGCGACGGATTACGGGTCCTGACGGAGCTGGGAGCGATCCAGACACGCAAGCGCAACGAGGATCTGCGGCTGACGTCCACAGGTCGCACGCTTGCGAGGCTGCCCATCGATCCCCGCCTGGGAAGGATGCTGTTGGAGGGGTCCCGCCGCGGATGTCTCCGGCAGATGCAGGTGCTGGTGGCCGGGCTCACCATCCCTGACGTCCGGGAGCGCCCCGCCGATCGTCAGGGTGCCGCCGACGAGCTGCATCGTCGCTTCCGGGTCCCGGAGAGTTCCACGCCGGAGGAGACACCGGAGCCGGGTGCAGGGCCGCGACGACACACCGCCCAGACCGGCACGCGGAAACAGAAATCCCCCACCTCGCTCCAGGGTGGTGACTTCGAAGCACTGCTGAACGTCTGGGAATATCTGCGACGTCGTCGCAAAGAGCTCTCCGGCAACGCCTTCCGCCGGATGTGTCGTGAGGAATACCTCCACTTCGTGCGGTTTCGTGAATGGGAGGATCTCGTCACACAGCTCCGCGAGGTCTGCAAGGAACTCGACATGGATGCCCGAGGCACGGGCAGTATGGCCGACGTCGTGACGTGCCTCCTCTCGGGACTGCTGTCCAACGTTGGCCTGGCCGAGCCTGAGCGCAGCACCAAGAAGCCGGGCAAGCGGAAGCCGTTGCGGGAGTACTTGGGCGCACGCGGGGCGCGGTTCGCCATCCAGCCCGGTTCCTCGCTCGCCAAGTCAACACCGCCACTGGTGATGGCATACGAGCTCGTGGAGACCTCCCGGCTCTGGGCGCGGACCGTGACGTCCGTGGAACCCGAATGGGTGGAAGCCGTCGGGCAGCATGTCCTCACGCGAACCCTGTCGGAGCCGCACTTCGCTGCGAAGAGTGCCAGCATCGTCGCGAACGAGCGGTTGACCCTGTTCGGGGTGCCCATCGTCTCAGAGCGACGTACCTCCTATGCGGCGAAACATCCCGAAGAGGCCCGGGAGATCCTCATCCGCACCGGGATCGTGGAAGGGGAGTGGGAGACCAGGCATCCCATCGTGGCCGCCAACCGGTTCGCCCTTGACGAAGCACGTACGCTCACGGATCGAATGCGTCGGCCGGATCTGCTCATCTCAGATGATGAACTCTTCACGTTCTATGACACCCGCCTCGCCTCCGAGGTGGTCTCGGGCTCCACCTTCGATGCATGGGTGCGGTCCCTGGATGACGACAGTTTCCTGAAGCTCACGCCGGCGGATTGCATCTCTGATCCCGGCGAGCTGCGCATCGCGGACTTCCCGGACAGGTGGGAGGTGGGCGGTCATGAACTGCCTGTGGCCTATGTCTTCGAGCCCGGCGCCGGACGCGACGGTGTCACCATCACCGTCCCCCTGGAGTTGCTGAACCAGCTCGAGCAGGCGCCGTTCACGTGGCAGGTGCCCGGCCTGCGCAAGGAACTGGCCACGGCGCTCCTACGATCGCTGCCCAAAGCGATCCGCACCGCTTTCGTTCCCGCCCCGGACTGGGCTGGGCGGGCACATGTGTGGCTGCGCGAGAACGGGATCACCGAGGGCGAGTCCCATCAGGAGGCGCTCGCCCGCGCACTGCATGCCCTGACGGGTGAGCAGATCCCGGCCGACGCCTGGCGCCCGGACATGATTGAGGGCCACCTGCGCCCCACCTTTGTGGTCAAGGATGCGCAGAAGGAAGTGGCCAGGGGCACAGATCTTGATGAGCTGCGCGTGGCTCTGGCCCCCAAGATCGGAGCCAAACTGACGCGCTCAGCCAAGCGCATCTCTGCCACAGGACAGACGTCCTGGACCTTCGGCACCATCGCCACAAGCGTGCAACTCACAGGATCGGTGGTGGGCTACCCGGCACTGGTGGATGAAACCCGCGCCGTCGGACTGATGGTGGCCGAAACCGCCACTCGCGCCAGCCATGAGCACGTCCGGGGATTGCGACGGCTGCTCACGCTGGTCAACCCCTCACCGGTGCGCTGGGTGGTCTCCCACATGGGCAATCAGGACAAGCTGGCGCTGGGAAGCAGCGCCTACCCGTCGGTTCCCGATCTCCTGGCCGACGCCTGGCTCAAGGCGAGCGAACAACTGCTGCGGCAGACGAAAGTTCCGGATGAAGTCCGCGATGCCGCCACCTTCTCATCCGTCGCTGACGCGGTGCGGGCCGAGTGCCCCCTGCAGACCCAGGCGGTGGTGCGGATCGCAGCCCAGGTTCTGGCTGCGCAGACGGAGGTGGAAAACGCTCTGGAGGCTCTGGCGAAGGAGGATCCACTGCGTAGGGACGTGACGGAGCAGCTCGCCAATCTGACGTTCAATCGGTTCATCTCCGCCACTCCAGATCCATGGTTCGAGCGGCTCCCCGTGTATGTGTCGGCGATCTCCATCAGACTGCGAGGAGCGCAGAAGAACAGGGCACGTGATGATCGCGCCCGGCTGGAAGTGGAGAATGTGGAGGCGGAGTACGCCCAGTTGTGCGATGCCCAGCCCCCCGGACCACTCCCGCCCGCTGTGGAGGAAGTGGCTTTCCTCATCGAAGAGCTGAGAGTCAGCCTGTTCGCCCAGGGAGTCCGCACCGCGGTGCCCATTTCCGCCAAACGCGTCCGGCAGGCACTGTCCGTCCTGCGGTGAGCGTTCACCGGCGCCAGGACAATGGCATCATGGCACGGTGCCAGAAACCGTCGAGGAGTTGATCAGTCAGTTCGAGCTCACCCAGATCGAAGAACTGACCTTCGTGGGGCCACAGCCCAAAACCCTGCTGCAGAGGCTGTTTGGTGGTCAGGTCCTGGCCACGAGCCTGATGGCGGCCATACACACCGTGCCGGAAGACCGGATTGTGCACTCACTCAACGCCTATTTCTTGCTTCCGGGCGACCCCTTGACACCGCTGACCCTGGAAGTCGAAGTTCTGCGGGACGGCCGATCATTCAGTGCCCGCCGTGTTGTGGCGAAGCAGTCCGAGCACGTCATCTTCCAGCTGAGTGCCTCGTTCCACGTGCCCGAGCCCGGTTTGTCCCACTCGGCGCAGCAGCCCACTGACGTGACGGCTCCCGAGGAGTCCCCGCTCATGCGTGGAGTGCTTGAGGAACGATTCGGTCGGCAGGTCAGACGCCTCTCGGAATGGGACGCTCTGGAAGTGCGCCTCGCCAGCCCGCCGCAGCCCACTGAGGAGGGTGGCATGATGCGCGCCTGGGTCAGAACACAGGGCGCGCTGCCCGATGATCCCGGGTTGCACGCGGCGGTCCTCGCCTACCTGTCAGACATCACCCTTCTGAGCGTGTCGACGGTCCAGCATCAGGTGGAATTCATGTCTCCGAGAATGCGGGCGGCCTCCATTGACCATGCAATGTGGTTCCATCGCCCGTTCCGTGCGGACGAGTGGTTGCTCTACGACATGGTCTCGCCGTCGGCCTCAGGGGCACGAGGATTCTGCACCGGCCGGCTCTACCAGGGAGGGCTGGCCGTGGCGTCCTGTACCCAGGAAGGACTGATCCGGGTGCTGGAGTGACACACTCCAACACCCGGATCAGTGAATCGACAAATCAGGCGAGGACCGCTCAGGCGGCGGCAGCTTCGGAAGCTGCCTCAGCCTCACGCATCTTGCTCAGTGCCAGACGTTCGATCTGACGCACGCGCTCCGCCGTGATCCCCCAGTGATGACCGATGTCGGCGAGCTTCGCCTGGCGGCCATCGAGGAGACCGTAACGACGACGGACGACGTCAGCGGAACGATCATCCAAGCTGGAGAGCATGCTGTCCAGGCGGGAACGTTCTTCGGCGTCCAACACCATCTCGTCGGGTCCCGGAGAGGTCTCGCGAGCGATCAGATCTCCCAGGGAGGTGTCGCCATCCGCCTCGACGGGCGCGTCGAGGGAGACGTGCTCGCGGGAGTAGCGAAGCAGGTCGATGATGCGTCCCTCGGGTAGCTCCAGCTCCGCAGCAATTTCCTGCAACTCAGGTTCACGGCCCAGCTGGCGCTCCAAGTTGCGGCGCACCGCCGAGACCTGATTGACCTGCTCGGCAACATGAACGGGCAGCCGAACGATACGTCCCTGCTGGGCGATTCCTCTGGAGATTGCCTGGCGGACCCACCATGTGGCGTAGGTGGAAAACTTGAACCCCTTGGCGTAGTCAAACTTCTCCACGGCGCGAATCAGGCCCGTGTTGCCCTCCTGGACGAGGTCGAGCATCGGCATCTGCGCACGGCCGTATTTCCGGGCAACGGAAACCACCAAGCGCAGGTTGGCTTTCGTAAAGCGCTGCATCGCGGCTTCTCCCTGACGCGCAACACCCTCCAACTCGTCGTGGGTAGCCTTCGTGGTGGATTCGACCTCACCGGACAAAATTTTGGAGGCAAAAAGACCAGCTTCGATGCTACGAGCCAGTTCAACCTCCTCGACGGCACTCAGCAGAGCGGTCTTGGCAATCGCGTCGAGGTAAAGTCCAACAGCATCCTTGCCATCAATGCCGTCGTTGGTGCGGGTACGTGCGGTGGTGGTCATCGCTTGAGCCTTTCTCACGTCGTCATCAAGTCAAACGCGTCGCATGCCCGATTGGTTCCCACTTTTCGAACTTCGAAAGAAAATTTTTATGGCCAACCATTTGAGTCCTGACAACTTGCGTGGAACTATGGAGGTGCGGGGCTCTTGACTGATACGGGACGCCGCGCGCGCAAAATCAATATGTGCCCACACGTCACCCCCAGGAGAGGACCGTTGTGACTTCTGGTTCGAGCAATGAGCAAAGCCCAACTGCCACCAAGACAACCACTCGCTCCCGCACCGCCACAAAGACCGCAAAGGCAGAGGGGACCACCGGAGCCTCCGCCTCAAAGCCGGCGGCAGCCAAGTCCACCGCCCCCAGAAAGCCCGCCGCACGCAAGACTGCAAGTGCCAAGGCCGCCGCCAAGCCAACGACCCCGGCCGCCACGCCCACGATCGCCGATGCATCCACGGGACAGATCGACGTCGAGGTGACCAGAGATGGCAATGACGTCGTTCTCACCGTCGGGGGCAAGAAGCGAACACTGGACGACGTGGATGACTCCCAGTTCGTGGAGGCCAAGGAGGCGCCGCTCGTCAAGGAACTGGTCGAGGACGGTGGCTACACAGTCAGCGACAGCGACGAGGCGGACGAACCCGAGCAACAAGTCATGTCTGCAGGAGCGACTGCGGACCCGGTCAAGGACTACCTGAAGCAGATCGGAAAGGTCGCGCTCCTCAACGCGGTGCAGGAGGTCGAACTCGCCAAGCGCATCGAGGCCGGCCTGTTCGCCGAGGAACGACTCGGTGAATCCAAGGTGAAGGCCAAGGACCGCGAGGACTTTGACTGGATCGTTGCAGACGGTCGTCGCGCCAAGAACCACCTTCTGGAAGCCAACCTGCGTCTCGTCGTCTCGCTGGCCAAGCGCTACACCGGCCGCGGCATGCTCTTCCTTGACCTGATTCAGGAAGGAAACCTGGGCCTGATCCGTGCGGTCGAAAAGTTCGACTACACGAAGGGCTACAAGTTCTCCACCTACGCCACCTGGTGGATCAAGCAGGCCATCACGCGTGCCATGGCAGATCAGGCGCGCACGATCCGTATCCCCGTGCACATGGTGGAAGTGATCAACAAGCTCGCGCGCGTCCAGCGCCAGATGCTGCAGGATCTCGGCCGGGAACCAACGCCTGAGGAACTGGCCAAGGAACTGGACATGACGCCCGAGAAGGTCGTCGAGGTCCAGAAGTACGGCCGTGAACCCATCTCCCTGCACACACCTCTGGGCGAAGACGGGGATTCCGAATTCGGCGACCTGATCGAGGACTCCGAAGCGGTTGTTCCCGCCGATGCCGTCAACTTCACCCTGCTGCAAGAGCAGCTGAACGATGTGCTGGACACGCTGAGTGAACGGGAGGCTGGCGTCGTCTCCATGCGCTTTGGCCTGACCGACGGGCAGCCCAAGACCCTTGACGAGATTGGCAAGGTCTATGGGGTGACACGTGAACGTATAAGGCAAATAGAGTCGAAGACGATGAGCAAGTTGCGTCACCCGTCGCGCTCACAGGTGCTCAGGGATTATCTGGACTGATAGGCGGTGTAGTGCTCCACGAAGCGCCGCAGGATGCTGTGCACGGCAGGGGACATGTCCAGGGCCCTGGCCTGTGCGATGAGATCCTCGAGCGTCTCGGGGGCGAAATAGCCCGCGTGCTGGTAGATCCGCATCCTTTCGACGAAATAGTCGACGTTGAGTTCCGGATGGAACTGGGTGACGTAGCAGTTCTTCTGCACCCGGAACATCTGCACCGGACAGGCTTCACCCTCCACGAGCAGGACTGCACCCTCCGGTAACTCAGTCACCGCCTCCTTGTGGCCGACGAAGGCCTGGAAGTACTCGGGCACCTCCTCAAGCAACGGATCGCGATGACCCGCATCCGTGCGTCGCACCCAGACGGGGCCGGCTGGCTCGCTGTAGGTGCGATCAACAATGCCGCCCATGTGTGCCGTCACCGTGCCGATGCCGTAGCACATGCCGAGGAACGGCAGGTCGTCGGCGAACACGTCCTCGAGTACCCGGCGGATGTCGGACTCCACCCGGAGTTGTACATCTGATTTGACCGGGTCGCTCGAATTGTAGGGTCCGCCGCCCAGCAGCACACCGGAGTAGCGGCTGAGGTCGAGAATCGGAAGGTGGTCCTGCTCAACACGAATCTGATGCAGTTGATGATCCATGAGCCCGGACTGGGCCAGAACAGCCAGACGTTCACCTTCTGCCGCCGCATCCTCGGGTCTGCAACTGAGCAACAGGAATGGTTTCACTGCTTGGTCCTTGATGTGTGGTCGGTGAAGTGTGGTCGCCCACCCATCGTTTCGGAGATACTTGCCCGGATCACCGCTGAAAGATCACCGTCCTTGGCCTTGGCCACCCTGCGTTGCCGCACGTAGCTGGGACCACGATGCACCAGTTCCACGCAATCCGCCAGTTGACTGTCACAGCCAAGGTCCTCGGCGATTGGTCCCAGCCGGTGGAGCCAGGTCAACAGCCCCTCGCGAAGCTGCATGGTGTGTTCATGTGGCCGCGGTGTGACCACCTCTGCACCCAGCCCGTATCGTGCGGCCCGCCATTTGTTCTCCCGCATGAACCAGAAGGGCAGCCGCTCGATCTCCCGACCCGCGTCGAGTTCCCTGGACATCCACTCCACCAAGCACTGGGTCAGGGCTGTGAGTGCGCCGATCTCGAAGACGGTGGGCACACAATCCATGGCCCGATTCTCGACTGTTCCGAACGTGGAGGGGCGGATGTCCCAGCGTATTTCCTTGGAGCTCTGGATCATGCCCACACCCTCCAACTCGGTGGCGTAGCGCTCGAACTCCTTCCACGTGGCCATGTGGTACGGCAGACCATTGGTGGGCAGTTGTTGGAACATCATCGTCCGCTGGGATGCGAAAGCGGTATCTGTGCCCATCCAGAACGGCGATGAGGCGCTCAGTGCGATGAAGTAGGGGATGAAGCGGGCAAGGCCGTAGGTGATGGGCAGAGCCTTGTCGCGATCGTCGACGCCAGCATGAATGTGCACGCCATTGACAGCCATCTGTGAACCCCACCAGCCGTTGCGCTCCCGAACACGGCGGTACTGCGCTTTCTTCACGGGCTGCTGCGCGCTGGGATCAGTGAAGGGATGTGCTCCCATGGCCATGATGGCCAGACCATCGGGTTCCAGGGCTTCGACGACGTGGGTCATGAGCCCATGCATTTCCCGAACCACTCCGTCGACGCTTTCGTGAACCCCGCTGACCAGCTCAATCATGCTTTGGAGGTACTCGGTGCGGATGGGGCCATTGATCGGGTCCTCAACGTGGTCCAGTACCCGGTGCGCTTCGGGAACCACCTCGAGGGTGGCCAGATCCACAACCGTCAGCTCCCACTCGACGCCGAGTGTGGCCCTTCGGGATGGCTTGAAGTCGATCTTCATGTCTGGACCCGCTCTGCTCGATGTACACCTACCCCGGAGAATAGTGCCCGTAGGTCAGGAATGTGTAGGCGATCCATTCCGCGGCGGTAGGCTGAGCCTCGCGAGAAGTGTCCCCGTGAGAGGCGAAGAATCCCATGTCGTTGTTGCACACCATTCAGCTGGCCCCAGCGGATCCGATTCTTGGCCTGAACGAGTCCTTCGCAAGGGATGTGCGGCAGGACAAGGTGAACCTCGGCGTGGGTGTGTATCTCGACGAGGACGGCACCCTGCCACTGCTGGAGTGCGTGCGCATCGCGGAGGGGCGTCTGACGGCGAAGAAGACACCTCACGGGTATTTGGGCATCGACGGACTGCCGGCCTACATCAAGGCCACCCGAGAACTGGTGTTCGGCGCGGACGCCGCCGTCCTGGGGCGGGTTGCCAGCGTCCAGTCCCTGGGTGGCACGGGGGCGCTGAAGGTGGGTGCAGATCTCATCGAACAACTCACTCCCCGAGCGAGGTTCCTCATCTCCACCCCCAGCTGGGAGAACCACCGTGCCCTGTTCACCCGAGCGGGCTTCGAGGTGGGGCACTACCGCTACTACTCGCCCGAGCTCAGGGGCATCGACTTCCCGGGCATGATCAAGGATCTGGAGGAGGCGGAGGAGGGCACCGTGGTGGTGCTCCACGCGTGTTGTCACAATCCCACCGGATACGATTTGCAGCCTGACGAGTGGACCCGGGTCATCGAGGTGGTGAAGTCCCGCAAGCTCGTCGCCTTCCTCGACATGGCCTACCAGGGCTTCGGTTTCGGGATCGAGGAGGACAAGGCGGTGATTGACCGCTTCGTCGAGGCGGGGCTTGAGTTCCTCGTGGCCACCTCGTTCTCGAAGTCGTTCAGCCTCTACGGCGAGAGGATCGGTGCGCTGCACGTCGTCACGCAGGACGCCGGTGCGGCGGCCAAAGTACTGAGTCAGCTGAAGATCTGTATCCGCACCAACTACTCCAACCCAGCCAAGCACGGCGCCGCCCTGGTGGCGGAGGTTCTCACAGATCCGGAGCTCCGCCAGATGTGGGAGGACGAACTTGGCGCCATGCGGACCCGCATCAAGGCTCTGCGAGCACAGCTCGTCGAGGAGCTGAGGGCCGAGGGCGTCACGGACATGGACTTCATCGCCGACCAGTTGGGAATGTTCAGCTACTCCGGTCTGACGAGGGAGCAGATGGTGGCGCTGCGCACCGAGCACGGCATCTACGGCACCGACGCCGGCCGCATGTGCGTGGCTGCCCTCAACTCCCGCAACATCGGCCACGTGGCCCGGGCCATCGCCGCCGTCCGCTGACGGCTGCTTGTAAAGTGTATGTAGATGCATCTACTCTGTATGCATGACGTCGCTACTGCAGATCAGGAACGTGTCGGAAGAGGCGCGTCGGGTACTGAAGTCGCGTGCCGCCGCGCGCGGGGAGTCGCTCAATTCCTACCTCCTGGGTCTGATTGATCAAGAGGTGGCACGCCCCACCGTTGCAGAAGTCATGGATCGAGCCGCCCGACGGAGCAGAACGACTGAGGTCGCCGCTGTGGAAGCATTGGACGAAGCTCGTCGTGAACGCGATGAGCAGTTGATGGAGCGCCTCCGCCAATGATCGTGGTGGACGCATCCGCAGTCGTCGCTGCACTGACCGCTGCACCGGGCACGGACGCCCTTCGGACGCTTCTCTCAACACAGGAATTGCATGCACCAAACCTCTTGGACTCTGAGGTGGTCTCGGCCCTGCGGAGACTGTCCATGTCTCGGCAACTGAGTTCGAGTGAGGCCCTAGCATGCCTCCTGGACCTGGATGACCTACCGGTGCGGCGCTGGCCTTTCACCGACGCGATGTGTCGTCGCGCGTTCGAGCTGCGCAACAACGTCACCGCGTATGATGCGGCCTACGTCGCGCTCGCCGAAGCACTGGAATGTCCCTTGGTCACTCGTGACGAACGTCTTGCTCGCTCGGCGGCCCACGAGGCACGTATCGAGGTGTGGTAGTTGTAGCCTGGAGCGTGCACGGCGTGAATGACATCAAGGTTCCGTGCCAGTTTCTCAGGCGCACTCCGCGCCGCCGTGGGGTTGGAAACCAGCATTTCTCCGGTGGTCGAGTAGGCCGCCCGCGGCCGTGTCGAGACCTCGTTCGGCTGCTGGCGGTCTAATGCCAAAACGCTCTCATCCGGTGGCCGAGCGCTACCCGGTCAGCGGGTCTTGTGCGTTTTGTCGCACCACGGTGCGGCCGAAAGCCGCCCTGCTGCTCGACACGCGCCGGGCTCTTCCGGTATGCCGCTGTTCGTGCCTCACAGCGGCTACTCATGACAGCGTCCTCCGTCGCCGGGCGCTATTCGACGACCGTGGCCAGTTTCGTGTCGAAGCAGTTCCACTCTGTAAGACTCGCCGCTCACGCGGTCGCAGCGGGCCGGATGCGCGCGGCCAGATCCGCCCGAATTGTGGCTTCATCGAAGGTCTCTCCGCGAGCCAGCTCGCGCTCGGCGTCGCGAATACTCTCCAAGGCTCCTGGGGTCGACAAGATACCCAGCGTTTCCTCCAAAGAGGCCAGGTCGTCGGGTGAGATGAGAACGGCGGCAGGGCGGCCGTGTTTGGTGACGACGACGCGCGCGTGCGTGCTCTCGACATCGGCGACCACGTCGGAGAGCCGATTGCGAACATCCGCCAGAGACATCTCATTCATGGGCATAACTATAGCCATTTCCGGGGCTGTGGCAGGAGCAGCCGGGGTCTACCATCCAAAGCTCTGCATCCCGAGTTTGTGATGGGCCAAACACATCCAAACCTTTTTGGCATGACACTCTGCCCTTGCCCGGCTATTGGTCTCGTATGCGTCCGAGGCCGCTGGCCCGGCGCGCCGGGGTTTCTACGGCGATGCGCAACGCCTCCTGACTGCCGTAGATGCGCACCCTGGAGCGCGCCCGGGTGATGGCCGTGTAGAGCAGCTCACGGGTCAGCAGTGGGGAGCCGACGGGTGGCAGGACTACGCTGACCACGTCGAACTGACTGCCCTGGGACTTGTGGATGGTCATGGCATGCAGATCAGCAGCATCGTCCAGCAGAACTGGGTCCACCAGCACCGAACCCTGTCCCCGATCAATGGCGGCCATCAGGCGGCCATTCACGTCGACGACCACGGCGGTGTCGCCATTGGACGCGATGTCGCTGTTGCGGGTGATGAGCAACGGTTGGCCGAGCCAAGCGCTCCCACCCTGCCCGTAATCCTCGAATTGCTCCGAGAGCCAGAGCCTCGCCTCGCGCGACCAGCGGCCCACCCCGAACGATCCCTCCCGGTGAGCGCAGAGCACACGGTGGGTGGCCAGTGCCTCGTTAGCGGCGTCCCCATCGCCGCGGGAAGCGGCAGCGCGAACGGCCTCGGCGGTGCTCCGGAGATCGGCGGTGAGCACGTCAAATGCGGAGATGGCCTGAGTGCCGTCGTGGGGCTCCACGGACACTGCGGAGCCGGATGTGACGAGATGGATCACATCATCGGTCCTGCCGTCCTGAATGGCCGCGGCCAGCGCACTGATCTCAGAGTTGCTGCGCCGGTTCCGCTGTAGGTGCACCACCGCTGAGCCGCTGCTGGATGACACCAGGTCCTGCGATCGAGCGATGTCCGCCAACACTGCACCAGCTTCAACCGAGGCCAACTGATCGGGATCGCCAATGAGGATCAGACGCGTGCCATCGGAGAGTGCCTCCAGCAGCCACGACATCATCGTGAGGGAGACCATCGACGTCTCGTCCACGATCACGATGTCATGAGGCAGAAGGTTGTCTCGCTGGTGTGTGCGACGCAGGCGCCCCGGTACCACGCCGAGCAGCTTGTGCAGCGTGAGGCCACGCAACCGCAGTCCCTCATCCTGACGGAGGTCATCGCTCACAGCCCCCATCAGTCGCGTGGCAGCCTTTCCTGTCGGCGCAGCCAGTGCGACCAGCGGGGGGTGGGTCGTATCCGCCAGGCATGTCAGGATTCGGGCGACCATCGTGGTCTTGCCGGTACCGGGGCCGCCCGTGATGACAGTCGTGGCGTTGGTGAGAGCAGCGAGGACGGCGGCGTCCTGCTCAACGTCTGCCTCCATGCCCTGCAGGGGTAGACGTGAGCGTCGGGCGGTCTCGTCGTCGATCTTCAGTGGGGGGAGCCCGGAGCGGTGGCGAAGCCGGGTTTCCACCAGACGTTCCTCGCCCCAGTACCGGTCCAGGTAGAGCAACGAGCCGTCCAGGCGGAAAGCTCGCGCCTCATCACCCGGCCGCGCAACCGCCGGTGACGCGGCAAGGGACTCCAGCCAGGCCTGGGGCTCGGGCCATGGGAGCGCGGCAACCATGGCATCCACGGCTCCGTCCTCGATGCCGGACTCCGGCGCGAGCCCGGGTGCCAACTGCAGGTCTAGGCACACCGAACCGAGGCGCAACTCCCGCGTGGCCAGGGCAAACGCCAGCTCCACGCGCTCATCGTATTCCTGGCTCAGCGTGGCCATGCGGCGAGCGAGATGGAAGTCCACAGACGAGATCATCGTGGCCTCAGCGAAAGTGCGCAGCAGTCCCGTGGCGGCCACCGGGACCTCATGCCGGTTCATGGGTGACCCCTCAACAGCTCCGAGGCCGCCAGCACGAGTGCGGTGGGAGGATGCCACGTGAAGACGCCACACGGCATGCCGGGAACCTCCGGCGCATCCTCTCCAGCCATGCCGCGAACGAACAGGTACCCGGCACCACCCAGATGCTGCTCGGGCGAATAGCCGGGCAGCCGCCAGGCGAGGAACCGGTGCAGTGCCGCACAGTAGAGAAGGGCCTGCAGGGGGTAGTGCGCATGCATCATGGCTTCGGACATCGCCGGGCCCTGGTAGTGGCCGACGGTGAGTACTTCGCCCGGGGCGGTGGGCAGCCTGTTGGTCTTGTAGTCCACCACGACGTACTTCTCCGTCGGAGTCTTCAGCACGGCGTCGATGGAGCCCGTCAGGAAACCACGCAGGACGCCACCGGCCGCTGGTGAGGATTGGAGGTGAGCTGGGTAGGCGGCCAGGGAGTCGGTGCTGGGCACATGCTCGGACATGAGATCTGCCAAATTCCCGACGGTGCCCGAGGTACCCAGTTCGGACAGCGGCATGTCGAAATCCAGTTCAGGAAGTCGGTGCTCCAGGGGAATGTCTCGCAGGGCGATGCCGTCGGCAAGGGGACCGAGGGGCGTGGCACAGACCTGGATGATCGAGGAGGCGAGCACAGCAGATTGTTCCTGGGACATCCCGAACCGGGGAGCGAGGCGCGAGACCACGGCATGGGAGCTGGCGGCGAGATGCTCCGGCCGCCAGTCCAACTCTTCGAGCGTCGCATGGACCAGAGTGCCGAATGCTGCACCAGCCGGTAATTCTGCCATGGGAGAGGGGAGATCGAGCCCCGGGGTGGGTGGAGGCTGGAACACCTCCAGCTCGGCGGGCTCGTCGCCGTGCACCGGCGTGAGGCCCAGCTCGTACAGACCGGCCGTCAACCCGGAGTAGGAGGTGCGTCGCCACAGCTGATCCACCTCCCGGTCCATGTGAGCCGTCGTCAAGGGGGTGGTTTCGACGGGGTGGCTCGGCGTGGGGAGGGGTGGCGTCTCGTTGAGCTCACTGACATGGACCAGGGCAGGATCAAGCGATAGCTGGGCGGGAATGCGGGCGTAGCGCTCATTCAGGGTGGTGGTGCTGCGATCACGGGCCAGCAGGGCCGTCAGCGCGCCGGACTGTGATCGCTTTCCTGCGACGTGCCAGGCAATGCTCATGTACTGGGCGCGGGTCAGCGCAACGTAGAGCAGACGCAATTCCTCCTCACGCTGCTGGCGCTCGAACTCCTTGCGCGTGGGGTCCCGGAAATCCAGAGGGGGACCCACATGGAGGTATCTCTTCCCGTCCAGTACCACGGGGAATGGTTTCCGGGACTGGATGATGAGATCACTCACCTCCGGAATGAGAACGACGCCGAACTGCAAACCCTTGGCCGAGTGCATCGTCGTGACGCGGACGGCGGGAGCATCGGATGCCAACCGTGTCTCGGCTCCATCAACGGCCATGCCGTCTCGTGCGCGGCGCAACCAGTTCTGAAGTGCGTTCAGGTCAGCGATTCCGGTGCCTGAGAGCAGCTCAGCCACATGGCGCAGATCTGTCAGGACCCTCTCACCATCCGGTCGGGCCAGTACGCGGGCATCGAGACCCGTTGCTGTGACCAGGACGGTCAACAGCTCGGGAACACCACCGGATGCGTGGGCATGGATCAGACGGTGCACCAGAACCGAAGCTGCAACGGAATGTTCACCCCCGTCCAGAAGTCCGGAGAAGGCGAAGCCCAGGAGGTCAGTGGCGGCGGCCAGCACGATGTTGGATCGGGTGGGTGCGATCATGGCAGCCAGTAGCATCGCCCAGTCATGGGCCGCATCACTGGTCAGGACATCCTCCTGACCGTGGAATACCGCAGGTATTCCCGCCTCCCGCAGCTCATCCACCAGCTCCGCTCCGCGCGCCCGGTTGCGCACCAGCACGGCCATGTCTGAGGGGCTGAGTGAGCGTTCGCCGTCGTTCTCCTCTGCGATCCTGCCCAGTTCCAGGACGCGCATGGTGAGCCCCACCATGTCGTGGGCGATGGATTCGTGTGGGGAATGTTGCAGCGTGTCGGCTGTGCCGCGTCGGATCAGGACCCGGGCGGGCCCCGGCATGCTCAGGCGTGACGCGTGCTTGCTCTCCACGTCCACCACCGTGATGGTGGGATCACCCAGGGCCAGATTGCCGAACAGCTCCTGAACCCCCTGTACAACAGCCTTGTCGGAGCGATGGTTGCACGGCAGCGAGAGTGTCTCGATCTCGCGGGCGGCGTCCAGATAACTCATCAGGTCTGCGTTGCGAAAACCGTAAATGGACTGTTTGGGATCCCCGATCAGGATGGTGGCGCGCCCGGAAGAAACGAAGGCGCGCTTGATGATCTGCCACTGCAGCGGATCGGTGTCCTGGAATTCATCCACGAGGACCACGGCGAAGCGATTCTGAAGGGCATCGACGGCCCAGTCGCCGGTTGCGGGGGAGAGCAGGAGGTCGTTGAGACGGCTCGTGAGATCGTCAAAGGTGACCAGCCCCATCGTGCGCTTCCGCGTCGTGAATCGCTTGCGCACCTCGTGGCAGAATTCCTCGTCGTCCTCGTACTGTGACGTCACGTCCAACGTGGTCAGGCAGGCCTCGCGGGCGATGGTGAGTGCCCGTCGGGGATCCAGTGTTGGCTCGGCCACGTCCTGGTAGCGGGCGATGTAGACGTCTGTGGCGCACTGGTCGATCAGTGCGCGAGGATCCGAGAGGATGTTCTCCCCGGCATCCCAGTCGCCCAGCACCCCCAGTTCCTTGAGCATGATGTGACAGAAGACGTGGGTGGTGGCGATCAGCGCGGTGTCGAAGGCATCCAGAGCGGTACGAAGGCGCCGGCGACGTTGATCGACGTCATCCCGGCACAACCACACCGAGACCTCGTCATCGGCACTGGGTTCGCTTCCGCTCTCCAGGAAGGTGCCGAGAGCTGATTCCGACTTCTGCAGTTGCCTGAACACGCTGCTGCGCAGTTCCTGCGCCGCCTTGTTGCTGAAGGTGATGAGCAGGAACTCATCGATCCGTGTGTCGCTCTCTGCGATGAAGCGCGCTGTCAGCGCGGCAATGGTCCACGTCTTCCCGGTGCCTGCGCTGGCCTCGAGAAGCAGCGGACTGGTGGGGAGGGCAGAGGTGATGGTGAACATCGCTCACATTCCTCCCTGCAGCATCGGGACGTACAGGGCCTCTGCCCACGCGCCGAAGGCACTGGGCTGCGTCGACACCGGATCGCGCTCCGTTCTCTCCCCCTGCACCAGTTCGCGGGGTGCGTCGTCGCTGAAGAAGAGTTGCCACTGCGGGGAAAGGAAACGCCATGGCGCCTCCCACGCCCGCGTACGGAGTTCCCACAATCGAGGATCCGGACGGCCGGCCACCAGCTGCCCGGCATAGACCAGCGCCGGCTCCAGTGGCACCGGTAGTAGACGCGTGTGTCCCTCCCGAAATGCCCGGCTCACCACCATGAGCAGTTCCTGTGCCACGTCAGCGGGGGGTGCCACAATCTCTCGCCGGGTGCAGACATCGAAGAAGTTCTCTCGATCCATCCGGTGGACGACGGCGCGTGCTGGCACACCCATCGACGCCAGTGCCAACACCTGGAGCCACGGCAGCAGCTCATGCTTGACACCTTTACCGGCCACCACGTGCACCAACTGCTCGCCATGGGTGCTCACCGAATCCTGCAGACGGATGCCATCCAGGTCAAGTTCCACACGATGCTGCACTTGTTCGGCTGTCAGATCCCTCTCTGCCGCGTCCCACAGCTCTCTGGCAGCTTTCAGAGGCTTGCTCACCATTGTCCTGCCGATCAGCTTCGGTGGTACTGACTCACGCCGGAATTCGGCAGCGGCGGCTCGGTCCGGCGGCAGACCGGAGCGCAGGGCATGCAGCAGCCGATCCTGCACGCCCCACGCCTCCAGGGCGTTCAGCAGCAATGGCAGCTCGTCGTGCAGCTCAATCTGCGTGAGGAACCGCACAGCTGCAGCGGACTGCAGGAATGCCGCGGCCGGATCCTTGAGGACCCGGTGAAGGTCCTCAATGGTTGCCTGCGTTGGAGCGGATGAACCCGTCCACGCCAGGGCGGTGCGTCGTCTCTCCTCGCGGGCGGTGGGGGCGTCGGTCCCGGTCGCACGCAATGTCTCTGCAGCCCGCTTCGCATGATGATCAAAACTCAGCGGCTGATCCGTGAAGTTCTGCTCGGCGTGGGCGTGGAGTGGGTGTGCGTCGACGTGAGTGACACTGCATCCCAGATCACGCAGCAAACTGGTGACCGCCGTCAGCTCGGCCAGTCGCTCATCAGTACGGCCATCGCGATTCTGGGAGATGATCACGACATCATCGGCGGCGTGGGCGTGGGCCAGCAGCTGTGTGTGTCGCTGCCGTCGGCGATCAGGCACGTCCGGGCCGAGATTGACCAGATCAGCGTCGCCGGTAGCGGCGGGATCGCCAATGCCCAGCATGCAGACGAGCCGGAAATGAACGTGGCTCAACTCACCTATTGCCACAACCGCCAGGGAGCCATTGCCCACCGCGGGCCGGGGTGCGAACTCACGTGTGGCGGTGTCGAAGAGACGTGCGAATTCCATCCGAGACAGCGTTGCCGCATCCGGGGACAGCTGTTCGGTCATGTCCGTGAGCGCAGAATGCGCTTCCAGCAACATCCATTCGTCCTCGAATGAAGGGCCCACGAGATCAGTCAGGAGGTCCCGGATGCGTGCTACCCAACCCTGAACTGTGGTGGCGGACAGTGAGCCGTGGACGAATTTACGGAGCCGGGAGACCAGTTCTGACAGCGTTCCCACCACATCAAGATCCGACGTGCCGACGGTGTGCACCCCCGAAATGGGCAGGGCGGTGGCATCCGGTGACAGTGTGAGCCCGGCCAGAAGGCGATCCAGACCACGCACCCAGGTGTTCTGGCTGACTCCGTCGAGGCCGAGCATTCCACGATGTTTCTCATCCAGGCCCCAACGGATCTCGGCAGCCCCAACGATCTCTGTCACCACGTCTCGACGATTGGAGAGCCGCCAGCGCTGCGCCACGGGGCGCAACAGCATGAGTTCAATGACCTCGGATGCTGTTGCACGAGCATCTGCCAGTCGTAGTGCATCGTGGATCAGACGGAGCACGAGGTTGGGGGAGGAGCCCGAACCCAGCTGGACACGGAGCTGACGACCGGGGTGGGCCAGCGGATCCTCGGGCGCGGGAGAAAATGCCGTGCGCAGGTGAGGCCACCACTCCTGCGGGTCCGGACACACCAAGACAACCTCGCGCGGCTCCAGGCTCCCATCGGCCGCAAATCGTCTGACCAGAGCATCCCGCAGCACCTCCACCTGTCGCTGCGCACCGTGCGAGCCGTGCACCTCCACGCTGCCGGGGCCGGGGTCCGGCCCGGCCAGCTGCGAACTGCTGGAGGCCAGCGCGCCAGCCCAGCCTCTGTTGCCATGCGCGCCAACCTCCCAGAGGATCGAATCCTGTGAGCGAGTGTGTGCGGCGATGAGCCGGGCTTGGCTGACGGATACGTCGGACAGGGCGAAGAATCCGGTGCGCCGGGAGGTCCCGTCTATCTCGATGTCCTCACCCACCAGCCGCCACGTGTCCACCGGGTCCACTTCCAGCAGTTCGGTGACGCGTCGCATGAGTTCCGGCTGCCAGTTCAGGTGCGGAGGCAGCGGGTTCCCCACAGCGTCGGTGGCCACGCCCCCGTCCTCGGTCTCCAACCAACCGGTCACCATGTCAGGGGCCCACTCCACGTAGCGACGAAGCAGACGGGCCAGCCGACCGGCCAGTTGCATCCGCCGAGCCGGCGAGCCCTCGGCACCAAGGTGGGCAGAGAGAATGACGGAGACGTCCTCGTCGATCATGACACCCAGAGCGCTGAGCACAGCCAGTTGCAGGCGGGTAGCACGCCACGCCGATACCTCTTCGGCGTAACCATGGCGTCGTGCCGCTTCTTCCACCCAGTGTGGGAGCGTGATGAACTGCACACCCGCACAGATCGACTGTGGCAGCGACTCCGCCAGGGATTGGCGCAGCATGCGGGCCACGGATCGGGATGACACCACGACGGTGGCCGTCTCGAAGACACCTGGAGGATCCTCCGCCAACCATGCGGAAAGCGAGGACACGAGCTCCTGCCACCTGTTGCCCTGCAACACCGTCAGCGCCATACCTTCACCTCATCTCCCAGATCTCGCATCACCCTAGCGGGCAGCTGCGACAATCACGGTTGCCATCTTCGGCAGTTGTTCCATTGTCGGTGTGGGGCAGCACAATGGCAGATGTGAACGACTTGACTGCGGCGCTGGACCCCGAACAACTGCAGGTGGCGACGTCCCTGGATGCTCCACTGGTGGTGCTCGCGGGAGCGGGCACGGGCAAGACCCGCGCCATCACGCACCGTGTTGCCCACGCCGTCCGCGAAGGACGCTATGACCCCTCCGCCACGCTGGCGGTGACGTTCACCACACGGGCAGCGGGGGAGATGCGCAGCCGACTCGCCTCACTGGGGGTGCGCACCGCCCAGGCCCGAACCATTCACTCGGCCGCACTGCGACAGTGCCAGTACTTCTGGCCGGAGGCCTTCGGCTCGGAGTTCCCGCCGGTGCTGGCCAACGCGTTTCCCCTGGTTGCGCGTTCAGCGGCAACCATCCTGCATTCGTCAGAAACTGCCCTCGTGCGGGATTTGGACAGCGAGATTTCCTGGGCGAAATCCAGCAACGTGACCCCTGAGAGGTACGCGGCACTCGCCGAGAAGTCGGGGCGTCAGGTGACCGGTGCCACGCCCGCCCAGGTGGCTGCCGTGATGACCGGTTACGAGAAGGCGAAGGTCGCATCGGGCCAAGTGGATTTCAGTGACATTCTGCTGTGTTGCGCCTCCCTGCTGGCTGAGCACCCGGCAGTGGCGGAGCGCATCCGCACCACCTACCGGCACTTCGTCGTCGACGAGTACCAGGACGTATCGGCGGTGCAGCACCGACTCGTCTCGCTGTGGGTTGATGACAGAGACGACGTGTGTGTGGTGGGGGACCCCCATCAGGCCATTCACTCGTTTGCCGGAGCGAGGGCGGACTTCCTGCTGGGGTTCGCCTCGGAGCGCGAAACTGCTCAAGTGGTGCGACTGGTGCGCAACTATCGCTCCACTCCTGAAATCCTGGCTGCAAGCAGCCATGTGCTTGGTCGACGTGATGCGCGCGCAGAGTTGCGGGCGACCCGCCCGTCCGGTCCGCAGCCGGAATTCCATCCTGTGAGAAGCGAGGCCGACGAGGCATCGATGGTGGCCCGGTGGTTGAGGGACGCCCACGAGGGTGGTACTTCGTGGTCGGAACTGGCCGTGCTGTACCGCATCAACGCGCAGGCACCGTCCTTCGAAGCTGCGCTGACCGATGCGGGAGTGCCCTACAGCGTGCGCGGCACGGAGAAGTTCTACGACCGTGCGGAGGTGCGCCAGGCAATCACGGTCCTTGGACGCGCAGCCCAGGCGGAACCGGAGGGAGCGGTGCCTGAGTTGATGAACTCCTTCCTCGCTTCCACTGGTTGGTCACCGGAGGCGCCCACGTCCATGGGTCGCCAGCGTGAGCGCTGGGAATCCCTCAATGCCCTGCGCAGCATGGTGCTGGAGGAAGACGAGAAGCGCCAGGGGTGGAAGGCCGAGGATCTGCTGGGCTGGCTGACGGAGCGTGCATCATGGCAGTCCGCACCGGTGGCCGACGCCGTCACCCTGTCCACCATGCACGCCGCCAAGGGGCTGGAGTGGGACGCCGTGGCTGTCGTGGGAGTCCGTGAGGGACTGATGCCGTTCGTGCTGTCGCAGGAGGAACCGGCTCTCTCCGAGGAACGCCGCCTGCTCCACGTCGCCTTCACCCGTGCCCGGGCCAGGCTCCACGTCAGTTGGGCCACCACCAGTGGCAACCGGAGCGCCAATCGCTCCCGTTTTCTGGCAGGACTGACCTCTGAGGAGGCAAAACCATCCGCCACCTCGTCGGGTCGGCGCCAGCGTGGCAGTCTGCGCTCCCGCTCCTGCTCGGTATGTGGTGACCAGCTGCACTCCGCCGCGGAACGCAAGATGAGCCGGCACACCGGCTGCGAGGCCAACTACGACGAGGCGCTGATGCTGGCCCTCAAACGTTGGCGGAAGGCGACGGCGGAGCTCTCATCGGTTCCGGCCTTCGTGGTGTTCACGGATGCGACGCTGCAGGCCGTTGCTGAAGCGGAGCCCACGACACGGCAGCAATTGCTGAAGTTGCCGGGCATCGGCACGGTCAAAGTGGATCGCTACGGGCAGGAGTGTCTCAAGGTTGTCGCAGAACACGTCGCTGAGCGCTCATGAAACCTTCGGGGACATGAAAACAGGGACCACGCCCCTGTGGGCGTCGTCCCCGTTTTACCTACAGAGGGTGTGGTTCAGGCCTTGCCGAGGATACGGTTCAGGTTCGTCCCGCACACGGGGCACTTGCCCTTGGCCATCTTGGTGCCCTTGTCATTGACGTGGACCTCGCCCTTGGCGTCGCGCTTCTCCTTGCACTTCACGCAGTAGAACGAGCCTTCGTAGGTCTCTCCGGTTGCTCCAGCCATATCTTTCCTCCTGAGTAAAAAGTTCGTGGAACTGCTCCGAAACAGAAGCAGACTCCTCGCCAATGTAGCGGTCCGACCGCACACATCACGGTCACAACCCGGTAAACGGTAGCGGAGTCCCGGTCAACGTGCCCGCCTTCCCCAGCGCGCACGTCAGATCGGGACTCCTTGGGAGCCAAGGTAACAGGCGGGATCGGTCACAATCCAACCAACGGAGGATGCTGTCTCCTCAGCTGTCCTCCCCGAGGATCTTGCGCAACTCTGCATCGAGGTCGTCATGTCCCTGTGCGCTTGCATCACGCTTGCCGAAAGCCAGGGGATCCTTGAGGTCCTCGGAGGTGGGCAACAGGTCCGGATGCTCCCACACGGCGTCGCGCTGAGCTCCTCGTTCATGCTCGATGGAGGCCCACAGGTTCTCCGCATCGCGCACGAGTCGTGGACGCAGATCCAGCCCCAGCAGCTGGTTGAAGACTTCCTGGGAGGGGCCGCCGGAGGCGCGACGACGGCGCACCACCTCGCTCAGCTGGGATGCGTTGGTCATCCACTGTCCCGTTGCGCGCGCCGTCACATGATCCACCCAGCCCTCGATGAGAGCGAGCAGCAATTCCAATCTGTCGAGAATCTCCAGCTGCGTGGGCGTGCTCGCAGGCTTGAAGAAGGAACCGCGCACCTTCTCGCCCACCTCCACCATGTCCTCCAAAGAGAAATTCTCCATCTGCGACGGGTCAAAGCTGGCGCTGATGGCTTCGAAGTCGATGCTGATCTCCCGGGCGAAGTGGGCCAGGAGAGCGTTCAGTTGCGGAGAGAGCCAGCCAACGCTGTGGAACAGTCGCTGTCTCGCAGCCTCACGCACGAGAAGATAGAGCAGCACGTCGGACTCCGGCAGTTCCAACTCTTCCGTGAATGCCGACACGTTGCCCGTGAGGATGAGCACCGGGGTGTCGTCCATGAGGTTGATACCCACTTCGGTGCCGGTCAACGTAGTGCCAGCCACCTCCGCCAGCACCTTCTTGAGGCGATCGCGATACATCAGTGATGCGGAGGATCGCATCATGGGCCCCAACATCGCCGACAGTGCGCCCAATTCCGGCATCGCCTCGGCGGAGGCTCCGCGTTGCAGTGCGTCCGCCAACCCGTCGATGATGGGTTCCACCAGCGCGCGCCACCCCTTGCTGGTGCGTTGCAGCCACTCCTCACGTTGGATCCCCGCCGGGGGGAGCCCCGTTTCGGGAAACGCGGTGTGGCCAGACAGCCAGGACTGCGCCAGCCGTTCACTGTCGACGAGCAGAGCTCGCTCAGACGGCTCCATGTGACGATCAGGACCCTTGCCCTGCGTCAACTGCTGTGCGGCTGTCATGGTGGTGCGCCACGCGGCATCCGGATCCTTGTCCGCGTTGGTCATGGCGAACCCGGGGCTGCCGCTTGCCTGCATCCTGGCCACCTGTTCCAGCAGCTGGTTGAAGTCCATGTCTCCGGTGCCAAGGCCCATCTGTTCGAGAAGTTTACGAATCTCCTCGAAGTCGAACCCGCCGGATGAGGAGGATGTGTCATCGCTGGCCATGATGTGTCCCTTCCACTTTCAGTTCAGCACGCATGCCCCATTGTCCCAGCTGGCCACACGTCCCCGCGAATGGCCACCTTCTGCACGCTTGGTAGTCTGGGGATCTCAAGGTAGAAGCTGACGAGGCGTAAGGGGAGTGCGGGTGTCGCGCAACGTTGTCGCCATTGTGTCCTCGATTCTCTTTGTCGTACTGGCGGCTCTCCTGATCGTTGTCCCGGTTCCCTTTGTGACGTGGCGTCCGGGCAACACCGTGAACGTTCTGGGAAGCAATGAGGAGGGCCCACTGCTGGAGGTCAACGGCATCCAGAACTATCCGACGGATCCGAGCCAACTCCTGATGACGACGGTGTCAACGACAAGGGTCGATGCGCATGTGAGCCTGCCGGAAGCCCTCCTGGCCCATGTACGCACGCGGGCCGATGCCCTGCCACGTGAAGTGCTCTACCCAGCCGGCCTGTCCGAGGATGAAGTCCGTGAGGTCGCGGTGGCGGCCATGGACACATCTCGCTCCAGCGCCACCGTCGCCGCCCTGCGCGCTGCCGTACAGTCCGTCACGGAAATGCCCATCATCTCCTCTGTCACGCTTTCTGGTCCCGCCAATGAACGTCTCCAACCAGGAGACCTCATAGAGTCAGTGGACGGCGAGGAAGTGGAGTCAGCAGAGCAGGTGAAGGAAATAATCGCTTCCCGTGAAGTGGGCGACCCAGTGGTTTTCACCGTGCTGCGGGAAGGCGTCACCGAGAGCGTCAGTGTTGCGTTGAACGCGGATGCCCAGGGTCGGCCGGACGCAGGGGTCAAGGTGTCACCCGGGTATCGCTATGCCCCCGACGTCGTCTACCGCCTGGATTCCAGCGTTGTGGGACCGAGCGCGGGACTTGTGTTCTCACTGGCCATCTATGACAAGATCACCGAGGGCAATCTGTTCGGAGATGAAGTCGTGGCCGGCACCGGTACGATGGACCCGGACGGGAACGTCGGCGCCATCGGTGGTGTGCGGCAGAAACTGGCTGGCGCCGAGCAGGATGGAGCCACGGTCTTCCTCCTCCCGCGGGCCAACTGCCCCGACGTCGGGGCGCTCTCCACCGACATGCGCCTTGTGCCGGTGTCTACCCTGAAGGATGCGATCTCTGCGTTGCAGTTGATCGACGAAGGCAAATCGTATGCGGAGGTTCCCACCTGTGGTTGACAACGATCCGAGCAGGCTCATCGCCTGCTTGGCTGACATCGAACGACATGTGTCGGAGAACGGCTGGGACCAGCCTGCGCGTCTGTTTGCCCTCGTCGCCACCAGCACCCTCCTTGAGGTTGAGCCCCAGCTGCGAGGCCGCGTGCCCGAGACCGCGGAGGATGCACTGACTGCGGTCGAGCAGGATGATTTCGCCTCGGGCGTTGATGTCCTGGAGCGGCTGCAGCAAATCTTCTTTCCTGACACCGTCGATGGAGTTGCCGTCGCCATGGAACGCACGTTCCTCCCCCCACAGTTCGAGGATCAGATCCCCGATGATCCAGAGGCGGCCGTGGAATTCGTCATGCAGCACCCTGAGAAGACTGACGTTCGCGTGGTGGTGGGCGTCCTGCGCGACGGAACCCATCACGGTCTCGCCCGTCTTGTCTCCAATCCCGAAGACCTGCTCGGTGCAGCAGATCTCGTCCCCGGGCTCACAGAAGCCCTGAACCGCACCCTGGAAGGCGCAACACATGAGTGAGTCCACAATCAGCACCGAAGCGGCTCCGCGTCGCGGGGCGCTGCTGCCCACCATCGTGATCGTGGGGGTGGCCCTTGCGCTGTTGGTGATCTTCGCCCGCACTTGGACTGACTACCTGTGGTTCGACAGCCTGAACATTCGGCAGGTGTTCACCACCCAGCTCGCAGCACAACTGGGGCTGTTCGCAGTTTTCGGCATCGTTCTCGCGGCGGCCCTCTATGGAAGCATGGCACTGGCGTACCGTCTGCGCCCAAAGGTCCGACGTGCCAATCTGGACTCAGAACTTCTGGTGCAGCTGCGCGACGTTCTGGATCGCCGCTCCAAGTTCATGATGCTGATACCTGCTGTAACCATCGGTTTCATCGGGGGATCCGTGGGGGCTGGTATGAACCAGACCTTCCTCGCCTGGACGCAATCCACGGCCTTCGGTAGCACTGACGCACAGTTCGACATGGACGCCTCCTTCTATGTCTTCCAGCTGCCATGGTGGAATTTTGTCCTGGGGTATGTGACCTTCACTGTCATTGCCGCCACCATCGCCGCGGTTCTCGTGCACTTCCTGACCGGTTCCATGACCACCAAGGCGCTGCGCGGTATGGGCAACGTTGATGTGCGCCAGACCGGCAATGCCGCACAACGTCAACTCTCCATCATGTTGGGGGTGCTGCTGCTGCTCTTCGCGACGTCGGCGGTTCTGGATCGCTTCAGCTACCTGACAACCACCAACGCGCTTTTCACCGGCGTCACGTTCACGGACGCCAACGCTCGCATCCCGGCCCACCTCATCGTCGCAGCCATCGCCGTCATCTGTGCCCTGCTGTGCTTCTACAACGCATACAAGGTGCGCTGGAGCATTCCTGCTGTGTCCGTGGCGCTTCTCGTGGTGTCCTCGATGATCCTGTCCATTGCCTACCCGTGGTTCATGCAGCAATTCCAGGTGACGCCGGATGAGCCTGACCTGGAGAGCCCCTACATCGCGGCCAACATTGAGGCCACGCGGGAGGGATTCGGTATCGATGGTGTGGAGATCACCGATTACGAGGCGGAAACGACGGCCGAAGCGGGTCAGTTGAGGGAGGATGCCGAGGCGTTGCCCGCCATCCGTCTGATGGATCCTGCGGTCCTGCCTCCCACATTCGAGCAACTGCAGCAGGTCCGTGGCTACTACACGTTCCCCGACACGCTTGACATTGATCGCTATGAGATCGACGGCAACGAGACGGACGCCGTGGTGGCTGTGCGTGAGCTGGATCTGGACTCCGTCGAGTCCGGTGAGAGCTGGAACAACATGCGCACCGTCTACACCCACGGCTACGGCATGGTGGCCGCCTACGGCAACCAGAAACAGAGCAACGGCGAGCCGGTGTTCTTCTCCGGTGGCATCCCCACCGTCGGACTTCTGCCCGAGCATGAACCCCGCATCTACTACGGCGAGGAATCAGACCACTGGGTGGTTGCCGGCGCTCCCGAAGACCGTGCTCCCGTCGAGCTGGACACTCCGGGTGGTGGCGAGGAAGGCGGCGAGACGAAGTACACCTACGACGGCGAGGGTGGAGTGCCCATCGGCAACTTCCTCACCAAGGGACTGTTCGCCATTCGCTTCGGCGACGTCAACCTGGTGCTGTCGGACAGGGTGAACGAGGAATCCAACATCCTCTTCAACCGTGTCCCGGTTCAACGCGTTCAGGAGGCAGCCCCCTGGCTCACGGTGGACTCAGATCCCTACCCCAGCGTCGTGGACGGCAAAATCGTCTGGATCGTGGATGCCTACACCACCACGGCCAACTACCCCAACTCGACCAAGATCGACTGGACCAATGCCATTTCGGATGCGCGCACATCGGCCGACAGGTTGTTGATGGGTCGCCAGGTGAACTACGTGCGCAACTCGGTGAAGGCCACCGTCGATGCCTACGACGGCACCGTCAAGCTGTACGAATGGGATGAGGAGGATCCGATTCTCCAGACCTGGCGAAAGGTCTTCCCGGGCGTGGTGTCCGACAAGTCCGAGATCTCCCCGGAATTGGAGGCCCACCTCCGGTACCCGGCCGACCTTTTCAAGGTCCAGCGGGAAACACTGGGCCGGTACCACACCCAGAACACCAACACGTGGTTCCAGCAGTCCGATATCTGGGCGGTCCCGAACGATCCGGTGCAGAGCACGGCGGAAGGCACCGCGAAGGAGCCGCCGTACTTCCTGACGATTCGTTGGCCGGGCGAGGAGATGCCACGCTTCTCCAACACCACGGTGTTCGTGCCCAGGGCACGAGAGAACCTGTCTGTCTACATGGCGGCCAATGCGGATGCCACAAGTGAGGACTACGGCAAGATTCAGGTGTTGAAGCTCTCTGACGAGAGGCAGATCGCCGGTCCCGGCCAGACGTTCAACGCAATCAGTACGGATGAGCAGGTGGCCAGCGCGTTGCTGCCCTTCAACAGGGATGGCAGCAACGCCTCCGCGATCTACGGCAACCTGCTCACCCTTCCGGTGGGTGGAGGACTCCTTTACGTACAGCCCATCTACACCCAGACCACATCCACCACGGGTGGCTACCCGGCGCTTCGATTCGTTGTCGTTCGCTTCGGCGAACAGGTGAGCATCGGTGCGACGCTGCAATCCGCGCTGGACAAGGTCTTTGATGGCGACGCAGGAGCCCTGACCGGTGAGCTGCCGATCCCTGATGAGGAGATCCCGGGTGTCTCGGAGGATCCGGTATCGGAGCTTCCCATTGATCAGCAGGCCACAGACCTCCTGACCGAGGCCATGGCTCTGTTCGTGGAGGCTGACGAAGCGCTGACGGCCGGGGACCTCGCCACGTACCAGACGAAGACCGAGGAAGGCACCGCCAAGGCAGAAGAGGCACTCACCATCCTGAACGGCTGAGTGAGGGCACGGGCCCGGTCAGCTGACGATGACCGGGTCCAGGCCCGCTGCCTGCAGCGCAGGCATCAATATCTGGGCGGGGCCACTGATGGCCACGCTCACCCCGTCCCGAGAAATGTGATCACGGAACGCTGCGCTGACGGCATGCGCTGATGGGACCTCAAGGGCAGCGAAATGCTCGTTCACGAATGACGCCGGTTCGTTGACGGCCGCCAAAGCGGCTGCCTGCCGAACGATGTCGGACGCTGTTTCATTGGCCAGTGGTGCAATACCCACCAGGAAGCGCTTGGCGTCGGCGATCTCAGCCTCGCTGAAAGGCACCTCCAACTGCAGGCCGCTCAGGAGTCTGCTGAGGGCGTCGGCGGCGACATTCACACGGAAGCTGCCGCCCACGGAAAACTGTCCGTCATCCCTTCTGGCCGTGAAGCCACCGCCAACGCCGTAGGTGTAGCCCTGGCGTTCCCGGAGCTCCAAGTTGAGACGGCTCGCAAAGGCGCCGCACATGGCGTGGCCAGCGAGTTTGAGGGCAGCCCAGTCGGGGTGGCGGCGGCCCACAGTGAGGCAGCCCACCTGGATGGTGGCCTGTACTGCGGCGGGCATGTCGACGAGCACCACCTGTGGCTGGAGTGTCTGAAGGGGATCACGCGTCGCAGGAGTCGCGCGGTTGTTCCAGGTGTTCAGGGGTTCCAGCGCGGTTTTCAGGTCAACGCCCGTGAGGTCGCCCGCCAGAATCAGTGTCGCCTCCGTCGCGCCCCACCGTGCCGCATGCCAGGCGATCACGTCGTCGCGGCCCATGGCTTTCAAGGTTTGCGGTGTCCCGGCAGCGGGCCGCCCCGCGCGGCTGTCGGTGCCGAAGAGAACCTGCCGAAGAGCCTGCTTCGCCACCCAACCGGGAGATGCGACGCGGCTGTCGAAGGACGCCACCTGCATTTCCACGTGATGCTCGATGTCCGCGGCTGCAAAAGCAGGTTCCTCAAGCACTTCCGCCAGCAACTTCATCACGGCGGGTAGACGATGTGCGGGGGCGTCGCCGCCCAGCCGGGTGTGATTCTGAGCAGCCCCACCACGCAGGGCTGCTCCCTGCAACTCCAGAAGTTCGGTGATGCGCCCATCCGGATGGGTGTGGGTTCCCTCGTCGACGGCGTGCAGGGCGACGGTGGCCACACCTTCAATGGAGCGTGGCTCATCAGCGAGCGAGGTGGGCATGACGATCTCAAGGGCAGCGATGTATTGGCCGGGAAGGTTGAATGCCCACACCTGCATGCCGCTGTCGAGGGTCAGAATGTGCGGATCAGGGAATTGCCAGGTGCCCCCGAGTATGACTGCTGGACGATTCATGCGGGGACCTCCGTGGGCAGGTAATGCAGCTGGCTGGGTTCCTCCACAAGGTGCTTCTGCACGGCGTCGCGGACGGCATCGGTGGTGAGCGCTTCCAACTCCAACCCGTGCTGATTCACGTGGGCGGGAGTTCCGTGCGTCAACCAGCCGTCGTTGATCAGATCGGCTCGTCCTTCGACGGTGGCCAGTTCCAGAAGCCAATCGCGTTCGTACTGGGCGAGAGCGCGATCGAGCTCCTCGGATGTGGGTCCCTGTTCGCCGAAGCGGGCCAACTCCTCCAGCAGGACGGCCGCCGTTGTGTCCGTGGATACGCCGTCGGTGGGGCGGGCCATGAGAGTGGTGATGGACGTGGAGCGCAGGTGCGGCAGAGATGCTGCATGCACTTCCTGGGCCACCCGTCGGGAGCGGACGACGGACTTGTGCAGCCGGGAGGTGTTTCCGTCCGCGAGGACAGACAGTGCGATATCGAGAGCCAGGTGCTGTGGATCTGCGGCCGTGGGCGTGGGCCATGAGAGGTAGACCAGTGGGTGGGGGACTGCTCCGCGAGTCACGGTGGTGTGTGCTGGCAGCTCCGGTGGTGCGGAGAGCGCATGTGCTGGCTGTTCCTGTCTGTGAATGGCACCGAAGTGAGAGGCGACCATGTCGAATGCTTCGTCGGGTTCGACGGGACCACACAGCACCAGACGAGCATTGCTGGGGCGATACCAGTTGTCGAAGAACTGCTGGACGTCTTCGAGGGATGCATCGTCCAGATGCGCCATGGAGCCGATGGGTAGATGCCCATAGGGATGTTCGGTGGGAAAGTGCTGCGCCACCAGGAGCTCCAGGAGGTCGCCGTAGGGCTGGTTGTCGTAGCGCTGTCGCTTCTCCTCCTTCACAACCTCGCGTTGGGCCGTGAAGTTTGTATCGGTGATGGCGAGAGAGTTCATCCTGTCGGCTTCCAGCCAGAGCGCCAACTCCAGGGCGCCCTTGGGTACGGTTTCGAAGTAGTTGGTTCGATCCGTCGATGTAGTCGCGTTCACTGAGCCGCCGTTGGCTTCCACGAGGGCCATGTGTTCACCACTGGCCACGTTCTTCGATCCCTGGAACATCAAGTGTTCGAAGAGATGGGCGAAGCCGGTACGTCCGGGATCTTCGTCGTAGGAGCCCACTTCGTACCAGATGTTCACAGCGACGGCGGGAGCCAGATGGTCAGGCTGCACGCAGACCTGCAATCCGTTGTCCAGAGTGGTGCGGGCCAGTTCGTAGTCGAGTCGTCGACCATCAGCCATACGTGGGTCTCCTTGAGTGCTGTGGTGTCAGACACGAAGCTGACCGTCTGCCGCGAGAGTCTAGCGCTGTCGTCAACTGATGCCATTCGACGAGGGGTGGGGCGATTGAGCGATCACGGCAATAACCCCGGCTGATCGGGAGGCAAGCCCTGAGGAACGCGCCGTCCGGAGGTCCGCTGCGAGGAATGAGTAGCGGTGATGGCCAGAGGGATTCTCAGCGTGTTGAAATAGCGCCGCTGATTGAGTGATCACGGCGAGGGACGAGCCGCGATGTGTCGAAATAGCCTCGCTGATTGAGTGGCCGGCCGTGAGGGACGAGCCGCGGTGTGTCGAGATAGCGCCGCTGATTGAGTAATCGCCTCGATCGACGAGCAGCGATGTCACGAGAGAGCCTCGCTGATTGAGTGGCCGGCCGTGAGGGACGAATGTCGGTGTGTCGAAATAGCCTCGCTGATTGAGTGGCCGGCCGTGAGGGACGAATGTCGGCGTGTCGAAATAGCGCCGCTGATTGAGTAAGCCGACCATGAGGAACGAATGTCGGCGTGTCGAAATAGCGCCGCTGATTGAGTAATCGCGGTGAGGGACGAGCCGCGATGTGTCGAAATCCCCGTCACCCGAACGGCGCCTCGACATGCTCACTGGCGCTTGTTACTCGATGATCGGTCGAGGTTATTGGATGCGTCGGGTGCCGTTTTTGTCGGTGGTGTAGCGGAAGCCGAGGGGGCTGGTCCAGGTGAGTTGTCCGGTGGTGTGGTGGTGGTATTGCCAGAATCCGGCTGTTTTGGCGCGGTGGGTGCGTCGGCTCAGGGGTGCGAGGTTGTCGAGTCTGGT